>PAJO01000067.1 GCA_002706085.1 Alcanivoracaceae bacterium | reverse complement strand
CATAACTGGAGGTGAGAAACAGGCATGAAACATACAGGTTGGCGCAAGCCGACACCGGGTCTTGGCATTGCAGAGCAGCTTGCCCAAGCCGGTGAACAGGTGGCTGTACCCAAAACGCGGGCCTTCGTGGCCGTGAAGCGGGTGGGGGCCTACATCGGCCTCAAGGCAGGAGACATGATGCTCCTCGACACGCTCGGGGCGTTTACACAGGCTCAGGACTGGGAGGAGGGGCAGCGTCCGATCGTCTGGGCGTCGAACGCTTATCTGATGGAGCAGACGGGGTTTTCGCTCTCCGCGCTCAAGCGCCATGCGCGACGCCTGGCCGAGATTGGCGTGATCTCCTTCCAGGACAGCCCCAACGGCAAGCGGTGGGGCCGCAGAGACGCCGAGGGACGCATCGTCGAGGCCTATGGCTTCGATCTGTCGCCCCTGTCGGCGCGCGTCGAAGAGTTCGAGGAACTGCATGCCGAATTGCAGGCCGAACGTGAGCTCTGTCAGCGCCTGAAGCGCCAGATCACGGTTGCACGCCGTATGATCCGCGCTCGGATCGAAGCGGCCGTCAGCAGCGCGCTGCGCGGACCCTGGACGCAATTCACAGGTCTCTTCGAGGAGCTTCTGGACCGGCTTCCTCGCCGCCATGAAGCTTCAGAACAGCTTGAGCGGCTGCTAACCTGGTTCAAGGAGCTTCAGGAGCGCGTCGAAGCGGCCTATCTCAAGGCAACCGAGGTTGTTCAGCTTGTGGAAAACACCCCTGAAACCAAGGAACAAGGTTCTAAGAAAACTCAAGAAATGAACCCCAGGGAGGTCATTTCTGACCCTCATATACTAATTACAAACCAACTTTATCCTGTAACTCGTAATTCCTCAGAACATGAGGAAGCCGCGGCCGTGGTGCCCAATGCTCAGCCCGAAGATCAGGTTGATAGGGAGCTGGAAGAGTGGGTGGCTGAAGTACGCAAGAAGCGCGCGGCACTGGATCTGCCCACAGTGATGCAGGCTTGTCCCGAATTCGCATCCTGGGCACGCAATATGGGCGGGTTCCTGAAAGATTGGGGCGATCTGCACCGGGTTGCTGGTCAACTCAGGCCGATGATCGGGGTGTCCGAGCATGCCTGGAACGTGGCACAGGACCGGCTGGGCAAACAGGTGGCGACAGCAGCGCTGGCGCTTGTCTTCGAGAAGCATTGCGCAGGCGAAGTATCCTCGCCGGGCGGCTATCTGCGCGGCATGGTCGAGAAGGCCGGGGCAGGGGAGCTGCATCTCGAGCGCAGCTTCTATGGCAGACTCAGCGGGCAGGCGGCGTGATCGGGCAGGGGCTCAGAGGCCGGCAGCCTTGGTCAGGTTCACGCGGAACCGGTCGCGTCGGCGCTGGTAGCGACGAGTCATCTCTGCCGAGGCATGCCCTAGCTGCTTCTGGACGTAGCGCTCGTCAACTTCGGCCGAACTGGCGAGCCCGGCGCGAAGGCTGTGACCGGAAAACATCGCCAGGCGCTCTTTTTCGGGCAGCTCGGATCGGATGCCGGCGTCCAGGACCGTCCGCTTGATCAGGCGCGCAACATGCTTGTCATTCAGTCGCGTTTCGGTGGCGCGGTTGCCATCGCGCGAGGTCCCGACAAAGACAGGGCCGAAGTCGATCTTCGCGAAGTGCAGCCATTGCTCCAGGGCGTGGACGGGGCAGGTCTGATCTTTCGAGCCGCGGCCGATCTCCACCTCGCGCCAGCCCGTCTTGGCATTGAGGGTCAGGAGGGCGCCTTTCTCCATGATCTCAATCCATCCACCGGAATCTGGCGTGTCATCTTTATGTACATCGAGGCTCACGATTTCAGAGCGGCGGAGGCCTCCTGCGTAGCCGATCAACAGGATTGCACGATCTCGTAGCCCGCGAAGATCGTAGGACAAGGTGGCGACCATCGCGAGGATGTCTTCCGCCAGGATGGCTTCCTTCTGAACCGGTGGTCGCGCGTGCTTGCGCTTGATGCCCGCCAGCACTGTCGTGATGTGTCGGTTCTTGCGATCGAGGGAAAAGCCGCGCTGCGCGTAGTTCCAGACGAGGCCCGACAGGCGCCGGTCGATGGTCGAGACCGATAGGGCAGGGGAGGGGCCAGACCCGGACGCCAGGTCGGCGAGATAAAGCCCGATCAACTCAGGCGACGGCGGCAGCGGTTCCGCGCCCTTCATTCGGCACCAGCGGGCGAAGTGCGCCCAATCCTTCGAATAGGCCTTCAGCGTGTTCTCGGACGCAGCAGCGCGTGCGTAGTCGCGGGCCGTATCGACCAGCCGATCGAGGGTGCCGGACCCGGCGACAAAGGAAGGCAGGCTCAAGGCCTCGCCGTCAGGGCGATCTCTCTCGTCGTCTTTGTTGACCGAAGACTCGATTGGCGGCTCTGAGCTTGATTTTTCGGTGTTTTCTGACTGTCGTTCTTGTTCCATTAGTGGACACTAACGTATTGATATTAGTACGTTCATGTTCTTGTTTCATTCCCGGATTATAGTTTTATTATCGGACATAAGACACTTATTTTCCGGGTTTGGCCATGGTGGATCGAGCAGACATCAACGCCGTCGACGATGCTGCGTGGGAACAGGCGGTTGCGCGGGAAGCTGTGATACGCCGCCTTGCAAGCAAGGCGGCACCGAACCGTGCCGAATTCCTAAAGGCCTGCCGCGATCTTGGTCTCAAGCGCTCTCGCCTGTACGAATTGATCTCAGCGTACAAGGCGCGCCCGGTCGCCAGTTCGTTGTTGGCGGCTCAGGTTGGGACACCGACGGGCAGCCGTCGGCTGCCTGACGAGATCGAAGCGGTGATTTCGGGGGCGATCGAGGAGTTCTACAAGTCCCTCCAGAAGCCGAGCATCAACGCCCTGCAAAAGGAGGTGCGCAGGCGGTGCAGTCAGAGGGGTTTGCGTCCCCCGTGCTGGACCACGCTGCGGGACCGTGTGGCGGCGATAGATCCGGCGGAACTCATGGCGGCGCGTGAGGGCGCTAAGGCCTCTCGCCAGCGCCATCACCCGGTGTTAGGCAGCTATCAGGTCGAACGGGCCTATGAGGTGGTTCAGATCGACCACACGTTGGTGGATGTCATCGTCGTGGACCGGGTTCATCGGAAGCCTTTGCAACGGCCCTGGCTGACCCTTGCTATCGACGTCGCCAGCCGCATGGTGGCAGGGTTCTATCTGACGCTGGAGCCGCCATCAGCCTTGTCGGTTGCACTGGCCATTCAGCACTTGGTGCAGCCCAAATTCGACTGGCTGGAGAGCTTGGGGATCGACGCAGACTGGCCCGCCGAGGGATTGCCGGAGACCATTCACGTCGACAATGCCAAGGAGTTCCGCTCAAAAGCGATGAAGCGGGGCGCCGAGGAGCACGGGATTTCGTTGCAGTATCGGCCGATCGGGGCGCCACATTACGGCGGTCACATCGAGCGGCTGATCGGCACGATGATGGGGGCGGTCCACCTGCTGCCGGGATCGACCTTCAGCAGCATCAAGGACCGCGGCGACTATGATTCCGTGGGCAAGTCGGCGATGACGCTCGACGAGCTGGAGCACTGGTTGGCGCTGGAAATCACCCGTTATCATGCCGAACGGCACCGCTCGCTCGGCATTCCGCCAGTCGCGGCCTGGAACGAGGCCTATGGGCGGCGCGACGCACCATTGCGCCGGCCTTACGATCCCGAGGGGTTCCGGATCGACTTCCTGCCGAGCACGGAACGCATGGTACGCCGCGATGGCATCCATCTCTTCGGCCTGCGGTATTGGGACGATGTCCTGAGCCTCTGGGCTGGTCGGCAGGACCGGCAATTGCGCGTGACCTACGATCCTCGCGATCTCTCGACGATCTTTGTGCTTGGCCCCGAAGGCCGGCGCTATGCTGTTCGGTTTGCGGACCTACGCCGTCCGTCCATCACCCTTGCGGAGCATCGTCGTGCGCAGGCGATTTTGCGCGAGCGTGGGCGCGCGCTCGAGGACGAAGACCTCATATTCGCGGTGATCGAGGAACAGCGCGCCCTTGTTGATGCGGCCAGCATAAGGACACGGGAAGCCAGGCGGTTTTCCGAGCGACGGGACCGAGCGCTTGATGGGGTAGGGGCCTACGAGGCTGAGGATTCCGACCCGGTGCCCCAGGAAAGCGAGAACGTGCTCAGGGACCACCCGGGCTTCGAGGTTGAGGAATGGTCGTGACCGAAGGCATCGCATTTGCACATCTCGATCCGGCCTACCGCCGGTTCGCGGCGCTGCCGGATGATGAGCGCATCGCTTGGATCCGGGCCGACCGCTGGATCGGTTTCGATCAGTCAGGGGCTGCTCTGGCACGTCTGGAGAACCTGCTGACCTATCCACCGCGTGACCGGATGCCATGCCTGCTGATCTACGGTGACACCGGCATGGGTAAGACCAAGATCGTCCGCAAGTTTGAACGCGACCACCCGCCAAAGTTCAGCCAGATCACGGGCGTTGACCACCGCCCGGTAGTTGTTGCGCAGGTGCCATCCGAACCCATCGAACGCGATCTTTACCGCGAACTTCTGGCCAGCATGAGCGCACCGGCGATGACAGGCGGCACGCTCGCCCGCGAGAAGGATATCTGCCGGTCGCTGCTGCGGACCGTGGGTGCGAAGCTGATCATTCTCGACGAGGTGAACGGGATGCTTGCCGGTACCTTTCGGCAGCAACGCATCTTTCTCAATGCGATCCGATTTCTGGCCAATGACCTTCGGATTCCACTGGTTTGTGCCGGAACGGACCTGGCTCGGCAGGCACTGTTGACCGATGCACAACTGGCCGAGCGCTTTGAGGCGTTCCATCTCAAGCCTTGGCAGAACGATGCCGCCTTCGCCGGGCTCCTGAAAAGTTTCGAACGCATCCTGCCCTTGCGCGAGGCATCCGATCTGATCAGCGGGGAGGCCAGAGGACGGATTCACAAGCTGACCTCCGGTGTGACGGCGCGCATCTTTCGCCTGATCGAGACGGCGGCGGAAGATGCGGTTCGGTCGGGCAAGGAACGCCTCGACGCGGATAGTTTTGGCGATAATCTGGTGCTGCCGCTGGTCTCGATGACCCAGACCGCTCGGCGGCGGGGCAAGCCGGTGCAACAACGGGTCGGGGCATGATGGTGTCGGCCCGACTGCCCGTCGCGCCGCGTCCGTTCATGGACGAACTGCTCTCGTCCTGGATGGCGCGGGTTGCAGCGCGCTACTGGTCGGAGACTCTTGAGCTGATGGTGTACCTGGCGGGGCAGGGGGGGAGGTACGCAGGCGCGCGGCAGGTTGACGATGTGGCGCCGGATATGGAGCTGCTCAGGCTTTGGGCGAAGGCCTGCAGGACCGATCCGGAACGGCTTCGTCGCAGGTCACTGGCGTCCCGATATCCTGATCGGCCGCAGGATTGGTTTCTGACCGAGACAGTGCCGGTCTGTCTTGCCTGTTTCGATGCGGATGTCGCTGCCGGTCGCGATGCCTATCTGCGGGGGCATTGGCGATTGGCGGAGCAGGTGGTTTGCCAGTCGCACCGAACGATGCTCCTGGACCGCTGCCATGCCTGTCTCGGCCGCCTGAAGCTTTCCCTTCACATGCTGAATGGCCTGATGCGCCCCTTCTGTCGCAAGTGCCATGCCGTTCTGAGCGGCGGGGGAGGGGAGACAAAGGACCCTTGGAAGGCTGATTTCGCTGCGGGAGTTCTCGAGCTCCAACGCCAGATCAGCGAAATCGTCAGAGGGGACGCAGGCCGTCTCGATCGACTCGAATATGCAATTCGCACTATTTGGGCGCCGCTCGATCGCGACGGGGCGGCCCGACCCGTCCTCGCACTCTGGTACGATGAACCAGGTTGGAATTGTCCCTACGAAGCCCGTGCGGCCGTCGGTCGGCCTGCGCCTCTTCAGCACCTATCAGTGCGCTGGCGGGCTCTGACGCTGGTGATCTTGCATGATCTCTTTGGAGCAGATCTGGTGCCCGGCGCGGTCCTGCCGGAGGCTGCCCTCGTCCTGTTCCGGCGTGCCGCCCCATTGCCGTGGCTCACGGATGGGCGAAACCTACGGGGCGGCAAAGGAAAGCGTGGTATTGGCGCTGGGGCGGAACGAGTCCACAGGTTGAGCAAGAGGCCTGTCCACCGGTTAGAAGGAAATTTCCTCGACGAGAGAGGCGATTTCGGCCGAATCCACCCATGAAACTAAAACGACAATTGATGTCGTTTTAGTTTCACCACTGGACTCTAAGCTATTGACTCTGTGCGATTCAAGTTCATGGTTCATTTTTGGATTCTAGGTGAATCGCTGGACTTTTGATACTGTTTTCATGGTTTGACCATGGTGGACCATTCCGACATCATCGCGGCAGAGGACGAGGCCTGGGAACGGGCGGTCGAGCGGGAGGCTGTGGTCCGCCGACTGGCCGAACAAGCCCGTATTCCGCGCGCCGAATTCCTGGCTGCCTGCCGTGATCTCGACATCAAACGATCCCGGCTTTACCAGCTGATCAGGGCCTACAAAGCCCGCCCGCTCACCAGTTCGCTTTTGGCGTCGACTGTGGGAACCCAGCCCGGAACCCGACGCTTGCCGGACGAGGTCGAGGCGGTGATTTCCGAAGCGATCGAGGCGTTCTACAAGTCGCCCCAGAAGCCCAGCATCAATGCGTTGCACAAGGAGGTGCGCAGGCGCTGCCGGATGCAGGATTTGCGCACGCCGTGCTGGGCCACATTGCGCGATCGCGTGGGTGCGATGGACCCTGTCGAACTGACGAAGGCGCGGGAAGGGGCGAAAGCAGCTCGCAACCAATACCGTCCGGTTCCCGGCACCTACCGGGTCGACAGGGCCTATGAGGTGGTTCAGATCGATCACACGCTGGTCGACGTGATTGTCGTGGACCGCATTCACCGCAAACCCCTGCAAAGGCCCTGGCTGACGCTCGCCATTGATGTCGCCAGCCGCATGGTGGCGGGCTTCTACCTGACGCTCGAACCGCCGTCGGCCCTGTCCGTTTCGCTGGCCATCCAGCATGTTGTGCAACCGAAGTTCGGGTGGCTGGAGGCTCTCGGGATCGACGCAGACTGGCCTGCGGACGGGCTGCCCGAAACCATCCATGTCGATAACGCCAAGGAGTTTCGCTCCCGTGCGATGACGCGCGGGGCCGAGGAGCATGGAATTTCTCTGCAGTACCGTCCAATTGGTGCCCCGCACTATGGCGGTCATATCGAGCGGCTGATCGGCACGATGATGGGCGCGGTGCACCTGTTGCCTGGTTCGACCTTCAGCAGCATCAAGGATCGCGGTGACTACGATTCCGTTTCGAATTCCGCGATGACGCTCGATGAACTGGAGCGCTGGCTAGCACTGGAAATCACCCGCTACCATGCCGAACGGCACCGCATGCTCGGGATTCCTCCGCTTGCCGCCTGGCACGAGGCCTTCGGGCAGCGCGCCACCCCTTTGCGTCAGCCCTATGATCCAGAAGGGTTCCGTGTCGATTTTCTTCCGAGTGAACTGCGTATGGTGCGCCGTGATGGCATCCATCTGTTCGGGTTGCGGTACTGGGACGATATCTTGAGCCTCTGGGCGGGCCGTCAGGGCCGGCGATTTCGGGTTTTCTACGATCCGCGCGACCTCTCCACGGTGTTCGTGCGCAATCCCGGGGGTCAGCGATATGCTGTACGGTTTGCCGATCTGCGGCATCCGTCGATTACCCTCGCCGAGCATCGCCGAGCGCAGGCGCTGCTGAAGGAACGGGGACGATCATTGGAGGATGAAGAGCTGATATTCCAGGTGATTGAAGAGCAGCGGGCGCTGGTCGATGCCGCAACGGGCAAGACGCGGGAGGCGAGGCGGTTTGCCGAGCGTCGTGACCGGGCGCTTGATGGTGCCGGGGCATACGAGGTCGAAGACACCGCTCCGGAGCCCGAGAGCGGTAGGAACGTGCTCAAGGACCATCCGGGGTTCGAGGTGGAGGAATGGTCGTGACAGATAACGGGCAGCTTGCGCATCTCGACCCGACCTATAGGCGGTTTGCAAACCTGCCGGATGCGGAGCGCATCGCCTGGATCAGGGCGGACCGCTGGATCGGTTTCGATCAGGCGGGCGCAGCCCTTGCGCGCCTGGAAAATCTGCTGAGCTACCCACCCCGCGACCGGATGCCCTGCCTGTTGATCTACGGCGATACCGGCATGGGAAAGACCAAGATCGTCCGCAAGTTCGAACGTGATCATCCGCCGAAATTCAACCAGGTGACCGGTGTAGATCATCGCCCGGTGGTGGTCGCGCAGGTGCCGTCTGAGCCGATCGAGCGTGATCTTTACCGCGAGCTTCTGGCCAGCATGGGCGCACCGGCAATGGCGGGCGGTACGCTTGCGCGCGAGAAGGACGTTTGCCGGTCACTCCTGCGTACCGTGGGCGCGAAGATGATCATCCTCGACGAGGTGAACGGCATGCTGGCCGGCACCTTCCGGCAGCAACGCATCTTTCTTAACGCGATTAGGTTTCTGGCCAATGATCTGCGGATTCCGCTGGTTTGTGCCGGAACCGATCTCGCGCGCCAGGCCCTGCTGACCGATGCGCAGCTGGCTGAGCGGTTCGAGGCGTTTCACCTGAGGCCCTGGCAGAACGATGCCGCCTTTGCCGGTCTTCTGAAGAGCTTCGAGCGCATCCTGCCGCTGCGCGAACCTTCCGACCTGCTGAGCCCGGAAGCCAGGGATCGAATCCACAAGCTCACCTCCGGCGTCACGGCGCGCATATTTCGTCTGATCGAGACCGCGGCGGAGGCGGCCATCCACGCTGGCAAGGAACGCCTCGATGTGCATAGCTTCGGCGACGACCTGGTGCTGCCGCTGGTCTCGATGACCGAAACCGCACGCCGGCGCCGGAAACGGTCACCGCAACCGGTCAGCGCATGACCTCACCACTGCGGTTGCCGGTCGCGCCGCGTCCTTTCCGAAACGAACTTCTCTCGTCCTGGATGGCGCGGGTTGCCGCCCGTTACGGTCTGGAAGCCCCAGCTATGGCCGCCTGGTTGGCGGGGCAGGGGAGGGGAATACGGTCCCTGCTTCAGCTCGACGACATCGCCCCCGATCCCGACCTCGTCAGGCTCTGGGCGCGGGCCTGCCGGGTCGATCAGGAACGGCTCGCCCGCCTCTCGCTCCCGCATCCCTTCCCAGATCGTTCGCCAGCGTGGATCCTGGAGCGGCCCGGCGTGCCGGTTTGTCTGGGCTGTTTTGACAGTGACGCTTCGGCCGGGCGCGACAGTTACCTGAGGTCGGACTGGCGGCTGGCGGAGCAGGTGGCCTGTCCGGCACACGGCGAGATGTTGCACGACCGTTGCCCGGTTTGCAGTGGGCAGCTGCGGGTGTCTTTCCGGATGCGAGGCGGTCTGTTGCGCCCATTCTGCCGCAAATGCGAGGCTTTGCTCACCGGCAGGGAAGGGGAGAAATTGCGCCCCTGGGACGCCGGTTTCGCCGCAGGTGTTCTCGATCTTCAGCACCAGGTGCAAGGGCTTGTGTGGGGCGAGCCCGACCAACGTGCACGTCTCGAGAAGACGATCCGTGCCCTCTGGGCGCCGCTCGACCGGGTGGATGCGGCGCGGCCGGTTCTGGCACTCTGGTTCGATCAGCCGGGCTGGAATTGCCCCTTCGAGGCGCGCGGGGCCGTGAGCCGAGAGGCGCCACTCCAGCACCTGTCGGTGCGCTGGCGCGCCCTGACGCTGGTCGCTCTCGGCGACTTGTTCGGCGCGGAGCTGGTTTTCGATGCTGAACTGCCCGAGGTGGCGCACAGGTTGATCAGCAGGGCCGCGCCAGTTTTCCCGCGCCATCAGAGCCGGAGGCAAGGTAAAGAACCCTATTGACCGCGCGACGGGAAGAGTCCACAGATTGAGCATGAGCCCGGTCCACCCATTAAATGGGAACTTCCTCGACGAGAGGGCCGATTTCGGGCCAGTCCACCCATGAAATCAAAACGACATTGACATGGAGCGGAGCGTAATCCTTAACGTCCGATAATGCAAACTTATTGGACACAATTGGATATTGAATGTTGGGGCGCTTAAGTTGTTAATTTGTGGCATAAAGCGCCGCCATGGAGTAGGCTTCGGTTATGACATTTGCCGGGCCAGATTCTATCAGCGACGTCGACACCCTACCGCGGATGCCCGCATGGGTCACCTCCAGCCGTGCTGAAACCCCTGAAGATGTAGCGTTTTTGTCGGGCGCTGCGTTGAGCCATCTGCACCTTGTGTTGGCCCATAGTGAGATCCCCAAAGCCTTGTTTCGCGACCGGCTCGCGCTGCACGCGGCGGAAGCCTGTGTCGCGTTTTCCGGAAGACCAGAGCGGGCAGGTGAGTTGCGGGACGCGCTGCATCTGTTGCGTCCCGGCGATCTGCCCGGGCCAGCGGGAGAGACCTACCTGTCTTGGCGGCGCGCGGCGGCACGTCCGGTGTCAGTGAAGGCTCTGGCTCGGGCGTTGCCGACGTTTGAAGCAGGCCAGCTCGCGATGTGGCTCGATGCGGGCCAGGGCGCTCCAGTGACCCGGGCCGCTATGGCGCTGGAGGCTGTGCTGCGCGATGCACCTCGCGCCGAAGTGCCCGCGCTCGTCCTCGCGGACGCGGCGCTTGCCCAAGCCCTCGGTTGGGATCATCTCGTGCCGCTGCTGGCCGTAGGTCTGAAACGCGCTGACCTGAGACAGCATGGCGATGACTTGGCGGCGGCCTGTCATCGGGCACTGATCTCATCGGCGATTGACGCGGCGCGCCTCGCGGCGGAGCTCACGCGTCGGGCCGCGCATCTCAAAGCGGTCGCCCCGAAGTTGCGCGCCAAAGCGGCAGGCGAGGCGGTCGAGATGTTTCTGACCCGGGATGCCGTCGCACCTGCGGCGCTGCCCCTTCCGGATCGCGCCGCGCGGCGGCTTTGCGACCGGTTGGTCGACCTCGGCGCGGTGCGTGAGCTGACCGGGCGTGACACCTTCCGGCTTTATGGGGTGTGAGGGATGACGAAGGACAGATCGGAGCCGGAGCTCGACCGCGAGTTGACCGACCTTCCGCCGGAGCTGCGCTGGCGCGAATGGATGCGCCGGATCGAGGCTGTGCTCTTTGCCTCTGCCTCTCCTGTGTCGCGCGAAGATCTCGCCCGCGTGGTGGGGCAGGGGGCCTCGGTCGCTCTGCTGGTCGCGGACCTTGCGGCCGATCTGGAGGGGCGGTCCTTCGAGATCGCCCAGGTCGCAGGCGGCTGGATGTTCCGGACCCGGGCGGCTTATGCGCCCGCGATCCGGGCGGCGGCGGATATCGGCGATCAATTGCTGGACCTGAGCGAGTTCGACATCGCGGTCCTGGCCGCCATCGCTTATCACCAGCCGATTACACGTGATGGGCTGAAGGACATTTTCGGCAAGGAGATCAGCCGTGATCTGATCGGTCGCCTGCACGCGCGCGAGCTGATTGGCACCGGGCCACGGTCGCCGCGACGCGGTGCGCCCTATACCTTTGTGACGACCGAGCAGTTCCTCGTCGCCTTCGGCTTAGAGACGCTTGGAGATCTTCCCGATCGGGAGCAGTTGGAAGATGCGGGGATGGGCGGGGCTTAGGCATGGCGAGGGTCCGGTGGAACTTTGAGGTCCGAGGTAAAAATTCGCTAAAGCTGCAAAGCTTGACGTGGTTTAGTGATGCATAGAGTTGACTTCTATGCATCACGAGTGGTCTTTATGTGAGTTATAAAAAGAGGGCTTATAACTCATGGCATGGAACTGGCAGATAACCGGCTGGCCGGAATTTCGGTATGATGAGGCTGCATTGGCACCGCTAGAACAGCGCTTTCTGTTGTCGTCAGGTGAGGTACTTGGGGCTTTCCACCATGTGTGTCCGACCGAGCGTGATCAGCTCCGTATTGATCTCCTCAGCGATGAAGCCATAAAGACCAGCGCGATTGCAGGCGAGATGCTAGACCGGCTGAGCGTGCAGTCTTCATTGCGCTGGCACCTCGGATTGGAGCCTGACAGTTATCCAAACAAACCTCGCGAGCAGGGGGTGGCCGAGATGATGGTTGATGTCTATGCGACCTATGCGGCGGCGCTCGGGCATGACACGTTGTTTTGGTGGCATGAGATGCTTTTGTCTTTTGATAAGCGCCTAGAGACTATCGGATCATACCGACAGCACGAAGACGCGATGCAGATCGTCTCGGGGCACATGGATAGCCCTGTCGTCTATTTTGAGGCTCCACCGTCGGAACAGGTTTCAGCTGAAATGGACCGGTATATCGCTTGGTTCAATCGGACAGGACCGGGCGGCACCGCGCCCTTGCAAGCGCTTACACGCGCGGGTCTGAGCCTCCTGTATTTCGAAAGCATCCATCCATTCGAGGACGGAAATGGTCGCTTGGGTCGGGCTTTGGCTGAAAAATCGCTGGCTCAGAATATTGGCCAGCCTAGCTTAATTGCGCTGGCATTCACTATCGAGCGAAAGCAAAAGGACTATTACGATCAGCTCGAGCGTCACCAGAAAACACTTGATGTTACGCCGTGGCTCATTTGGTTCGCAGAGGCTGTCCTGGAAGCACAACAGATCACCTTGAACCGCGTGAGCTTTTTCATCGCCAAGGCACATTTTTACGACCGGCATCGCTCTCAGCTAAACGACCGACAAGCCAAGGTGATTGCGCGAATGTTCCGCGAAGGGCCGGATGGGTTCAAAGGTGGCCTGAGCGCAGAGAAGTACATCTCGATCACTGGCACATCGCGCGCGACCGCGACTAGGGATTTGCAAGACCTCGTAGAGATTTGCGCTTTATCACGTACAGGTGAACGTCGACACACGCGCTATTGGCTGGGGCTGAAAACGTTGGGTGAGTAGTGCATCGCCGTGAGACTGTTGCGTTAGTCTGCCGAGGCCGGATCGTTGTGGTGGAATGCCTTAGGATCAAGCGGCCTCAAACTTCTGCATGATGAACTTCATCTCCGCGAGGACACCTAGCTGTTTGTTGTGGATGTAACCGCCTTTTTCGGTTCGTATTGTTTCTATTCCACTCAGGGTCGCCTTAGCTGATTGAGGTGTCCCTAGTTTCCTAGACACCTGCCTTGTTCAGTTTGAGCCGTCTGTTTTCGAAGTCAACGGGCGACAGCATGCCGTTGTTCGTGTGCTTGCGTTTCGGGTTGTAGAAGAGTTCGATGTATTCAAACACGTCCTCCCTTGCAGCGTCGCGTGTCTGATATGTGCGGCGTCTTATCCGTTCCCGTTTCTGGAGCTGAAAGAAGCTCTCTGCGACAGCGTTATCGTGACAGTTCCCACGTCAGACAACCGAACGGTACAGTCCATGAATATTTTCCATTAGCTCAGCTAATGCCGAGCCTCAGATCTTTCTCCTTTGCGATAGTCAAACTTGGGGCCTACCCATGCATTGTAAGACGCAGATGGCGTCCGGCAACCGCATGGGGGAGATGATTATGGCAGCCCGTTTCAAGCTGGAAGGCATCTACACACCGGTCATCACGCCGTTCGATGATGCGGGTCAGATCGACTTCAACTCCCTTGCCGACCTCGTAGAATGCCTGGTGGGCGCCGGGGTCCATGGCCTGATCTCCGGCGGATCTACTGGTGAAAACTATGCGGAGACGGTCGAGGAACGGATCGAGATCGCCCGCTTCATTACCGAACACGTCAAGAGCCGCATTCCCGTTTTTGTCGGCACGGGTGCACTGCGCACGCCGGATTCGATCGCGCTGGCGACGGGTGCGAAGGACATGGGTGCCACGGGTATCCTGCTTGGCACGCCACCCTACTCGGTTCCGACCGAGCGAGAGAATGCCCTAAACGCGCTCGCCATCGACCGCGCCTGCGGACTTCCGATCATCCTCT
>PAJO01000066.1 GCA_002706085.1 Alcanivoracaceae bacterium | reverse complement strand
TGGGGAAGGGATACTGGAGGCTCCTACACCGAAGGCATGCCTTCCCCAAAAGCCGAGACCTGTAACGGGTTTCGGTTTTTTTGTGCCTAATTCATTGCCAGCCTCCTAATTATGGTCACTTCTTTAGACTCAATGGGACTCATTGAGACACTAATTATTTGAGGTGGAGATCATTCTATCTACACTTCTGGCAACGTCCTCCGCCTTAGCAAAATACCCACTTTTCCTCGGAAAACGATGAAGCGCCACAGGCAAAGTTCCTCGCTGATGAGCTTTTCTTACTGCCTGAACCGAAGGGTATTTATAAAAATCAGCGACTTGCTTAAGATCAAGCAATTCGCCATATTTTTTTCTAATAGAATCCAATCTTTCAGAAATTAGTTTTTTGCTCATATCAACACACATCTCGCCCGACCACACCTGTCCTAACGAGTCAAATTAAAGGTTGAAACTACATGATATAAGTGCAAAATTCTCGGTAAAATTATCACTTAAAAAATGAAAATATTTTACCTAAAGAAAATTAAATAGCTCTAATTGACTTAATGAAGACTCAAGCAGAATGACTAACATCTCTCGATCTCTACCACGAAAAATACAGACAAAGATCTGGCTCGAATGCATTCTCAGGGAGCATGACTTAGGTCAAACGGATTTTGAAGCCATGATCACAAGAGGCTCAGAGCCAACAAGGCAAGTGTACAAATGGTTAAGAGGCGACAACTCCGTAACAAAGTCTAAAGTGGATCAAGTAGACAATATCCTTCCAGGATCGTCAGTAGTTTTTAACCTTCCTCTTTTTGACCTTCTCCAAAATAAGACGATAAGAAAGTCTCAACTTAATCGCTTAATTTCAGATTACTGTGACAGTGACTCTCTTTTCTGGAAGCTGCCGAAAACTTACAAGGGAGCCCCAGACGGAGAATCATTACCGATAGATAGTATTTATAATGTCGACCTGCTTTATCAGCGGGGTGGAATATTCAGCTTTATCGCGATTCTTTACATAGTAAGACTGGCAGAAGTGAAGAAAGACTCTTTTCTTCACCTTAAAGCTGTTATGTATGCCTATAAAAGCTTCCCTTCATTGGCTCGACATCCGGACTTCATAGGGCACTGGGAGGATATATTAACGGCCTTCATACAGGTTCATCATCGCGTCGAAATCACCATGCTCAAATTGACTCCTAATTTCGAAACGATCAAAGAACAAATTGAGTCTAAAAACTTTATAACTCTTAGGAAACTTAGGCCAAGGCACCCAGTAACTGGCCACTTTATGGACAACGCTCCCACTTTCATAGAAACCAAATTCGGGCCATTAGAAAATACTAACAGAACACGCCATTCCTAATTCTGCCAATTAAATCTTCTACGTCTCTGGTGCCTATTTCCGTTCCTGAACGCATAAGCGGCGACTCGCCATTAAAGATTTCTCTGGGCGCCAGCATCCACATGACTGCTGACTGTTCATTCCCGTTCATCATCGAAATGGCCAAGTCGAGCACCCTGGCCAACCTGATCACTCTGTCTGACTCGTCCGGACGCAAATAACCTCTAGCTTTTCTACGGCCCATTGTGGAGGGAGTAATAAGAAGGGCTTTGCCTATTTCACTATTTGGGATCTGAAAGATCGCCTGAAGCTCGAGAAGAGCCCGATAAGGTAGCCCTGCCATAATCGTTTCGATCAGCGTTGGTTGCTCAGATAGTGGCACCCCGCCTATACGTTCAACGACAGTTTTATCTGCGTAACTATTCATCCCCATATACCCATCTCTACAGTTAAACCGACTTAGATATCTATTGCGGAACATAAAAAAACACTAAATTCGCAAAATCATTACTGATATAGACAGTCAGTACTAGATCAGGCCTCTGTAAAGTATGAGGCACTCTAGGCTTGTCGTTATCGAGGGAAATTATGTTCGTTCATTCTTGGGCTGCTCTCTATCCGCCAAAAGATCATCACTAACGCCTTCGGAGCCGAAATACTCGCTCCAAACCGGATCGGTCGGCCGTTCATAGCGTTTGACGGACCCCTTGAGACGCTCCAAAGGTGTAATCCCTTGAGGTAGTGGGTGGGCCAGCTCATCGTCATGCGCGGTGTAGGCATCATAGCCGTCGACTAGTTCTTTTTCGCTCGGACGTTTTGTAGCCATATCAGTGCGTACTCCATATTTTATGTCAATATATACGAACCTGTGCTAACAACTGTCGTGCAATCCGGTCAGCCCGGCAACTCTGTCACGTACCGACGCAGGTAGACAGTGGCGTGGAGTAAAACGGGACCTGAAGAACCCAAAACCAAACCAGGATCCGGAATATACCGATCGCAAGATTTTCAAGCTTTGCATCAAGAAGACCACTTACTGAGCACAGTGCGTAACCAATGAGCTAGACCCTACGGCCTCCTCCAGGTGCGCTAAGTCTGACTCCGTAACCATACCGAGATAAGGTACAAGCCTCTAGTGCGTCTCTAAGATCAGGTGCGGGAGCAAATTCAACTGAATCGCCACCAGTTTGCTAGACACCTTTTAGCCATACAAAATGGCAATCTGAGAGGTGTCCATGAGCAGCAAACGCTATCCCGAAGAATTCAAGATTGAGGCGGTTCGTCAGGTGACGGATCGTGGTCACAGTGTGGCTCAAGTGGCTGACCGACTCGGTGTCACCACCCATAGCCTGTACGCCTGGATCAGGAAGTTTGGCCTGGATTCTGAGCAGCATCAGGCCAATGCAGATGACCAAGCCGAGATCCGCCGGCTCCAAAAAGAGCTTAAACGCGTTACCGAAGAGCGCGACATTCTAAAAAAAGCCGCGGCGTACTTCGCCAGTCAGTCCGATTGAGGTACGCCTTCATACAAGAGCACAGCGAGCGGTGGCCAATTCGCTCACTGTGTTCCCTGTTGGACGTTCACCCCAGTGGCTTATATGCCTGGCAGAAACAGCCTCGTTCAGCTCGTGCCATTGAGGACGAGCGCCTGTCCGGGCTGATCAAGCAGTTCTGGCTGGAATCCGGAGCCGTGTATGGCTACCGGAAGATCCACACGGATCTACGTGAGTATGGCGAGCGATGCGGGCCCAATCGAGTCCACCGTCTGATGCGCTACACGGGAATACGAGCGCAGGTGGGGTATCGTAAGCCACACCATAGGGCTGGGGAGCTACACAAGGTGACACCGAATATCCTGCAGCGGCAGTTCAATCCGCAAGCACCAAACGAGAGCTGGGTAACGGATATTACCTATATCCGCACACATGAAGGCTGGTTGTATCTGGCGGTTGTACTGGATCTGTTCTCAAGACGGGTGATCGGTTGGTCAATGCAATCCAGGATAACCAAGGAGCTGGCCCAGGATGCACTGCTGATGGCGGTCTGGCGTCGCAAGCCTGAAGGCAAAGTAGTTGTTCACTCCGACCAAGGCAGCCAATACACCAACCACGACTGGGACTCGTTTCTAAAGGCGCATGACCTGGAGGGGAGTATGAGTCGGCGCGGTAACTGCCACGACAATGCTGTTGCTGAGAGCTTCTTCCAGCTGTTGAAGCGGGAGAGAATAAAGCGAAAGATTTACAATAGCCGGGACGCGGCCCGGACAGATATTTTTGATTATATCGAGATATTCTATAACAACCGGCGACGTCATGGTTCTAATGAAAAGCTGTCACCGGTAGAGTATGAAAAGCGTCACCAAGAACGGCTGAGAAGTGTCTAGTGAACTGGTGGCGATTCACTTATCTGGGATGAAAGATATCGGGACTTGTATATCTCAACAAGCTTTAGAACTGCTTGTTGCCAGGCAAAACCAGCGCCAGTAGTGATAAAATTACTCGACACAACTAAAGACTCGTTCGCCACAACATTTATATCAGGATAACGCTCTTGCAAAGAGTGCGCATAATCCCAATGGGTAGTTGCAGCTTCGCCAGAAAACAGACCACAATCAGCCAACAGGAAAGCCCCTGTGCAAACAGACACTATCTTAGCGCCTTTATTTTTTTGTTTGGCGAGCCAAGAGCAGACGGAGCCAGAGCATACTCTTTTCTCTATAATCAATTGTGAAGAAACCCAAACAACATCGGGATCCGGGCAATTATAAAAATCATAATCTGGTACGACGTTAACACCACAGGCGGTTTTACCTTCCTTACGAGACTGCGATACTGTGTAAGCGTTAAATCCACCAGAATATACAGGGTCATCTTTACACTGGGAGTTAAAACTTTTCAGCATTTCCAGGGGACCAACGGATGAATATAGAAATGAACCCTGGGTCAGCAGGAACGCAACATTAACCCGCCTCTGATTCATTAGACTTTTCCGGCAGCCCTTTATCTCTCCAGCTAATCATACCCCCTTTAAGTTGATACGCATTAAACCCAAGAGCTTTAAGCTTTCTTACGGCAGGTATACTTCTATGCGCCGATCTGCAAATAGCGATCACCCTCTTGTCTTTTGCCAGCTGCAAACCAAGCACATTTTCATCGGTAAACGCTGTAATAGGGAGATTAACAGCGCCTTCTATATGCCCATTTTCAAATTCTGACACGGTTCTTACATCAACTATTTTCCAGCTATCAAGCTCTTTGACGAGGTCGGATGCAGAAATTTCAGGTACTTTTCCGAAAGGTAACCAATTAGTGAATTTCATTACTTGGCTCCATACTGGTTGTTGAGGTAAGAAATGATCATTTTAGACTCAAAAAGCCCTCGTTCATTATTCGGATCATACAGGTATGGAACTTGGACTTTTCCCGCTTTCTCTAATAGCTTTGCTCTGTTACTTCCGGGAACAGGGACATACTTTTTGAATGTTGGTCGCAGCCAAGGGACGCCTTGATCGCTAAGTTGTTGCTTCCCACAATTGCGCAAAACGTATGCTATACCTAGCTCAGTCAACTGCTCTCTAACCAGTCTGGAGTAGGGGCTAGACTCAAAGCTGTATAACTCCAAGAGCATTTTAGGCGGGTTAGAATCACGACCACGAATCCCCTTGGCAAACCTCGCACCTGATGCCAGCTTGCTAACTGAGGGGAGTGACGGCTCGGAGGTGGCGACACCTTTAGGATAAGCGTTATTCAAATAAGCAATAATGCTATAACTACCACTGACTACCTCGCCTGTATTGGGGTCTGAAAGCACAGGAACCTGGTGTTTCCCAGTAAGCGCCTCTACTTCGCTCCAGAAACCTGGGGCTCCTTTTGGGCAAGGCTTGATAATTACGTCAAGCCCTAACTCAGTCATCACTTCTCTTACTGGCCGACAGTATGGACAACCTTCCATATCATAAAGAACCAGAATCTTTTCAGGTTGAGATTCACGGACGACGGAACGAGTACCTCGCCACGATCTTAATGTTGACGCAGTAACTGATGAAATTAAATCAATCATTATATTTTCCTTTACAACGGCTTAATGACAACTTTCTTGTCATTTCTAGCCTTGAACATCAGAAAAACCAGGATTGGCGCACTGAATATGGAAACTACGATCTCGGTAAAGAGGTTGCTGCCTTCAACTTGATCCCCGCGCAACCTGTGTAGAAGTGCATCAAATGAATTGCCTGAAAGATTCCCAAGATAAATAGCATGGAGATATGCATATATCTCCAACCTTTTCCAGACGTCAAACTCCTCTTTTAACCTTTGAACAGAGTCGAAATCCGCTTTAGTTCTATTCTCTGAAAAGTTTTGTGCAAAAAGGACTGCTACAGCAGTTTTTTTAGGCAGCGATACCGCTTCAGGGTTACTGATAAACTCATTCAGCTCATCAACATCAACTGCATTTTTCAATGCAAGATTCGTGTGGAGCCAAGTGCAATAACGGCAGTCATTGACAGAGGTACAACCGAGCATAACCTGCTCTCTCAAGGCAGCAGATGTAGACGGCTTAATTAGAGCAATCAAAAACCTCGGCATATAGATTGCATTCATCGCAAGCGATCTAACAAACCCAACCAAACTAAATGTTCTTTTGCTATACATATGTAGTCCTCCTAACTGCTAAATACAGATTATTTTTTTTCCTTACGCAGCATTTCCAATGCAACATGCCTGGACCAGGCTGCTATTGTCATTGAAGGCGGCGTCCCGGGCGCTGCAGGAAGGGCCGAGGCATCAACAACATAGAGATTTTTGTGATCATGGATCATACCGTCATGTCGAACGACGCCATCTTTAACGCTAGCCGATAATCGCGCCCCACCAAGTGGGTGTACTGTCAGCTGGAAATTTTTCAGGTATCTGACGGGGCTCTTGCTTCTGCAAGCCACTTCGTCAAAGTCTCTTTGCACATCATCAAGAATGGGATTCTCAGATTTCTTATAATTGATCCTCATTTTCCCTGCTGACCAAACAACCATTGCATTAGCTTCGTCCGCACCCATGCCAACAAGAACTGCATCACTTTTTAGCTTTCGTTTAATGAATGAGGGGAGAGGTAATTGGTCGATACCACTAAAGCCATACCGTGTCAGGTTCACACCAGGCATGGGCTTGCCGGTCTTTGGATCACGCAGCCCAAATCGGCCATGTGTAGGAGTCCCAAGAGAGAGGTCGCGTGTTTTATCATTCAGCGCCCACCAAGCAACACTATCCCCGTTACCGGCAAAGCCTTTACCTAGCGCCGGCATTCCATGGAGTCCGCCAATGGATCGGCTATGGAACAAAATACGAAGTGTGTTCAACGTGCCACAAGCAAGTACGACATTGTCCGCAAGGATGTAAACACGGCGCTTTAATTTATGATCAAATACTTCGAGCCGATATCTATCCTTCGCAATTCCCCATATGCTCAAGCACTCATGTCGATCAGCAATGACCAAGCCATTATTTAAAGCTGGAACCAACATCACTTTGTCAAGAGATGCTTTAGCACCGTTTGCACTACCGAAAAAACTATTATCCTTATAATCGCTTTGATACCCTTCCAGCCGCATTGACATTTCCGGTTGCTCAACTGTATCGCTTGCAACGAAATGCTCAGAGTCTTTAAAAGCTTCAGGTGTCCAGTTGGGCACATTGTCCGCCTCTATAATTCGACGGGCACCCATTTTCTCAATCATCCACTCGTAATGCTCTTCCATCTTCAGGGATGAGACTTGTTTCGCATGGCCATCCCAATAATCTTTTTTTTCAGGCCGCACGTTCATAGCGCTGTAGACATGGCTTCCACCGCCCACGCTGTTACTACATACAACCGTCATCTCTTTACCAAGATGAATGTCGAATAATCCGCGAGAAGATAGCTTAACTCCATTTCCAGGCAGCAACCGGCTGCCCAGCCTATTTACCAAGGTAAATACCGCTTTTAAACCTCGTGGAAAAGGTGCGTAATCGGTTACATCCGTCGAACGGACTGCTGGGGTATCTCGCCAAGGCCCCCTTTCAAGCAGTAATACATCTTCACCGGCCTCAGCAAGCGTATTTGAAAGAACACTTCCACCAAATCCGCTTCCGATCACTACCGTTTTATAGTGAGAAGCGACCATTAGCCCTCTACCTCTAGCGTAAAATACAAAAGCGTTTTAACACCGGATTTGGCTCTGTACTGCATCCGCGCCAGGTAAAGACCTTCCTGAAAAACCCGAATCTCACCCATTATTGGCTTTAAGAAGAATGCATTTTTCTCTACACCATAATCGAGAAAAATCTCTTCTGATTCGCTTTTATCGAAACAGTAAAAACCCCACTGGGCAATAAAAGGTCCAATCCCCCAAAGGTTAGCGCCTCCATCCTCAGAAAAGGCTTTACCCCGCCAAGGGTTCAACCAGGTAGTAAGCAAACGGTAAAGGAGTACTTTCAATATAGCCGGCAACCAGTCCAGTCCCTTGACAGCAAATAATGTCCCCTTGTAAGTACCTGGGATCAATTGCCCTTTAACTGGCTCCAGCGTGGAAAAAAGGGCAGAAAGCTCACTCTGCCTATGGTTTGACAAGAAAGTCCGAGGGGGGAATGACAATGATGCTTTTATTGAAGTCATGATGATTCCTTTGCCATTGATTGCAAAGGAATGTATGACATAGACAGGGGGGCGACAAACGATAAAAAATAACTCTTCAGGTTAGCTAGGCTAATCCGAAATGACTACCGCTCCTCAATTTCATCCAGTTTATTTTTCAGCCAGTCTATAAATTCCCGCCCACCAACGGGAAGCGACTTGTTATTAGGATAAACCGCGTAAATGGCCTCATCCAGAGGCCCTATCGGCGGAAATGGGGCTTCAACCCTGCCTGACTCCACTAATGGCATTTCTACTGGATACAAAGCGAGAGCAGCCCCAAGAGACTCTGCAGCCTGTACAGCAGCAGGATAATCATCAACGTAGTACTGAGACCCCCTGGAATCACACAAGCCCAACTGATCAAAAAAGCGCTTCCAAGCGCCCGGACGGCCAGTCATATTAACCAAAGGAATTTCTTCAAGCCTGGTTATGTCCCCTTTTAAATTGTACTGTTCAGTAAAACCAGGGGGCATAATAATAAGAGCACTTACGTCGGCGATCTTCTCATGATTCAAACCTGCCCAAGGCGGCTGCCCAAAGCGAATTGCTATATCAGTGTTTGTTGCAACAAGGTTTGTATTGGAAATCGAGGTTTCAATGGCCAAATCAACATCGGGAAATCTATCACGAAAATCGTTTAATTTCGGCAAAACCAAACGCCCTGCAACTGGAGGCATAACGCTGATTTTTACTGGCTTGGATTGATTCGCTTTCAGCGCTTCGGTTGCCTTGCGAAGACCATTGATATGGGGAGCTATTTTACTAAAGTATTTCTGACCATCATCCGTTAACGACAATGCACGATTCTTCCGATCAAAAAGCTTTACGCCTAAATTTTCTTCCAACAAAGAAATTTGCTGGCTAACAGCGGAAGGAGTTACATGAAGGGTCTCGGCGGCATCCTTGAAACTCTGAAATTGTGCAGCCGCTTCAAATGTTAACAGTAAATTAAGGTTGGGAAGCTGATTACGCATATTGAGAAGCAGGACAAAGCCCTAAATTATTTATCTCTGATTGCACACACCGGGGAGGGATGCCCCCCCCCAGTGTGTTTTTGCTTTAGAGCGGCGCTATGTATCAAGGCTAAAATATGGGTTACGACCTTTACGTGTAAGCATTGCTACAGACCCATAAAGCGGGGTCATTGTCAAAACTACAGCCACCTCTACTAGCAAACTCGAATCTGCCGGGCCCTGCCCCCGCAAACGCGCCAAGAATGCATCATATGTATTCCCCAGCTTGTTAGTCAAAAAGACAAACTTCACGAGCCAGACTATATCTTCTGCAACGTCTTTCGGATAGAAAGATGATAATAGTTCAGTCGTAGAAGCTTGACCATCTGTTTTTGCAAAGTTAAGCGCATAAACAACGGCTATGCGCTCATATTCAGAGGCTACAGAGTAATCCCCGGAGAGAAGCGACTCGATGTCTGAAGGTTCGACGCCAAACCGAATCGCCAACTCTGAGTGCATCCAGTTGCAATAGCGGCATTCCAGAACAGAGGTCACCACCAGCATCAACTTCTCTGCAAACATGGGCGACAGTCTCTGCTGGCTGTACGCCGCGACTACCTTTGCAAGCATTGAGGGAGCGGAACCTAACTGGCTTCGTAGCTCGCCTAATCGCAATATAGGCTTATTAAAAACCATGCACTATTTCTCCAGTGAAAAATAGAGCACAGTAAAATAACCTGTACGAGTACGGTATAGCATTCGGGCTAGATAATACTGCTCACCCAAGGCTCGTAGCTCCCCCCGAATTGGCCACAATGATGGCGGATTTTCCGGCACATCATAATCCAACTCGATTACTGGGCGACCGTCGTCATAAGCCTTGCCTCTCGTTACACGATAGAAGCCAAGTTGGCGCTTACCGTCGCGATTAAGCAACATGTTTCCACCTTTTCGGCCATCAATAAACTTTCCTTTCCAGGGAGAAAAAGGCGAATTAACAATTGCATGCAAAGGTCCACGCAATAATCGAGGCAAGCGACGAACTCCTTCAACGGCATAAAGTCGCCCTTGGTATGCCTCGCTTAGTTCATCAATTTTAGGGGCCGATAAACGGGCAAATACGGCATCAAGGTCCTCTTGGTTCATCGTGCCGTTGAGCGCCGTCGAAAATTGATGCATATTGATCACATTGTCAGTGTTAGTTGTAGTCATACCGCATTACCCCGCTCTGCGTAGCTTTCAGAAAAGTTCAGGAAATCAGAAAGGGTTTTAATTGGGTTTTGCCTTCGTGTAATGGAAAGATACATCCCAACCACTGGAAGAATGCTCCCAAAGAACAGCGATGCCACCACCGCTTCATCCAGCGCATTGCTGTCTTCCGCAGGCTCACCACGCAAGCGGGAAAGAAAAGCATCAGATGTATTACAAATCATGCTGAACAACATAATAATGCGAGCTGCTGTCTGAATATCCCCTCGCTCCTCGATGGTATACTTATTTTTCATTTTCTTAATCAATTCCGGCGTGACGCCAGAAAAGTTTCGATTCGCAAGTTCACGAGCATAGGAAATCGCCAGGAATTTTTCCTCGTCAAAATCCTCAGGAGCAATCCCCTCCAACTGTGCCAATTCCTCTTTGCTCACCCCGGCCTGGAGAGCAAAGTCATGATGGGCATAGTTACAGTATTTACATGCATTCAATGTTGCGATTGCTACCATTATTTCTTCCCGAAATGCAGGATCAAACCGCTTTGAAACAAGTATTCCATACAGATTTTCCGGGCTAGCCGCCAAGTTCAATCCATGCACTGCCAGCTCTTTTAGAGAAGCCGTCTTATGTTGAAATGCAGAGAATGCTCCCGAGGGTTTTTTGCTGCGAAATCGTTTAAGCATGATGGCTTTCCTTGTTATTATCGATCAGCAACGGCTGCACAACCGCTTCGTAATGTTCTGCAAATTCAAAGAAATCTTTAACAACCCTGCTCAATCGTTGCTTCTGTGCAACCGCTACCAACGAATACATTACGGGTATAATTGTCATTGCAACACCAGAGATCACCAATTCACCAAAGATAGAACTATCTTTCGCTGGATCCCCGTTAAGCCTATGATAGAAGGCTTCTAATTTATTACATGAAAGATTCATGATGGTTATGAATCTAGCAACAAAATCGATATCATATTGCTCTTGGTCGGTGAACTCCTGAACAAACCTCTCATTTAATTCTGGATCAACAGGTCCAAAGTCTGATAGTGAACGAGCAACAGCATAATCAATCGCAATTTTTCGATGTGGGTCAAAGTCGTGGTAATCCGCTTGTTCAAGCTGACGCAAAGTTTCTTCACTAACCCCGGCGTGCTGAGCAAACTCATGGTGGGTAAAGTTACATATTGTGCAACCATTAGCTCTCGATACCGCCACCATTATTTCTTCTCTAAAATCTTCTGGCAGTCTATTTTTTACCGCGATAGCGTGAATATCTTTGAGCCTGGCAAACACAGATATAGCATCACGCACAGCCCATCCAAGTGAGTATTTTCTCTTTCTAAATCCGTCCAAACCACTGACAAGTGATTCATTATATGGGGAAGTAAAATCCGCTTTCATGCCCTAGTCTCCAAGCTGAATCTATAGAGCTATAGTAGCCAGACATTAAATGCAGACAGGTCAGGCGTTGACAGATTTCAGTCATTAAAAGACAATTTGAAGCATATAACAGGAGTCTGATGTGACATCTAAAGCCATAGTGGGGAGCTATGTATTGGTGCTAGCTGATCTATTGGATCGGAGAGGCTTGGACAGTAAAAAATGGTTAAGGGATTCCGGTTTAGAGCCGAGCAGTTTAGACCAACCGCGGCAATACCTGAGTTATGGTCATTTCTGGTGTACGGGGAGATAGAAGGATGGCGTATCCTGTTGATTGATTCCGGCAAGAATCACAACCAACAGAGAATGATACGCCAT
>PAJO01000065.1 GCA_002706085.1 Alcanivoracaceae bacterium | reverse complement strand
GACCCTGTCGTTGGCCAACAACGCCCTTGCCATTCGGATTATCTTCCCCTCAGTCAGGGTGATTCAGGTTTCTTTCAACCTGACGGGGTTGCCAGCTTCGCTGGGCAAACAAAAAAGCCCCGGATGTACCGGGGCTCTCTGATACCAGACTGACTGCTACAAGCTCAACCCTTTGTCCCGGTCACGTTCTTTCTGGTGACCAATAGTCGCATCTTGGGCTTTTTCTGCGAGTTTTGCTCGCTCCTTCTCCCGACCCTCGGCCTGCGATACTACCTTCCGATGCTCTGGGCTTGGTTCGTAGTGCATGAACTGCTTTCGAGCGCTTTGAGTTAGCTTGTTATGGGTTTGAACAATGAGCTTGTCTGCTTTTTGCTCCTGCCCGCTTTTCCAAAGCTCACGAGCCTGAGATATTGCATGGGACATAACCTGATTCCGCTCCGCTGCCGCATCCCTGATATGACTATGAGCAAGCTGCTTCTCAGCGGCTTTGCTAATTTTCGTGAGCTCACCTTTGATTTCGGAGACTAGTTCGCTCTTCAGGTCAGTTTTTTGCTCTTTGTCAGGGCTTATAAAAGCTTTCTCCGCTAACTTCGCGGCCATCCAAACGAGACCTACAGCAGCCTCTGTGAAAATGTCATTCTGTAGGTATCCTCGTTGATGGTTGTTCAGCATTTCGCTGACCCAGTTTTCCTTTTCTGGTCGTTGAAATCCAGCCGATTCGAGCCGGTGAACCAGTTCCGCAGTTTTCTCAATGGCCTCTATTTGCTCTCTCGGTAGCGCGGACTCCTCCCTGAGCTTACTAATATCGAGAGAAGATTGCTTCAGCGTTGGTTCAGGCTGACTATTCGTAAATTGCTTTATATTGGCTTGATCTAAAGAAGATTCTGCCGCCTTGTTTATCTCAGACAAAAACTTATGCGGGTCGGACTGATCTGACCTAGATAATGAGTCCAAAATACTGACTACTCTCGCTTTATCTTTAGTATCCATAGTTTTCTCCTTATCAATATCGGTGGGTTACTGTCAGGATGCCGTTCTCTAAGTTTGCGCTGACATAGTTAGCCGGATGAAGGATATGTTCGAGATGCGCTAGCGTTTCCCGCATGTTTTTTTCATGCTGTTCAAGAGTTCTGCGAGCGGACGCTAGCTGTTTTTTTAGCATCCGGTCGGCGTTTTCCGCATCGCTATTGTTAGAGTTGCGAGGAAGTAAACGTTTTAAGATTCCCATGGTGAGACTCCTTGCTTAGTTTCTTTGGTACACAATACTGCTTTGGTACTGAGGGCTGACGATTGATCGAAGACTGTTCGTCTCATTCCAATCGGAAAGCTCGTTTCTGGTGAGAAAGTGGCTCGCGGATTGAGCTGAAATTACTTTTGCTCGGCAAACTGTTGTATCCTCAAGCTCCTGGCATCCGACTCGAAACCTTACTTTTCTGTATGATTCGCTGTGCTTATTCGATAAATCGGTTTCGAGATAGACCGACTCTTTAAGGACTATTTCCGATAATCCCTGATGATGGATTGACGCAGCCTGTACTTTGTCGTTTTCTCCCTTTCTTCCAAAGTGTTCAACCTCATTGTATCCGTCGTGCAAAAAGACTTGACTGATCGCCTGAGAGGAAGCAAGGGACTTCCCAGTGGAAACGGTAATCTCATATCCTTGTACAGTCAGGGGAACTTCTTCGGACGGCCCCATAAGCGATTGACAGCCAGAAACCGATGCGACCGAAAGAATCGAAAATAAAAGTGCTGATTTGTTCATGAGTCATCTCCTGTTTATATATCTTCATGAAGGAGACATTATTTCGCGTTTTCTACTTGAAGCAGCGGTCGCTAATTGCCCGTTTGGGGCGCAACAGTCAAAAAAAGGGGCCAATAGGCCCCGAGGTGAACTATAAGGAATTGACTTTATGTATTCCGCTCTCCATCGACGAACGGGGGAACACTGAAGGGCATTTTGATACATCTGGTGCGTACGAGCTGGCAGTGAGGTCGCGGGAGCACGTAAAAGCATCAGCTCGGCCTGCGGCGCGCATCAACTCAGCCCTGTTGTCGAAGGCATTTGACAGGTCTTCGAGGGTACTGCAAGCAGGGTATGACCAAGTCACTAGGTTGGAATTCTTCGCCGCATAGGTTGTGCAAGTCTCACGTTCGTGAACAGTTGACCGTGAACTCATGCCGCTGTCCCGCTTAAGATCCCGACGACGCGTATAAAATTTCTGGTCTTTATGATTCGGTCCAGGGTAAGCCCAGCTCGGAACAGCGTATCCGTTCGAGACTGGAGAGTATTCTTCCATGTACTGTCGAAGCAGCTTGGATTCACTTGCAACTAATTCAGCTACCTTTTCCCAGTTGTAGTCGGACCACGTGAGGCAATGCCAGCCTCCGTCTGTCGGGCGAGGCTCAAAGCCCAGGGCTACCGCGATTTCATCGACTGGCACGGGTTCATTGTTCCGAGATCCGGAGCCGAAAGGTGAGCACATGCCGGCCAAGTGCCACGGAAGGATTCCCTCAGAACGTCCGACGAAGGCGGGCAAAGGCGCAGTGGGAGTGCGCCATTCACCGTCATTTGATAGTGTCCAAAGCGCTTTGGTGACCTCATTAATCGAGCCAACCTGCTGTTGCATGGCTCTGGTGGTCATTTCCAACGCTCTATGTGCACCTGCACGATCAATAGCCGCCGCGAATAAGGAGCCCTTTACATCGGCAAAGTGTACGTTTAGAACATAGTGAGCATGGTGTGTTGGTGTCCCGATGGTGCATTTACTACCATATTCTCGAAGTGCTCTCTGACGATGCTGTTCGAGAACTTCGTTATTTTCTCGCGCAATCTGCCACTCCACAAAGTCATCGAGGTCCATCTTCTTGCCCGCTTCCAGTTCGGCTCTCTGCCATTCCCCTTTCTGTAGATCCGGGGTATTGGCATAGGTAACCCGGCGCTTAACCTCTTCATCAGCGTACTGGGAGTAGGTCAGGAGGTTTCCAGATTCTCCAAAGCATTCTGAGAAACTGATTTTTCCTTTGAGTTCGGCCTGGCGCTCGAAAAACTCTTCTGTCCATGCATTAAATGCCTGCCATTCCTCACCTAGGGCTGACAGCATGACTGCGGCAGAGCGCATCGCTGCTGGTGAACCAAAATCACTTTCCACGAAGCCGACTGATTGCAGGGTAGTTAGCGCTCCTCCAGTGTCTATTGCAGTGGCTTGTGCTTCAGGGTGAGGGGCTTCACCGGTTAGGCTAGAGACAGGGTTGGACATAGACGCGCAACCGCCTAGAAGCGCGACGCAAACAGCCGTCGCAAATGGTTTGATAGGTTTCATGGGTTATCCTCCGTATTAATGAAACGGAGGTATTGTCGCGCGTGTAACGTGGGACTCGCCCATGTGTTTCTGCCCATTTGGGGCGCGTAGGGGAATTGACTGTGAAAAACTTTCACATGTGAAAGAAATGGGATTTCCGATTACCGTAATTATGATAATTACACTTATGAGGTATACCGCCGTCCGTGGCAGTTATCGTTGTCAGCGAGACAATTCTATCCCTCCACGGTCGCGCCCTTGATTCTGCTGGGGAGATTCCTGCCGCTTTTGCTGTTCCCTCTGAGGCATCACTGGATCCCAGAGTTTATCCATCAGATGATCTAGCGGGGCAAGATCCTGGAACCGGCTTTCTTTGGCCGCCTGCTTCTGGCCTGTGCGTTGCTCTACAGCCTTGATGAGACCCTCTCGGGAATCCGTATAGAGGTAAACTCCATTCTTTGCCCGTGAAATCTGGACATAGAACTGCTCGGTATTCAGCAGTGCCTTTCTGTTGGTCTCCGCGTGCACAAAGACGTTCTGAGCTGTTTTACCCTGGGCGGCATGTACGGTCATGGCATACCCATGATCCCAGTGGGAGTTTCCCAGCTCCGACATGTCGAACTCGGCAGTTTTTCCATTGGCAAGACGGAAGGTAGCGGTCGTCCCCTCAATTTTCTCTACAGTAGCCCAGTCGTTGTTCAGCCTGCCAGAAGGCTTATCATTGTCGCGCCAGACAATTTTTTCACCAACGGCCAAGCCGCTTTCCGTCAGGCTGAAGATCTGGACATTCTTGGCAGAATAACGCTCAGGAGAAAAACGGATAAAGTCCGCCTTCTCATCCGAACCGTGTAGCTTTAACAGTACATCCTGCCCCTCACGCCCAACAACCTCGTAGTATGCTCCCTGCTTGATGCCTTCTCTCTTGAAGCTGCGGGCAAATCGGACGATCCGGCCATCTTGGTATGTCCCAGTCAGTCGCCGCTCGGCTTCAGTTGAATCGACAGAAGACAACCGCTGAACCCGAATTTCGTCGCCAAGGGTGCCTTCTTCCTTCAAAGCACTGCGAATAAGATCATTGGTACGGCTCCTACCTTCCCGGCTGGGCTCTAGGATGATGCTTTTGGCTCGTTCTTCTGGCGCGAGAGCCATGTAGTCCTTCACAAGCTCTTCCCTGCGCAATTCACCGCTTTTTTCATGGTCGATTTTTCCATTCCCTTTCTGGGCGACCATCTCCTTGATCACACTACCGCTTTCTTGGATTCGGTCGAGTGCCTGTTTCGCCTTCTTCATCAAAGAGAGATAAACCGCATCCCTAGTTCCTCGGTTAGTCTGCCTAACGATTTCTTCTAGATGGTAGGTTTCCATCCCGTGATTCTGAAGCTGTCTGAAGCCAGCTCCAGCCTCGACAGAAGCTAGCTGGCGAACATCACCAGTCAGCACGACACGAGCCCCCGATTGGCCCGCACGTTGCAAGAGGTCTCGCATTAATTTGGTGCCGACCATGCTGGACTCATCAACAACCCAAAGTTGGGGCGTTTTCTCCAACATTTGTCCAAGTCCTTCACGCTCTGCCTGTAGCTCCGCTTTTTCATTTCGGAATTCGTCGAGCCGTTTCTGGTAGAGGGGGGAGTTATCAGGAATCCGAACGCCTGTTTTTTCGTCCGTGCCTGGATTGGCGAGAGCTTTTTCGAGTTGGTCCAGTCGCTTGTCGATTTTGTCGATCTGAGAACGGGTTTTCCGTTCTTGAACCCACTCGTTCCGGTTCTGTGCTAGAAAGGATTGAATGGTTCCAGACTGAATTCCAGCACCATCAGTCAGGCTCTGCCCAGCAGAGTTCGTGGGAGTAAGCCCCCTCACCTCATATCCCATCTCCCTTGCTGTCTCAGCTACCGTTCGTAGGACTGAGGTGGTTTTAGCAGTACCGGCGAAGCCCTGAACACCAATAATCCGGTTTTTTGAGGTGAGAATTCCCTCGGTAGCACGCTTCTGGTCAGAGTTCCACTCGTAACCGGCGGCATTGGCCTTCTCCTCTGCCTTGGCGATGGCCTCTGTCGCTCTCTCCTTACTGCAAAGAGACCCGGCGCGATTTCTGCCGATGTACTCCTCCTTCAGCATTTCGTCTTCGATTACGATGGCCGCTTTGGAGGTGTAACCTCGGACATCTATCTCCTGCTGACTCACCTTGTCGTAGATGCGGACGGACTTTTCTTGAAGCAATCCATCACTTGCCGCTGCGTCGATGGCGTTCTGGACATCAGTAAGAACAACCCGAGACCCTGCGTAACGGCTGGCCTCTTTAAGAAGCTCGTGACGAGACCAAGAGGTGTCACGTTCACCAAGGTGTTCGGCAGCCCACATAACAGCTTCGTTAGCTACCTGAACCCGCTCCAGAAGAGCCTCCGTCTTCATTTCAAGCGTCGGGCGATTGGCTTCTGATTGTCCAATGATTTCCTTCAGTTCGTTAAGTTTGTCTTCGCCGATTTCGGACTGCCACTGTTCAAGAAGCTCACCACGCTCCACGCGAACCTTGCGATCTCGTGTGTCGAGCGTGGCTGTTTCTTTCTCTGCGGCTGTCGCTGAATCTCGTGTCTTTCCCCGATCCTCCAGAGCGTTCTCTATAGCCTCTGAGCGCTTTGAGAACTCGCGAATGACCTCTTTACTAACGGACGCAACTTCCCAAGTTCCATCTTTACCGTGATCAAGAGCGTAGCCCAAAGACTGCACTTCTTCCGCAAGGTATTGACGATAAACAAGGCCCAGGTGCTTCTGGTCAATGAAAAGTGGCTTGTTCTCGATAGATCTCCATTGCCCGTCCGCTCGCTGTGTCGCATTCATAATTACCGCGTGAGTATGCAGAAGCGGATCAAGAGCACGGCTGGTTGTATGCTTGAAAGTTGCCGCAACCATTGAGTCTGTTTTCTCGTACTCAACGGTATTTTCAGCTCGATTACGATTTCTAGTAACAATATATTCTTGCTCTATATGGCGTAGAACGTTCTGCACAGCTTTGTCGTGGGCGCTCAGTAGTCTCTGGTCACCCGCGACCTCGGCCAAAATAGAAACGCTCTTGGGTGCTAAAAACGTCAAGTCAATTCCAGGCTGATGCTTCCACTCGCCATCTCTGACAGTTCCAAGCCTCTGCCCATCCGGGAGCTGACCTTCCAGAAGAGCTTTGAAGGTTTCTCTATCCACGTCTCCTGATAAACCTAGCGCTGCTGAACCCGAGCCTACCCACTCAGACGGCGATAAGCCGTCTACATAATAATCGTCGTGTTCAAAGTAGTGACCCGCTTGTGCCGCACTTTTTATAGCTTTTGGTGACATCATGATTTTTTATCTCCCAACATACCCAAAAACAGGGAATCGTTATCCATCCCTACGGAGTCAAGAATCTTCTGCACTTCTCGTTGGGCATTGCCAGAAGGTCCTTCCTGCGATTCTTCACGAACCCCTAAACCTTCGGTTTCGATGGTTTGTACGTTAGGTACAGACTCAGTTGCCAGAGTGCCCTTCGAGGCGCGAGCCGCATTAAGAAGGCGCATACCTACTGTTTCGTTCTCATCACCCTGGATAAAACCTTCAGAGACCGGCGGTAACGGCAGGAGCGGCACGTCGATACGAGCTTTGCCCTCTACCCCCCAAATCTTGGCGTAGCAGGACAGATCCGGAAGGTCCATGATCTCGCTGGGAAGCACAATCTTTCTGCTTTGGCGTTTGGACGAGACTCTTACGCCATCGCGGATGTCGTCAGCGGAGTAATTGAGATCTTCGTCTATCTCCTCTCGTTCGGCCTCGCCAAGCACCTTGGAAACCCATTCGGCAGTATCTGCGTTGTTTAAACGGAAATGGAGCTGGGTAGAGCACAGGCCAAGGATTGTTTTGGAAGTGTTCTTTCCGAATTCCTCTTCAAGCTGGTTTATTTCCTGAATACCCAGAACAACAGCGGCACCAAAGCCTCTTCCCTCCGCCATTAGCATCGAGAGGGCAGGTATCTTTTTGAGGCTAGGGAGTTCGTCAACGATCAGCCACAGAGTCCTATCTTTGTCCACGCCGCGCGCCATGAGGCCCTTGGCAGTAGATTGAATCCATGTAGAGATCAAAGGCTTCTGGATCTCGATGTCAGACTCCCGAACCGGCAGAAACAGCCACGAGTCATCTGCGTTCTGGGCGTCACTCTCGGCTATCCAATCGCGGATCGAGAAAAATCCTTGGGACTCGTTCTCTTTGAGCAACCGCAAAGGTCGGACTCCATCAACGATGGTTGAACGGATGCTTTCGAGCGTTTTCTCGTTCTCCTCGTTGAAGTAGGCTGATGCAGGGGTTCCGGCTACTAGCTCTTGGAGCAGCTCTGCATCGTTCCACGCCGTCGCTTGAAGAAGCGTTAGCACAGACCTCGGGCCATCTAGATACAAGGTTTGAAGCGCTGACGAGACTACGTTGCGAGCAGCGTTGGTGAAAAACTTATCATTGCCACCACCGTTGCTATTGTTTTGCGGAAATAGGGTTTCTGAGATCCAGTCAGCATCAAATGGAGAAGCCATTTCCTCCCAGGGTGTCCATTGGTGAGAGCGGCTGTCTGCCGGGTTGAGGATGTGGTCCACTCCGTCACGGTAGAACTTTTCAACAAACTCTCCTTTTTTGTCATAAACCACAGCTCTATCACCACGCGCACGAATCGCTTTCAGCAAATGGGTTAAAGCCGTCGATTTACCCGCGCCGGTGGTACCGCTGATCAGCGTGTGCTTTTTTGCAAATCCAACAGGTAGCGGAAAATCACCAATGGTAAGATCAGAGGGACCATGCTTATCGGCAACCTCTATCTTTAACTCTTCAACTGATACCAGCTTGGCCCCACGAATAAACTTGTCCTCCTTAATTTCCTTGCCTCGTTTCGCTGCCTTGATGGCAAGAAAAGCACCTAGCGGGGTATATAGAATAAAGCTCGCGAGAAACGCCCATACAAATTGACCAGCAACTTTGCTAGCGGCTCCCTTAAAAAACTGTTCTTCCGTTACCAATTTCAGCGGTATCGAGCTGCTGTTTCCCAATGGAACACACTCGCCTATAGCTATTGATGAATATGGATGTATTAGTCCTTTCAATTGTGCCCAGTAATACGTAGCACTATTACTCAAGGTACACTTATCCAACGATAACCAGATGTATATAAGAGATAATGCAGTGGCCAGGAGAAGTCCTAATAGAACTAACCAGGCGAAGCTAAAGAAAAACATTTGCTGTCCATGGAGCCAAGTATCGGCTCCACGAATAAAGTTACCGATCTTTCCTTTTCTAATTTCCGGCATTTTCATTTCCTCCCGAAAAGTGCTCACGAATCGCCTTGGCTCCATTCGAAATAGCCTGTCGTGCTTCCACCATTTCTTCCGGTTTGTATGACTTTTTCAGCATGTATTCGACCGTGGCGGCATTGATTGAAATGAGTTCAACTAACCGTTGATATATGTCCACCTGCTCTTGTTTGACGAGTCTGACTTCACTCAAAACGGAGTCGCTGTTGAGGGCCTGCTCAATCAAAGAAACTGCCGTTTTGCTGATGGTCTGGCCCGACTCTTGGGCCAGCTCCTTCAGTAAAAGGTGAACGGTTCGGCTTGGATAGATCTGGATTCGATACGCCTTAGAAACTCCCATTAGTGTCCCTCCTGCACAGTGTTTCTGCGTTCCTGACTCCCTTGTAACTCCGAATGCTCGGAGGTGCAGGGAGTCCCCTCAGACGGCGCAACTGCGCCGGATGAGACAGCCCACTCGCGGTGAGTGGGGTGTGGAGAAAAATCAGGACGAAGGCCTGATTTTACGACCCCATGTTGGGGTCCCCGAGCCGCCAGGCTTGGGGTGATGTTTGGAGGGAAATCCGCAAGTCTTTGGAACTGCTCCGCGAGCTTTTTGATGGCATACTCGCGACGCTTTTCGCCCAGGATAGAGAGACGATATACAATGGTTTGGATTGCCTCCTCAGCGGTCAAAGTATCTGCTGCCTCCTCCAGAATTCGCAGATATGTACTGCCGCAGCAATGGAAGCAAGTATGGGGGCTACTGAGAGTGAAAATATTATTTTTTTTCATTAGAGACCCTCCCGTCATCCACGTTTGCTGTGAATTTTATGAAGGTGCACTCGTCTAGCTGACGACTGTAATGTCGGCGTAACTGCTTCCCGGTTCTCTCTTTGTTATCGGAATTGAACTTGGCTGGGTCATATTTTAAGTGGCAAAGCGACTCACCATTTTTGCTCTCTACATGTACTTGAACCCCATCTACCTTGTTTGGGTTATATGCGCACCCAGAGAGTCCAATTAAAAGCACGGTAACCGCGGCATAAAACGTTTTATTCAGCGTCATTTGAAATCTCCTCTTTTTGATGACAGAGGTAGACTTACACGGGACTCCCAAAAGCGACCCACGTCGAATTGCCCTTTTTGGGCGCATAAGAAAAAAATATGCCTACCATGCGTTGAGCGGGTCTCAGAAAAGACCCTGCCGGGTGTAAAGAGACCGATTCAGAACGCTGGAGCTCACAAGAGTCCTTTATGGGACCCATTACTTAGCGTCTAGGTAAAGCTAAGCCCGTAGTTTCGAGCGGGGTCCCGAAAAGGACTTTTACGAGACCTTCAGAGTGAAAGGGTTGCGGCTTAGAAGGCATTAGCTTTCGGTGGGCCTCGCAAGAGACCTTTTTGAGACCGTCCCTATAGCCGATCAAGTTTTTCGGCTGTGCGCCCCAAATGGGAAAAAACAGCCGGGCGGCATCGAGAAAAATTTGGCAGAATGAAGTTGTTTTAAAAAAGGAGGTCACTTTATGACTGCACAACTTGAGATGAAAATTATTGTAGCTCTAGCGGGACTAGCAATTTTGGAGTCGTTCGGTATCGATCTGCTGGGATTTACACACAAGATAATTGGTGCGCTAATTGTCTCAGGTTTCGCTGGCTAACACAGTCAACAGAGTCAGGCACAAGGAATAAGTGGGTAGCTGGCCCCTGAAAAGAAACAGCAATGAATTTTAACCTTCGGTTTGCTCATCCCTAGCAAGGTACAGGCCGGAAGCCTCCCATCGGGAAATTCTGGAAAGCGGATTTCTTTCACATGTGAAAGTTTTTCCACCGCAAGTCCCAGGCAATGCCTAATGCCAGGGGCGGCCTTACAGGTTGTAATTGGCCTGTATGTGCTCTTGCGTCTCGCCATTAACCCTCGCTATCTGGCACGAGCGGGGCCGAGTGCTGACTATCAGCCGCGAGCGCAGTGCCTCAACATCAAATTCTGTTGAGGTTTACCATGACAAAACAAAACCCCTTATTTTCACAGCAGGTCAGAGAGTTTTTCTCATCTGAACTTTTCGCCTTGATGCTTAATATTGCCGCCGCATCAGGCAGCCCATGCGATGAATCTTATTGCACTATATCGCTCGCTCGAAAGGCCAGGATTCACCGTTCGCACGCAAGAAAAATTATCAGAGCAGAACTCCATCGGCGGCAGTCAGCGCTTTACATCTCACCGCAAGAGGCTTGCGCACCCCTTGGAGGTGCAGCATGAGTGTCATCCGTCGAGCTCAGGGGCAGGAATTCACCGTCCTGCCAAACCCTACTATCCGCGATCCACGCCTCTCGCTCGACGCCTTGGGGCTGTTAGTGAAACTAATTTCACGTCCGCCCAATTGGGAGGTTCGCCCATATCAGCTGCAACATGAGTGCTCGATTGGGCGAGACAAGCTTCGCCGCCTGCTCGCTGAATTGGAAAATACAGGCTATATGGTACGAATCAAATCGAGGCGATCTGATGGCACATGGGACTGGGTGTCCGAGGTGTATCAGGAGGCTCAAACAACCACGAACGGAAATTCAGGGCATGGTGCAACCATGGACGTGTTTTCCGTCGATGGATCAACCGTCAATGGTTCACCCGTCGCCGGTAAACACGGCGATATAAAAAAGACAGAAATAAAAAAAACAGAATCAAAAAAACAGATTAGAGAGAGTAGAGAATGCTCTCCCTCGCAAAAATTTACGCGTCGCGATTTGGTCATCACTGATGAAATGCGCAACTGGGCGGAATCTGTGACACCGCTCGTCAATCTTGAGTGGGAAAGCCAAATTTTTATTGATCACCCCAGCGGGCAGTCCCAGCTGTTCAATTCCACTGAAGCTCTCGTCGGTGCTTGGCGTACATGGATGATGCGAGGACAACGGTATGCTGAGCAACAACAGGCATCTACTTCTGACCGTCGCTCTCGCTCCCTAGTTGATGATCTCACCGATACCTCATGGGCCGAGGGGTTATGACGATGACTGCAAGAAACATCGCCGAAATCATTTCTTTGGATAGCAACGCCAAAACAGTCCGGGGTGAACAACGCAAAGCTACCACCCGCCCCCGTTATGCAGAACCTCAGCCGGAGCCCGAAAGACTTCGGGCAGCGGCGGCGGTGATCAACCGCCTGTTTGCAGAGCTTCAAAGCTGCTTTCCAGCGTGGCGTCAGACGTTCCCATCCAAATCCGATATTGATTCTGCAAAACGCGTGTGGGCGCGAGGATTAGTGGAGGCCAAAATCACATCCGACCTCCAACTACAATGGGGCTTGGCAAAAGCGCGACGTTCAGAGTCGTCTTTTTGGCCCAGTCTGGGACAGTTCATCAAGTGGTGCCAACCAGACCCAGGGGACTACGGGTTGCCGACACCCGAGTCCGCCTTCAAGGAAGCATCTAGAAATTCCCATCCAGCCTGCATTTGCAGCAAATGGTCGCATCCGGCTGTATATGTGGCCGCAAGGGAGGCCGGGAAGTACGAGCTGGCCAATCTTCCACAGGATAAAAGCTGGCCCTTGTTCAAACAATCGTACGATATCGCCGTCCGACGGGTACTAGAAGGTGAAGAACTGGACCGAGAAATTCCCAAAGCGCTGCCAAAGACACCTGAGCCACGCCCGGTCGATCCGGAGATAGCTCGGCAGCACATTGACCGTATCAAGCAGATGCTCAAGCGAGGTAGTTGACCAGCCAAAAACTTTCACATGTGAAAGTTTTTCTGCCAACCAACATTTGTACAAATGTTGTATTGTTGATATCGTACGGCGGTAGCTCAAAACACAGGAAACCACTATGACTGAGCAAAAAACAGCCGACCAATCAGGTAGTAAGCGCCTGTCCGTGGATATACCTAGCGCTTTGCATAAACATCTCAAGCGGTTATCGATTGAGCAGGAGACCACTGTACGAGAACTGGTCGTGCAAGCATTGGAACAGCAATACCGGCTCCGAAGTAATGATCAAGAATCTACTCGGATATGAAGCCAAGAAAAAATAGGAGCCAGATGTGTCACGATTGACTGACCTAATTGCCAGCGTAAAGGCAAAAGACCCAACTCTTGGTGCCGACCTAGATAAAGAGTTCAAGGCGCTTTCAGCTCGACTTCCTTTCGGGCTGAATTTTGAGCGACATCGGCCAGAAGCTGTTGAGTTACCTCTTCGAACGGTAAGAAGGGGAGATAAAGTTAGAATACTCCCGCCTCGGAAAACTAATGATAAAGGAGATCAACGTCTTTGGTCTGTTACTGCTATCAATAAATCTAAAGGTAAGGCATCTTTAAAGCTTATCAACGCGGATGCACCTGAACAAAAAGACGTGGCTCTCGAAGATTTAGTAGTTGTAGCTGAATTCAAAGATAAAATTTACCCCGGATTAGTTAGCACGGGAAGCGTGAGACGGAGCGATACGAAGCCCGCTCATACCGTCATAAACGGAGAAAACTATCATGTACTGAAGGCGCTAACATTTACGCATCGTGGGAAAATTGACGTCATCTATATCGACCCTCCGTATAACACAGGTGCTAAAGACTGGAAATACAACAATAACTACGTTGAAAGAGATGATCAGTATCGTCATAGCAAATGGTTAGCAATGATGGAACGCAGATTACTGATTGCTAAGGAGCTTTTGAAGCCTGAAGAGTCAGTATTAATAGTGACCATTGATGAGAAAGAATATCTACGATTGGGAATGCTTTTAGAACAAATTTTCCCTGAAGCTAGAATTCAAATGGTAACATCATTAATTAACCCCAAAGGTGTCGCAAGGGGTCAAGATTTTTATCGTGTAGACGAATATATTTATTTCGTTTTCTTCGGATCCGCAGCAGTTACTAAACTAAATGATCCCATGATCTTGACAGGTAAGAAGAATGACAATGTGGACAAAACACCAAAAGCGACCGCAAAGAAAGTTCGGTGGGGTAACTTATTAAGAAGTGGCACAGATGCAAAAAGGTCGGATCGGAAACATCAATTTTATCCGGTTTTTATCGATAAGGTTACAGGGCAACTGCATAGCATTGGGGAGCCTTTGCTTCCTGTAACTGCAAACAGGAACTCTGTGAAAGCTCCTGATGGTACTGTTGCTATTTGGCCTATCCGAAAAGACGGAACTGAGGGCCGATGGCAAGTCGGTAATGTGCGACTCAGAGAGCTTTTCGGCAAAGGATATGCTTCCGTAGGTAGATTTAATGGCGGAGATCGAGTTTCGTTCAGCTATTTAACTGACAATATCATCGAACAGATTGATACAGGGGCTATATCAATTATTAATCGTGACGAAAATGGTGTTGTGATTCTTGCGTACACAGAAGAAAAAGAATCTATCGAAAACCCAAAAACGATGTGGAATAAAACATCCCATAGTGCTAGTGAATATGGCACTTCATTGCTTAGACAATTTCTACCCGGTAGGACTTTCCCGTTTCCAAAATCATTGTATGCCGTTGAGGATACTTTAAAGTTCTTCGTTGCACGGAAGCCGGAAGCTACAGTTCTTGATTTTTTCTCCGGCTCAGGAACAACGGCGCACGCAGTAATGCGTATAAATCGTCAGCTTGGCGGTAGGCGCCAATGTATTAGCGTAACCAACAACGAAGTATCGCCCAATGAGCAGGAGAATCTTTTAAAAGCCGGATATCGACCCGGCGATGAGGAATGGGAAAAACTAGGCATATGTGATCACGTCACTAAGCCGAGAATCGAAGCCGCTATTACAGGTAAAACTCCTGAAGGCGACGATGTGAAAGGAAACTATAAATTTACTGATGAATTTCCGATGAGTGAGGGCTTTGAAGAAAATGCAGAGTTCTTTACCTTGACGTATGAAGCTAAAGAGGCGGTAAACCATAATCTCGCATTTAAACAAATTGCTCCATTACTTTGGTTAAGAGCAGGTGCAGTGGGATCTCGCATCAACAACCTCTCGAAAAGAGGTTGGGACGTTACCGAAACGTATGGAATTTTAAGCGACATAGACCAAGCCACTCCATTTGTACAATGTATAAACGAGGCAGAAAATCTTCGTATAGTTTACATCGTGACCGATGATGATAGACGTTTTCAGGCGATTACGCGTCGATTGCCAAAAAATGTAGAGCCAGTTCGTCTTTACGAGGCATACCTGACCAACTTTAGCTTTGCCAACGGAGAATAATTAATGAAGTTTACTCTAAAAGACTATCAAACTGATGCTGTTAGAGACGCACTGAGTAACTTAAAGAAGGCTCACAGATATTGGCATAGCGAAGCAGACAAGACAGCCTTTTCCTTAACTGCCGTTACTGGTGCCGGTAAGACTGTTATGGCGGCGGCAACTTTTGAGGCGTTGTTCCATGGCGACGATGAGCTCGATTTTGATGCAGATCCAACCGCTGTCGTAGTATGGTTCAGTGACGATCCGTCTTTGAACGAACAAACTCGATTCAGGCTTATGGAGTCCAGCGACCGTATCAATCATAGCGATATGGTTGTTGTTGAGAACACATTCAACAGGCCAAAGTTCGAACCGGGAAAGATTTATTTTTTGAATACACAAAAGCTAGGAAAAAATAGCTTGCTCGTCAGGGGCCATGATCAAGCTGAGCTAGAGGAAAAAGCGGGCGGTCTATTTCCTGAGACAAGGCCTGATCTGAGGGCATACACTATCTGGGATACCATACAAAATACTGTGGAGGACCCCGACCTTACGCTTTACCTCGTGCTAGATGAAGCGCATCGAGGTATGGGTAAACCAAACAAGGAAAAAGGAACTATTGTTCAACGTCTTATCAATGGGTTTGGCGGTGTGCCTGGTATTCCAGTTATTTGGGGTATCTCAGCTACAGTTGAGAGGTTTAACCAAGCGATAGAAAAAGCAGTTAAAAGAACCAAACTCCCTGACGTAATTGTCGATTCATCAAAGGTACAAGAGTCAGGCCTGATAAAAGACACAATATTGCTTGATATACCGGATGAGGTTGGTGATTTCGATACAGTTTTGGTGAGACGAGCATCGGATAAACTCAAGGAATGCTCGATTTTGTGGGCAGAGTACGCCAAACATCAAAAGGACGCAGAAACGGTCGTTCCGCTGATGGTTTTACAGGTTCCAAATACTCCGGATCCCAATGAAATTGGTCGAGCCCTTGAAACAGTTTTTGAGCGCTATCCCGAGCTTCCCGCAAGCTCCGTTGCGCACGTTTTTGGAGATCACACTACGCAAAGATTTGGTGACCGAGATGTGCCATACATCGAACCCCAGCGGGTTCAAGACTCGACATGGGTTCGGGTCCTGATAGCTAAGGACGCAATCAGTACTGGTTGGGACTGCCCTCGGGCGGAAGTTATGATTTCATTCCGAGCAGCGAGTGACAAAACACACATCACTCAGCTACTTGGTCGAATGGTTCGCTCTCCGTTGGCTCGCAGAGTCCCAGGTAATGAGAGATTAAACTCTGTTGACTGCCTGTTACCTAAATTCAATAAGAAAACAGTGGAAAGTGTCGTAGAGGCCTTAATGAGTGGTGACGACACTCTTCCTGCTACACCTGGGCGGATTCTGGTCAACCCTGTGGAAATGCTTCCGAACCCTGAAGTAGATGATGTCATTTGGGATAAATTCGAGTCCTTACCTTCGCAAACCCGACCACAGCGAGGTGCAAAACCAGCCAAACGGTTAACGGCGTTGGCTCAAGAGTTAGCTGATGACGGTTTGCTTGAAGGCGCTGGAAGTAAAGCTCATGCTGCACTACACAAAGCACTCGACGATTTTCGGCTCCAGTATGAAGATAAAATCCAAGCTAAACGCGAATCGGTAATGACTGTTGATGGACGCACAGTAGTCGCTGACATGAAGGGTAAGAATAAGACCTTCAATCAGTTCTGGGAGGATGCTGATATGGCTGTCATCGACGACGCCTACCGACGTGCTGCCAGAGTATTTACGCCTGACGTTTCACGCACATACGTCGAGCACCTTGCAAGTCAAGTTGCAAGTGTTGAAGAAGACCCTGAAGGTTTTCTTGAGGCAATAGTGGAAGCGAGGGTAACAGTCGCCGGTTTAGGCCTTGTAATTGAAGTTCAAGACTATTTCGACGACAAGGCGAACACGCTCGTTAAAGGTTGGTTGCAGGAATACTGGCCTAAAATCAAATGCCTGTCTGACGATAGAAAAGAGTCCTATCGTCAAATAATAGAAATGAGTGAAGAGCCTCAAGATATTGAACTAATAAAGCCAGAAGCGAAGTTCGAGATGACACAGGCTAGGCATGGTGATAAGGAATATGATTTACCAACGTGGAAACGGCATTTGTTGTGCGATGAGCATGGTAACTTCCCGTCTGATTTCAATGACTGGGAGCAGCGCGTAATTGAGAAAGAATCTTCTCAGCCAGGATTTCTATTTTGGTATCGCAATCCACAGACTCCGGGGCAATCATCGCTCGGCATCGCATATCAAGATGCGGAACAGCATAAGATTATGCGGCCTGACTTTCTGTTTTTTGCAGAAGAGGACGGGCAGGTTGTTGCAGATATAGTAGATCCTCACGGACTACATCTTGCGGATGCGCTTCCCAAGCTACAAGGTTTGGCAGTTTATGCCCAGGTTCATGCTGATTTCTATCGCCGAATTGAGTCCGTCGCAGAGGTAAAAGGAAAGCTAAGAGTTCTGGATATGACTGATGGGAAAGTTCGCGAGGCTGTTAAGCAAGCACAGGAAGCAAGCAGTGTCTTTCTGAGCCCATTAGCGGACGACTACTGACAGTTATGGGGTGGAGGCAGAGACTTTCACATGTGAAAGTCTCTGGTTAGTTAATGGAAACGTTTTTTCTATCAGTTTTCTAGGACTCCTCTCAACCATTCAAACTCACGACAGCAAACAGCTTCAAGCCTTTTAGCGACGTGCTCGTCGCTGTTATTTTCTCCATGTTTGTGGTTGGCTATGCAGAGGTAGTAGTTTTCGCCGTTGTGCTTTGCGTAAATTAGCCATTCACCTGTGAGGCTTGCTCTATCACTCCTGTTTTGGATGGGCGCTTCGACAACTTGATTAACGAAGTCGTTTAGCATTTCTGGTGTTACCTTCTCACCCTTGCTGGGATGAAATGCAGCTTCCGCAGCGCGTTTAGTGCCATGTTTTCCTAACTCGTTCAGGATGTTGTGAGCCATGCTTGATGGTGTAACCATCAGGAAATGCTTATGCCACAGCCCTTTGAGCGGTTTTCGCGTAAACTGCGTGGGAGGTTTCATATAACTCTGGCTGCCTGTCTCCAGCGATTTAATCTCTTGAACAACCTGCTCTGGAGATAAACCAATATTTTTCTCTGATAGATATAGGTCAAGGAGCAAGAGGTCGCTGTATCGCCCAGGTATTAGCTGAGGTATGCCATATAGTTCAGCATACTGCTCAAGTTGTTGCGACGTGACAACTTCATCGCTTCCATTGTCATTGTGTACAGTAAATTCAGAAAAAGGAACTTGTCCGGCCATTACTAAACCTTTTTATTTTCTTTCACATGTGAAAGTTTTTCCGGCTTGCGCCCCAAATAGTCAAAAACACGCCCGTCCGTTTGGCTCAAGATGCGAGATGATTCACCTGCCATACAGTTGTTGCAGGAGAATTTAATGTCATCAATATATGATTCATACCCACTTGATAAGAGAATACCCGGTTTTTTCAACGGTTTCGACACGCGCAGGGAAATGGAAGAGGCTAATGAGGACGCCACAGAGCGACTGTTGGCCGATATGAAGGAGTCTTTTAACCGGAGGGTAGAGAGCGCTAAAACTGGAGTGCCTGCTCTTAAACGCTTGGTCAGTATTGCACAGGGTGATCACGGCCAAGCAAAACATATACGTCGATTTTTACTAGCGCTTTACAACGGCTTTGAGTGGCCTCTGGATATGCGTCGATTGAGATGTTTAGACCCCGATTTACAGCAAGCTGTGCTGGCTGTCATTCAATTGGATTGGTGTGGGAGAGAAATCCACACTTACCTTGAAGGCGGAGATGAGATATTTCATAGGTTTTGGCAGTTAGAGACTCCAGTCATGGAGGATGACATCGACTAAACACCGGAAAGTATTATTCAATTCGGCATTTCATTACGATAATTATCATAATTACGGTAATTGCGAATCCCACTTCTTTCACATGTGAAAGATTTTATTTTTTGAAAAGTGCTCTTTGCACCCCAAACGGGCAAATAGCGACCCGCGCGTCATCGGCTTCATTTGAAATAATTTCTCCTGCATTAAGCACACTTATATCAGGAGAATATTTTATGAAGATGAAGACTATTTATGTCGTGATGGGCTCAGCCATTGCTTTGATTACTGCCTCTGGTTCAGCCTTTGCCGAAACAGGCTCCGCCACTGCGGAGGTGACTGCCATGCCTCCTGCTTTGACTGTCCAAGAAATCCAGGCATACCAAATGCAGATTGAGCGCGCGCCGGGGGCAACCATGCCTGCCGGGGCTATCAACCTAAAACAGTGGTCTAGCAATGGCATTCTCAAAGATCCGGCTGAGAGTGTCATTCCTGGCTGTCTTAAGGTGGCTGGAGATGTAGATAAAGCTGTCGCAGTAACTATGACAGGATTTAGCACATTGGTTGCACCCGGTGGAGCGGAAATCACATTTTTGGGCGGTGCAGGTGAGCCAAAATTTGAAGTGGCGACCTCAGCAGTTGATTGCACGGACGCCGTTGCAGGCACATTTTCCCCAACAACGCTTGCAGGTACGCCAGTTAATGCCACTACCAGTGCAACAGGCGAACTGTATCTCGCCTGGCGCTACCAAGATCCTACAAGTGCCGCCGCTGGCTATATGAACATGAGTGCTTGGGAGGAAGCCGCGTTTACTGGAACCGTCGATATCACTGTTGATTACCAATGATTCCGACAGATAAGGGCTGGCTTCGGCCAACCCTATTTGTTGTTTAGAGGTTCCTTATGAAAATTTTCATATCATTTTTTGTTGCCCTGACGCTGGCAGCTTCCGCCCACGCAGTTCAGTTGCGAGAGCACGAGATTCTGATTTCGTCCGCCTCTGCGGTCGAGATCCCCGTTGCCAACAATCAAGAAAATCCAATATTGGTCCGTGTCACACCCCCGGAGGGGGTACAGGCTTTCCCTAGGCGCGTTCGGCTACTTCCTGGTCAACGCCAGATTATCAAAGCTCGCCTTGTGGGAGAGTTGATTGAGGGAAGTAGGATGGCGTTTAGTTACGCCGTTGAGCGACCTGAAGAGCTGGGGGCTCATGCTCGTATTACCCTTCGTTTGCCAGTGCGGGAGGCTGAGTAATGAAAGCTTCCCAACTTTCACATGTGAAAGTTTTTTTGCTCGCCGGAGCAATGGTTGCTTTTTCTGCTTCGGCGGTAGCTGAGGATTATCTGATTGATTTCATTGTGAACGGTCAGTCAAAAGGGGAGTTTCTGGTTTCGCGTGACGGTAATGAGGCTACCGCTGAAGCGGCGTTTTGGCGGGCGGCAGGTGTGAATGCCAATACGGCGCTTCCAATTGAGCGCTTGAACGGCTTGGGAAGAGTCAAAATTGTTTGGTCGGAACAAAAGGTATACCTGTATCCTCACCAGGTATCGACGAGGGTTCAACGCTCCGAGCCGGAGGCGTTCTTTGAGCCAGAGGTTTCATCACTCGACGTGAAATCCCTCGATTATAGCCTCACGCATTACAGCCAGGCTGAGCATTCACTAGCCGGTTCCTTCATTGGAACTGGCCGCGTTGGAGATTTCGACCTAGACGTTCGTTTCGGGATCGGAGGTCACGAGTCTTACTTTTCGTCACAGTGGCACGATGAGGACAACGCTTATGTTAAAGATGTTGAGCTGGGACGCGTTCAGCGACAAGGCCTAGACGGTATCTCGCTTACCAATGAGAGCTACCTCGCCTCTGGTTCGTTTTCTACTGACCAGATAGAGCTATATTGGCCCGCAGGCACCCGAGTTGATGTTTACCGTGACGGGGCGTATGTCGAATCACTGGTTCTGGAGAGTGACCCGTTCCCGTATGAAATTGAGCTGGACTATAGCAACAACCGGTACGAGTTCCGCGCTGTGTTGCCCACTGGTCGTACCGATACCCGAACTGTGGAAAGGTCGATTTCTGGCCGACTGGCTCCAGTTGGGCAGCTCAACTACCGGATAGCTGCCGGTCAATTACCGGATTCCGACGAGTCTCTGGCTACGGGTTATTTAGCCTATGGTCTGACGAACACGCTTTCGTTATTCGCTGGTCAGGACCACCAGGAGCGTGGCTACATCTCAACTTTGTATTCTCGGCACAATTTTTCATTTGAGTCGGGCTGGTATGGGAGCAGCGGCTATGCCGTGAACGGGTCGTGGCAGAACGATGATTTTTCAGTGTTTGGCCGCGTTAGTGACCTGGATGACTACAACCAAAAATCGGTGAGCCTCTCATACCGTGGACTGTTCCGACCCTCGCTTCAATATTCCTCTCGCTTGCACCATGGTTATGAAGTACAAGAGACAACACTACGTACCTACCACAGCGCCTACATACGACCGCTTCGTTCATCGGTTTCGTTCTCTCCCTATTTCTCGATGCGCAAACGTAACGGCGTTGATACCGATGTCATTGGGGCTAGATTACTGGCAAACATGCCACATGGATGGCAGGCCGTGGCGGCATATGAGCGCGAGAGTTACGATTTCACTCTGGATAGCATGCAGCGCTTTCAAGGGGAGATATCCAAGCGGTTTGGTCTAGGAAGGCTGACCTACCGTCATACTTCCATTGACTATGGGCGAGGCTGGGCGACACAACAACAGAGTGTCCGAGCCGATCTATGGAACTGGGAGTTCGCGACCCTATCTGCTGCTGTAAATCGGTCGCCCACTGGTGAGAAGAGTTTTTCGTTGTCGATCAGTGGCTCTTTTGGACGCTCTGGATTTACTCGGATTCACCAGCGGAATCAGGCCACACTAGAGTTGACTGCGTGCCGTGATGAGAACGCCGATGGCGTTTGTCAGGCTGGCGAGCCAGAAGTTGAAGGTGTTATCGCGAGAATTGATGGCCGTGAGGTGATGACACCCGCCATTGTCAACTCACTGACTCCTTACCGTCGATATGATATTGAGGTCTCCGGCGATTTTGGGCTGTCGCCTCGATATAGAACAGTGGAGTCTGGCCGGTTGGTTCGGGGTGGGGTGAATCGCCTACGGCTTCCATTGTCCGAAATTCGTGAAGTGGAAGGCCAATTAGAGAATGATGGTATTCGCGTCGCATTGATAGACAAATCCACTGGAAATGTTCTGAGCGAACAAACTACCAATTTTGGTGGCTGGTATCTGTTCTATGCGCCTGCACACAAAAAAGTTGAGGTTGTGCGAGCAGATGATATAAATCTTTCACATGTGGAAGAAAGTGAATCTGGAGAAAAGTCATGATAGCTGCACTTACTGGATACAGCCTGTTCATTGTAGGTGTGTTGGCAATTTGTAGTGCCGCGTATTTTTACTCCGAACCCCTTGAGAAGTGGTTCCGGAAGAAGTTTAAGTAAAGGAGGTTATTATGAACAAAGAAAAGCCGCCTTCGTGTCCGAGTTGCGGATCTGAAAACCTGGTATTTGAAACGAAACACGTCCACTACAAAGGGATAGAAATCCACTGGGTAAAAGGCTGGCATTGCTCGTGTGGCAATGCAGTGCTGGCTGCTGATGAAGCCGCACGAGTACAGGCTGAGCATCAGGATGCTCGGGCCTTCTGGAATGCTGTTGATCGTATATCGGCAGGCAAATAGCTATGTTGGTTACAGTCCCCCAGCCAGATGATTTGCTCGATCTACAGCTTTTTTCTCTGGAAAGTCTCCGTGCGGAGCACGGCAAAGAGGCTGTGACGCACCTTCAAAGGCTGGCGATACGCAAGATCTTCAAAGGACTCAGGCTAGAGGAGGTGGGCTTTCGGTCGGTTCAAGGCCCCATGGTCAAGCCTGGTACTGAGGTAGAACTTCCTGCTGATGGAGTTATCGTTGGGCTTGACTATCTCCGTGCCAACTATGATCCGAGAGCAGCTCCAGAGATGAAAGTTCCGTCACTCCAAGTCGAGCTTACTGCTTGGACTATCGTGAGGGGGTTACTGCTTCCCGCCTACAAGTCCTCAAGCATTGAGAAGATGACAGGGTGGCTTCAGGCCTCCTCCTGATCGCCGCCTCGCTCCTCGACGTCTTCTATTTCCTTAAGAATTCTTGCAGCCTCGACCTGTGCTGCCGCAACAATCTCGGGCTTTTCGGTTTCCAAAATCTCTTCCAATGTCCGCGCCATGCCATTCTCTCAATAAATCTGCAAAACTACATAAAATTATTCTAGCATCCGGCTCTTTGCACCCCAAATGGGCAATTTCAGATGTCTGCCTAGATATGACATTAAGAGAAAATAAAAACAAATCTTAAACGTCTTGGGGTAAATATGACTGAGAACCAATTTACATCTGTTATGGAGCAAATTCGCACCCTTGCGATACCCTCCAAAGAGATTATGACCGTTGAAGACTGCGCTCTGTATACGGGTCTCTCCACATCGTATATATACAAGCTGACGCACCGGAAGGAGATCCCATTTTTCAAACCAATGGGAAAAAGACTCTATTTCAAACGCTCCGAAATCGAGCAATGGTTGTTACGTAACAGGCAAGGCGACGTCTCATGATACAAGTGAACCGTTTCTCTCCGCCGCGAGCGGAGGTCCGTGGAGAGATTCTTCGTGCTTACAATGAATCCGAACGCTTGATCAAAGAGACTGAGCGGGAGCGTATCACCGCTATCAGTCGGACAACCTGGTGGCGGTTGGAGAGATCGGGGGAAGTTCCACGGCGTAAAAGAGTCGGGGGAAGCGCCGTATGGCTGCTGTCGGATCTGTTGGCCTGGATGCAGAAGTAACCTTCTCTCTGGGCTACCCAGATATGGTACTCTGTATTTCCGGCTGGGCTTAAAGGTGAGTTTAGCCAACTGGTGAGTAAGATGGTTAGTGAACGACCTAGAAAACCACAAAAATAACCCTCAAGTCATTGATTTTGCGAAATATTAGTTATTTACTCCACAAGCAGATCCAAAACATCGAATAGTTTTTTTACCCGTCCAAGAATGTCTTAGAAGCCCTGTTATTTGCTTGTAAATACAGGGCTTTTTTATTTTTCCCGTCCAAATCGGTTTGCAGATGTCCGTTACCAACTACCGGTTTAGTGGTGGGCAGAATGGTGAGCAGCCCCCTCATTTTGGCTCAATAAGCGTTTTGCGGTAAGCAAATCGGTGGTGGGCAGCCATTATTGCCCCCTCCATTATTTCAGCAACTATGGAGTAAACATGGGAAAACTCACAGCAAAACAGGTTATTGCAT
>PAJO01000064.1 GCA_002706085.1 Alcanivoracaceae bacterium | reverse complement strand
CGTTGAGCTGATCGCTCCGATCGCCATGGAAGACGGCCTGCGCTTCGCTATCCGCGAAGGTGGCCGTACCGTTGGCGCCGGCGTGGTAGCCAAGATCACCGAGTAATTCGTTACCCGGTATCAGAAAAAGGGGTCGCTTCGGCGGCCCTTTTTTTATGTCTGACTTTTGGGTTGAGTCACACGCAGGTAACGGGTGTTGTTTGTCCACCGTTTCGAGGGGATATTTCTCTCGCTCGCTATTCGTACCCTGTGGCGACGGGGCTATACCCGCCAGCGATGCCCCCTTTCTTCTTTATCAGCAAAAGCGATGGCGCCATATTGGCTACCCATCGACAGGCTTGCTGACAACCCGTTCTCCTCTGGTGAAAAATCCGTTTGAGATCATACCTGCGGCTAGTTGACGCGGCTTTTAACCTGTCCCCGAAGAATGCCCTGCCGAAAAAACTGCTAGTAAGAGCGTTCCCTTTTGGTGTTACCCCTCTACACATTTTTAAATCTCGGGCGTTAGATAGTCCTCACGGTTCGAGTGTGTATCTCGCCGCTTAACGGGAACGTTGTTCAACTACTGGGGATAAGGGAATGTCCACGATTTCTGTCTTTGGGCTGGGCTATGTTGGCGCAGTCTGCACCGCCTGCTTTGCCAACAAGGGCCATACCGTTATCGGTGTGGATGTCAGTGAAGCCAAAGTCGCTCAGGTTCGGCGGGGGGAGTCTCCCATTGTTGAAGACGAACTGGGTGATTACCTGGCGAAGGGGGTGGCAGAAGGCCGCATCACCGCGACCACTGACTGTGCCACTGCCGTGCGTGATTCCCGGATTTCGTTTGTCTGTGTAGGCACGCCGAGCGACGAGACCGGTAACCTGAATACGCGTTATCTGAAAGCGGTGTGTGAAGAGATTGGGCAATCGCTACGTGACAAGGATGATGTGCACCTGGTGGTGATTCGCAGCACGGTGCTGCCTGGGCTGGTGCGCGGGGAGCTGTTGCCCATTCTTGAGCAGGCCTCGGGCAAAAAGGCCGGAGAGGGCTTCCTGCTGGCGGTCAATCCGGAGTTCCTTCGTGAGTCCACCGCGATCAAGGATTTTTTCAGCCCACCCATGACTGTCATTGGTGGAATCAATGACGCCTCTTCCGATGCACTGGCGACCGTGTACGAAGGCATTGATGCGCCGGTTGTCCGTCTGGCACTGGAAGAAGCTGAGCTGGCCAAGTATGCCTGTAACTCCTGGCATGCCACCAAAGTCTCCTTCGCCAATGAAATTGGCAATATCGCCAAGCAGGCGTCGGTTGATGGGCGACGGGTGATGGATGTGGTGTGCATGGATAACAAGCTCAACCTGTCCAGTTATTACATGAAACCCGGGTTTGCCTACGGGGGCTCCTGTCTTCCAAAGGATGTCCGGGCGCTGAATGCCTGGTGCGACAAGGTGGCGCTGCCGTCGCCTCTGTTGCGATCGTTGGCGACCAGTAATGACAACCAGGTGGAGCGGGCCATGGCCATGATCCGCCAATCCGGCATGAAGAAAATCGGCATGCTGGGATTGAGTTTCAAGCCGGGCACCGATGATCTTCGCGAGAGTCCCCTGGTCACGTTGGCCGCCCGCTTGCTGGAAGAGGGCTTCACTCTGTCCGTCTATGACAGCAACGTCTTGCACGCGAGCAAGCACAGCCCGGTTGCGGCCCAGCTATGGGAAAGTTATGGCCCGGTCTTTCATTGTCTGAATGATGACATCGATGCTCTGGTCAAGGTCAGTGAGGTGGTGGTGGTGGGCCATTCAACTGCGGAATTCCAGCAGGTTGCGGATGGCGTAAACAGTGGACGGCTGTTGATCGACCTGTGCGGATATTTGCCTGGTGTATCCATGGGCGATCGTCAGGGCATCTGCTGGTAAGTTGCCGATGAAGACGTTCACGGAGTGGCTACTGTGGATCACCGTGGTGATGGCGCTGGCATTGCTGATCGAACCGGCGTATCTGGATAGCAGCGACAAGAAGTTCATTCTGATTATCGGTGCCATCGGGCTGTGGCGGTATTCCATGGGGGCCATGCACCTGGTCCGCGGGATCTGGTTCATGCAGGTGGCGTTTCCTGCCCTGCGTCGTCGAGTGGATGAAGATCCTGGGCGTTATTTGCCGAGCCATGTCTATCTGGTGGTAACCAGTTTCCGCATACCGGCAGATACGACCTGGAACGTCTATGCGAGCGTATTCCGCGAGGCCGTGAATTGCGGGGTGCCTGCGACGGTGGTGGTCTCCATCGTCGAGCGAGGTGACGAACGTCTTATTCGCCAGTGCCATCGGCAGTTCGATCCAGATCAGTGCAGCAAGTTGATCATTTGCCGGGCGCGTGGCACGGGCAAGCGTGATGGGCTGGCTATGGCGTTCCGTGCGGTGAGCCGCTGTATGCCAGACCGTGATGCGGTCGTCGGGGTCATTGATGGCGACACCATGTTGGCACCGGATTGCGTCAGGGACTCAGTCGTGTTCTTCGGCTTGATGCCGAACCTGGGCGGCCTGACCACTAACGAGCAATGCGTGGTCCGGGGCAGTCGGGTGATGCGCGATTGGCACACCATGCGGTTCGCCCAGCGACACTTGAATATGTGCTCCATGGCTTTGTCGCGGCGGGTGCTGACCATGACCGGGCGGATGTCCTTTTTCCGGGCGGCAGTGCTGACCGCGCCAGAGTTTATTGCGGATGTGGAGTCAGATTATCTGGATCACTGGCGGCTGGGCCGGTTCCGGTTCCTCACCGGTGATGACAAATCCAGCTGGAATTCACTGATGACGCTGGGCTGGGACACCTTCTATGTACCCGATGCCCACACCTTGACGGTAGAGCCCCCGCCGCATCATCGCTTTGTGCCTGCAACGCTGCAGTTGATGTTTCGCTGGTATGGCAATTCATTGCGACAGAATTTGCGCGCAACGCGGCTGGGGTGGCGACGTCTGGGATGGTTTACCTGCTTTGTGCTGTATGACCAGCGTATCAGCATGTGGACCTGCCTGATTGGTCTGACCGCCGCCTTGTTGATGGGGTTGCTGGATAACGGTCAGCTGTTGTTTGTGTATGTGTTCTGGATCGCCCTGTCTCGCACCCTGGTGGCGGCGCTGTTGAATGTGACCTATCACCCGGTTGGGCCGCTCTATCCTGTGTTGCTTTATTACAACCAGGTGGTGGGATCGATGGTAAAGATTTTTGCCCTGTTTCATCTGGACCGGCAGAGCTGGACTCGCCAGAAAACACGGCTGGCTACGCAAAGCGGCGGGTTTGACATGATGCTCAGCCGTATCAGTTCCAAAACCATGTTGATGTCGAGCGCTGCAATTTTTATCTGCGTCATGTACCTGATTGCGATGGGGTAAGCGAGAGCGGGGCCTGAAGGGGACAGGGCCGTGTGGAAGGATTTGGAGGGAAGGGTCATGGAAGAAAAACAGATTCGCCAGGTTCACGAATCCCAGGAGGAGCGCCAGCACGTCAGAGTGCGGCTCAACGGGAACCTGAGGTTGCGGCTGCAGAGCCCGGTGAAAGGCATTTTTTCACTGGAAGATGTGTCGATGGGCGGTTTGTCATTTATTGCAGGGCAGGTAGATCTGCCGCCGGGGTCGTTGTGCCATGGTGAAGTGGTGTTTCGACTTGGGCGTGCCAACCTGTCCATGCCGATCAGTTTTCGCATCATCTACCAGGATGACAGCAGCAAGCGTACGGGTGGCGAGTTTACCGTTATCGACCAGGAAAACGCGGACTTGTTGAGGTTGTTGATAAGCAATTACCTGGCGGGCGAATTAACGTCGCTGGATGACGTGATCGACAACATGAAACGCGAGAATTATGTGACGGCGCGAAAAGGCAAGCAGGCGGCGCCGGCGCGTAGTCTTGTCGAGCGTTGCAAGGCGGTGCTGATCAGCGGTGTGTTCTTTGTCCTGGGTTTGTTGGCGTTTGTCTTTGTCGCTTACAAACTCTATCAGCATGCCTTCATGATCAAGGCGGCAGACGCCTGGATCAGTCTACCGGGCAAGACGCTGATCATGCCGGAGAATGGCTATGTTCAGATGTTGATCCCGGAAGGGACAGACGCCGTTGAGAAAGGCCAGCCATTGATGACGATCTCGTCACGGTTGGTGGCACGACTGAACAATGGTGTTTTGCTGGATTCGCTGGATGCCAAACAGGTCAAAGGCTTGCTGGATGCTGCGGTCTTCGAGGTGACGCTGAATAGCCCCTGTGACTGCACGATTGCCGAACAGATGGTTGCCGATGGCGAGTATCTGCACGACGAATCCCCACTCATGCGACTGGTGGAAAAAGACGCCCCTGCCCGAGTGGTGGCACTGTTTGACCTGTCCGCTGAGCGCTTGCCCGGGCGCGCTGATGAGGCCGTTACTATCCAGTATCTGGACGGCAAGAAGGAAACCGCCGCAGAGGTGGTCGAGATGGTCAGAGATGAAGCGTCGGGCAAGCTGCGCATGGAGATTCAGCCGCAGCGTAGCCTGCCGCTAAGTGCCCAGCATCAGCCCGTCAGCGTTATGGTGCATCCCGCATGGCTGCCCGTGCTCTGATTGCTGCGCTGCTGGCGGTTCAGCTGGCTGGCTGCCAGCTTCCGGCGGACACCCGTCATGCCCGTTATCAGCTCTCCCTGGGGAACACCGAGCAAGCCAGGAAGCAGCTTAAGGGGCTGGCGGAGGCCGGCGACCCGGCAGCGCAGATCGAATACGCCAAATTGATTGCCGCTGACCAGGGCAGTGACCCGGCGGAGGCCATGGTGTGGTACCGGCGCGCCTGGGAGCAGCAGGACTATCGGGCGGGGCCGGCCAGTTTGCACCTCTACAAGCGCTATCAGGGCAGTGTTGGCTTTGGCGAAACACGGGCCCGGGAATTGTTGCGCCCTCTACGCCCTCTGGAGAGTGAGCAGGATTTGAGTCTGGCACTGGATATCGCGGTGCTCTACCCCGGGGCGGTCACGGATCGACAGTGGCAACAATGGTTGGCGCTGTATCGCCGCAGCTGTATTCAGGACTGTTATTTCGCCACCTATGCAGGGCGCTACGCCCAGCATCGGGGGGATATCGAAGAGGGCGCCCAATGGTATGAGCAGGTCCTTAACCGGGATCCACGAGCGGTGGAATATCTGCAGGATCTGTTCTGGCAGGCGGGTACCCCGGAACGCTTTGTCTCAATGATCAGGAGCATTGAAGGGGATGTGTCGCTGGACGGCATCTACTGTCTGCGCATCGCCACCCTGATCAAGGCCAATGCCACCACCGCCGAGCACGACCCTCTGGTGATGCGCTGGTTGCAGCGCGCCGCAGACAAGGGGGAGCCACTGGCCATGGTTGAGCAGCTTCAATACATGCTGGCCTGGCCAGGGGTGTATTCCTACGACGAGTTTTCTGAGGCCGTGACAACGTTGACTCCGCTGGATTCTGCCATGGCAACGTATTTCCGTGCCCGGGGGGATCTGCGGGAGGAATGGTTTGAGCTGCGGCCGCAGCGGGCCCAGCGTGATTTGCTGGCGCTGGCGGATGCAGGGATGGCCCGCGCCTACCTGCCGCTGGGGGAATTGTATGAGAGTGGCTATCTGGGGGAGGCAGACATGGAACGTGCGGTGAAGTTTTACCTGCTGGCAGCGGAATCTGGGCTGGCGCAGGGGGATGTGTCCCTGGCCAGGCTGTACTCAACGGGCAAAGGCGTCGCCCGGGATCCTGTCAGAGCCTATGCCCATCGGGAGGCGAGCAAGGTGTTGCTGCCACGCACTGCCCGGCGGGAAAGTGAGCAGTCTGTGCCATTGCCGGAAGGTCTGCTACCTGCCGGGCAGCAGGCAGCCGGCCGGTTGATCGCGGCACGTAAACACTGGCTGGAGGAGCAGTTCCATGTTGCCTTCACGCAGTAGTGTTTGGCGCCTTGGGGCGGTGCTGATGGTATCGCTGGCAACGGTGGCTGCGGCGGCCCCCCTGCCACGTCACGAATATGATCAGCGTTTATATCTGAGTGCCGGGGAATCGCCGGATTATCAGCAGCTTTTCCAGGATGGCAGTACCGAGGCCAATGGTGTACTGCGATATGAACCCCGTTATCACTGGCGAAGCGGTGATACCGAGTGGCATCGCTGGGACGCTGAGGTGCGGGCAAAACTGCTGGTGGCTGCCGGTCGGCCCAGTAGTCTGCAAGCCGATGAAAATGGCCGCATTCGGGAAGATGAGCATTACGCAGAGTTGCGGGATGCCTGGGTGCGACGTCGCATGCTGTTTGGTCAGCCATCTCTGTCGCTGGCACTGGGGCGCCAGACCTACAAGGATGAAGAAGGGCTGATGTGGGATGGGCCACTGGAAAGCCTGCACTTTGCCTATCAGGCCAGCCAGTGGCGAGCCATGGTGGCGGTGGGGCAGCAGCTTTCCTCCTATCGCAGTGATGATTCGGATCTGGACCCTCGTGATGAGGATGTCCGGCGGGTTTTTCTCGGTGCCGGGCATCAGTGGCTGCCGGGGCATTGGTGGGACTGGCAAATGCACTGGCAGGACGATGTCTCCGGTACCCAGAAAGAGCGTATTGACGACCTTCTGGATGTGCGGGATTTCAACGGTTATTGGTCAGGGCTTAGGCTGCAGGGGGAGGCCGGTAGCGATACCCGCATCGGCTATATCCTCAACGGTATTTACCAAGAGGGTAACAGCAAGACCTTTGTTGCCAGCGGTGCAGGTGGTGCCCAGAGTGACGAGTCCATTATCCGCGGCCATTTCTGGATGGCTGAGCTGTACGGGCGTCTGGATAACCTGAGCTGGCGCCCGTCGCTAGGGGTGCGTGCGGCCAGCACCGATGCGCCGGAAACTGATCGGGATGGTTATTTCCAGAGTCGCCTGCAAAGTAACCGGCGTGCCGGGGTAGCCGATCTGTCTACCGGTGTGTTGGGCGATATGCTGGATTACGAGATGCACAATCTGGAATTCGTGGCCGCCTATTATCGGCAGCAATTATGGCCGCGGGCAGACCTGGAGGTGCTGGGTGGGGCGCTGAAGCGTATGGATCCGGCCTTGCGCGTCAGCAGTCCCATCCGCAACCCCCTGGTAGGCGGTGAGGATGATCTGGGCCGTGTCTTGAATGTGGCGCTTGGCTGGCGTTCTTATCCGTTGGCGATTTCCGAGCGGCGGCAGATGCAGCTGTCTGCCCGCTTGAGTTATTCCGCTTTCGAGATGGGCGATGCCTATCAGCGGGCGGAACAAATTCATCAGGTGCTTCTGGTTATCGCAGGGAGGTGGTAGCCATGGTGTTCTCATCGAACTTGTTCGTATTCCTGTTTTTGCCCTTGTTCCTGGCGGCGTACTACCTGACACCTTCGCGTTGGCGAAACTGGACCATTCTGATCGGAAGTTACCTGTTTTATGCCTGGTGGCGGCCGGATTTCCTGTTGCTGTTCATCGCCATTACCTTATGGAACTACGGTTTTGCGCTGGCGGTGCACCGTTACCGCGAGACGCCAAGGGGGATATATTGGCTGGTGCTTGGGGTGCTGGGGGATTTGGCGGCCCTGGGCTATTTCAAGTATGCCAATTTCGGTGTTGAATCCATCAGTCAGTTGATGGTGTCGGTGGGGCTGAATCCTTTCTACCTGGAAGCGATTATTCTGCCGCTGGGCATTTCCTTTTATACCTTTCAGGCCATGGCCTATCTGGTGGACGTGCACCGGGGCGATGCACAGCCTACCCGCAGCTTCATCAATTTTGCCGCCTTTATTTCTTTCTTTCCCCAGCTGATTGCCGGGCCGATCTTGCGTTACCGGAACCTGGAGAAACAGTTCGAACAACGCACGCATTCCATGGAGCTGTTTTCGCTGGGGGCCAGCCGTTTTCTGTTGGGTTTCATCAAGAAGGCGCTGATCGCGGACAGCATTGCGCCGGTGGCAGGTTATCTGATGGCGGCGCCAGAGCCGGGTTTTGTCGATAGTGCTTTCAGTGTGGTGTTGTCGACTCTGCAGCTGTATTTCGATTTTTCCGGGTACTCGGATATGGCGATAGGCCTGGGAATGATGATGGGCTTTCGTTTCCAGGAGAACTTCAACCAACCGTTCGTGTGCCAGAGTGTCACAGAGTTCTGGCAGCGCTGGCACATCACCCTGTCTCAGTGGTTGCGAGACTACCTGTACCGGCCTCTGAAGAAGACCCTCAACTGGTCGGTGGGGGCGGCGACCTTTACGACATTGACCCTGGCCGGTTTGTGGCATGGAGCGGATCTGGCTTTCCTGTTCTGGGGGGCGGCTATTGGCGGCATGATGGTGCTGGAGCGCCGTCTGGGGTGGGTGACCAGCATGTCGACACCGTATTCGTTGTGGCGTAACTACCGCGCCCAGATTTACCTGTGGCTGATCTGGCCCCTGTTTCTCACCGGTAACCTGTCCGACGCGGGTCGAATCATGGGGGGGCTGATCGGGCTTAATGGTATTGGAAGTCTGCATAACCTTGCCCTTTGGGTTTCTCCCATGACGCTGTTTTTCTGTGTTGTGGCGTTGGTCTGGGATCGTGCCAGCGCATTTTTCAACAAGCGCTACTACCTGGGGCTGGATAAGGAAAACGTTTTTCAGAGTGTGAGTGGTTGGCGGGTGCCGTTGTTGTGGGCGGGCTTTGTGCTGGCGGTAACGCGGTTGTCGGCAGAGTCCTTTTCTCCTTTTCTGTATTTCCAGTTCTGAGCGGAGGCCACCATGATTCCCATGAAGAAGGCATCACTGATCAATGGCTGGTTGTTCCTGGTTGTCATTGCCGGCGGTTTTGTCTCGCTGCTGTGGCCGGTAGGGCAGTTTTTCCTGCATGAGCATACTGCCTGGCAGCAGTTCCGGGAGGGCGAGCTGGTTCGCCGGCTGGAGCGACGGGGGGATGAAGTGTTTGTGCTGCGCCAGCCGTCGATTGCCCTGTGGGCGGATGCCAGCTATTTGCTGTTTCATGCTGGCCGCCCCGGGGTGCTGGTGGGCCATGACGATTGGCTGTTTACACGTGAAGAGTTCTATTTCGATCAACGCAGCGCCAGTAATTTGCAAACGAACCTGGAGCAGGTGGTTGCCACTTCCTGCCAGTTGCGGGCATTGGGAAAAGCGTTGCTGGTGGTTCCCGTGCCCGCCAAGCGCCGCCTTTACGGGGCACAGGCAGGCCGGGCCGTAACGCTGGAAATGGATAACCTCTACCCGGGGATTACCCGGCGCCTCAGTGCCGCGGGTGTGGCCTGGCTGGATACCCTCAGTATCCTGCAACAGGCATCGTCTTCTGCTCCGGTGTTCATGCGCACGGATACCCACTGGAGCCCCTGGGGAGCGAGGGTGGTGGCTGGCGGCGTGGCCGATGTCATGGCGCTGCCCGCCGGCCAACCGTTTTCCTCCGTCGAATACACGGTGGAAAATTATCAGGGCGACTTGCTGCGATACCTGCCCACCAGTGATGGCATTGGGCCTCGGCGAGAAGAGCCCCTGGTGCGTTATCAAACCGCCGCTGATACCGGTGAGCTGGATGCGGATGCCTTGCTCGGTGATGTCATGCCGCCTGTGGCGCTTGTCGGAACCAGCTATAGCGCCATGGATGAGTGGCATTTTCCCGGTTTTCTCAAGCAGGCAATGGGGCAGGACGTCCTGGTGTATGCACTGGAAGCGCAGGGGCCTTTTGCGGCGATGCGCGAATTTCTCGAAAGCCCGGCAGCCCGGGATCCACGCGTGACCCATGTGCTTTGGGAATTGCCGGAACGGGCGTTGATTCAATCAATGGATGTGATTGTGGAGGGGAAAGATCATGCGTGTCTGGATATTGAGTCTGCTGCTGGTGTGGAGTTTGCCGACGTGGGCCGCCCAGGAGGGTAATGAAGGGCTGTATGAAATGGCAGCACCACCGGATTCCGCCTTTGTTCGGGTAGTGAATCTAACCTCCGGGCAGCTGGAGCTGGCCATGGATGAGTGGCGTCAGTCGCTGGCGCCGGGGCGGGCGGGAGACTATCTCTATCGGCCAGGTGGCGATGCGCAGCTTCAGGTGAATGGCCAGCCTTTTGCCTTCAGCTTTGCCGCGCGCTCGGTGCAGACTCTGGCCTATGACGGCGAACGCTTGACGGCATTCGAGGACACCTACTTTAACAGCCGGCTCAAGGCGCTGGTGGTGATGTACAACCTGGTAGCACAAGGTGCCTCGCTGCAAACCGCAAACGGTGCCGTGACGGTGATCGGGCCGTTGGCGGCCAGCGAAAGCGCTGACCGTGAGATCAATGGCGTCAAAGTGGCGCTGCGCGTTAGCCTCGACGATGGGGCCAGTCTGCCACTTGATGAGGCGGTCTTGCAGCGTGGGCGGGTGTACAGCGTGTGGGTAGTGGCCGATGAGTCCGGCCCGCAGGCGCGTCTGGAGGAAGCCAATGTGGCCACGATGCCGTAATGTCAAAAGAGGCTTGATGGCAGGGCTGCTGGCGCTGTCCGGGCTGGCTCAGGCTGCGGCCTCTGCAGAAACGGAGTCTTCCCTTGCCGAGCAGCAGGCGCAGCTGATGAAGGGCGCTTATCTGGAGCCGCCGTTTGTCTGTAATGCGCTGGCGGATCCGCAGCTCTATGCGGATGGGGCCATGGCGAGCATGCGTCAGCTGATTGCCGGCAAGGAATTCTGGTTCTTTCGTACCGAGGTGGATCTGCAGCAGCGCTTTCCGCTGTCATCATTGGCCAAAAGTGCGTTTGCACAACTGGTGGCGGCGCTGGCCGAGCGCGATGTGCAGCTGGTGGTGATGCTGCAGCCGACCCGGGGGTTAATGCACGCCGATGAGTTGGTTCAGCCATGGCGAGGCAGCTACCCGCTGGCGGAAGTGCGCAGGGCGTATTGGCGCAAGGCGCAGGCGATGATGCAGCAAGGGGCCATTGTGGCAGACATGGGCCCGGTGCTGCGCAGTGCGGATGAAGGCGAATACTTTTTTCGTCGCGACCACCACTGGACCCCTTTTGGTGCCGACGTCAGCGCCCGTCAGGTTGCACAAGTGATGCTGGCGGATCCGCGCATTCAGCGCATTCCCGAAGTGGCGTTTGAGACCCATGAGGGCATTCTGTTACGCAAGATGGGAACCCTGAATGTGGCCGTGGCCAGTGTCTGCGGCAATGGTTATGGCTTTCAGTGGGTTCGCGGTTACGACACGGTGCCCAGCGAAGGGGCGGACAGCGCAGATGCATTGTTTGGTGATGCGTCCGAGCCGCAGATAGCCTTGATTGGCACCAGTAATTCTGACAACCGGGATGAACGCTACAAAAACTACAACTTCCATGGTTTTCTGCAGCAGTATCTGTCTCGCGATGTGGTGAATTTTGCCATGACCGGTGGCGGGGCCATGGGGGCGCTGCAGGAGTTTCTGTATTCGCCGGCCTACCAGGAGGAGCAGTTCCGTTATCTGGTCTGGGAGCTGCCGGTCAACTTTGATCTTGAAGAACCGGAAGTCTGGCGGGAAGTGCTGCCTGCTGCCGCCGGGGGCTGCCGTGATCGCTCGGCCTATGCCACCGGTGCCGTTACCCTGCCTGTTTCTGAGCGCGATCAACGCGTGGAAGTGCTGGCCAACGCCGGTGAGCGGCGTCGTCAGACTGCCGGCAGAGGCAGCATGACTCTGGATGTTACGTTCTCCGATAGCGCGTTTCGGCATTTTTATGTGCTGGCGTATTACGACGACGGCCAGCGGGAAAAGGTACGTATTCGCCGCCCGGCAAGACTGGATACAGGGCGCTTTACCCTGCGCCTGGATCCTCCCTCCCAAGACGCGAACCTGCTGTCAGTGCTGCTGGAGCTGGAGCAGCCTGTAACGACGGCCCTGACTGTGGAGGCGACCCTGTGCGATTACTGAATGCCGTATGGCTGACACTGCTGGCCGGGTGTGCCCAGGCGGAACTGGAGCCACTGTTCGATGCCCAGCGCTTGGCCGGGGCTACGGCAGACGCGCGAGCCTTGCAGATGTGTCAGGCTCGTCTGCCGGGATTTCCTCCGTACCGGGGGGCGCTGCAGATGGACAGCAAGTATGACCAGAGTCGAACCAGCAAAGATGTCCTGGATGCCAAGGCGGCCAAGCGTTACCGCGAACAGGTCGATGAGATCTATGGGTACCTGGCCTTTTTGGGACAGATTTCCGATTACATGCGCAGTGGCACCCCCGCGTTGAGGCAGGCTGCCAGCGAGTGTTTCTCGCAGGCAATTTCTGCCTGGGCTGAGGCCGGGGCGATGACGGCCAGCAAGGCCAGCAAACAGGGCGAAGCCGTACGGAAATGGTTTCTCGCCGCCGTCGCCACCAACATGATGAAGGCGCAAGCTCTCACCGATTGGCAGCCAGACCCGGTGCAACGTCAGTGGCTGGCTGCGTTGGCCGATCGGGTGCAACGTTATGCGACTCCGCGCCGTCAGCGTCTGGACTTGTACAACAACCATGATTACTGGTCCTGCTGGGCGGTCATGGCAACAGGGCTGGTGTTGAATGACCCGGACCGGTTGGCGTGGGCTGAGCAAGGGTACTGGTTGGCTATCGGGCAGATCACGCCGTATCAGGATGGGGTGGTGCTGCCTCACGAAGCCGCCAGAGGCAAGCGTGCGGCGGAGTACCATGCGTTTGCCCTGACGCCACTGGTATTGATGGCCGAGTCCGGCTCCCGCAATGGCTTGGATCTCTATGAGGGCAAGGGGGCGGTGCTGCATGAGCTGGCAGCCCAAGTCGTACATTTTTGGCGGCAGGATGGGCAGGGCGTACGTTTTGCGCAAAAGCAGGAAGCCATCGATGATCACATGATGGCGTGGTGGCCAGTCTATGCTCACCGTTTTCCCGAGCGTCAGCCTCTGTCTGACAAGCAGGCAGAGGCTTTCGGATCGCGGTTTACGGGCGGCTCGCTAACTGGGCTCTGGGTTGAGCATCCGTGAAAGGTATTTCAACCGGGAGTGCTTGTAGTAGTTGAGGGAGCAAGCGTGACTCGCGAGCGCTGATGTTGCCCGCCAGATACTGCCCGCGATTGCTGTGGTGTCGCAGGCTGGTTTCTTCAATCTGAACATGCCCCTCTCCACGAGTATGCAGGGCGGCAAGGCGATTGTGGTGCAGTTCGAGGGTGGCCAGGCTTGCTTGCACCTTGCCTTGTTGCCCGTCCAGCGAAATGGCGTAACGGTGATTGCCATTAATCTGTGCGTCGCTGACGGTGAGCAGGGTGCTGCCATCGAGCCGCAGGCCGTCACTTCCGTTATCGATCAAGACGAGCTGCTCCAGGTGGGCGGAGCCATCCCGTCCGCCCTTGATCTGTATCCCGTATTCCCGGTTTCTCTCACTGGTCAGGTTGCGGCCTTGCAACTGGCCATGAAAGTTCTCGATCAGTAACCCGGATCCCTCATTGGTACTGAGCAATAGCTCCTCAAGGGTGAGTTTTCCAGGGCCTTCAGCGCGGATGCCGTGCCCATGCGACCCGGCGACTCGAAGTCGTGTTAGTTGGGCGTGAGCGCCGCTCAATACCAGCCCCTGTTCACGGCTTTGGGTGATGGTCACCTCTGACAGGGTAACGTGGCTGCCCGGCTCGGCCTCAAGCCCCCGGTACAGATTCACGAATTCGGATTGGTGAATGGAGAGCCTGGGGGCTCCGCTGGTGTCCTGATAGCGGTGACGCGCCACACTGAGGCCGTGCGCGCGGTAATCCGGCCGCCCCAGACCGGCCAGTGTGCTGCGATCAATCTGTGTGCGGGAGCCGCCCCAGCCATGTATGAAGCCACTGTGCTGGTTGCCGCTACTGTGAATCTGGCTGCGTGAAATGGTCAGGGTGCCGCGGTTGATCAGGCAGCCGCCATTCTCACCGTCAATATACAGCCGCGCCCCGTCCAGCGTTAGCTGGGCGCCCGGAGCAATGACCAGAGGGTAATGCAGGGTCCATTGCGTGTCGCTGCGGCTCAGGGCGCGTTCATTGAGCTGGCTGGCCAAGCGTTCCAGTGTGTAGTGACCGGAGGCAATCACCACAGCCTGGGGGTGGCCACGTTGATAGCGGGCAATCTGCCGGAACAGCCCATTGGAGGCAAAGGTCTCCAGCGGCCAGTTGCTGGCTTCATTGGCATAAATCGGACTCAGGGCTACATTGGCGGTGGCCGGGCCGCCCAGCAGCATGATCAGCAGCACGGAGGCCAGCCAGGAGAGATGATGGCTCATGCGGCACCTCCCAGCAGGCTGCTCAGTTCCCGGGTCTTGCTGGCGAGCAGCTCGGGGTTGGAGCGGGTTTCCACATTCAGTCTGACCAGCGGTTCGGTGTTGGAGGCGCGTACATTGAAGCGCCAGTCACTGAATTCCAGGCTGACCCCGTCGGTATTGTCTTCGCTGAGGGCAAAGTGCCGGTATTGCTCACGGATTCGGGTCAGGGCGGCCTGGGTGTCTTCCACCGTGAAGTTGATCTCTCCGGAGACCGGGTAGCGATGGGCCCTGTCGCGAACCAGACTGGAAAGTGTCTGGCCGGAGCTGGCCAGTAACCGGGCCAGATGCAGCCAGGGAAGAATGCCGGAATCGCAGTAGTGGAAATCCCGGAAATAATGGTGCCCACTCATTTCGCCACCGTACAGGGCATTGTCACGACGCATGCGCTCTTTGATAAAGGCGTGTCCGGTTTTGCTCTGCATGGGATGGCCGCCGGCCTCAAGCACGGTATCGATAGTGCTCCAGGTCAGTCGGGGGTCATGAATAATGGTGCCGCCTGGCTGGCCGGCCAGCAGGGTATTGGCGAGCAGACCGATGATGTAGTAGCTCTCGACAAAGTTGCCGTGCTCGTCAAAAAAGAAGCAGCGGTCAAAATCCCCATCGAACGCGACCCCCAGTTGAGCGCCGTGCTGGCGCACCGCCTCGCAGGTTTCGGCCCGGTTTTCTGGCAGTAGCGGATTGGGGACCCCGTTCGGGAAGGTGCCGTCCGGAGTGTCGTGGTAACGATGCAAAAGGGGGTGGATGCCACGGCAGGCCAGTTCTTCCATTAGCACATCCAGAGCGGGGCCGATGGCGCCATTGCCTGCGTTGCTGACCATGCAGAAACCATCCAGCGGCTGGCAGTCCACTAGTCGTAGCAGGTGCTGGATATAGGGGTGCTTGTCGGGCCGGCGCAGGCGTTGCCCGCGCCGCTGCCCATCCGGAAAACGGTTGGCGAGCACCCGGTCGCGTATGTCGAACAGGCCGCTGTCCCCACTAATCGGGCATGCGCCGGCACGTACCAGTTTCATCCCGTTGTAGTCGGCGGGGTTGTGGCTGGCGGTAATCTGCACCCCACCGTCTGCTTGATGGTAGACAGTGCCGAAATAGACTTCCTCGGTGCCGCTCAAGCCAATATCAATGACGTCGGCCCCGCTGCTGAGAATGCCTTCGCTGAGCGCATTGCACAGTGCCGGGGAGCTTAGCCGCATGTCGGCGCCGACCACGATGCGTGATGCCCGCAATTGTTCAGACATGGCTCGGCCGATCCGCCAGGCCATGTCTTCATCCAGCTCCTCGCCGACCCGACCGCGTATGTCGTAGGCCTTGAAACAGGCCCCGTTCATGGGAGATGCGCCACTTTTTCGGCGGCGTCCTCACGGTGATAGCGGTCACTGATGCGGATAATGTCATCCTCACCCAGATAGGTTCCGGATTGCACCTCGATAAGCTCAAGGGGGATGCGGCCGGGGTTCTCAAGCGAGTGCACTTCACCAATGGGAATAAAGGTGGACTGGTTTTCGGTGACCAGGAAGGTGTTGTCGCCGCAGGTGACTTTGGCGGTGCCGGAAACCACGATCCAGTGCTCGGCTCGGTGGTGGTGCATTTGTACCGACAACTGTTCGCCCGGTTTCACGGTGATGTGTTTCACCTGATAACGGGTGCCCTTGTCCACAGAGTCATACTTGCCCCAGGGGCGATGGACCATCCGGTGGTCTTCGGTTTCCGGTCGTTTGCGAGACTTGAGTGTGTCAGTGACACGTTTGACTTCCTGGGCCTGACTCTTGTGGGCCACGAGGATCGCGTCCGGGGTATCCACTACGATCAGGTCATCGACGCCCAGCAGGGCGACCAGGCGGTGATCACTCAAGGCCAGATTGTTGTGGCTGGCGTGGGCAATGATGTCGCCCTTGAGGTGATTGCCTTCCATGTCCTTGTCGAGATGGTCCCAGAGCGATTGCCAGGAGCCGAGGTCGTTCCAGCACAGTTCCACTGGTACCACCGCGCCATCACGGGTGTGCTCCATGATAGCGTAGTCGATGGAGAGGTCTTCGCAGCGGGAGAAGCTGGTCTCATCCAGGCGAACAAAATCCAGATCCGCTTCTCCCTGAAGCAGGGCATGAGTGCAGTGGGCCAGCATCTGGGGGTGGTGCTCGCGCAGTTCCTGCAGGTAGCGTTCGGCCCGGAACAGAAACATGCCGCTGTTCCACAGGTAGCCACCATGATCGAGGAATTGCTGGGCGGTCTGGGCGTCGGGCTTCTCCACAAAGCGCTCGATCAGGTGATGCTCGCCTTGTGACTTCCCCATACATATATAGCCGTAACCGGTTTCCGGTCGGTCAGGTTTGATGCCAAAGGTGACCAGCAGACCATCTTCTGCGGCAAGAGAGGCGCGTTGGATTCCTGCATGCAGGGCCTCGGGGTTGCGAATGGCATGGTCCGCCGGGCAGATAAAGATTTGCGCGCCGGTCTCTCGCTGGCGGGCCTGCAGGGCTGCCAATGCCACTGCAGGCGCGGTGTTACGGCCACAGGGCTCAAGCAGGATATCGGCATCAACGCAGATGTCATGCAATTGTTCGGCTACCAGGAAACGGTGCTCCTGATTGCACACCACAATAGGGCGCACGGCACGCAAATCGGCTGGCAGGCGCAACAGAGTGTTCTGCAGCATGCTGTATTCGCCGTTGAGGCGCAGCAGTTGCTTGGGGTAATGAGACCGCGAGAGCGGCCACAGCCGGGAGCCATTGCCACCGGCAATAATCACTGGAATCAGCATCGATCTATCCCTTCCAAAAGCCCACATGTCCACCAAGGGGTGGCGCGGAATCAGGCCGTCCAGACCTGTGTGATTAAAAATGCGCCGCTGGGGAGGGCGGGAAAAGGGGGCGCGCGCAGGTTTTACGAAAAACCGCTCTTCTGGGTGATTTGGTAACACCTCGGGGGGATTAGTTTGCGGGTGTTCTCGCACGCCCTGCGGCTAATCCACAGATAAATTCAAAATACCCCTTGCAATCCCCCCACTGGGTGACTAATATTCGCGCCCTGCCTTCGGGCAGAACCAACCGGGGCATTGTTCCCGGGCTTGTTTTGACACCACTCACCTATCCATAAGGGCAGGTTGGTGGGCTTTTTGCCATATAAATTATGGTTCGAAACAGTCTGGAGTTTGTTAGCTATGGCTAACCAAAGAATCCGCATCCGACTCAAGGCCTTTGATCATCGTCTGATTGATCAGTCTGCCCAAGAGATCGTGGATACGGCCAAACGGACAGGCGCGCAGGTAACGGGTCCGATTCCGCTGCCGACGCGTAAAGAGCGTTTTACTGTGCTGATCTCTCCGCACGTAAACAAAGATGCGCGAGATCAGTATGAGATCCGCACTCACAAGCGTCTGGTCGACATCGTCGAGCCTACGGATAAAACCGTAGATGCTCTGATGAAGCTTGATCTGGCTGCTGGTGTGGATGTGCAGATCAGCCTGGGTTAACAACGGGCGGGCTAATAACCGCGACAGGTTGTGAAGAGGTAAACAATGGCGATTGGTGTGATCGGTCGGAAATGTGGCATGACTCGGGTCTTCACTGAAGAAGGTGTCAGTGTTCCCGTGACTGTCATCGAAGTGACCCCGAATCGGGTTGCTCAGCTCAAGACCGAAGAATCAGATGGCTATCAGGCCGTGCAGGTAACGGTGGGTGAGCGCCGTGCCAGCCGTGTGACCAAGGCTCAGGCCGGTCACTTTTCCAAGGCTGGTGTAGAAGCAGGTCGTGGCGTTTGGGAATTTCGTGCTGAAGCGGGTGAGCTGCAGCCGGGCTCCGAAGTGACCGTAGAAGGTTTTGAGGCGGGTCAGTTGATTGATGTAACTGGCACCTCCAAGGGTAAGGGTTTTGCTGGCGCCGTTAAGCGCTGGAACTTCCGTACCCAGGACGCCACCCACGGTAACTCTCTGTCCCATCGTGCTCCGGGTTCTATTGGTCAGAACCAGACCCCGGGTCGCGTATTCAAGGGCAAGAAGATGGCCGGCCATCTGGGTGCTGAGCGCGTCACCGTCCAGAACCTGGAAGTGGTTCGCGTAGACGCTGAGAAGAATCTGTTGCTGGTTAAAGGTGCGGTCCCCGGTGCTACCGGTGGTGATGTGATCGTGCGTCTGGCAGTGAAGGCGAAGGCCTGAAAGAGGAATAGAGGATGAATCTCAATACTGCCTCTGGAGGTACCGTTACCGTTTCCGAAGTCGCCTTCGGCAAGGACTTTAACGAGCCTCTGGTTCATCAGGTTGTTACTGCGTTTCTGGCTGGTGCCCGTCAGGGTTCCAAGGCACAGAAAAACCGTTCTGAAGTGAGTGGTGGTGGTCGTAAGCCATGGCGTCAGAAGGGCACTGGTCGTGCTCGTGCTGGCACCATTCGTAGCCCGATCTGGCGTGGCGGCGGCAAAACCTTTGCTGCTACCAACCGTGACCATTCCCAGAAAGTGAACCGTAAAATGTATCGTGGCGCGCTGCAGTGCATCGTGTCCGAGCTGGTTCGCCAGGAACGTCTGGTTGTTGTTGACGAGTTCACTGTTGACGCACCGAAGACCAAGGCTGTTGCTGCCAAGCTGAAAGACTTGCAGCTGAGCAACGTCCTGATCGTGACTGACAGTGTGGATGAGAACCTGTATCTGGGTTCCCGCAATCTGCCGAAGGTAGATGTGCGTGACGCTCAAGGCGTTGATCCTGTCAGCCTGATCGCTTTTGAGAAGGTGCTGATTACTGTGCCGGCTCTGAAGAAGCTTGAGGAGGCACTGGCATGAATCAAGAGCGTATCCTGACTGTGCTGCGTGCTCCGCACGTTTCCGAAAAAGCGACAGTTGCAGCTGACGAAAACGGTACCTTTGTATTCAAGGTTGCCAAAGATGCGAACAAGCTGGAAATCAAGAAAGCTGTTGAAGCTCTCTTCGAGGTGAAGGTTAAGTCTGTTCGTACCGCCAATGTGAAAGGCAAGTCCAAATTCTTCGGTCGCGTCGCTGGCAAGCGTGCTGACTGGAAGAAGGCCTATGTTTCCCTCGAGGAAGGCCAGGACATTGACTTCCTGGGCGCAGAGTAAGGAAGGGAGTAAGGAATAATGGCGATTGTAAAGTGCAAGCCGACTTCTCCGGGCCGCCGCTTTGTAGTCAAGGTGGTCAACGAAGATCTGCACAAAGGTGCTCCCTACGCGCCTCTGGTAGAAGCCAAGAGCAAGAACGGTGGTCGTAACAATAACGGCCGCATCACTACCCGTCATAAAGGCGGCGGTCACAAGCAGAAGTATCGTGTGATCGACTTCCGTCGTAACAAGGACGGTGTGGTAGGTGTTATCGAGCGTCTGGAATACGACCCGAACCGTTCCGCGCACATTGCCCTGGTCAAGTACCTGGATGGTGAGCGTCGTTACATTCTGGCTCCCAAGGGCCTGAAAGCAGAAGATCGTGTCCAGTCCGGCGAAGATGCGCCGATCAAGGTGGGCAACGCGCTTCCGCTGCGTAATATTCCGCTGGGTTCCACGGTTCACAACGTGGAAATGAAGCCTGGCAAGGGTGGTCAGATCGCTCGCTCCGCCGGTACGTCCGTGCAGGTGCTGGCGAAAGACGGTCAGTACGTAACCCTGCGTCTGCGCTCCGGCGAGATGCGCAAGGTTCACGCTGACTGCAAGGCAACCCTGGGTGAAGTATCCAACAGTGAGCACAGCTTGCGCTCACTGGGTAAAGCGGGCGCCAAGCGCTGGCGGGGTGTACGTCCCACTGTTCGTGGTGTGGCGATGAACCCGGTAGACCATCCACATGGTGGTGGTGAAGGGCGTACTTCTGGTGGTCGTCATCCGGTTACCCCTTGGGGTGTACCGACCAAGGGCCACAAGACCCGTACAAACAAGCGCACCTCCAAGATGATTGTGCGCGACCGTCGTAAGTAAGGGATAAAGAGAGGTTCAGGCTGTGCCACGTTCACTCAAAAAAGGTCCTTTTGTGGATCACCACCTGCTGAGCAAGGTGGAAGATGCGGTGGAAGCCGGCTCCCGTAAGCCGATTAAAACCTGGTCCCGTCGCTCCATGATTATTCCGGAGATGGTGGGTCTGACGATTGCTGTCCACAACGGCAAACAGCATGTGCCGGTTATTGTTACCGAGCATATGGTGGGCCACAAGCTGGGCGAGTTCGCCCTGACCCGCAACTATCGCGGGCATGTCGTGGACAAGAAGGCTAAGCGATAAGGTGACAGCCATGGCTACTGAAGTTGCAGCCCGTCTGCGCGGTGCAAGAATTTCGGCTCAGAAAGCCCGCCTCGTAGCGGACCAGGTCCGAGGCCTGGAAGTCGAGAAGGCGCTGAATCTTCTGGAATTCAGCCCCAAGAAGGCGGCAAAAATCGTTAAGAAAGTGCTGGAGTCCGCAATTGCCAACGCGGAAAACAACGACGGCGCTGACGTTGACGAGCTGAAGGTATCCACAATTTTTGTGGACGAAGGCATGACCATGAAGCGTATCCGTCCGCGCGCCAAAGGCCGCGCTGACCGGATCCTCAAGCGTACTTGCCACATTACTGTGAAAGTCTCGGAAGGTCAGGAGTAACCAGATGGGTCAGAAAGTTCATCCGGTCGGTATTCGCCTTGGCATTGTTAAAGAGCATAACTCGCTCTGGTATGCCGGACCGAAGTCTTATTCAGACTGCCTGGTTACCGACCTGCAGGTTCGTGAGTTCCTGTTCAAGCGTCTGAAGAATGCGTCTGTAAGCCGCATCAAGATTGAGCGTCCGTCCGAAAACGTTCGCATCACGATTTCTACCGCACGTCCGGGTATCGTGATCGGCAAGAAAGGCGAAGATGTCGAGCGCCTGCGTCGCGATGTCGCTGCCAAGATGGGTGTGCCTGTGCACATCAACATCGAGGAAGTGCGCAAGCCCGACCTGGATGCCCGTCTGGTAGGCGATAATATCGCTGGTCAGCTGGAGCGTCGTGTGATGTTCCGTCGCGCCATGAAGCGTGCCGTGCAGAACGCCATGAAGGCGGGTGCAGAAGGTATCAAGGTGCAGCTGTCTGGTCGTCTGGGTGGTGCTGAAATCGCACGTACCGAATGGTACCGCGAAGGCCGTGTGCCACTGCACACCCTGCGTGCCGATATCGATTACGCAGAAGTACGTGCTGAAACCACCTACGGCACCATTGGTGTGAAGGTGTGGATCTTCCGCGGCGAAGTGCTTGGTGGCATGGAGCAGGTTCAGCAGGAAGAGCAGCAGAAGCAGTCCAAGGGCGCCAAAAAGCGCGGCCGCGGTTAAAGGGTAACGAACGATGTTGCAGCCGAAGCGTACCAAATTCCGGAAAGTGATGAAGGGCCGTAACCGCGGCCTGGCACAGCGGGGCAGCAAGGTGTCTTTCGGCACCATTGGCCTGCAGGCAACCGGTCGTGGCCGCATTACCGCGCGCCAGATCGAAGCCGCTCGTCGTGCTATGACCCGTCACATCAAACGTGGCGGTAAAATCTGGATCCGGGTTTTCCCGGACAAGCCGATCACCCAGAAGCCGCTGGAAGTGCGGATGGGTAAAGGTAAAGGTTCTGTAGAGTACTGGGTTGCCCAGATTCAGCCGGGCAAGATGCTCTACGAAATGGAAGGTGTTTCTGAGGACGTTGCGCGTGAAGCGTTCCGTCTGGCCGCGGCCAAGCTGCCGGTAAGCACCCGTGTCGTAACTCGGACGGTGATGTAAGCCATGAAAGCGAGCGAGCTGAGAGAAAAGAGTGTTGAAGAGCTGCAGCAGGAGCAGATCAATCTGCTTGAGCAGCAGTTCAAGCTGCGCATGAAGTCTGCTTCCGGCCAGCTTTCCAAAACCCACGAGCTTGGGACGGTTCGCCGTAACATTGCGCGCGTTAAGACCATTCTGAGAGAGAAGCAGGGTAACTAGTCATGGCAGAGGCAAAAATGCGCCGGACCGCTACCGGCAAGGTGATCTCCAACAAGGGTGAAAAAACTATCACTGTGTTGGTAGAGCGCCGGGTTCAGCACCCGATTTACGGCAAGATCATCAAGCGTTCCACGAAGCTGATGGCGCACGATGAACAAAACCAGTGTAACGAAGGTGACCTGGTTACCATCGAGGAATGCCGGCCGATGTCCAAGCGTAAAACCTGGACGCTGGTAAATGTAGTTGAACAGGCCAACAAGGCCTGACGGACCGTTGCTGTGGCTGCCTGTAAAGGCAGAGTTGGAGAGAGTTAGCGATGATTCAGACCGAAAGCATGCTCGAAGTTGCCGATAACAGCGGCGCTCGTCGAGTACAGTGCATCAAAGTGCTGGGTGGTTCTCACCGCCGCTATGCAGGCATTGGTGACATCATCAAGGTCACAGTGAAGGAAGCAATTCCGCGCGGCCGTGTTAAGAAAGGTGATGTAATGACCGCTGTGGTAGTACGTACCCGTAAAGGTGTGCGTCGCCCGGATGGTTCTTTGATTCGTTTCGACGAAAATGCCGCGGTGTTGTTGAACAACAACAAAGCACCGATTGGTACCCGGATCTTCGGCCCGGTAACGCGCGAGCTGCGTACTGAGCAATTTATGAAGATCATCTCCCTGGCACCTGAAGTTCTGTAAAGGCGGGTGAAGGTAATGCTTAAGATCAAGCGTGATGACGAAGTCATCGTAATCGCGGGCAAGGACAAAGGTAAGCGTGGCAGCGTTCAGCAAGTACTGGACAATGGTCGCGTAATCGTTGGCGGCGTTAACATGGTGAAAAAGCATGTTAAGGCTAACCCGAACCGCGGTACTCAAGGCGGCATCGTAGAACAGGAAGCAGCTCTGCATGCCTCCAACGTTGCCATCTGGAACCCCAAGACCCAGAAAGCGGATCGTGTGGGATTCCGTTTTGAAGACGGCAAAAAAGTGCGTTTCTTCAAGTCCAACGGCGAAGCGCTGTAGGTTTAGGTGACCCATGAGTGATCTGAAAAAGATTTATCAAGACGAGATCGTAGCCAAGCTGAAAGAAGAGCTGGGCCTCGATAACATCATGGAAGTGCCGAAGATCACCAAGATCACCCTGAACATGGGTGTAGGTGAAGCTTCTGCTGACCGTAAGGCAATGGACGGTGCTGTCGCTGACATGACCGCCATTTCCGGTCAGAAGCCCCTGGTAACCAAGGCTCGTAAGTCTGTTGCCGGCTTCAAGATCCGTGAAGGTTGGCCGATCGGTTGCAAGGTAACCCTGCGCAACGATCGTATGTATGAGTTCCTGGAGCGCCTGGTTTCCATCGCGATTCCGCGTATTCGTGACTTCCGTGGTCTGAACGCGAAATCCTTCGATGGCCGTGGTAACTACTCCATGGGTCTGCGTGAGCAGATCGTGTTCCCGGAAATCGATTTCGACAAGGTCGACAAGCTGCGTGGTCTGGACATTACCATCACCACTTCAGCCAAGAATGACGACCATGCACGGGCGCTGCTGCGCGCCTTCAACTTCCCGCTGAAGGGCTAAGAGGATTTATCATGGCTAAAGAATCCATGAAAAACCGGGAAGCAAAACGCGCCAAGTTGGTAAAGCGTTTTGCCGCCAAGCGTGCAGCGCTTAAGGCGATCATCCAGGATCCCAATGCAGAACCTGAAGCAAAGTGGGATGCACAGCTTCAGCTGCAGAAGATGCCGCGCGATTCTTCCCCGGTTCGTCAGCGTAACCGCTGTCGTCTGACCGGTCGTCCGCACGGTTACTACCGCAAGTTCGGCCTCAGCCGGATCAAGCTGCGTGAAGCAGCAATGCGCGGTGATGTTCCCGGTCTGGTTAAGTCCAGCTGGTAAGCCAAGAGTTAGGTAGCGGAGCGATTGCGGCATGAGCATGCAAGATACCCTGGCGGATATGTTTACCCGTATCCGTAACGCCCAGATGGCCAAGAAAGTACAGGTTGAGATTCCTGCCTCCAAGGCAAAGGAAGCGATTGCCAAAGTACTTCTGGACGAGGGCTACATTGCTGGTTACAAGGTCAGCGATGAGAAGAAGCCGGTATTGACGGTTGATCTAAAGTATTTCGAAGGCAAGGCGGTGATCGAGAAGATCGCACGTGTAAGCCGTCCCGGTCTGCGTGTATACAAGAGCGCAGGCGAGATCCCTAAGGTTAAGGGCGGCCTGGGCGTGATGATCGTATCCACCAACCAGGGCATTATTTCTGACCGCGCAGCACGCAAAGCCAATGTTGGTGGCGAGCTGATCTGCGAAGTGTCCTAACAGAAGCGGCGTAGACGGGTTAGGTGCAGCAATGTCTAGAGTAGCAAAAAGTCCGGTAAATCTGCCGAGCGGCGTCGAGTTTAAGGTCGATGGCCAGCAAGTTACCGTAAAAGGTGGCAAAGGCAGCCTGGAGCATGAAGTTCACGAGCTGGTAGCCGTGTCTCTGGAAGAAGGTGTGGTTTCAGTGAAGCCTCACGACGAATCCCAGAAGGCGTGGGCCCTGGCCGGAACCACCCGTGCTCTGTTGAACAACATGGTGACTGGTGTGTCCGAAGGCTTTGAGCGCAAGCTCCAGCTGCTCGGCGTTGGTTACCGCGCACAGGCTCAGGGTAAGGTCCTTAACCTGACTCTCGGCTTCTCTCATCCGGTTGCTTACGAGCTGCCTGAAGGGATTACTGTCGAAACCCCGAGCCAGACAGAGATCGTTATCAAGGGCGTTGACAAGCAGCTGGTAGGTCAGGTTGCCGCCAACGTTCGGGCCTTCCGTCCGCCGGAGCCCTACAAGGGCAAAGGGGTGCGCTATGCTGATGAGCAAGTGCGCCGTAAGGAAGCCAAGAAGAAATAATCGTTGAGATTAATGCCATGAAAGACAAAAAAGTTGCACGTCTGCGCAGGGCAAAACGTACTCGTCTTAAGATTCGTGAACTGGGCGAAGTTCGTCTCTGCGTTAATCGTACTCCGCGTCATATCTATGCGCAGGTAATCTCTGCGAACGGCGGCCAGGTTCTGGCCTCCGCTAGCACTGTAGAGAAAGATCTGCGTGCTGAAGCAACCGGTAACACTGACGCAGCGGCCAAAGTTGGCCAGCTGATCGCTCAGCGTGCCAAGGAAGCGGGCATTGAGCGCGTTGCCTTTGACCGTTCCGGTTTTAAATATCACGGTCGCGTAAAGGCGCTGGCTGACGCCGCGCGTGAAAACGGGCTTGAATTCTAAGGGTGCTTGGTTATGGCGAAAGTTGATCCCAACGAAGGTCTGCAGGAAAAGCTGGTTCAGGTAAACCGGGTTGCTAAGGTTGTGAAAGGCGGCCGTATCTTCGGTTTTACCGCTCTGACCGTAGTGGGTGACGGCAAGGGTAAAGTTGGCTTCGGTCGTGGCAAGGCCCGTGAAGTGCCTGCCGCTATCCAGAAAGCCCTGGAAGCTGCCCGCCGCAACATGATTCAGGTGGAGCTGAATGGCACCACCATCCAGCACCCCATGAAGGCCCGTCACGGCGCCTCCAAGGTGTACATGCAGCCGGCCGATGAAGGTACCGGTGTGATTGCCGGCGGTGCCATGCGCGCCGTGCTGGAAGTCGCAGGCGTTCAGAACGTACTGGCCAAGTGCTATGGTTCCACCAACCCGGTAAACGTGGTTCGGGCTACTTTTAACGGCCTGAAGACCATGGCTTCTCCGGAGTCAGTGGCTGCCAAGCGTGGCAAGTCCGTCGAAGACATTCTGAACTAAGCGCAGATTACGGAATCGTTACGATGGCTGAAAAGATCAAGGTAAAGCTGGTTAAGAGCACCAACGGCCGGCTGGAAAAGCACAAGGCCTGTGTGCGTGGTCTCGGTCTGCGCCGTATCGGCCACACCGTGGAAGTTGAAGATACCCCGGCGGTACGCGGCATGATCAACAAGGTCGCGTACTTGGTACAGGTAGAGGGAGAATAAGTGATGCGTCTGAATGATCTGCATCCTGCTGAAGGTTCCCGCCCGGACGGCAAACGCGTCGGTCGCGGTATCGGTTCCGGCCTGGGCAAGACTGGTGGCCGCGGCCACAAAGGTCAGAAGTCCCGTTCCGGCGGTACTGTGAAGCCCGGTTTCGAGGGTGGTCAAATGCCGCTGCAGCGTCGTGTGCCGAAGTTCGGCTTCACGTCCAAGCTGGCAATGGGCACCGCTGAAGTCCGTCTGGCTGAGCTGGCCAAGGTAGAAGGCGACGTGATCGACCTGGCTGCCCTGAAGGCTGCCAACGTTGTGCGCCGCGACATGAAGCGCGCCAAGATTGTTCTTTCTGGCGAAATTAATCGCGCCGTTACCGTTCGTGGTGTTGCCATTACCAAAGGCGCCCGTGAAGCGGTTGAGAAGGCTGGCGGCAAAGTCGAAGAATAAGGCGACGCTCTATGGCGAAGAATCGCGCTCAGACATTGAATGGTGGCGCGCCGAAAGTAGACAGCAACGCGATGCGTGAGCTGTGGCGGCGAATCGGTTTTCTGTTGGGCGCCCTGGTGGTGTTCCGTATCGGGGCACACATCCCGGTACCGGGCATGAACCCGGAAGCGTTGCAACAGATGTTCAACAATAACCGGGACACCATTCTTGGCCTGTTTAACATGTTCTCTGGGGGCTCCCTGGAGCGCATGAGCATATTTGCTCTGGGCATCATGCCCTACATTACTGCCAGCATCGTGATTCAGCTGATGACGGCAGTGGTCCCGACTCTGGAGCAGCTCCGCAAGGAAGGTGAGCAGGGTCGGCGCAAGATTACCCAGTACACCCGTTATCTGACGGTTGCACTGGGGGCAATTCAGTCCTTCGGGGTCTGTGCCGGCTTGAAGAGCCAAGGCATCACCTTGCTGCCAGAAGCGGCCACTACCATGCAGGTAGCCAGCTTCTACTTTGTGGCGGTGACCAGCCTGCTGACCGGTACCGTGTTCCTGATGTGGCTGGGTGAGCAGATTACCGAGCGCGGGATTGGCAATGGTATTTCCATGCTGATTTTCGCCTCCATCGTGGCAGGCTTGCCCGGTGCCGTGGCTCAGACTTTCGAGTCTGCCCGTACCGGTGATTTGAGCTTGATCATGATGTTGTTCGTGTTCCTAGTGGCACTGGCCGTGATTTTCGGCGTGGTGTTTGTGGAGCGCGGGCAGCGCCGTATTACGGTTAACTATGCACGACGCCAGCAAGGTCGCCGTGTGTATGCAGCGCAGCAGAGCCATCTGCCGCTGAAGGTGAACATGGCAGGGGTTATTCCCGCTATCTTTGCCAGCTCCATTCTGCTGTTTCCGGCATCGCTGACCCAGTGGTTCAGTGATTCCAATCCGGATTCCTGGTGGGGCCAGGCACTGCGAAGCGTGAGTGATGCTCTGTTGCCGGGGACTCCGCTGTATATTCTGCTGTTTACCCTGTCAATCGTGTTCTTCTGCTACTTTTATACAGCGCTGGTATTCAATCCGAAGGATGTCGCTGACAACCTGAAGAAATCCGGCGCCTATATTCCGGGCATCCGCCCGGGCGAGCAGTCCGCTCGCTATATCGATACCGTAATGGGCCGTCTGACCCTGATCGGTGCGGTATACATGACGCTGGTGTGCCTGTTGCCACTGGGTCTGCAAGCAGTTGCCAATGTGCCCTTTTATCTGGGTGGCACCTCTCTGCTGATCGTTGTGGTAGTAGTCATGGACTTCTGGTCGCAAGTTAATTCGCACCTGACGTCCACCCAGTACGAGAAGTTGATGAAGAAAGCCAACCTGAAAGGGTATGGCGGCACCGGACTGGTGCGTTAACGAACGAGGCGAGTGCGATGAAAGTTCAGGCTTCTGTAAAGAAGATCTGCCGTAACTGTAAAGTGATCCGTCGTAAGGGTCGCGTCATGGTGATCTGCAGTGCCGAACCCCGGCACAAGCAGCGCCAGGGTTAAGGTTCAGTCTTCTTTTAAGTGTTTGGTTGAAATTCAGTCGGCGTAGCGCTAGACTCTGCCGCCTTTCGGCGCCTGAGAGCCTGGCGCACCCGTTTTGTGAATCGGAGATATTCGGATGGCCCGTATTGCAGGCGTTAACATCCCGGAAAATAAGCACACGGTGATTTCTCTCACCTACATCTTCGGGATCGGTCG
>PAJO01000063.1 GCA_002706085.1 Alcanivoracaceae bacterium | reverse complement strand
GATCTCCCAGTCCATGCCGGCTTCCTGCATCCAGACATTGAGGGGTTGTTGGGCAGCGAGCCGGTTGCCCAGCCCGTGCCAGGGGGTACGGCCTGCATAGGCCATGCTTTCGACAAGATGTGCCATGGTAAATCTCCTAATAATGATGAGATGCCCAAAGGGCGGGGTTAGAGCCAGCCGCGCTCAGCCAGGCTCACGTAGCCGGAACGGGACACCACAAAGTGGTCCAACACCCGCACATCGATCAGTGCGAGGGCATCCCTGAGGCGCTTGGTGATCTGCCGGTCGGCAGTTGAGGGCTCGCTACAACCAGAGGGGTGGTTGTGGGCGAAGATGACGGCGGCGGCATTGCAGTCCAGAGCGCGCTGCACCACCACACGGGGGTAAACAGCCGAGCTATCAATGGTGCCGTTGAATAACGTCTCGAAACCCAGCACCTTGTGCTTGTTGTTGAGGAAAATGGCCGAGAAGACTTCGTTCTTCTCCTGGGCCAGAGCCAACTGCAGGAACTGGGCGACATCGGTGGGCGCGGTCAGCGCTTCCCGGTCGGTGAGCTCATCCAGCAGGATGGTGGCAGCCGTACTGACAATATCCTCAGGCTTCACGCAGCCCTGTACGTGGTACAGGCCCTGCTCGTTCTTTACGAAAGTGGGAATATCCATTCAGGCCTCCAAAGCGGCATAAAAAAGCCCGCACAAGGCGGGCTCAGAAAGGGGAGATAGGAAGTGAGGTAGGGCTTACTCGGTGACGAGCCGGAAGCTATGCCCGCAATCCAAGCATTCCAGGTTGTCGAGATAGGTCTCGTCGAGCTTGGCGCCAAGTGCTGCACCGGCTTCTCCTCCGGCTACACCTCCAGCCAGACCGCCGAGCACGGCACCAGCGATACCACCGATGGCGGACCCGGCAGGACCAAACGCCAAGCCGACGGTGGCACCCACACGAGCGCCACTGGTCGCCATGGCAAACCCACTGGCAGCACCGGCAGCCGTGCCAACAGTCCCGCCGACCTTGCGGCCATTTTGCAGGGCGGTGACCCGGATAGAGCGGCAGGACGGACATTGAATGATCATGAAACCTCCATGAGATGGGGTCAGGAAGGCCATTCCTTCCTGGCTTCATGGAGGTGATATGTAGTTGAAAAAATTTGGAATCGTGTTGTCCGGTTTCAACGTAATGAGATCGCAGCTTTTGTAACCAATTGAAATTTATGGGCTTTTCAGAGATGCTGTTGCTGCGAGTTCAAAGGAAGGTTTCTTAGAACTCCGTGTAGGAAATTGGCTATTCCATTCTGGGTTGTTGCTATGGCAGGCTTTTCTCGAAGGTGAGGGCAGGCTGGTTCAGGAGTTATAAGGAACCGAGTTATACGGAACGTTCTAATTAATACACTGTTATACGCTTTAGAGATCGGAGAAGCTAATGGAGGGTTTCCCAGATTCTGCCTGGATTTTTGCTGGGTCCGTGATTGCAGCATTGATTGTACTGTTCTCGGGCTGGCTGCAACAGAAAATTAGCCGCGCATCAACTGTGTCGGGGTATCGGCAGAAGTGGATACAAGACATTCGGAATGCGTTCTCAGATTACTTGAATGAGCTGGAGAAGTTATCAGATTCAGCGTCGGCTAACTCAGAAGCAGATCATTCTTTTGGCGCGCACTCAACCGTTTTGGAAGATACTCGGCCAGTTCGTAAGTCGCGAAATTTTCTAAGGTTATATACTAACCCAGAAGAGCGGGAGCACTTGGGCATTCTCGAAGAAGCAGAGTCAATTGAGACTTATCTTACCGGGACACCGCGTAGAGATCTTGAGCTAACTGAATTTGAGCGTCGTCGCAATGCTCTCACCAGAATGTTCCAGGATGCGCTGAAGGAAGAATGGGATCGTGTGAAATTGGGCGAGTTACGATGGCGTGTACGCCGGTGTTGGAGGCGTATAACTAATCACTCAAGCCGACGCTCGCAAGCTCGCGCGGCTTAGTTTTGCGTTATGTGTCCAAGAGCGTTGCCAGCAACGTAGCGATCGACTTCCATTGTGCGGCAAAGTGCTGCATAATGCAGCAGACTTCCAGTTAAGCATGAGTGGGGTAGAAGGTGGTTACAAAAAGTCGAATAACTATTAACCTTGATGAAAATAATTATCGAAAACTGATCGAGCTTTCAAATGAGCTCGACGTTTCATTGGCTTGGTTGGGTAGAAAAGCTTTTAGCGATTTGTTGGCTAAATACCGCATAGATGAGGAAGATGGGAAAGATTCCTCTGTTGTATTCGGTCCAAGTAATAATTTGGCGAGTGGTTCCTGACATGTGGAAATGGGATCAGGGCAGGATGCAGTACTTTCAATACGATGTTCTGCGTACCATGGCAAATTTTATTGTCAATTATGATTTTAAAAATAGCGAACCAGAATTTATAAGACAAGTAACAGGGTTTCCGTTTTCGGCACCACCAACGCACACCCCATGGCGAAATTATTCACGAATTTATAAGCTGTGTCTTCTCGTTTCAGAGTCTCATGGCACCGCCATACCAACTGACATAGCACGAGTATTGAGCCAGCCCGGTGCAATTACATGTGATGAGTATGTCCATTTTTTAGTAGAAGCTACTACTGATCCTTCTCCTGCCCTCTCTGATTGGGCAGACGCCAATGCGGTTATGAAGAGAAGAAACCCTTTGTGCTTTTCTTTGAAATATATTTTGGCAAAAGTGGCTGGTCTTGACGAATATATAACCCCGATAAACGAGATTATTGGTGCATACATATTTAGTGGATTTAATGGTGATGAGAGCGATACAGAGTTTCTTTCTTTGATGGGTAATCGGGAGCGATATTCTGATTTGGTACGAAATATAGATCCTCGCCAGGCTCGTGAAAGCATTAAGTTTATTTCTCAAATATCATATTTGCATAATACGGCTAGTGATATTGTTGTGTCTCTAAGTAAGGAAGACGCCCATGAAATATTTCACTCGTTGAGTCCGATATCTGGCCCGTACGAGACAGACGGAAATATTGAAATTCAGCGGCTCGCGAGGTTCTTTCGAGATGGTTCTGAGCATGACTTTTTTGAGTACAAAGGGACAATAGTTTCTGATGTTTTGGAAAGCGGGTTTGTCGAAGGTAGTAAGGTTCAGAAGACACACGTCATAATCGAAAGAAATGCGAAGTTACGGAGCTTGTATTTCGATAAATTTCCCAGTCCTATTTGCAACTCCTGCAAAATAGATACTAGAAAGAAGTACCCGTGGGTCAACAGAGTTCTTGATCTTCATCACATCTTGCCGCTTTCCTCCGGAACCCGGGTAGATTCAAGGGCAGGGACAATCCTTGATGATATGGCACCTATATGCCCAACATGTCATAGGGCGATTCATCGTTACTATGACAATTACTTGAGGGAAAACAGAAAAAGTGATTTTGAGAATAGAGAGGAAGCGCATGAAATTTACTTCCAAGCAAAGCAGGGGATTGTGAAAGGTGACTGTTATGTCTAGGAAAAAAGCATCTACAGGAAATCCGTTAACTCCCGCTTTGCAAAAGAAGATTTTTAGATTTGCGAAAAGAAAAGGTGTCGAGCTTTCAGAGGCATTAGACCTCCATGGCTATACCTTTGATGATCTTGTGTATGAAGAAAGCCACAAGAAAAAATGGTCTGGACCTAAACCAAAAAAATTATCTCATTACAAATCAGAGCCGAATGGTATTCCGTTGGTTAGCTTTTTCACTGGCTGTGGTGGAATAGATTTGGGCTTTGAGGCTGCGGGCTATCAGCATAAGGCAGCTTTCGAGTTCAACGAACTATTTTGCAAAACCTTGCGCAAGAATAAACCAAATTGGAAAGTTTTTGGGCCTCCTACACACTCAGGCGACGTGTCTAATGTATCAGAGATTATCGAAACCCTTGAAGCTATAATTCCCCTGAATTTTGAGGGTATGTTCGCAGGGGGGCCGCCATGTCAGCCATTTTCGATTGCCTCAAATCAACGGTTTTCTAAGTCAGGAGATAATTTCAAAAGAACTGGTTTTGGACATGAAAAAAATGGAAATCTTCTCTTTGATTACGTGAAAATCATAAAACATTTTAATCCAACATGTTTTCTTATTGAGAATGTTCCTGGATTAAAAGATTTGGATGGCGGTGTTCAGCTTTCTGCTGCTATACGTGAACTGGAAGGGTGTGGCTATAAAGTAGAAGAGCCGCGAGTGTTAAACGCTGCTGACTATGGTGTGCCGCAATCTAGAGAGAGACTGTTCGTAATTGGTAGTAGGAATGGGAATTTGCCGGTGTACCCTGAGCCATCAGATACCATTTATGGTGCTGGCTCTGTTCTACTAAGAAATCAAGGAAGTGCCAAGAATACCGAGACTAGAGCTCATAAACTAAGTTCCATGGAGCGTTATTGCAAATTAGGGTACGGGAAAAGGGATCAGCTTGGCCGTGTAGATAGACTTGACCCCTGCATTCCATCCAAGACAGTTATTGCAGGCGGGGCAAACGGAGGAGGCAGATCCCACCTGCATCCTGAAATACCAAGGACATTGAGTGTTAGGGAATGTGCAAGGCTACAAACTTTTCCAGATGATTATGAATTTGTTGGTTCGACTGCTCGCCAATTTACGCAAGTAGGAAATGCCGTACCACCTGTTTTGGCTGCGCAGTTGGCTTTGGCTATAGCATCATCAGTATTTCGGGGAAGGGCGATTAAGGTTGCATGCTAAGAATGGCGCGATCAACCTAGCCACACCTAGTATCAAGTTTGAACCGTGACAGTAATAAGCGCCGCTCGTTCCTCGCTCTGCTTTTTGCTGCCGGTGGTGTGAGGTGTTAGCGCTAAGAAGGGGCGGTGCTATGACGGCATCATTTGATTGGGGTAACGAGGTACTTTACCGAATGTGCCGGGAAGATCCGCTTCATAACGATCTGTCGGTGATTGTTGGGAAAGTGTGGATTATTGGCAGAAGCTACTCAGCCTCAATCGAAAGAAAGGCTGGACCCAAGATGGTGGAGGGTCAAAACTTCTACCTCAGTCAGGTTGCTCCAAAGATCAAGAGATCTAAGATTGATCAGTGGATTTCTAAGGTTTCTGGGATACAGAGAGTCACAGTGGATAATCTTGACCTAACCTTAGAATGCCATAAGAAGGTCACTGACTTGCTTGCCGAGATATCTGGAATAGAGAAGCGATCCTTAGCCTCAAAGTACCTACATTTTCACGTGCCAGGAGCGTTCTTTATTTACGATTCCATCACAAATCGAGCAATCTCATCGCTTACGAAGCCCGACAGGCGCCGCGTTGACTCTAAGGCGGTTGATGGATCATACGCATCCTTTTGTTGAAGGTGCCTTGCTCTGCGGGAGTCACTAGAGAGGAGAACGCGCCGTGAAATCACTAATAGAGAGCTAGATGAGTATCTCCTGTCGTACTAATGGGCATTCACAAGTCAATGAACTACGTGCCTTCGGCGCCGGACGCAGCAAAGCTGCGCCGGTTGTTGAGGCGATATGCACCTCGTGGGTGTTTGTAGATAAAATGTGAGCTTATCGGCGACAAGGCCAAGGCGGCAGAACCGCCGATCACCAGACCTGAAAGCTTCGAGTTCGGCCCAGTTGAAGGATCAACAGTTTGCTATCAGCAGCCGCTGTACGAGCAGCCATTGCGGCGGCTACAGATTGCAATTCACAAGGGCAGCTCTCTGCAAAAGCTACAGGGCCGCTACTAAAAAATACAAAGTAACGGTGGGTATCTTCATCTGCTCTATCCGACCGTTGAATACTACAAGATTGCATATCGCATGATCCGGGACAACATTCATACGATTGTCCTGGCCAGAAATGAGATCGAGACGCACCAAAAGGCGATTGAGGGGATTCACTCCACTCAGAGGGAAACATTGCCAAGCGGTCAAACGAGACTCTCGTTTGATAGAGAGATCTATCAGCTACGAGCGAACCTGACTACGTACGTGTTCACGGTTCGGGCAACCCTCGATACATTTGCAAGCATATTTCAAACTATCTACGGGCCACAGATCGGGCAGCACAACAGCTTCAACGGTTTAAGGAAACATGTCCTTGGTGGCACAAATGTGCTGTTGATGATCCATTGCTTGTCAATCATCTGAGCGATGAAATGGAGTGGTTCATCCTTCTGAAGGACGTCCGAGACTATATGGCTCATTTGAGGGCGTTACATTTTTCGATTAAGGAGAGTGCTTCGGGAGCCATGACGCTTGAGATGTTTAAGGGCATGGAGATTGATAGATTTGTTGAGACCGTGGAGGCTGGGTTCACCCGCCTCATCGAGTTTTTGGATGATCATTGTGCCAAAGTCGCAAAAGACATATAACAAATCGCTGCAGGTGAAATTGTAGTTCTCCCGCTTTAGTGGACACCTTTTGATTGATCATAGGTGGTGGCAAGGGTTCCACATTGTTATGCAGCTTTCTCAGATTTAGCGATTGAATTAAAAGTATAACTTTTCTTGTAGGAAATATGAGGTATTAAATCAAATGGCCACATACATCTATAATAACACACCCTTGTATTATTGGTTTTTTTGATCGGTAGAACGATGAGAGTTTTCTTTGATCTGGCCAATTTTCAAGATGGTTGCCTTTAAATTCAGAGATCGCCCGGCTTTCCCTGTTTCTCTCTTGGGTTGAACTAAGTAAAAAACCGATTGACGCTCGGTTTTGTGTGTGTCATGGTTCAGGCCATGTGATCAATTGGCGGACGGATATGCAGCTGGGTGAGCTTGAAAAGCAGGTACTGCAGTATTTCTGGAAAGGGCGGACAGCGGATGCCAAGTCCGTGCACTCGCATTTCGAAAAGCGGCGTGGTGGTACCCTGAACACAATCCAGAGCACCCTGGATCGGCTCTATAAGAAGGGCCTGCTGCGCCGTGAAAAGCAAGGCCATGCATTCCATTACCAGGCAGCTATGGACCGCCAAGCCTTTATCGGAAAATTGATTGAGGGCATTGGCGAGGATTATAGTGCGGACCCCGGCAGCACGCTGATCGCGGCTTTCAGTACCTTCTCGGAAAAGCTTTCTGATAAGCAGATCGAGGCGCTGGAAAAACTGATCGAAGCCCGTCGTGAGGCAGATGCGGAGCAATCTGACCAATGATTTTCGGGTATCCCGCATTGTTGTTGCATCTGCTCACTATCCTGATGCTTGGGGTGCTGGGTGGGATAGTGATCACTGCTATTATAGTGCGTTTCGTCATGCCGGGTTTTGAGGGCTACTCGCTAACCATGCGTAGTAACTTGCTGTGGCTGATCGCATCTTTCCCAATAATTGCAGGCGGGGCAGCGGTTATCCTATCGGTTATGCCGGAATTGTTTCCCGCCTCTCATTTGTGGCTTGCCGGGATCATCCATTGGCACCACGCCTATCTGTTTTCACCGGCATCTTGGCATGGGGTATTCCTGTCGCTATGTCTTCTTTCGATCTTCGTGGCGTTTGTATTTGGGGCTTGGCGGACGCGGGCTCTGAGCCGTAGGTACACGTTGCTCGCTGCACTGAGTGAGCGTAGCGAGGGTGGACTTGCCGAGTTAGATGCTGACGCGCCCATGGCGTTTGTCGCGGGGTTATTGTCACCGCAGGCCTTCATTACTCGCGGGCTTGCTTCTTCTATCTCGGAAGAAGAACGGCATATTATCGGCCTGCATGAACAAGCCCATATTGTTCGCCGTGATCCTTTGAGGAAAAGCCTATTTGCCATGTTGGTAGGGCTTTATCCCTCACCTGTGCGCCGCTTTCTGCAGGCGGAGCTTGAGCTGGTGCAAGAGCAACGAGCGGACCAATGGGTGTTGCGCCGCTATCCAAATCCCTCTGCGATTGCCCAGTCGTTATTGAATGTGGAAAAACTGGCGGCCCGCTTTCGGCAGCAGCAACCGTATCGGGCGAGCTGTCATTTCGCTGCCCATGCGGTTCAGCGGCGGATCATGCATTTGCTGGGCCCGGCCGATCACCGCAGTTTGTCTGTGGTGCTGGTCGGCGTTGTGGTGGTGGTTGCGGCACTATGCAGTGCCGCCAGTGTGGATCTTGTGCACCATTTTCTGGAAACCTTGTTTCTTCATTAAGAGTGTTCTGATGAGTCGAATTCCTGTTGTTTTTACGACCGAAAAACCGATTGCCAATCGGTTATTGGTGCCTTTGATGGTATTGGGAGTGCTGTCTTTCGCGCCGCCACTGGTGGCTGCGGAAGCTGAGCTGACGCTCTCTCAGGCAATAGAGCGAAGTCTGACGCAGCATCCCCAGATCAAGGCACAGGCTTACCGGACGCAGTCCGCGCAGGCACAAGTTCGCCAGGCAGAGGTTCGTCGCGGAACAGAGATTCAGCTGGAGGTTGAGGACGTGTTGGGGAGTGGCATCTATGAAGGTGCCGATAGTGCCCAAGCCACGCTCAGCCTGAGCTGGGCCCTGGAGGGGAAGCAGGTCGAAAGCCGGGTCGATGTGGCAGAAGGAAAGCAGTCTGTCGCAGCCATTGAGCAGGATTTGCTGCGTTACGACGTGGCGGCCCGCACGGCCCAGGCTTTTCTAACTGCGCTGGCCTATCAGGAGCGTCTGGCACTGGCAAAACTGGCCAGCGATAACGCTTCATCATCATTGGATGAGCTTAGCCGCCGCAGTCGCGCTGGGCGTGCTTCGCGGGTGGATGTGTTGCGCGCTGAGGTGGAGCTGGAGCGTCGCAAGCTGGATGTGGAAGATCTGGATCACGAGCTGCTTGTGGCTCGGCAGCATCTGGCTGCCCAGTGGGGGGAAGCCAATGACGCCGACTTTGCTCTGTTGGGAGAGTTACAAACCAGTCAGCAGCTGGTGTCTTTGCAAGACCTTGAGAAGCAACTGCAAGAGAGCCCACGGGTGACTCGATTCCTCACCCAGGCACGGGTGAATGAGTCAGAGATGGCCATGGCCAAAGCAGATGCCCTGTCTCGCTGGCGCTTTTCTGCGGGCGTGCGCCGCTATGAAGCCACCGATGATTTTGGCGTGGTAGCTGGTGTCGCGATCCCTCTGGGTAATCAGCGCCGTAATCAGGCGCGGGTCAGTGAGTTGGAGGCTGAGCAAGCGTTGAATGAAGCCATGGCGATTTCCGAGGAAAGTCGCCTGCAGGCCCGTTTGTTCGAGCTCTACCAGGCCCTGCAGCATAGCCGCCACCAGGCTGACGCACTGCGTGAAGAAATGATCCCGCGTTTGCAGCAAGCCGTTGGCGCAGCCAATGAGGCATATTCGCTAGGTCGCTTCAGCTATCTGGAGTGGATCTCCGTCAAGCAGGAGCTGCTTGATGCCCGGCTGGCACTGATCAACACGCAGCTGGCCTCTCACGTCAATCTTACCGAAATTGAGCGCCTCACCGGCCTGGCTATCTCTGCACAGACCTTCTCTGCAGACAGTAAGGAGCAGAAGTAATGAATGTTTTTCGTAAACCCATCGGCTTGCTGGTGACGGTATGGATGTTGTTGGTTTTTCCGCTGGTGACACTGGCTGCGGGCGCCGCAGAGGAGCAGGAAGCGGAGCCGGAGAAGGGGCCGCATCGCGGACTGATGCTGCGTGACGGTGATTTTGCTGTGGAACTGGCCATTTTTGAAACGGGGGTGCCGCCGGAGTATCGCGCCTGGATCAGCAATGACGGTGAGCCCGTCGATCCAGAGGAAGTGAATTTGCAGGTGGTGCTGACGCGGCTTGGCAATGTGCGCGACGAGATCGGTTTTGCCCCGCAAGCGGACTTTCTGCGCGGCGACATGGAAATCTATGAGCCTCACTCCTTTGTGGTTTCGGTATCAGCCGAGCACCAGGGGCAGCAGTACCAATGGCAGTACGACAGTTTCGAAGGGCGTACCGCCATTGAGCAGGCGGTGGCCGATGCCATGGGAGTGGTGACTGAAGTGGCAGGCCCTGCGACCCTGCATGAAACCGTGACGGCCTACGGCTCTCTGGTCCTGCCGCCTGCCGGACAGCGCGCCGTTCGCGCCCGCTTTGACGGCGAAATTGTCCGCGTGCACAAGGGGCTGGGCGACAAGGTTGCCCGTGGCGATGTGTTGTTCACCATTGAGAGCAACGAAAGCTTGCGCACCTATGCGTTGCGGTCGCCCATGTCTGGCGTGATCGCCTCGCTTGACGGTGGTGCTGGCGAGCCCACCGGGGACAGAACGCTGGCCCGCATTATTGATGTGTCAAAAACCGAGGCTGAACTGTCGGTGTTTGCCATGGATCGGGCACGGGTCAAGCCGGGTGCTGATGTGCAGCTGGTGCTGGCCGATGGCTCCGGCACGGTCACGGGGAAGGTGACGTTCCTGGCGCCGCAGGTGGCTGCCGGTCAGGCACAGACGGTGCGCGTCTCGCTGGCGTCGCTGCCGGAGAGCTGGCTACCGGGCCAGTTTGTCACTGGCCAGATTGAAGTGGCGCAACATCCTGTCGAGCTGGCCGTGAAGAAAACCGGGCTGCAGGGGTTCCGTGATTTTACGGTGGTGTTCGCCAAGGTGGGCGAGCAGTACGAAGTGCGCATGCTGGAATTGGGCCGTGAAGATGAAGAGTGGGTCGAGGTGCTGGGTGGCCTGAAACCAGGCACTGAGTACGTCAGTGGTAACAGCTACCTGCTCAAGGCGGACGTTGAAAAGTCCGGCGCTTCCCACGATCACTAAAGGCCTGAGACTATGCTTGAAGCCATTATTAAACACGCCATTGAGCGCCGCCGCCTAGTACTGGTGGTCGTGGCCTTGCTGTCACTGCTGGGGCTATGGAATTTCAACCGGTTGCCGATTGATGCCGTGCCGGATATCACCAACGTACAGGTGATGATCAATACCGAAGCGCCGGGGTATACGCCGCTAGAAGTGGAGCAGCGGGTGACCTACCCGATAGAAACCACGTTGGCGGGTCTGCCCGGGCTGGAGTACACGCGCTCGGTTTCCCGCTACGGGCTGTCCCAGGTCACCGCCATTTTCGGCGATGACACCGACATCTATTTCGCCCGACAACTGGTGAGTGAACGTCTGTCGGCTGCGCGTTCGGACCTGCCTGCTGGTCTCCAGCCCGAGATGGGGCCGATTGCCACCGGTCTGGGCGAAATCTTCATGTTCACTGTGGATGCCGAGCCGGGCGCGATGGATGCGGATGGCAAACCGATCACCCCCATAGACCTGCGTTCAGTACATGACTGGATCATTCGCCCACAGCTGTTGCGTGTGCCCGGTGTGGTGGAGGTCAATCCCATTGGCGGCTACCAGCGCGAGATCCTGATCGCCATTGACCCGGCTCGCCTGCTGGCGGCGGGAGTGACACAGCAACAGGTGGTTGCTGCGGTCGAGGCCAATAACCAGAACCGGGGTGTCGGCTTCGTTGAGCAGAACGGGGCGCAGTGGCTGATGCGCGTGCCCGGCCAGGTGACCTCGCTGAAGGCGCTGGCGAACACCCCGTTGCGCACTGACAGCGGCGCACGCTTGCGGCTGAAAGATGTGGCCAGTGTGGAAGAAGGGCTGGAGTTGCGCACTGGGGCGGCTACCCAGAATGGTCGTGAAGTGGTGATGAGCACGGTGTTCATGCTGGTGGGTGAGAACAGCCGTACCGTCGCCAGCGCGGTGGGCGAGAAGCTGGAGGAAATCAAGGCGGGCCTGCCGGAAGGGATAACCGCAACGGCGGTGTATGACCGCACCGGGTTGGTCGACAAGACCCTGCAGACGGTTCAGAAGAATCTGCTGGAAGGCGCGCTGCTGGTGATCGTGATCCTGTTCCTGTTGCTGGGCAATGTCAGGGCAGCCCTGTTGACGGCTGCAGTCATTCCTATCGCCATGCTGATGACGATCACTGGCATGGTGCAAACCCGGGTCAGTGCCAACCTGATGAGTCTCGGGGCGCTGGACTTCGGTTTGCTGGTGGATGGCGCCATTATCATCGTGGAGAACTGTTTGCGGCGTCTCAGCCAGGCGAAGGTGCCGGGCAAGACTCTGGGGCAGCGTGCGCGGCTGGATATTGTCTTTACCGCGACACGGGAAGTGATCCGTCCGGCCTTGTTTGGCGTGTTCATCATTACGGCGGTATACCTGCCCATCTTCTCGTTGACCGGTGTTGAAGGGAAGATGTTCCACCCCATGGCCATGACCGTGGTGATTGCACTGGCTAGCGCCATGTTGCTGTCGGTGACCTTTGTTCCGGCCTGTGTCGCCCTGTTGTTCCGGGATGCGGTGGAGGAGAAAGAGCATCGCGCCATGAGCGCGCTGCGTAATGGTTATCAGCGTCTGGTGCGCAAGGCCGTGGCAATGCGCACTCTGGTGGTGGCCGTGGCCGCGTTGTCCGTGCTGGGCTCGGTAGTGCTGGCCACCCGCTTGGGCAGCGAGTTCGTGCCCAACCTGGACGAAGGCGATATTGCCATGCATGCCCTGCGGATTCCGGGAACCTCGCTTGGACAGGCCATCGCCATGCAGGAAACCTTGGAAGAAAAAATTCGTCAGCTGCCGGAAGTGGAACGGGTGTTTGCCAAGATCGGTACGGCGGACGTGGCCACCGATGCGGTCCCTCCCAGCGTGGCGGACAACTTTATTATCCTCAAGCCCCGTGACCAGTGGCCGGACCCTGGCAAGCCCAAGGCGCAGGTGGTGGAAGAACTATCGGCTATCGTTGATACCGTGCCGGGCAGTCGCTACGAATTTCTGCAGCCTATCCAGATGCGCTTCAATGAGCTTCTGGCCGGGGTAAGGGCGGAGCTCGCCATCAAGGTATTTGGTGATGATTTCGCACAGCTGGAAGCACTGGGCAAGCAGATTGAGGGCGTGGTGTCCGGGGTCGAAGGGGCAGCGGATATCCAGATGGAGCAGGTTACCGGCCTGCCGGTATTGACCATTACTCCCCGCGATTCCGTTCTGGCCGGATACGGGCTGGACAAGGCCGAACTGCAGTCTCAGTTGGCCATCGCCTTGGGCGGTGAGGTGGCAGGTCGTTTCTACGAAGGGGATCGTCGTGCCGACATCGTGGTGCGCCTGGCCGAAAAACAGCGTACCGACATGGAGGCATTGGGTTATCTGCCGGTACAGGTGCCTGGCGCAGGGGCTGTGCCGTTAAGGGAACTGGCTAGCATTGAACTGGTGGATGGTTTTAATCAGGTCAACCGGGAAAACGGCAAGCGCCGGGTGGTGGTTACAGCCAACGTGCGAGGCCGTGATCTGGGCTCGTTTGTGGACGACGTACGTACAGCTATCAATGATGACGTCGCCGTGCCCTCAGGCTACTGGGTGGAATACGGGGGCACCTACGAGAAGTTGCAGTCTGCGAGCCAGCGTCTGACGTTGGTGGTGCCATTAACGCTGGTGATGATCGTGGCGCTGCTCTATTTCGCGCTCGGTTCGTTCAAGGATGCGCTGGTGATTTTCACCGGTGTGCCTCTGGCACTGACCGGCGGGGGGTTATTGCTGGTGCTGCGGGATATTCCGTTCTCAATTTCTGCAGCCGTGGGTTTTATCGCTCTTTCCGGGATTGCCATTCTGAATGGCTTGGTCATGGTGTCCTTTATCCGCGAGTTGATGCGGGATGGTGTGGCACTGGATGAGGCCATTATTGAAGGTGCGGTAACAAGGCTTCGTCCCATCATTACCACCGCGCTGGTGGCCTCGTTGGGATTTGTGCCGATGGCGCTTAACACGGGTATCGGTTCGGAAGTTCAGCGTCCACTGGCCACGGTGGTCATTGGGGGCATCCTTTCTTCCACCGTGCTCACATTATTCGTGCTCCCTGCCTTGTACCGTTTGGTGAATGGCAAGAGCGCTCATATCGTAAACCAACCATAATGGGGAAAAACGGGTGAAAACAAGATTCTGGATTGGACTGCTCGCCTTGCTGGCGACTGGCGTGGTCATGGCCCATGGCATGTCTGCCGAAGACCAGGCAAGGGCCTTGAACGCTGGCTTTATGGAATACATCGAGCTTGGCGCTGTGCACATGGTGACAGGTTACGATCATCTGCTGTTCCTGTTTGGCGTGATGTTCTTCCTGACCCGCTTTAATGACATCGTGCGGTTCATTACGGCGTTTACCGTCGGGCATTCCATTACTTTGGTGTTTGCCACCTTGTATGGCATCCGTGCTAATTACTATTTGGTGGATGCGGTCATTGCCCTGACAGTCTGCTACAAGGCGTTCGACAACCTGGGTGGGTTTAAACGCTATTTGCAGATGAAGTCGCCCAATCTGATGTGGATGGTATTTGCCTTCGGATTGATTCACGGCTTTGGTCTTTCTACTCGTTTGCAGCAGTTGCCTCTGGCAGAAGACGGTCTGGTGTTGCGCATCCTGGCCTTTAACCTTGGTGTAGAGGCTGGGCAGATTGCCGCCCTGGCGGTGATGCTGTTCCTGTTGTCCAGCTGGCGTCGCACCGAGTCGTTCAAACACTTCAGCCGTGCCACCAACTGGCTGCTGATGATGCTGGGTGTGCTGCTGCTGTTGATGCAGCTGCATGGCTATCTGCATTCTGCTCATCCCGATGAATTCCCGCTCAACAAGGATGACCACAGCCATACCCATGAAGATATGGATGCCGCGCGTTCTCCACTCAAGGATTATCAGAGGCGCTTCGATATGGATATGGGTGATATGGAGATGGAAAAACAGGATTCACAAGGCAGCAACCAGCCCATAATCGAAGAAGCTGAAGAACAAGCCGATGCCCAACCTCACCGCCATGGCAGTGGTGAGGCTCACGTACATTAACCGATAACAGGACAATAAAATGAAATTGATCAAGGCGTTGATGATAGTGGCCGTACTGGCTGTCTCTGGCCGGGCATTCTCCCACGGTGGCGATCATGATCCCATTTCGGAGCAGCAGGCTGTGGGCATCGCAAAATACGTAGCGGTGAAGCTGGCCGAGGAAGACCGGGGCATGGGCTTTGGAAAGCTGGATGAGAGCTGGAAAGCGCTTCCCGAAGAGAAGGTCGGCATCAGCAAATCCGGTCCGGGCTATTACGTCGTGGCCCTGGAGCATGAGGAGGAGGGCCGAACCCTTTATATCCTGATGTCCGAAACCGGTAGCGTTTACGACGCCAACTTCACCCGCGAGTTCAAGGGCATCGAATAACAACGTTAGGGCAGCAACGAGGAAGCGGTGATGCCGATGTTAATAATCAAATATCTCGTCTCAGCAGCAGTTATCGTTGCCGTATCTGAGGTCGCCAAACACAGTGACAGGCTCGGGGCGCTGATCGCGTCCCTGCCAGTCGTGACCTTGATGGTGCTGTTCTGGCTTTATCTGGACGGCCAGCCTTTCTACAAACTGGCAAATCACGCTTGGTACACCTTCTGGTATGTCCTGCCCACCCTGCCCATGTTTGCCTTATTTCCTGTGATGCTGGAGCGGTGGGGGTTTGCTGTTACGATGTTACTGTCGGTAGGTGTGACGATTATCTGTTTTTTTTTAGTGGCAATAGTTGTTAGGCGATGGGGTGTTGAGCTTTTTTAATATGATGCTGACTGAATATTGCTTGGGGTTGCCTTGAGACCTGAATCGCCACCAGCTTGCTAGCCACCTTTCAGTCTTCCAAAGTGACAATCAGAGAGGTATCCATCAGTAGCAAGCGCTATCCCGAAGAATTCAAGATTGAAGCGGGAGTGGATAAAGCGGAAGATTTACAGCAGCCGGGACGCCGCCCGGGCAGGTATTTTTGATTATATCGAGATGTTTTATAACAACCGGCGACCCCATGGTTCTAATGAAAAGCTGCCGCCGGTAGAGTATGAAAAGCGTCACCAAGAACGGCTGAGAAGTGTCTAGAGAACTGGTGGCGATTCACACAGAGAAAGTAAGAAGGTGAATCTAAATAAAAAACCGGGAGTTCGTCTCCCGGTTCTGGTGCTGATCATTTAATATGCCGAAAGCGCAGGGCATTAATCGCCATCATCAACCTGAAAAGGGTATTTCCCCAGGGCGGTGCCACCATGGCGGCCAGATTGATACGTCCCTTGCGTACCACGCCCTTGGTTTTCGAGAAGGTCAGGAATCCCTCCTTGCCGTGGTAATGGCCCATTCCTGAATCGCCGATGCCGCCAAAGGGAATATCATCTGCCGCCACATGGCTCAGGGTGTCATTGATGCAGACACCACCTGAATGTGTGTGCTGCAGAATGTGATTGGCCCGTTTCTTGTCCCAGTCAAAGTAATACAACGCCAGCGGCCGTGATCGTTGGCGCACCTGGCGCAGGGCTTGCTCCAGATGCCGATAACCCAGCACCGGCAGAATGGGGCCAAATATCTCCTCACGCATGACCAGCATGTCCGCAGTGGCATTCAGCACCAGAGTCATGGGCATCTTGCGGGTACCGCTGACATCCTCCCCTGCCGGGTTGATGGGGATCACCCTGGCCCCTTTGGCGCGAGCGTCTTCCAGATAGCCTTCCAGGCGCTGTTTCTGTCGGTCGGAGATGATGGCCGTGTAGTCCTGATTGCTGGTCAGGGTCGGGTAGGCTTTTTCAACGGTGGCACTGAAGGCGCTGACAAACTCGCTCACCTGATCCTCATGACACAGGACATAATCGGGAGACACGCATATTTGCCCGGCGTTCATACCCTTGCCGAAAGCGAGGCGCCGAGCGGCCTCGGCCGCCGGAAAATCGGGGTGGATAATAGCGGGTGATTTCCCGCCCAGTTCCAGTGTGACCGGCGTGAGGTTATCTGCTGCCGCGCGCATGACAATACGCCCTACCTGGGTTGAACCAGTGAAGACCAGATGATCGAAAGGCAGTTGGGTAAAGGCAGTGGCCACGTCCACATCGCCGCCGACCATACAGACTTCGTCGGCGGAAAAGTTGTCGGCGAGAATGGTCTGCAACAGCCGTCCGGTGGCAGGGGCGAACTCCGAGGACTTGAGCATCACTCGATTGCCCGCAGCCAGCGCACCAATCAAGGGTGAGAGCGCCAGAAAAACCGGAAAATTCCATGGCACCACGATGCCCACGACCCCCAAGGGCTGGAAGTGCACTTCGACTTTTGCAGGCATAACTGTGAGTGGTGCATGGCGGCGCTGTGGTTTCATCAGCCGCTTGAGGCGCTTGCGATAGTAGGCAATGCCTTCCAGTAACGGCATGATTTCGGCCAGCTCAGTTTCGGCGCTGGACCTGCCGCTGAAGTCCTGGCTGATGGCGTCGGCCAGCGCCTGGCGATGATCCAGCAAGGCATTGTGTAACCGGTCAAGGCGTTGAATTCGCTGTTGCCGTGTGGGGGCGGGCGAGTCCATAAAAGCCTTTTTTTGCCGGGCGAGAAGCGCCTCCAGTTGGCTGGCATCAGGGGCGTTAAGGGCGGAAACGGTCATCGTGTGCTCCAGGGTTCACTCTCTGTGGGCGGAAAGTCCATTACGGGTTTCCGTTCTGATCCACGGTTGATTGCTGTTCCAGGTACTGCGCGGAGGAATGGCCTCCGGCAAGGTGTTGCTGCTGGCGTGCATAACTGTGCTGTGCTTGTGGCGTGCAGGCCGCGTCCATAAAGCGGGGTTCACTGCGTGCCAGCGCCAGCTCAAGCGAGGTGGCTTCACTGTCGAGCAGGCAAGCCTTGATGGCGGACAGTGTGGCCGGGCTTTTTTGTGCCAACTGCAACGCCAGCTGGTTGGCGGTGTGTTCCAGGTTGTCCGCGTCGCAGGCTTGATGAATCAGTCCGGCCTGACAGGCACTGTCCGCATCCAGGCGCTCCCCCAGCAGGCAGAGTTTCGTTGCGCTGGCGCGGCCCACCAGCTTGACCAGATGATGAATGCCACCAGAGCCAGGGATCAGCCCCACGAGGGTTTCGATCTGACCCATTCGGCAGGTCCCCCGGGTCATGAGGCGAAAATCGCAGGCCAGGGCCAGCTCCATGCCGTAGCCCTGGGCATCGCCATCGATGGCGGCAATCACGGGCAGGGGGTAATGTCGCAGGGTCTGGATCAGACGATTGGCGCGGGCATAGAGCAAGGCGCCTTCGAAAGGGGTGTCGCGCAACCAGCGGTTCGTGCGGCTTTCATGGGGTGCCTTGCGATCCCAGCGTATCCAGTGCCGTGCCAAGGCCATGGTGGCTCGAATGGCAAGGGGGGTAATCACCCCGAAATTTAGCCCTGCTCAAAAGTAGAATTTTCTCGTAACCTAGCACGAAGGAGATTCTGCATGAAGAAGTCACGATTTTCGGACAGCCAGATCCTGGCGATCCTCAAGCAAGCGGAGAATGGCGTCCCTGTTCCCGAGCTGTGCCGGGAGCATGGCATGAGCAGCGCCAGCTTCTACAAGTGGCGCGCCAAGTACGGCGGTATGGACGCGTCCTTGATGGCTCGCCTGAAGGAGCTTGAGGACGAGAACCGCAGGCTCAAGAAAATGTATGCCGAGGAGCGCCTCAAGGCCGAGATTGTCCAGGAGGCACTCACAAAAAAGTGGTAAAGCCATCCCGGCGCAAGGAGATGGCTCAACAAGCAGTCGCAGCCAATGGCGTCTCAGTCCGCCTAGCCTGTACGGCGTTCAGGATCAGCGAGACCTGCTACCGGTATCAGCCTGCTCTCTGTGATGAGAACGTCGAGATCGCCGATTGGCTGGTCAAGCTGACCGAGGAAGAGAGTGACTGGGGTTTCGGCCAGTGCTTTCACTATCTTCGCAACGTCGAGAACAAGGGCTGGAATCACAAGCGGGTATACCGCATTTACTGCGAACTTGCGCTGAACCTGAGAATCAAGCCCAGGCGCCGCTTGAATCGGCAAACGCCTGAGCCCCTGAAGGAGCCGATCAAGCCGGACCAGATATGGTCGATGGACTTCATGCACGATCAGCTCAGCGATGGCAGGAACTTCCGTTTATTCAATGTGATTGACGATTACCGGCGTGAAGGATTGGCCATTGAGGCAGGCTTCTCGCTGCCAACGATGCGGGTGGTTCGGGTGCTGGACCAGCTTCTCGAGTGGCGAGGCAAACCGACAGCCATTCGCTGCGATAACGGGCCCGAGTTCATCAGCCACGATTTCGTCGGTTGGGCTCAGAAGCGGGAGATTCGCATAGAGTATATTCAGCCCGGAAAGCCGCAGCAGAATGCCTATATCGAGCGTGCAAACCGGACAATCCGTTACAGCTGGCTTAGCAAACACCTGTTCGACAGCCTGGAGGAAGTTCAGGATTATGCGACCAAGTGGTTATGGTTTTACAATCACCGTCGACCCCACAAAGCCAATGGCGGCAAGCCGCCACTGATGGCTGCGTAAGCTCTACTTTTGGGCGATGCTAAAAATGGGGTGATTACCGGGGAAAGGCTCCTCGCAGCCAGGGCTTCAGCGCAAGTGTCTGGGCGGCCACACGATGAATTTCGGCAAGGGAATAGTGGGTAATGAAGTGGCCCGGGTGTTCACCGGTCACAATCACTGCGCGGATGCCGGGCTGGCTGCGCAGTGACTGCAACGTATCGTACAGCCCATTGACCACCGTCGCAGTCATATAGCCGCCGTCATCAGCCCGGAAGCGGATGGTAGCGACGTGGTCCTTGAGCTGTACTGAAATGGGCGACGGGTTATTCATGGTAATGGCTTCCGTTCAGGCCTGGCTGCGTGCCAGCCAGCTTTCTTCTTCGCCGGGCTCAGGCAGAATCTCCCCACCCTCCATGGCCCAGCTGGCGGGAAAGCCTACCAATGTCGCTTCCACCTTGTTCAGATCCAGACTGGTACTGACCGCCACGCCTTCAAGAATCTTGCGACGAAGCGTTTCCGTGAGTTCGGCATTACGGTTGCCGCCGCTGCGCACATTGCAGATCACATTGAGGTCGTAACCTCCTTTCAGGGCATGGCCGTGCATGAAGATCACGTTCACAAATTCGGCGGGAGCGCCCGTGAGGCCGCAATGGATATCGGCAATGGCGTCTGCCGTGCGGCGGCGTGCTTCATAGCTCAGTGGCTTGCGGCTGGCGATGTTATAGACCGGCATGGGAACCTCACAGATTCGGGTTAACAATGATGGGAATACGCTTGACGCTGGCATGGATCACCGTGCGGATGATCTTGGCCATGAAGGCTAGTCGCCCACGCAGGGCAAGGCGTTTCTGGGTGCCCTGAAATACGTCCGCAAACAGGGCTTCTTCTACCAGTGCCAGCATCAGCTCGTCCGGGTGCTGCCCACTGATCTTGAGCCAGTCTTTTTCGATGGCTTTCAGGAAGGCAACTCTCTGTTTCTGGGGGAAACCGGTGGGGCACTCCATGGTGACAAGTGAAGAGCGAGAATCCTGGTAATTGGTGAATGCCTGGCCTGCCGGGATCCGGTTCCATATCACTAACAGTCGCTCGCGGCTGACATGATTGCGGTAGTGGTTTCGGATGAGTTTTTCCAACAGCGCCACTTGAGCGTCGCTGAACTGGTTTTCCTGTATCAGAATGAGCGTCTTGCGCATGGGATGTCCTCCGGGTGAATCCTCAATCTAGGGGATCAGGGAGGGCGTGTTGATGCGCGTCGAGGCCAGTTATTGATATTTATG
>PAJO01000062.1 GCA_002706085.1 Alcanivoracaceae bacterium | reverse complement strand
TGTCCATCCATCGAAAAAGCGCAACAACGAGTGCGGGCCAGCCTGGAAGACCCGAAGGGCGCGGCCTGAAGGGCCCATCTGCTGCGCTTTGTCGCTAGGAAAGGAAACCACCCTGCCCGTCGCGACAAAACACAACAGCTGCACCCTTCAGGCCACGCTGAGCATGCAAGGGGCTTTTCAACAGCCTGCTAATCACGGGGTTCGGGCCGTTTCCATAACCATAGCAGGGTAATACAAAGCATCAGCGGCACCGCAATTTTTACCGCATTGTGAGCGCCAGAGAGGGCAATCAGAATCACACTGATCAGCATCATGGTAGACGCCGCACACTTGGCGCGGCGTGACACTGCTCCCTGTTCCCGCCATTGACGGATGGACTGCCCATAGCGCGGGTGGTTCAGCAGCCAGGCTTCAAGCTCTGGCCAGCCACGGGTGCCGGCCCAGGCCGCCACCAGCAGGAACGGCACGGTCGGCAACCCCGGGATGATCACACCGATCATGCCCAGCGCCACAGACAATACCGCTACCGATCGCCACCAAAGAATCCGAACCATTGCCCTGCCCTTCCAAGACTCCTGTCCAGCATGCCGGAAACCGCGCGGGGAAGAAATCACCCCGCACAACGACTTGACCGGTCCTGATGGAGAACCGTCAGTCGATTTCCATCTCCATCAAGGCTTCCTCGTCCATGGACAGGGCATCGCCTTCTGGCGCCGGGTGCAGTTGGTCCAGCAGGGCTTTTACCTCTGTCACTGTCATTACCTGACCATTGATCAACAGCGTTTCGCCGCGGGCATTGATATCCCCGCGCCAGCGCTCGCCCTCATGGAGAATCAGACCTTGTTCCTCATAGGCATGCAGTGTCTCTACCAGAGGGGGCGGAATCACGGCATCAGCCACGTCCAGATGCACCGTCATATCCAGCATGGCATTTAGCTGCTGTTCATCCAGCAACATGAACTCCTGGAACGGCAGATTCTTGCCTTCCAGGCCCAGATAACGGGCCTTGCTGTCGAAAGAGAACTGACGCTTGCCGTCCAGATCCGCCAGCATTTTCATGCTTATGGTGCTATCACCGGGCTTTAGGAGCTTTTCACTGAGCACACTCATCATGTCATCCATCAGCGACTGCAGGCGGTCGATTTGCTGGTTGATATCCCCTGAGCCTTCGCCACTCATGGCCGACAGGGCCATGGCCGTCTGCACCTCATCCAGTTCCCGGCTGATGCGGTTCAGCCGCACCAGGGCGGCCTTGTCGATGCCCTCGAAATCCATGCCGATATAGGCGCTATCCATGGGTACGGGTAACAGCGGTGCCTGCATATTGTCCAGCCAGATGCCGGTGCTTCCGTTCAGCACCGCGCCCTTGTCCTGACTGTTGGCCTGCAAGATGGCATCAAACGCCAGCAGGGTCAGTTCATTCTGAACATAGCGAAAGCCTTTACTGGTGAAGTTCGCGTTGGTCAACGGGACTTCGTCGTCCAACATGGCCACCACATCCATGGAGCCGGTGAGAGAGTCCAGCGACACCGTGCCCTTGGGAGTTTCCGTGTGAAACCCTTTCACGGTGAAATAGCTGTTCAGCGGATAAGGACTGGCGGAAGGTCGAACCATATCGACCGTAAACTGCTTGAGCTGCAGGTTCCCCATGGGGGACTCTACATCCACTGGCGGAATTTCCAGTGTCGCCGCAAGACTGCCATCAAAACCATAGTAGCTTTTGCCTTCCAGCGGGGAGCGCCCCTTGAAGATCTCATCCAGCATGGCTTTGCCTTGCGGAGGCAAGGTCGACGTATCAAACGCATCACGGGTTGCCGCGAGTCCCAGCGAGACACCATCCTCCGACAGAATCAATGGACCATGGAAAATGGTGCTGGTCATGCACAATGCTCCCGCCAGATCCATGCCGCCCGCCATGGCCGCCAGGTCGCCCTGGATCACCAGGCAGGTATCCGCCTGCGACGAAAACAGGCCACGATCGTAACGCACCACATCCAGCACGATGTCATCACGGCCTGGCAGTAATTCCAGATTGGCCACTTCACTGCGCACCAGTTCTTCTGCGCGCATCCCCACATACCAGGTGGCCCCCAGCCACCCCAGAACCAGCACCAACACCAGTGCCAACAGACCTTTCATGGGCATTCCCCTCTTCCATGTACCCGATCATTTTTTGTGAGCGGTCACTATAGCGGAATTAATGGCATATGGCTTTGGGGCAGGGTTGGCGAGCCCCCAAACCTATTGGCAGCCAGCATGTCTGGTTTGCCTTTCATCCGCGAATAGCCACAAAAAAGCCCGCCATAAAGGCGGGCTTTTTCAGGTCGAAGCGCCGTCAGGATCAGAATGCAAAGTGCTCGGCATCCAGGTCCATCATGCAGTCCAGACCACCTTCAATGGCACCCTTGTGACCGGCAACGCGCGGCAGGATACGCTTGAAGTAGAAGCGGGCGGTGCTGATCTTGGCCTTGTAGAAGTCTTCATCACCGGCACCAGCTTCCAGTTTGGCGTGGGCCACAGAGGCCATACGTGCCCACAGGTAGGCCAGGGTCACGTAACCGGAGTACATCAGGTAATCCACAGACGCGGCACCCACGTAGTCAGGGTTCTGCATGGCCTGCATGCCGATGGCCTGGGTCAGCTCACCCCATTCCTTGTTGTAGCCGGCCAGCGGCTCCAGGAATTCTTTCATATCGGCATTGTCGGCGTTGCTTTCGCAGAACTTGTGCACGATCTTGGTGAAGTTACGCAGGGCCTGACCCTGGGTCATCATCACCTTACGACCCAGCAGATCCAGTGCCTGAATACCGGTGGTGCCTTCGTACAGGGTGGAGATGCGGGCATCACGTACGTTCTGCTCCATGCCCCACTCGCGGATAAAGCCGTGACCACCGTAGATCTGTACGCCGTGGTTGGCCGCTTCCAGACCAGCTTCGGTAATGAAAGCCTTGGCGATCGGCGTCAGCAGCGCCATCAGATCGTCGGCCTCCTTACGCTCGGCTTCGTCCTTGGCCAGTTTCACCTTGTCACCCAACTGGGAGCACAGGTATACCAGCGCACGACCGCCTTCAGCGAAAGACTTGGCCGTCAGCAGCATGCGACGCACGTCCGGGTGGACGATGATCGGATCCGCCGGACCTTCCGGGTTTTTCGGGCCAGACAGGCTGCGCATAGCCAAACGGTCCTTGGCATAAGTCAGGCCGCCCTGGAAACCCAGTTCCGCATGCGCCACGCCCTGAATGGCAGTACCCAGACGAGCGAAGTTCATGAAGGTGAACATGCAGTTCAGACCTTTGTTCTCCGGACCGATCAGGTAGCCTTTGGCGCCATCAAAGTTCATCACACAGGTTGCAGAGGCCTTGATGCCCATTTTGTGCTCGATGGAACCACAGGTCACGGCGTTACGCTCACCCACGCCGCCGTTGCCGTCGGTCATGAACTTGGGAACGATAAACAGGGAGATACCCTTGGTTCCAGCAGGTGCACCCGGCAGACGGGCGAGAACGATATGGATAATGTTCTCGGCCATGTCGTGCTCACCGGCAGAGATGAAAATCTTGGTGCCGGTAATGCTGTAAGAGCCGTCTGCGTTGGGCTCGGCCTTGGATTTGAGGATACCCAGGTCAGAACCACAATGCGGCTCAGTCAGACACATGGTGCCGGTCCACTCACCGCTGATCAGCTTGGGCAGGTAGGCATTCTTCTGCTCGTCGGTGCCGTGCTCTTCAACGGTAGCAATGGCACCGTGGGACAGGCCCGGGTACATGCTCCAGGACCAGTTGGCGGAACCGGTCATTTCGGAAATGGCAATACCGGCAGAACCCGGCAGACCCTGACCACCAAACTCCACGTCGCCACCCATGGCCGGCCAGCCGCCTTCCACGTACTTGGCGTAGGCTTCCTTGAAGCCTTTCGGGGTGGTGACTACACCGTTATCGAAGCCACAGCCTTCCTCGTCACCGGAACGGTTCAGGGGAGCCAGCTCGTTTTCGGAGAACTTGGCGCCCTCTTCCAGGAAGGCATTCAGCAGTTCGCTGTTCACGTCTTCCAGGCCCAGGCTGGCATAGTGGCCATCCAGGTCCAGGACTTCATTCAGTACGAAGCGCATATCGCGCAGGGGAGCCTTGTAATCCGGCATCTCACATCTCCCTAAAAATACACTGTGAAAATGGGGCGGGCCTGCGGCTCGCCGAGCATTGAGAATTTATTCGGACGGTAATCTTAGGTCAGCGCTTTGCGCTGTCTCCAGCGCTATTTGTGACCCACAAGTCAAACAAGCGTTTGAAACCACCGTTTGCTAGCTAAACCCCATGATTTCACTGGCATTTCTTTAAAATTCGTAAAAATACACACGGTGTTTCCACTATCACGGCAAAACGCGCTTCCCTTGCTATACTCGTCCCCAATCAATGAAGGAATCATGAACAATGATCGACCCCAACCTGCTCGACATTCTGGTTTGCCCGGTCAGCAAAGCACCGCTGATCTATGATGAAAAACACGCCGAACTCAAATGCAAAGCCAGCGGGCTGGCTTACCCGGTGCGCGATGGTATTCCTGTCATGCTGGAAGAGCAGGCTCGTGCATTGGGTGACGACGAGCTGAAAAATCTCTGACCCCTACACTCACCAGGCAAGGACACTTCATGCGCAAGGCTCTCGCCTTTTCCCTCGCGCTGCTTAGCAGCACACTGTTTGCCGCCGACGATTTACCGGACGAAGGCACAGCTACCGACCCCGACAAGCAAGCCGAGGTCCCTTCCGAATCCACTGCGCCCAACCAGATGAGCGAGAAGCAGCAGCTTAACGACTGCCTGCTGCGAAGCGCCCAAACAGCGGACAATGCGGTTACGGCCAAAGAAATGCGCAACTGGTGCACCAATGGCGACGAAGTCAAAAAGCGCAGCGTCCATGAGGATGCCCTGCGCGCGCGCCTGGCGCTGGAAAACACCACCCAGGGCAACCCGTTTGTCATCACGCCCCACCGGCGCAATTACTTGATGCCCTATAGTTACTGGTCCAACCGCAAATGGAATGATCCCACCAAGGACGACAGCGCGCTGGATCACACCGAAGTGAAGTTCCAGCTCTCGCTGAAGGCACCTATCAAGGAAAACATAGTTGACGATGTCACCTTGTGGATGGCGTTCACCGGGACTTTTTTCTGGCAAGCCTATAACAAGGAAGAGTCCGCTCCCTTCCGGGAAGCAAACTACGAGCCGGAAATCTTTATCACCAAACCCGTGAACTGGCAGTTTGGGCCAGTGGATTCCGAACTGCTGGCGCTGGGCATCGTGCACGAGTCCAATGGGCAGGATGTGCCGGTTTCACGGAGCTGGAACCGCATCTTTATCAACTATGTTGCCAAGACCGGCGACTATTACTGGTCACTCAAGCCGTGGTACCGGCTACCCGAAGACAAAAAAGATGACCCGACCGATCCCCGCGGTGATGACAATCCGGATATCGAAAAATACATGGGTAACTTCGAGTTGGAAGTCGCCAGACCGTTTGGCAACCATGTGGTGGAAATCATGGTTCGCAACAACCTGCGGTCTGACAACAAGGGGGCTGGCCGCCTGAACTATTCCTTTCCGTTAAGCAAGCGCTTCAAGGGCCTGGTACAGGTCTTCAGCGGATATGGGGACTCGCTGATCAACTATGACAATTACGAAAACCGCTTCAGCGTGGGGATTCTGCTGACAGACTCGTTGTAGCCACCGGTCTGGATGTTACCCGAACCCGGGGCGAAGCCACGGTGGGAGCCAACCTGCTGACGAAGAAGTCCGCCCCTACGCCACATCGCTTGCAGGCAAGCTCCCACAGAGACCACCGGAACTGTGGGAGCGGTGGTTCCACCGCAACGATAAGATCGGGCGATGGCGGCCGATTCAGTTTAATACCAGATCGTGAATAGCAGACGGGTCACGGTGGCGTCGAAGCTGTACAACGGCTCCTGTCCTGGCAAGGTGGTTACACGAATGTCCCGGAAGTTGTTGTAGTCAAACTGGAACTGGTCCACCCACAGGTGCAGCCCTGCCCGGTTGAAGGTTTCCCTTTCTGCACGGTTGAATTGCACGCCAATCCCCACCCCAAACACCGTGGAATCGAAGTCGCTCAACTCCTTGTCCCGGGCCAGAAAATTCTGGGCATTCTGATAGGGGAAAAGATCCGAATAGAAATCGGCCTGGCCCTGATTGTAGCGTCGGTAACGGGTCTCCAGGGTCCAGCGCTGCCCCAGCGGCTGGATCAGCTTGACCTGCCAGCTTGTGGCGTCGATGCCCCATGAGTCGTCATACATCCGGTATTCGCCGTGCAGACCTGCCCGCCACGGCAAATAATAGGAAAGACCAATCGTGGTCGCTTCGCTGGTACGGGTGCGCGGATAACGTTCAGGCTCAAAACTGTAGCTCCCGGCACTGTTGAGATAGCGCACGGAGCGGTACGGATTATTCAGATAACCCTCATCCGTTATCAGCTCTGCCTTAACACTGGCTACCAGATCGCGGGTTAACACTTGCGACAACCCAATCCGGAAGTGGCGCCGCTCAGCCTCATCGGAAAACGTGTTGTCGCCAGAGCGAAACACTTCGTCCTTGCCCAGCGAATACCCCATCGTCAGTGTCGTGAGATCACCAAAAAAATCCTGGCTTAGATCAAAGTGTGCCGAGTTCGCCTCAAAGTCACTTTCTTTGCTGTTGCCGTAACTGAAAGAATAAATGGCTTTACCGCGAAGATAATCCAGCCCAACGCTTTTCTCTGTGCGCTTTTCTGTATAGGGACTGGCACTGGTCACCACATCGATTGACGCTGCAGACACCTCATCCACGTAATAGTTGGCACTGACCGCGACGGTATCGGCAAAGGACTTACGCACCAGCACAGACGGGCCTTCGATTTGCATACCGCCACCATCATACTGGTGACCAAGCAAATCGAAGCGGTCTTCCGGCAGCACTGCCGCTCGCACACAGAGCGGGACCGCCAGCAGCAAAATCCATCCTGCCCGCATCAGTTGCACCCGCAACCTCCCCCTGCGCTTCCTTCAGCACCACGCATGGCTTCCCGTGCCTGATGGACGTGATTCATATAACTCTCCGCAACGGGGTGCCCCGCCGCGTTCATCACAGGGTCCGCCAGTCGGGATCGTTCGTAGGGTTTAACCCAGGGTTTGATGGAGCACCCTGCCTGAAGAAACATGACCAGCAACAAAAGAGCGATGCGAGTGGTCATTCCAGCACCAGAGCCTTCACCTGGTCTTCGTATTTATCCATGTAACCATCCTTGTAGCCCCGGTGGTGATGACGCACCACGCCGTTGCGGTCAATCAGCACCGTGGTGGGCATGGCGTCCACCCCATAGGACTCACTGGTCAGATTATCGGGATCAAACAGAATCGGAAAAGTGACCGGCACTTTGTCGAGCAGTTTCAGCGCCTGGCTACGGTCTTCATCCAGATTCACACCCAAAATGGTGAAGCCATAGTCCCGGTATTCACGGTACAGGTTGTCCAGTAGCGGCATTTCCGTCCGGCATGGGCCACACCAGGACGCCCAAAAATTCACAAGCACCACAGTACCGCGCAGTTCATTCAGCTTGATGTTAGGCCCTTGAAGGGACTCGAGGGTAAACCCTGCCGCGGGCTTACCCTCTTCAGCGGCTATCGCCGGACCACCCAATGCCAGTCCAGCGACCAATACAGCGATAAGAAATCGTTTCATCTGAGCTCCCCCGATTATTGTTCTTCAGAAATACAGACTGACGCCTGCCGTCATTTCCAGGTTATGGGTCGTCTTGTCCTCACCCAGCACATCCAGAGTAAAAACATGGTCCTTCATGTCCAGTCGCACCGCGGTAAAATCATTGATCAACAAGCGGTAACCGACACCAGCGCTGATCGTGAAATACTCATCTCCAGCGAACTCGGTCATGCCCGCTCCACCCAGCAGGAACAGGGAATTATTGAATACCTTGTTCTGGGTCAGAAAGGCTTCACCTGGCAGCAGGTTGTAGCCAATGGCGGCCTGATAGTAGGTATATTCACGCTCTTCATCGGTCAGCAGCTGCACGCCGGCATTCAGTGTCTCGAAGCTGGTTTCATCCCCTTTGGCACGCCCCAGCAAGGCTTCGAAGAAAACATCTTCAGACAGGTGATAATCAAAACGCACACCGATCACAGGCTGGGTACCGAAGTCCTCGATGGAAATCAGACCGGCATAGATGCCAGCTTCAAAGTTTTCCGTATCAATGCCTGCTTCCTGGATACGGCGTCGCTCAATGCGAGGATCCAGCACCGACTCCGGGCTCGCCTCACGTACCACTTTTTCACTGCCGTCCGACTCTTCGGCCATCACCGCACCTGGCATCAGCCAGATCAGGATCAGAACAAGACGGAGAAACCTAGTTTCCATTCTTCAAGATTCCGGTTGTCGTTTTCTTCGGTGAATAACACATAGCTGCGATATTCACCCCGCATCACAAAACCTCTGGCCAGATACAGGTTCAGCCCAAGCCCGCCAAAGGCATAATTTTCCTTACGGTTTTCTGGCTGCACCAGGGTCGCCCGCGGCTCGATAATGGCCCCGCCAGTCCCCAACGCCACATAGGGCGACAGGCGCCATTGCGGAAACAGCTGGTGCTGAAGATTCAAGTCGATGAGGGTGTTGTTGGAAAAAGCGCCGGTGGCCTGGGAATACATCACCTCACCAGTCAGATTTTCGGTAAACCGGTAACCCAGTGCGACCCCAAGGGACGTGGCACCATCCAGCTCCCCGACCAGAACAGAGGCATGCCAGTGCCCGCCCTGAAACACCTCATGTCCCAGATTTTCCATCTCAGGCGACTCACCGGTGCCATCCAGGGTTGCAGCCAACGCAGTACGAGGTACCCAGCCAACACGGCCTCGCGCCGTGGTCACTTTCAACCAGCCCGCGCGCATATACAGAATGGTCAGGGGGGCGTCCCGCTCGACCACATGGAAAACGGGGTAGCCACGACCAGGGCCTGTGTGGACCTCCACATAAGGGTCCGACACCTTCACCTGAAACGAGTCATACTGTCGCTCAAAGGTATCTTCAGACTCGGGCTCGGCTGCTGGCAGCACAGTCGCCAGCCCCAAAGCCAAAAGGATCACTACAAGGCGCAACGGGTGCGTCTCCCCTTTTCTGTTCAAAAATCAGCCTCACGGCTGCATCAATTTTCCGGCACCCGGAAAGGATCGTTATAAAGCTGAGCCCCGATATCGATCCACTCGGCAAGTAAACGCAGTTCCTGGGGACTCAACCAACCTTCATGCGCCCCCTCAGCAGCAAATGTATCAAAGAAACGGGCCGAATTACGTGCCTGTCCCGCACGAATGGATGCCGCAACCGGTACCCGCTGGGTTACAGGGACAGGATTGCCATCCCCATCCCGAACCAGCTCACCGTCTTCATCCGTTTGATACACAATATTCCCTTCACCGTCGAAGACAATGACCATTCGGTCTATTAATGCACCATCCTGCAATTCCAGTTCGTTGTCGTTGAACAACAGCTCACGGTAACTCATCAGCTGATCCGTCTGGTCCGGAGAGGGCTCTCCGGTCAGTTCCAGCTGTCCTGGAGGGACCTGCAAGGCATTCATGCTATCGCGGCGGCTATGACAAGCCGAACAGGTCACGTCCTGCATGGCTCCTTCCACTTCCGCCGTTCTCGGCAAGTCCCAAAGCGGCTGAATATGGTCTTCATAATGGATAATCGCCCGGCAACCGGGTACCCAGGCAGTCTGGCACTCCGCTGTCACCGGCGCTGGCGTTTCCAGATCATCATAGGACAGCAGCAACTCCGAATCCGGCTCCGGCGCCGGATTCGTCCAGGCGTCAAAGGCCCTCAGGTCGACAGAAGGCACCGTACGCTCGGGATACAGGCGCGTTAAGGCCTGCGCCATGGTTTCACCCGCATCCGCAAAACCCACCACATCAGATCGGGTGTTTGGGAAGGGCTGCCCGGTAAAGGGTGCACCATCGTTAATGGACGGAGCCATGCCGTCTACCCGACCATGCGGAAGCGGGCTGTTGTTACGGTGACAACCCTGACATTTCAGCTCTTCACCCGGACGCAAGGTAATCCAGGCTCCATGGCGGGAATACACCGACTTGCCCTCGGCATCCACCAGCTGCAAGCCCAACGGGGCATCCGCCGGGACTTGAACACGCACAGAGCCATCCGGCTCTACCGGGATATAACCCACAATTTCCCGCATCCCGAAGTTCGCCGCACGACCAAACTGGGCACCGCTGATATCGCGCACATCGTCATCGGGAATCAGGACCCCTTTGGTGATACGCAGGAAGCGCACCCCATGCTGCTCCGGAGTGACCAGAGCAGGGTCGCGGTAGTCGGCAATATTGTTGATGCCGGGAATCCCGGCACCAAAGGTAGAGAAACTACCATCCAGATCATGAACGCTGCGGATATCCAACATTGCCATGCTGTCTTCGGCCAGCGCCTCATCGCGCTCCGGCAACACCGCCAACCCCGGCAGAACCTGCGGGGTTGCCACCGCCAGCTCAGTGACCCATAAACCATCACGGGGATTCACCACCGGGCGCTGGGTCCCCTCTGCCGGGTCAAGCACCCAAAGCCCGAAAGCCGGTGGCGCAGATGGCAGCCCCTGGGAGAGGTATTGGTCTGTACAGGGACGAAGGGTATCCCCTTCCAGCAAACGGCAGGGAGACCAGGCCATCAGGTAGCGACCGGTTCCATCCCCCAGGCTAATCACATCGGCAATACGACCACTGGTCACCTCAGGAGAAAGGCTGGTCACCGGGATTGGCAATGCCTGCTCCGGCTGAGCACCAATCACGCCGTGCAGCGGCGTGTCCTCATTCACAAACCGATTTACATCAATGGCGACCGCTGCCAGCGAATTCCCCGCCTGCATTTCGCGCAACCGTATGGCGGTCAATACCCGGCCATCCCCCATGATCGCCATCGGCAGGAAATGGCGGTCTTCTTCGTCTTCACGGTCATGGCTGTTGGCCCCGTAAAGCGGCGTCAGCGCTGTCCCGTCCGGGTTGACCCGGTAGAGGTCAAAGCGATCCTCATTATCCTTGTTGTCCCAGCGCTGGAAGACAATACGTCCATCCGCTGCCACCAACGGAGCCACGTCATGACTCATATTAAAGGTAATCTGCTCGATATCTGCGCCATCGGCCCCCATCACATGAAGCGCGAAGGCATAGGTATCCCGGCCTTCTTCCAGGGGCGCAAACTGCGGTTTGCCTTCATCAAGGAGCCGCGCCCGGGCCTGGCGCTGGCGGGTTGAGGCAAAAACGATACGCCCATCTGGCAGGTAGGCGGGGTAACGGTCCTGCCCCTGCTCAGCGAGCAAATTGCTACTGATCAGGCGTCTGGCGCGGGCGTTTGCGAAATCATATTCCCACAGGTTCCAGGTGGGCTGTTCGTCCTCATCCGCATCTTCGATTTCCGGAGCCCGTGCCGAAAACAGCAGCCGGGTGCCATCAGGGCTGACCACCAAATCACGGATATCATGCCCCGCCCCCAGCAACGCCGTGGTGACATCCCGGGATGCCGCCCCACTGGACAATCCATCACGCACCATCAGCCTTGCCCCGGCCATAAAACCGGCCGGCGCTTCCAGACTGTCACGGTCATCCATCTCCATACCCGCCACTGGCGTTGTACGCTCTACGTACGCCACCGGAATGTCGGTCACAGTCGGATCCTGACCCTGTTCTCCCCCGTCGACACCCCCGCAGCCACTGACCCCCGTCAGCACCCACAGAAGCACGGACAACCTTGTTATTTTCACCCGCTCATCCGTCTTTCTTAGTTTTACGTCAGTATCGCGAACTTATTCTTAGTTTTCTGGGGCCCATTTCACAGAGCCTGATGCAGAATGTCATAGAGAATAACACTGGGATACGGGAATTCTGTTGAATGGTAGTAACGATCAGCTACCGTGCTTCAGCAGAGAATGACAACAACAGAGGATGCATCCGATGAGACGCACCCGGGGGATCGTGCTAGCCACGATGGCCTTGCTGCTCAGCACGCAGGGCCTGGCCAGCAGCCGCGATCAGGCACAACGCATACATAACCGGCTGGCAGGGGTGCCAGCTGACGCCAGTACACTGGATACCATGGCCAACATGATTGACGGCGCCGGCGGCCCCCAGGCTGCTGCGGAATTGGCCATGGAGCATCCAGCGTTCTACAACGTCACCCTCAAACAATTTGCGACGCCCTGGACCAACGAGGCCCAGGATGTGTTTGTGCCGCTGAACGACTACACCGCCACCGTGATCGGCGCCATTCGTGACGATGTGGACTTCCGCCGTATCCTCTACGCGGATCTTCTCTATGTGGGCAACGCCAGCCCTGCTGCTGCTGCCGACAGCAACGCCCACTACCGTAACCTGGAAAACCAGCACGCTGATCTCAAAGAGGTCCTGCAGCCCAGCAGCCAGGTCAGCCAGTACGGCACACCTTCAGAAGCGGTCGCCGGGGTACTGACCAGCCGGGCGGCAGCCCAGGCGTTCTTCTATGCTGGCACCAACCGGGCCATGTTCCGGTTTACCCTGATGAACCATATGTGCAGGGACCTGGAACAGGTCAAGGACGTCAGCCGCCCCTCTGACCGTATTCGTCAGGATGTCAGCCGCAGCCCCGGCGGTGACAGCCGGATCTTCCGCAACAACTGCATCGGTTGCCACAGCGGCATGGACCCTATGGCCCAGGCCTTTGCCTATTACGACTGGCAAGGCGAACAGGAAGGGGACGGTGGCCGCATGCTCTACAACACCAGCAGCGACGCAGACACCGGCACCCGGGTGCAGGGCAAGTATCTGATCAACAGCAACAATTTCCCCTGGGGTTACATCACCCCTGACGACAGCTGGGACAACTACTGGCGTGAAGGCCCCAACGCCAATCTGGGCTGGGATGCCTCTGGCGAGGGCCACGGTAATGGCGCCGCCAGTCTGGGGCGCGAACTGGCCCACAGCGAGACATTTGCCACCTGCCAGGCAGAAAAAGTGTTCGAAGCCGTCTGTCTGCGCAAACCCGCAGACAGTGCCGACACCCAGCAGCTTGCCACCATGACGGCGGCCTTCAAAAACAACAATTACCGCATGAAGACACTGTTTAGCGATGCGGCCGTTTACTGCATGGGGGACTAAGGCGATGCGACACTGGATACTCACCGCCGCCGCGCTTGGCGCCCTGTCACTGCTGTCTGCCTGTGGCGGCAGCGGCAGTGGCGCAGCCACTCAGCCCAACGTCAACACGGGCGGCAACAATGACAATGTGAACTACACCGGCCCTGCACCGCGCAGCTCAGATGTTTCAGCGTTCAAGATCTATATCTGGAACAACCTGGTCGATGAACAGCGCTGCGGCGCCTGTCACCGGGACCAGCAACCGGCATTTGTGCAGACCGGCGACATCAACGCCGCCTATGCTGCCGCCAACCCGCTGATCAACCTGAACCAGCCTTCTGCCTCCCGCATGGTGCAAAAAGTGGCCGGCGGCCATAACTGCTGGGAAAACGACCCGCAGTACTGCGCTGACCAGATCAGCACCTGGATCAGCGCCTGGGCGGGACAATCGCTGGGACTGGGAGGTGGAACCACCGAGCTGAACACACCTCCCATCAAGGAACCCGGCAACAGCAAGAACTTCCCTGCTGACGCGAGCCTGTTCGAGACCACCGTATACCCGTTGCTCAACGATTACTGCAGCGAGTGTCATCAGAGCGACGCGGGCACCCCACAGGGGCCTTATCTGGCATCCGATGATGTCAACGAAGCCTACAGTGCCGCACAAAGCAAGATCGACCTGAATCAGCCCGAACTCAGCCGGCTGGTCGAGCGTCTTGGTGAAGACAGCCATAACTGCTGGTCCGACTGCGATAGCGACGCCCAGGAGATGGAGGACGCTATCCGGGCCATGGCCGACGGCATCACCGCCACCGCACCTGACAGCGATCTGGTGCTCAGCAAGGCACTGAATGTCGGCGATGGCACTCTGGCCGCCGGTGGCGGACGCTACGAAAGCAATGTCATTGCCCGCTACGAGTTCAAAACCGGCGAAGGCACCACCGCCTACGACAGCTCCGGTGTCGACCCGGCCCTGCACTTGCAACTCAGTGGCGATGTCACCTGGGAAGGCGGCTGGGGGATTCGCCTGAACGGCAATGTTGCCAAAGCCCAGGGCAGTACAGCGGCCAGCAGCAAGCTCAACGACCTGATTACCGCCACCGGCGAGTTGACCCTGGAAGCCTGGCTGGTACCGGCCAGCACCGGCCAGGACAACGCCCATATCATCAGTTATTCCGCAGGTCCGGATGCGCGCAACCTGACTCTGGCACAGAGCACCAGCAACTATCTGGCCTATCAGCGGATCGGAGAAGTCACCGACGCCAACGGCGAGCCCGTGCTGGCCACCGACGATGACCCACTTCAGGCCAGCCTGCAGCATGTCGCCCTGACCTTCGACCCCATCAATGGTCGCCAGCTGTACATCAATGGCGAACGCAACGGGGCCATGGACCCGGCAACCCCCGGCCTGCTCAATACCTGGGACGACACCTTCGCCCTGGTACTGGGCAACGAGGCTTCCAGCGACCGGCCCTGGGAAGGCGTGATCCGTTTTGCCGCGATCCATAACCGCGCTCTGAATGCCGAACAGATACAAACCAACTTTGCCGCCGGTGTCGGCGAACGCTATTTCCTGCCGTTCTACATTGGCCATCTGATCGACCAGCCGGGGGCCTATCTGGTCTTCGAGGTATCCCGCTTCGATAACTACAGCTATCTGTTTGCTGCGCCCTACTTCATCAACCTGCAGCAGGATATCGTCGAAGACGAAGCACCACTTGAGGGACTGCGCATCGGCATTAACGGACGTGTTCCTGGCGTTGCCCAGTCTTTTGCCACCCTGGACACCCTGATAGGCGGCGACGGCTACAGTGAACAGGGCGAAAACCTGTCACGGCTTGGCACCTTGCTGCCAGTGGAACAAGGACAGGATAACGATGAGTTTTTCCTTACCTTTGAGCGGCTGGGCCAACATACCAACGTCTACACCGAGCCCGCCCCGTTGCCACTGATGCCAAACACCTACGGCGAGCAACCCTCTATCGGCCTGCGAGATTTTGCCGAGGTCAATGCCACCATGAGTCAGCTCACCGGGGTTCCCCAAGGGCATGGAGAGGTGCCGGATACCTATCAACGACTGCGCACCCAGCTCCCCACCGAAGAAAATATCGAGGCCTTCCTGACAGCCCACCAAATCGGTGTGGCACAGCTCGCCATCGAATACTGCAACGCGCTGGTGGAAGCCGAGCGCAACGGCGACAGCAGCATTCCTGCGCTGTTCGTGGGCATGAATTACAACGCCCGCGTGGAAACCATCACCCAGCAGCAATGGCGTGACCGGGTAATCTCCCCCCTGTTTGACCGCATGGTGGGGCTGGACCTGAATCACCAGCCATCGCGTAACGCCGTCGAAGGCGAGCTGGAAGACCTGCTGTTCACTACCAACCTGACCCAGTGTAGTGGCGACGATGCGACGTGCCAGGAACGCACCGCAACCGCCACCAAGGCCGCCTGCGCAGCCATGCTGGGCAGTGCCACCATGCTGGTGCAATAAGAAGGGGACGAGAGATGATACGACGCCATTTTTTCAAGAAACGTCAGCACCCCCTGCACCCGGATGCGCCCCTGCTGAATCTCGGCCACGGCAAACCGGTCAGCCGCCGGGACATGCTCGGCCGCGGGCTGGTCAGTGGCGCCGCCTTCGGCACCGTCGGGCTATTCGGTCTGTTCAGTAACCCCCGCGAGGCCATGGCGCTCAGTGGTGGACTGGAAGCCATGAAGGAAACCTGCGGCATCGCCGCGGCGGGCGCAGGCAAGATTCCCTTTATCTGTTTTGATCTGGCCGGTGGTGCCAACATTGCCGGCTCCAATGTGTTGGTAGGGGGTCAGGGCGGCCAGGAAGATTTTCTCAGCAGTGGCGGCTACTCCAAGCTGGGCCTGCCCGGAAGCATGGCACCCAACAACGATCCCGGTGTGGTCAATCGTGAGCTCGGCCTCGCCTTTCACAGCGATTCGCCGTTCCTGCAGGGCATCATGGAAAAAGCCGCTGCCGCCGCCCCCGCCATCAATGGCTGCGTGATCCCCGCCCGCTCGGAAAACGACACCGCCAACAATCCGCACAACCCCATGTACGGCATTTTCACCGCTGGCGCCGACGGGGAGCTGATGTCCCTGATCGGCTCCAGCAGCTCGGTGTCCGGCGGTAATTCCATGGCGCCGGACGGCTCGATCATCGCCTCCGCTCGTCCCACCAAGGTAGACCGGGCCACCGATGTGACCGGTCTGGTCGATACCGGAAAACTGGTGGGCCTGCTGGACCAGGCCGACGCAGTGTCGGTCATGGAAAGCATCGCCCGCATCAGCCACCGCCGCATCGACCAGCTCGACAGCGGCCTCAACGACAGCAACCGCCGCGCCAACCTTGAAGACCTGCTGCGCTGTGGTTATGTGGAAGCCGCCGACATTACCGAACGCTTTGGCGATCCGGCCGAGCTGGACATTGAGCAGGATCTGGACATCCTTGCCATCTTCAACGAGGACGAGCTGCGGGACCGGGAATTCCAGAAAACCGCCTCCATCATGAAGCTGGTGGTTAACGGCTACGCCGGGGCAGGCTGCATCTCAATGGGCGGCTTTGATTATCATACCGGCGAGCGAGGTACCGGTGAGCAGCGCGACCTGCGTGCTGGCCGCTGCATGGGCGCCTGCCTGGAATATGCGCGCCGCAGGGGCATGCCTCTGATGATGTATGTGTTCAGTGACGGCTCCGTATCCAGCAATGGTCGCATTGATGATTCCGTGCAAGGACGCGGCAAAGGAGAATGGACCGGCGATAATTCCTCTACCGCCGCGTCATTCATTTTGGTCTACAACCCCAACGGGGCTCGCCCCGCACTGAACAACGATCAGCAGCAAATCGGCTGGATGCGATCGGATGCCTCGGTGGAAACCGCGGGTAGCCCTGCTGCCAACAACGTTAACCTGCTGGCCGAAGTGGTGTGGCTCAATTACCTGGCCCTGCATGGTGAGCAGGGGCAATTTGCCAGCAGGTTCCCCAACCACAGCCTGGGAAATGCCGCCTCTATGGACCGGCTTACCGCCTTTGAACCCATCGTCAATGGTACCATCTAGCCAGACCACTGCCGGCAGCAAGCGAAGGCATCGGAGCCCTTCCTGGTTGCCGGCCAATCGACCGGCTCTCTGACACTGCAAAGGTGACAACCGCCATGCGCTTTCGCCTCACTGCCCGCCTGCTGGTGGGCAGCCTTCTTGTGGCTTTATGCTCGCCCGTTTTTGCCCAGTGGCAACAACACCAATGGGACGTCATGGGCACCCGCGCCAGTGTAACCCTGTGGTCTACCGCTCCCGCTGCACCGGTGTTCCGAAAACTGGAAAAAGAAATGGCACGGCTAAATCAGCTGCTGTCCCCCTGGGTGGAAGACAGCGAACTGGCTCGACTCAACCGCAAGGCCGCCAGCGAGCCACAGACCATCAGTGACGAGTTTTATCAACTGCTGGAGCGCTCCGCGCATTATTACCAGCTCACCGATGGCGCCTTCGACATTACCTTTGCCAGCGCAGGCCACCTGTACGATTACCGGGAAGGCAAGGCGCCGGATGAACAAACCCTGCAACGCGCCACCCAGCATATCGGCGCTTCACGGATACAGTTGCAGGATAACCATCAAGTGCGCTTTACCGACCCGGGTACACGCATTGATCTGGGGGGCATTGCCAAGGGGTACGCCATCGACAGAGGGATTGCCTTGCTGAAAGCTGCCGGCATTGAACATGCCTGGCTGTCACTCGGCGGCGACAGTTATGTGCTGGGGGACCACCGCGGGCGCCCATGGGAAGTGGGCATACAGCATCCGCGCGACCGAAACGACATCGTCATGCGGCTACCCATTGCCGATATCGCCATGTCCACCTCGGGCGATTATCAGCGCTATTTCATTCAGGATGGCGAACGCATCCATCACATTCTCACGCCCCAGACAGGCAAGAGTGCCGGGGAACTGGTCAGCGTGACTGTGCTGTGCAACAACAGCATGGATGCCGACGCCCTGTCGACCAGCGTATTTGTATTGGGAAAAGAAAAGGGGCTTGCATTGATCAATCGACTGCCTGATACCTCTGCGATCCTCATCGACCAGCAAGGTAGGGTCAGCTACTCCAGTGACCTGACCGCCCCCCCTAATCTCTGACACCTCATCGCGGGCCTGGAAAGCAGGCCCGGCGGGTAGTCGGCAATCAGGGCGCTGTTTGCGGCTGCACTTGCAGGGACTCAAGCCCTTGTCCCGGTGCGGGTGCGGGTGGCTTGCGGCGCTCACGCAAGGCTCGGTGATACAGATCGGCGAGCCCCTCATGGGCCGATGCAGAGAATCGTTTCAACCGCGCCCGGGTGGCCGTTACCTGCTCATAGGCCGAGGCCTGCAGCCCATACTGCTGGCGACGCATCAACATTTCTCCCCGCGTTTGCAAACTGGCAAGCACGGTCTCCAGTTCAGGGAGTTCACGCTGGAACACCTCAAGGCGGTCAACTCTGTTGGCCGCATAGAGCACACGGCTGCGCAACGTACGATTCTGCTCCAGCAGCGTCTCCACCTGTTTGAGTTCGCGCTCGCGATCCCATTGCCGCGGCACGATGTCTTCCTGCATTTCCCACAACAACAGCCCCTTGTAGAAATCCAGTTTCTCGACCATGTCCGGCCGCGCCTGCTCACCCCAGCGCCCGGTGCGTGCTCGGGCCTGCTCTTGCGCATCCCAGAGCCGCTGCTCCCGGTCCGTCGCAAAAGGCAGTGGATCCTGTGCCTCCACCGCCTCGCTGTAACGACGTTCCAGGCGCGTCATCCGGCCCTGAAAATCCTGGCCGGCAAGATCCTGCAGCAAGGCTTTTGCCTCTGGGCGCAAGGTATTGTGTTTGCGTTCATGGGCCTCCAGCATGGCGTACATGGCAGGCATCTTCTGCTGCCACAGGCTGAGCAGGTTACGCTGCCGCATCAGCTCATGGTATTGATTCCAGCCTTGCTGAAATTCTGCCGTGGCAAACCACTCATAGAAGGTCGGGAAACTGCTCACCCGCTGGGGCAGGAAGGCCGGCACCGGGTCCATGGCGGTGGACCAGCGCGGCGTACCCACCATCTCGGCAAACCACTCCCCACCGGCAATGTGCGCCTCGACCTGGACCAGATAAGTATCCAGTTTGTCGAAGCGATCCAGTGCTGTCTCGAACGCTTGTCTGGCCGCTTTCTGGTTGTTCTGCGATTCATACAGATACGGGATCGCGAGTTGCGCTTCCTGCACACTGGCTCGCTGAATCGAGCCCTGGTCCAGTTTCTGCAGTACCGGCAACGCCTTGCCCGGCTGGTTGGCCAGTAACAGGGCGCGGGCATACAGCAACAGGGAAATATCAGAGAACGGGCCTTCAAGGCGGGCATTGCTCAGCAGCTGTAGCGCACGCTCTTGCTGATCACTGCGCAGCATGTAGATGGCCAGGGCCAGCATGGCCTTGTCTTTGATGGCGTTGGTTTCCGGACTGCCGGGCGGCAGATTGGCCAACTTCCAGAGCCACTCCTGACCCAGTGAGGGATGCTCGCCGTTAATCCAGCTGATCGCCAGGTTATAGCGAAGATAGGCATTAAGCGGGTGGTTTTCCGAGAAGGCATCCAGCGACTCGGCTGCGTCTTCATATCGCCCCAGACGCATCAGGATCTTGGCGCGCAAGCTATAAAAGACTTCCTGCAAGGCCTCAGGCGGCTGCTCGCCCACTTGTTTTTCCAGGGTTTCCAGCGCTTGTGGGTATTTGCCTTGGCGATAAAACAGGCCGGCCAGATGAATCCAGGCACGTTGGGCCACCCCGTCACTGACCTGGGTATCAAGCAGCGAGCCAAAGACTTTCTCGGCGTCTTCCGGCATGCCGTAGGCGCTGTACATGGCCCCCAGCAGCACTTGCAGCTCCGGCTTGTGAATCTGCACTTCGCCGCGTTCCAGGGCCATCTGGGCACGGGTCAAGGCGGCGAAATACTCCCCCTGCAGGTAAAGGTAAGCCACCTCACCGTAGGCGGGCTCCTCTACCGCATGGGGCTCATCCAGTCGTGCCCAGGCGAGACTGCTGCACAACAGCAGCAGATAGACCACACCGCGCATTAGCGCCAGTCCCGGAAGCGGAAGCGGGGCTGCTGTTTGGCCTCATCGTCTTCAATATGTAGCTGGACAAAATGGCGGCCATGGGCCTTTTCGAACTGGCCGTTCACGCCACGACGAATTTCCCGGCCACTGGGACCGATACCGGTCACGAACGCCGTCAATTCATGCTCACCGTTCTTCACATTGGCCAGCGCCAACCGCTGCACCGCGCCGTTCATCAAGGCCCGAATTTCTTTTTCGGTATAAAGATGACTGGCCAGCACTTCGCCATCCAGCTCCAGCGTAATGCTGTCCGGCTGGAAGAAGTGCCCCACATCCAGTGATACATAAATCCCAACCTGGGTGTCCGCCGGGAACAACAACTCTTCTTCCAGCAATAGCAGGCGTTTGTTGACTTCCAGTACATCCCGTTTGAAATCTGCCAGATCCTTGTCCAGCTCGCCCCCATGCAACTGGCCCATCACCAGCAACAGCAGCATCACAACTACGCGGCGCATCGTTCCCCCGAATTCAGGCTTTCAATGGTTTTTCAGCAATCTAGCACAGACTCTGCGCCATGACTGTCGGCATTGTCTCATCCCACGGTTACAGCCGATGTCAATTTTCCACCAATACCGTCAACCGAGCGGATACAAATTTCTCACAGATGGCCCTTGCCATGCTTCCCCCATGAGGACCATTATCAAGGGGTCGGCTGTGCCGACACCGTGCCGGCGGCCCGGCCAGGATGCCGCGCCATGCGCGCCCCCTTGGGGCGCGGTGGCGTGGCGGGAGGCCGGGCCGTCCGGCATGCACTTGTTCCGCCCCTCTCTCCAGCGGGTTCCACTGGCGCGCCCCAGACCAACTGCGTTTCGCCTCTCGCTTTTCGCGATGAACCTTTGTCCGTATTCTAGTGAGTCTCTGAGCCTTACCGCACACCCTCACGAAATGGATTCCCAATGAAAGCACGCGTTTCTGTCTGGCTTCTGGCCACCGCCCTGCTACTGTCCGGCTGCCATACCCTTGGCCAGCTTGAAGCCCCGGAAGTCAGTGTCACTGGCATCAACCTGAACAGCTTCACCCTGTTCGAGCAGGAGTGGGGGCTCACCCTGAGAGCGCGCAACCCCAATGACCGGGAACTGACACTGAAAAGCCTGGATTACGAAATCTATGTGAACGGCGAAAAATTTGCCCGCGGCCTGACCGGGGACACCGTCACCCTCCCTGCCATGGGCGATGCCAAGGTGACGACCACTATCACCACCAGCCTGATGAGCAGCCTGCAGCAATTGCAAAAGATCCAGCAGCAACAGGGTGAACCACTCAAATACCGTCTAGTGGGCAAGGCCCGGGTGGCCGGTGTTCCCATCCCCCTGGCCTTCGACAAGGAAGGGGAAATGCAACTGCCGAAGATGCCCTGAGAGGCCGCTTCAGCCCGCGACTCGGCCACGCCGATAGCGGGCAGGGGTCTGGCCAGTCCAGCGCCGAAAAGCGTGAATGAAGTTGGACAGCTCCGAGTACCCCAGCCTTTCGCTGATTTCTTCCAGAGTCAGAATGCCCAGCGTCAGCCACTGCTCTGCCAACATCCGTCGCACCTCATCAAGCAGTTCCTGATATCCGGTTCCCTCCCGGTTGAGATGGCGTCGCAGGGTACGGGGACTCATGTGCAGCTCCTCAGCCAGTGTTTCCAGAGAAGGAAAGTGGCCCGGCTGCTGCAGCAACCGCCGGCGTAATCGGGCCGCCGTTCCGCCGCGGGAATGTCGCTGCACCAGCAACTGGTGGCACTGCTCTTCGCAGAGCCGTGCCGTCACCGGGTTCGCCTGCGGTAACGGCATATCCAGCAAGCCGCGCGCGAAAGCCGCCTCACTCACTGCACTGTCGAAAACCGGCTCGCGACCGAATAACGAGATCACCTGCTCGGGGTCTCTGTCCGGCAATCGCAGCCGTAATGCCGTCAAAGGCACCCGCAGAGAAAACAGCTCCTCCTGGATCACCATGATGGCACTGGCATCCCGGGCCAGCAGATACGGCCGCACCACTTCCGGCAACCCGGCATCTTCCAGCACCAGGACGGCGTTGTCCCGGGTTTCCTGCAACCGCACATCCACAAATGCAAAGGTCAGCCCCAGATAGCGCACCCCCAAACGAATGGCATCGCCAAAGGTGGGGCTACTCAGCAGGGCAAAGCCCCACACACCATAGCTGCTGAGGTGGTAGCGCTGTCCCATGGCCAACCCGTGAGACACGGGGTCATCGAGGTGCGCACAGAGGTTCTCGATCACCTTCAGTTCCTGCGCCGATTCAATGGTGGCGTCCGCCTGATTGAGCATGGCCGCATCAATCCCCGAACCTGCCAGTGCTACCGACACAGGCACCCCCTGCTCTGCGCCATAGGCGGCTTGCAGTCGTACGCTGGTGATGGCGCGCAGGGTGCTCATGGCTGTGTCCGTTTTCCACAATTTTGTGTCCCAGAATGCCATAAACAGCAGCAACCGGTCTCGCTACAGTGGTATCAATAACAGTTAACGGGATGTATACCCCATGAGCCCTACCCATCAGGTCATCATCATCGGCGCCGGTTTCGGCGGTCTTGGCATGGCGATTCGTCTCAAGGAACAGGGGCAGGATGATCTCCTGCTGATCGAAAAAGGCCACGATGTGGGCGGCTGCTGGCGCGATAACACCTACCCCGGTGCGGCCTGTGACGTGCCGTCCCATTTGTATTCGTACTCCTTTGAGCGGCACTATCCCTGGAGTCGCCGATTTGCCCCGCAGCAGGAAATCTTTGCCTACCAGCAATACTGCGCCCGCAAATACGACATCTACCGCCACATTCGCTTTAACACCGAAGTCGCCGACGCCCGCTACCAGGATGATACGGGCACCTGGCAGGTCACTCTGACCAATGGTGACATTCTCACCTGCAAGGCACTGATTACTGCGACAGGCCAGCTCAACCAGCCTGCCTATCCCCCCCTCGCCGGCATTGAGGATTTTCAGGGAGCGCATTTCCACAGCGCCCGCTGGAACCATGACATCGACCTGACAGGCAAAACCGTGGCTGTGGTCGGCACCGGCGCCAGTGCCATCCAGTTTGTCCCGGAAGTGGCAAAACAGGCCGCCCGGGTGAAACTGTTCCAGCGCTCTGCGGCCCATGTGATTGCCAAACCTGACCGCCCCTACCATTCCCTGGAGCACCGGCTGCTCAAATGGCTCCCGGCCACCCAAACGCTGGACCGGTTGCGCATTTACGCCGCCAATGAATCCCGGGTGCTGGGCTTCACGTCCCTGCAGCAGGCCATGAAGATCTACGAATGGCTGTTCAAGCGCCACCTGAGCAAGCAGATTGCCGACCCGGCGCTGCGTGAGAAGCTCACCCCGGACTACCCCATGGGCTGCAAACGCATCCTGATGTCCAATGACTATTATCCGGCCCTTGCCAAGGACCATGTGGACGTTATCAACCACGGCATCGCGTCGGTCGATGCGACCGGCCTGACCGATACTGACGGCACCCACCACCAGGCCGATGTCATTATCTATGGCACCGGATTCCGGGCCACTGACTTCCTCACCCCCATGACCGTTATCGGCCGCGACGGCCAGGATCTGAACCAGGCGTGGCAGGACGGAGCCGAGGCCTACCTGGGCATCACTGTTCGCGGTTTCCCCAATCTCTTCATGCTCTACGGCCCCAATACCAATCTCGGACACAACTCCATCATCTACATGCTGGAAAGCCAGATTCACTATGTGCGCCAGTGTCTGGCAGAGATGGATGACCAAGGCCTGCGTGCACTGGAGGTCCGCGATACGGTACAAGCCCAATTCAATGACGACGTGCAACGCAAGATACGCGCAACCGTCTGGGACAAGGGCTGCCATAGCTGGTACAAGACTGACAGCGGCAAGAACACTAACAACTGGCCGGGCTTTACCTTCGACTATCGCCGCCTTACCCGCCACGTAAACTGGAGCGACTATGAGCTTGTTCGTTGACCGCATCAGCCGGTCTCAATCCTTGCTGCAGCAAGTGCTGGCCGGGATCCTGCGCACCTCGCTGGCGCTGCTGTTCAAACCGGTGGTCAACCCGCGCTTCAGCATCCAGACTCAACGCCGCTGGATGACCCTCATTGCCGGCACCACCCTGACAGCACGGGACGTGGGTAGTCATGACGCCCCGGTTGGCGATGTGCCCTGCCGTCACTATCAACCGCTTCATGCCCAAGGCACGGTGTTGTATCTGCATGGCGGTGGCTATGTGGCCGGGAGCCCCGACACCCACAAAGCCATCACCTCTCATCTGGCCCGCTATGCCAATGCCCGGGTGGTGGTGCCAGATTACCGTCTCGCCCCGGAGCACCCCTGCCCGGCAGCGATTGACGACGCGGTGGCGGTCTACCTGAGTTTGCTGGATGAAGGCGTTCACCCGGACACCCTCACCCTGATGGGAGACTCCGCCGGCGGCGGGCTGGCCATGGCGCTATTGCAGGCCCTGCAGGCCCGCAAGGTTGCCCTGCCCAGCAGCGTGATCCTGTTTTCACCGTGGGTCGACCTGACCGCCACGGCACTGTTCGACACCGACCGTGATTGCCTGCTCAGCCCCGCCTGGCTGGAGAGCGGCGCCCTTCTGTACGCCGGTGCAGACACCGACCGTGCCCGCCCGCAGTGCTCGCCCATCAACGGTGAGCTGGGCAACCTGCCACCGGTGCTGATTCAGGCCGGCAGTGACGAGATCCTGCTCAATGACAGCCACCGGCTGTGCCAGGCACTCAATGACGCTGGCACGCCCGCACGCCTGCAGGTGCACCCTCAACGCTGGCATGACTTCCAGCTCCACGCCGGGGTACTGGCTGATGCCGACCAGGCACTGATGACCGGCGCCCGCTTCATTCACCAACACTGGAAGGACGTCCGCCCATGAAACGGATCCTGATCACCGGCGCGGCCAGCGGCATCGGCCTGGCCACCGCTCGCCTGTTTCACCGCAATGGCTGGACACTGGGGCTGACGGATATCAACCACGACGCACTTGTCGAGCTGGCCAGCGAGCTGGATCAGTGCTGGTATCGGCAGCTGGACGTCACCGACGACATTGCCTGCCGTCACGCCTGCCAGGAATTCGCTGCCGATAGCGGCGGACTGGATGTGCTGTTCAACTGTGCCGGCATCCTGCAGATGGGGCATTTTGAAGACATCAGCGCCGAGCAGCACAAGCGTATTATCGACATCAATGTCACCGGCCTGATCAACATGACGCTGGCCGCCCATCCGCTACTGCAAGACAGTAACAGTGCTGCCGTCATCAACATGAGCTCCGCCTCGGCGCTCTACGGCACTCCGCACTTCGCCTCCTATTCCGCCAGCAAATTTGCCGTGCGTGCGCTGACTGAGGCACTGGATATTGAATGGGGCCGCCAGGGCATTCGGGTACTCGACATCATGCCCCCCTTTGTCAGCACCCCCATGTTGACCGAAGCCAGCTTCCGTTCACCGGTTGTCGATCGCATGGGGGTCAACCTGGATGCCGACGACATCGCCCGCACCGTCTTCCAGGCTGCCACCGAAACTGCCCCTGTGCACAATCCGGTGGGTGGCGTCTTCAAACTGATGACGCTGAGCAACAAGCTGCTGCCCAGCCGGGCCACACGCCTGCTGATGCAGTTCATGAGTCGGGAATAGTGTCAGCGGCGGGTTGCCCTGCAACCCGCCAGCAAGGAATGTCGTCTTGTCACTGCCCGCTCTCACGGGCTGGCACGGTGTACCGGATCACGACCTTGCGACGCCCCCATTCCCGCGCGGCCTCAATGTCCTCACCCATGTAAATATCGATTTTTTTCTTCCAACGCCGGTGCATTTTGTCTTTGACTTTCCAGGTTCCGGGCAACCCCTCGATCTCCACCTCGGTGTTATGGTCCAGCCCCAGCGCAATCAGGTCACGGGACACCGCAATGGCCTTCATGCCCGGCTCCAGCCTGTCTCCCCACGCCGCCAGGGCATGGTCCTTGCCGTGCCCCTGTCCGTGCAGGGAGTTGTACGCCGTCGCAGTGACCGTGAGGGTTTCCGGCTCGGGTTGTGCCTCGCAAAACGACACCAGCCAGGTCAGCGACACCACAGCCAATGCAAAGCCGCCCGCATTCACTTTCCGTTGCCTCGGCAGGGTTACACTCATTCTATGCTCCGTTTTCTGGTTTTCATTATGGTGTTGCCTTTGTACAGCGCCTGCAGTCAGCAGGCCTATGTGGAGACCCGCACGCCCATCGAGCCAACACTGACGTCGTGGGAGGCAGATCAACCGCCCCGTGGCGTGGTGCTGGCCCTGCACAGTTTCGGCGACTACCACGCCGCCTTTGATCAACTGCGTCCGCGCTTTGCCGAGGCCGGCCTGCTGCTGGACAGTTATGATCAGGCCGGTTTTGGTTCACGCCTGCAGCAGGGCCACTGGCCAGGGGAACAACGGCTGGTCGAGGATGCGGTACAACGCATCGATCATCTTTACCAAGCCTACCAACGACCGGTGTTCGTGTTGGGTGAAAGCATGGGCGGCGCAGTCGCCATCCTGGCCGCACAACAGCGCCCTGACAAAGTGGCCGGGCTGGTGCTGGCCGCCCCGGCGGTGCGAGAAGGCATCCGCTTGCGCTACGGCTGGAATGCCGCCATTGCTACCGTCGCCGCTATCGCACCCGGTTACCGCGTCACCGTAAGCCGTGACCCGGACGACCCGTCTCTGGCCCCTGCCAATGCCCGGCGGCTGGCCCGCGATGCCCTGGTCATGCGGCAGGTCAGGCTGGACACCTACTGGGGGCTCATTCAACTGGCCGATACCGCCAGCAACCAGGCCGCCAGCCCGGCTTACCCCGAGTTACCCGTGATGCTGCTCTACGGCGGCAAGGACAACACGGTGCCGCAAGCCGGCATCGATGCCCTGCGCAGGCATTTTGACCCCCATCTGTGCTGGCAGTTTCAGCCACAAGCCCCTCACCTGCTGCTGCAAGGCAATCAGTGGCAGGCTACCGCGCAGCGCATTATTGACTGGATCCAGCAACAAGAGGCAGGAATTGGCCCCAGCAGCACGTTACAGATGTCGCCAGACTGTTACCCTGTCGCCACGGATGACAACCACAGGGAATACTCTCCATGAGCAAACGGGTACTGATCACGGGTGGCAATTCAGGTATCGGGCTTTGCACCGCGGAACAGCTGGCAGCACAGGGGGCCGACGTGACTCTGGCCTGCCGGAATATCAGCAAGGGCCAATCCGCCGTTGCCCGCATCAAGAACCGCTATCCCAATGCCGGCGTACGCCTGTTTCCGCTGGACCTGTCTGATCTGGAAAATGTCCGTGACAGCGCAGCCAGCCTCTATCGTGAGCTGGGCGCCATTGATGTGCTGATCAACAACGCTGGCGTGGTACCGACCCGGCAGGAGTACACCCGGGATGGCTATGAAATGCAGTTCGGGGTCAACTATCTGGCGCCCGTGCTGTTTACCCACTTGATGCTGCCACTGCTGCAAAAGGGAGAACAGCCCCGCATCCTGCATCTGGCGTCTGTGGCTCACTGGTTGGGGCGCATCAACAAGAAAACCTGGCGGGGCCGCAAACCCTACCTGGTGATGGATGCCTACGGACAATCCAAGCTGGGTAACATCCTGTTCAGCAATGTGCTGGCAGAACGGCTCCAGGAACTGGGCATCACCAGCAACGCCCTGCATCCCGGCGGAGTGGACACCCCCATTTTCCGGCATGTGCCCAAACCCATCATGGCGCTGATCAAGCCCACACTGACCACCCCGGAAAAGGCCGCCCGCCTGCCCGTGAGCCTGGCCCTCGATCCACAATATGCCGGCATCAGCGGTGAGTACTTTGCCAATTTCAAACCCGCCATGCGTTCGCCACTGGCCCGCAACCGCAAGCTGGCAGACACCCTCTATTACGACACCATGGCGGAACTGGGCCTGCCCGCGCTATAGCCGTTCAGGTGATACAGGCAGCTCAAGGGCTGCCTGCTCTACCGCCTCACGCAACTGCGGGTAAAACACCAGAAACCCGGCTTCCAGCGTTTCATAACGCGGTTCGATTTCCTCGACCATTCCGGCAAACGGGTTCGCAAAACGGATCCTGGCCGCGATGGCATCCAGGGCTTCTCCCACCTGCGACAGGCGGACGTACCGGTTTAGCAGATCATGCTCCAGCAGCCCTTCCATCCGGGGGCGCATGGTCGCCGGCATCATCGGCAAGCCCGCTTCCAGGTCCCGGTAGTGCTGTGCAATGGCCTCCTCGCGTGGCTCCGCATGAAAATCCGCCCAGTGCTGCCACAGAAAATGATCAAACAACACATCCAGTGCTACCCCGGCAAATCGCCTGCGTTGTGCAGAAAAGCCTCGCCGCTGGGCCACAACCCAGGGGTGGTCATCGGTAAAGCGGTCCACCAGCAGGTGATTGGCCAATCCCCGTGCCACCGGACCAGACAGGGCTGAACGGTCCACGCCACGCAGGAAATCACCCAGCACATTACCCACCTTGGAAGGCACGGAGGGCTTGGCCAGAGAAAGATGCGCCAGATAATTCATGACACTGCACGGAGCGCGCCCTGTGAATACTCACACCGGGCCCGCGGCAGGATTCAGCCCGGCGGCCAGTTGAAGGAACGGCCGCCCAGTACGTGCACGTGAAGATGGAAAACGGTCTGGCTGGCGCCAGCTCCGTTGTTCACATTCAGACGAAAATCTTCCAGGCCTTCCTGTTTGGCAACCTGGCTGGCGATCAACAGCAAATGCCCCAGCAGCGACGCATCTTCGGCTTCGGCATCCGACAATTTGGGAATCGGCTTTTTGGGAATGACCAGAAAGTGCGTCGGCGCCTGGGGATTGATGTCCCGGAAGGCAAGGCACTGGTCGTCTTCGAAAATGATGTCGGCGGGAATCTCCCGGTCGATGATCTTGGAGAACAGGGTTTCAGCCATGGTGTGAATCTCTCCTGGTTAGCACGCCCCCAGCGACGGGACATTTACCCGCAGGATGTGCACTTCACTGAGTATCCGGTGTGCCCCGGTTCACAGCTCGTACGATAACTGCACGGAAAATAACCCAATACGGTGACGATCACCTTAGCGGCGGGTCAGAATGGTGGCATTATAGTGCTCTCTGAATCCATCTTTGATCAACCGGGACAGCATGGCGACACTCTTTGTTGAAAATTTGACCGTTGCAGATTTTTCCTACCTGCACCCCAAACGCGGCATGATCGGGGAATCCTGGCTGGTTGACCTGGAGTTAAGTGGCGATCTGGACCATCAGGGCATGGTGTTCGATTTTGGCCACATCAAGAAATCCATCAAACGCATCATCGACGACAACGTGGATCACCGACTGCTGGTGCCGATGGATTGTGAACAGGTCTCCGTGGCCGAGCGCGACAACAACACCAGCCTTGAGTGGCAATACCGGGGCGGCACGATTCGCATGGTGGTGCCCAGCGAAAGCCTGTTGCTGATGTCCGGCCCGGAAGTCTCCAAGGCCAGCCTGACCTTGTACCTGATGGAGCTGGTACAAAGTGTCGTGCCTGAGAATGTCGCAGAGGTTCGCGTCATTCTGCGCGAGGAAGACACCGGTACCGCTCCCTACTACCACTATTCCCATGGCCTGAAGAAGCACGATGGCAACTGTCAGCGTATCGCTCACGGCCACCGCTCCAGCATCCATATCTTTGAAAATGGCCGCCGTAGCCGGTACTGGGAAAAGCTCTGGGCCGACCGCTGGGAAGATATCTATATCGGCACGGAAGACGACCTGGAAGGGACCTACTACATCGATGAGATTCCCCATCATCGGTTCCGGTACGACGCACCGCAGGGGCGTTTTGAGCTGGTGATCCCGGAAGATCACTGCTACCTGATCGACACAGACTCGACTGTGGAGCAACTGGCCGCCCACATTGCCGAGCAGCTTGCGGTAGAGGCACCCGGCAAACACTTCCGGGTACGTGCCTTCGAAGGGGTTGGCAAAGGGGCCATCGCCGAAGCGGGCGAGGATCTGCCCGGCCGAACCCAGTCGGGCTGGCTGACCGGTTCAGCCGTGATCTAGGGCCTGTCTGCAGAAGCCAGGAGCGCATCCTGACGGATCGCCAGCATGGCTCCTGCAGACAAGAGGGAAAAGGGATCAGCGTGGCGGCCGGCCGATTACTCCTGCGAGAGAATGCTTTCTGCCTCTTCCTGAATGAGCCGACGCAGCCAACGGTGAGCCACGTTGTGGTGCAACAATGACGACCACGCCATCTTCAGCTCGAACTCCGGAATATCGAATGGCGGCTGCTTGATCAGCAGCCGGGGGTTCTGTGCCTGCATTTTCGCTACCCGGGACGGCAAGGTGGCGACCAGGTCATTGTTCATCGCCAGCAAGGCAGGCATCTGGTAGTGGCGAGTAAAGATACTGATCTTGCGACTTTTACCCAGCAGCTCCAGGGCATGATCAATCCAGCCCAGCCCACCCAGTTTCTCCGGATTCATACCAAAGCCAACGCCAAACCCGGTTTTCGATACCCAGATATGCTGGGCAGAGAGATAACTCTCCAGATTGAAATCCTTTGCGATGGGATTATCCCGGTTTAGCAGGCAGGAAAAGGAGTCTTTCCAGAGATTCACCTGATGGAAAGACCCCGGCATCTCGTTGAACCGGTTCACCGCCATGTCCACCCGGCCCTGTTCCATGTCCTGGTAGCTCACATCCGAGGGAGTAAGAAAGTCGAGGACCACATCCGGCGCCTCGGCCCGCAGCCGCCGCACAATATGCGGCACCAGGGTCGCCTCGGCATAATCGCTGGTCATGATCCGGAACACCCGGCGGCTGGCCTCCGGCCGAAAAACATCTTCCGGGACGAACAGCTGCTCAGCCTGGGCCAGAATCTGCCGCACCAGCGGCCGCAGTTCCTGGGCCCTCTCCGTAGCGGTCATTCCTTCGCTGGTACGAATCAACAAGGGGTCGCCAAACATTTCCCGCAAGCGCTTCAGTGAATTGCTCATGGCTGGCTGGGTAATACCCAGCTGCTCGGCGGCCCGGGTCACATTTTGCTCACGCAACAGCACATCCAGGTACTTGAGCAGGTTCAGGTCCGCGCTAGCAATATTCATCGCTTGAATAACCTATCAAATCCACATCATTGAAATGGATTCTAACACCCCGTTCAGCCCCCCGGCCCGAACTATTTCCGGGCAGTGTCGCTACACGATGGTGCAGCGAGCTTGCGCCTCTCACCTCATGTGTTAACCAAGTCGCCCTTTCCACTAATAGCAACCTGCCAGTATCGCCTGAAATCAAAAAAATGCGTAAGGTGTTGAACACCTGTTGAGGACAGCCCGGAACGGTAATACAAGCGTGAAACTCGTTCCCTCTGCCCTCCCGGTGAGACAATTTTCCCTGTTTACCCCTTTCCCGCTGGCGTAGTCGACAGCCCTGCATACCGCAAAGGCAGCCAAGCATCAGGCCAACGGGAATGACTCAGAGGTTACTATGACAAACAGCGCCACCACGCGAACCGAGAAGTTCGTGGTGCGCTTCCCTTGCGGAATGCGTGCACAAGTGTCGACGGCGGCGAATCACAGCCACCGCAGCATGAATGCAGAAATCATCGCCCGGCTTGAACACAGCCTGGGCAACTGGCCCTCCACCTTGCCGCAGGGTGAGGCCGCCGTTCCGCAAGGATCGGAAGAAGCGTTTCTTCTGGAACGCTTTCGCCAGCTTCCCGTTGCCAAGCAACAGGCACTGCTGGCCTTGCTGGACTAACGGGTACTCCCTGCCCTTTTATCCCGGCAGGGAGCCGCCGGGAAAACAATTTATGCTGTCGCGCAGCGCTTGCGATACCATGGCAATGGCAACTTCACGGAACGAACAGGAGCCCGGCCCGGCGTGACGGCAACACAGTCCCCTAACCCCTTGCCCACTGGCAGCGATATTTCGCTGCCCTGGCACTTGCGCCTGCCCAAGGCACTGGAAAAAGATTTTCGGCTTTATTTTCGAGCGTCTGTCGCCAAGGTCGCACCGGGCGCCTTCCTGCTGATTGGTGTCCTGCTTGCCTGCGCCATGTTGGTGGAATCGCTGGTCGGTGCCGAAATTATTGCCAGTTCCTGGCGTCCACGTCTGTTCACCCTGATGCTCACTGGCGGCTGCCTGCTCCTGGCCCGCAACCTCCGTTGGCGAGAATGGTTGCACCCCGCCACTCTCACTCTGGGCATTACCATTGCTCTCACCGGGAACTACCTCGGTTACACGGTTGATCACCCGCTGGCCTACACCTTCTATCTGCATACGCCGATGGCCGTGATCATGATTTGCACCCTGATCCGCGTGCCCTTCTATCAGGCGTTAGGGTGCTCGCTGGCCATGCTGATTGTACTCGGTGCCACCATGCTGCTGGACCCAACCCCGGTAGCATTCGAGCCGCTGACGCTGATGCTGGTAACGCTGGCATTTTCCAGCATGAGCCTGTTTGGCCAGTACGTGTATGAACGGCTGCTTCGTCAGCACTTCCTGTCAGAACATGTGCTCTTCCAGCACAGGGACGAACTGCACTCTGCCAACCTGATTCTGGAAAACCAGGCCACAGTGGATGGCATGACCGGCTGTATCAACCGTCGCGGCATGGAATCGCGGTTGAACCACCTTTATCACCTGCTCAAGCAACAGAGCCCGGAAGCCCCGGAACGGGTAACGCTGATGCTGTTCGATATTGATTTCTTCAAGCAGTACAACGACACCTATGGTCACCCCGCCGGCGATGAGTGCCTCAAGAAAGTCTCCAGCGTTCCTCTGTCCATGGTGCAGGCAGAAAAAGACTTCGTCGCTCGCTACGGCGGCGAAGAATTTGTGATCGTTCTGACCGACTCCAGTTTCAACGATGCCCTGGTTTTTGCCGAGCGCATGCGCAACCGCGTCGAGCAACTGGGCCTGCCTCACAGCGGCTCCCGCATCAGCCAGGTGGTCACCATCAGCGTCGGCGTCGCCTGCTCAGACGGCCAGGCCGACAACGGTGCCGAACTCCTCAAGCTCGCCGACGAAGCCCTCTACCAGGCCAAAGGCGCAGGCCGTAACCGGGTGGCGCTGATGAGTAATCAGGGGCTGGTAGAGATGCTTAATTAATACCGCCGCAAGACGGTTTTCCATGTTTTGAAACACATGAGGCCGCGTTCAGAGGATGAACGCGGCCTCATGTGTTTCAGGTTCCAATCAGCGCGACCGCGCCGCTGTTAACTGTTAAGTGTTAACTATTCACTGTTACCTGCCATCTGTGGAACTACCGTCACCGGATCCAGCTTCTCCTCAAACCAGTTGAGTCGCCAGTCCAGGTGGGGGCCCGTGGCGCGGCCGGTGGCGCCGACTTTGGCAACCGGGTCGCCCTGCTTGACGGTCTGGCCTTTTTCTACCAGTACCTCACTCAAATGAATCATGGTGGACGAGACCCCATAGCCATGATCCAGAATCAGGGTGCCACCGGAGTAGTAATTATCGTTCTGGACCAGGGTCACCACCGCATCGGCCGGGGCAACCACCACCGTGCCGGTGGGACGGGCCACATCGACGCCGTAATGGGGGCGGCCCGGCTTGCCGTTGTAGACCCGCTGGCTGCCATACACGCCACTGATTCGGCCGGTCAAAGGCCACTGGAAATTCGTCAGGAACGATTCGCTGTCAGAATCCGTCGCTCTGGCGGCTTTGATACCTGCGGCTTCGCGACGAATACGTTTGAGCACTGCCTCCGGGGGAGGCTCCACCGTCCGCTGGGGCACCCCTTCCACACGCTGGATGTCGTACTCACGCTGGCTCAGGGTTACCGACACTTGCTGAGTCGCCTCCCCCTTTTGCAAAACCAGAGTCTGCTCCAGCGCCGCATCGCGGCCGAAACCGACCGCAAAAAAACCGTCACCCGTGGTTCGCACCGATTTGCCAGCCAAGGACACGGAGACTCCCGGCGCCACCTGCCCGCGCAACAATGTGCCCTGGGTGCGCTCACCGTTCAGGGACAATAGCCAGTCGCTGGCGAAGGCGGGGCTCACCAGTAGCAATGCCGCCAGCACGGCAAGGGTTTTCATGCTTTGCAATTCTGTCTCCAGATAGATACACCGTCACAACAATCTTTACCCACTCTGGCGGCGAAGCCAATGAGGGAGCCAGCACGCTGGCGATAGAGCATTCCCTATGCCACATCGCTTGCAAGCAAGCTCCCACAGCGGGGCAGGGGCAGCCGAACTGTGGGAGCGCTCGTTCCACCGCGAATAAGGAGCCGGCCGCAGCAATCGCGGTCGGAAGACCGCTCCCACTCTGCCGTTCAGCCTCCAGCGCGAGCCAGTTAGCCAAAGGCCGAGCCATCCTCCACATCCAGCTGCACCGGGTCCAGATGCATTTCGCCATAACGGCGCCACACCCGGGAATGGATAAACAGCTGATACAAGTCGGGATCCAGATGGTGGTTATCGCGCATGCGCTGCATGATCGCCAGCGCCTCACTGAGTTTCAGCGGTGTCTTGTAGGGACGTTCCTTGGCGGTCAGCGCCTCAAACACATCGGCGATCGCCATGATTCGGGCAGGAATGGACATCTGCTCGCGGGTTAGCCCCAGCGGAAAACCGGTACCGTCCATTTTTTCGTGATGGCCACCGGCGTATTCCGGCACCCGTTTCAGTTTCGCCGGAAACGGCAGTGAGCCCAACATATCCAGGGTCACATCCATATGGCCATTGATAATCTGCCGCTCCTCCGGGGTGAGCGTGCCGCGGGGGATGCACAGGTTTTTCACCTCATCCTCGGTCAACAACGGGCGGCTCTGGCCCCAGGCATCGGTCCAGGTTCGCTGGGCCATATCCTTTACTCGCTGCTGGTCGTCCGGCGGCATGCGCTCGCCACCCCGGTTGATCCGCTCCAGAAAAGCGAGATCGGCGGTCAGCGCATCGATTTCCTGCTCCATGCGCTCGCGCAAGGAAGGCTCCAGCTCAGGGGTCTGCAGGCTTTCCTTTTCATACTGGAAACGGATTTCTGCCCTCAGGGTGGCAAAGCGGCTGGCCACTTCATCAATACGGTCGTGCAGAGTATGCAGCTTGGTGGATTTATCGAGCACCGAATCGGGGGTCGCCAGCTTGCCACAGTCGTGTAGCCACGCGGCTACATGCAACTCGTACCAGCCTTCCTCATCGAGCTGAAAGTCCGCGAAATTGCCCTCATCGTCACAAGCCGCCTGCGCCAATAGTTCGGTAATCACCGGAACACGCTGACAATGGGCACTGGTATGGGGACTCTTGGCATCAATGGCCTGGGCCAACACCTTGATAAAGGCATCCAGCAGCTCCTTGAGCTCCTGCACCTGGCTAAGGTTACTGAGTGCAATGCCGCCATAGGTCAACATCGACTGGAAAATCAGGTGGCCGTGTTCAAGCCGTTGCAGGTTACGGGGGACCGCTTTGCGATACAGCAGTTGCAATACCCCGGTGACACGCCCTTCGTGGTTATACAGCGGCCACAATTGCAGGGCCTGGGCATCCGGGACCAGCGTTTCCAGCACGGTGCGGTCCGGCTCCGCTAACGGCTGCTTGTCCAGCACCACCGTCTGGGGCTCGCCCACCTGAAAGCAGTCCTCTACCAGCCCGCCCGCGTCCAGAGGACGGAACCAACGGGTGGCCTCGCGAAACTGCGCCGCGCCCGGCGCCCGACACAGGCACCGCAAGCCTTCCCCTTCTCGGGCATCATCGTACAGCCAAGCCACTCCCGCATCGGCACCACACAGGTAGCAGGCTTCCCGTAGCAGCGCGTCCAGCAGGCGCGGCACATCTTTTTGCTCACTGAGATGCTGGGCCACCTTCAGCAGGCGGGGCAACAGGGACTCATCAGCTGTCGTCTGCGTTTGCGGCACAGGCGTGGTCATGGGCTATCCAGCTCCCGTATATCATCCATTCATACCGGCCACATCGCGGCAACCGGCCTGTATCAAGCATAAGGCGGTGCTTTCATTCAGGCAAAACCCGGATCTGCTGCCTACCGGGCCCCGCCATACGTCGAATAATCGCCGACAGGCGCTCGCTATCATGCTTAACGCCTTGAAGCGCAAAGCCTGATTGCCTACCATCTGCCGGTTCCGAGCCAATCACCTGGATTCCTTGTCACCCATGAGTGTGAGCTACCAACTGCCCGATGGGGCAACCATGGAGTTTGATCAGCCGGCCTCCGCCCTGGAGATCGCCGAGCGCATCAGCAAAAAACTCGCCAAACAGGCCCTGGCCGCCAAGGCCAACGGCAACCTGATCGACGTGTATCTGCCTATCGAAGCGGGTGCCACGGTGGAAATTGTCACCCGTGACACCGACGACGCCCTGGAGCTGATCCGTCACGATGCAGCCCACGTCATGGCCGAAGCGGTGCAGGAACTGTTTCCGAACACCCAGGTGACCATTGGCCCGACCATCGAAAATGGCTTCTATTACGACTTCCATCGCGAAGAGTCGTTCACCCCGGAAGACCTCAAGGCCATTGAAAAGCGCATGCAAGAGATTGTGCGTCGCAACGAGGAAATACGGCGTGAAGTCTGGGACCGCGACGAAGCCGTGCAGTTCTTCCTCGACAAGGGCGAAGAGTTCAAGGCAGAAATCATTCGCGATTTGCCCGCCGATCAGGAAGTGAGCCTCTACCGCCAGGGCGATTTCATCGACCTGTGTCGTGGCCCGCACTTGCCCAGCACCAGCAAACTGGGTGATGGCTTCAAGCTGACCAAGGTCGCCGGCGCCTACTGGCGCGGTGATGCTACCAAAGCCCAGCTGCAGCGCATCTACGGCACCGCCTGGCGCGACAAGAAAGAACTGAATGCCTATCTCAAACAGCTTGAGGAAGCCGCCAAGCGCGATCACCGCAAGCTAGGCAAGGAAATGGACCTGTTCCACCAGCAGGAAGAAGCCCCGGGCATGGTGTTCTGGCACCCCCGCGGCTGGGCCATCTGGCAGAAGGTCGAGCAATACGTGCGCAAGGTATACCGCGACAGCGGCTACCAGGAAGTACGGGGTCCGCAGATCATGGACGTGAGCCTGTGGAAGCGCTCCGGCCACTGGGACAACTACCAGGAAAACATGTTCTTCACCGAATCCGAAAAACGGACCTACGCGGTGAAGCCCATGAACTGCCCGGGCCATGTCCAGATCTACAACGCTGCCCTGCACAGCTACCGTGACCTGCCGATCCGCTACGCGGAGTTCGGCGGCTGCCACCGTAATGAACCGTCAGGTGCGCTGCATGGCATCATGCGGGTTCGCGCCTTTACCCAGGACGATGGCCATATTTTCTGTACCGAAGATCAGGTAGAAGACGAAGTCACCGCCTTCCACAAGCAGGCCATGGCGGTCTATGCGGATTTCGGCTTCGAGAATATCTCGGTAAAACTGGCCCTGCGCCCGGAAAAACGCATCGGCACCGACGAAGCGTGGGACAAGGCCGAAAACGGCCTGCGGGCGGCCCTGAGCAATGCGGGTGTTCAGTGGGAAGAGCTGCCTGGCGAAGGTGCCTTCTACGGACCCAAGATCGAATACCACCTGAAGGACTCCATCGGCCGTGCCTGGCAGATGGGCACCGTGCAGTTCGATCCCATGATGCCTGAGCGTCTGGATGCGGAATACGTGGATGAACATTCCCAGCGCCAGCGCCCGATCATGCTGCACCGCGCCATCGTGGGTTCCATGGAACGCTTTATCGGTATCCTCATCGAGCACCACGCCGGCCACCTGCCGCTGTGGCTGGCCCCGGTACCGGTGGTGATTGCCACCATTACCAACGCCGCCGATGACTATGCCGAAACAGTGAAAGCCAAACTGGAAGCCGCCGGCGTGAGCGTGGAAATGGATCTGCGTAACGAGAAAATCGGTTACAAGGTGCGCGAACACTCCCGCGCCAAGGTGCCGGTGATTCTGGTGCTCGGCAAACAGGAAGAAGAAGAGCAGCAGGTGGCCATTCGCCGTCTGGGCTCACAGGCGACCGAAACTGTCGCCCTGGACGAGGCCGTAGCCAACCTGGCGGCGGCTACCCGTCTGCCGATCTAACGGTCGGACGTCGGAAGTCTGACGTCTGACGCGAAACCCCGACGCATCGGGGTTTCATGTTTTAAGCGTCCGGCGCCCGGCGTCCGACCTCAGACTGGATCAGCCATGTTCAAAGACAACGAACACCAGCCCGAAGGCTTTCAGCTTTCCCTGAAAGATGCCCTGGACAACCTCAAGTACAACGCCGAGGGGCTGGTTCCTGCCATTGCCCAACAGCATGACACCGGCGAAGTTCTGATGATGGCATGGATGAACCGCGATGCCATCGAGGAAACCCTGGCGACCGGGCGCGTCTGCTACTTCTCCCGTTCCCGCGGCAAGCTCTGGCGCAAGGGCGAGTCCTCTGGCCAGATGCAAATGCTGAAAGCACTGCGCATCGACTGCGACGCTGACACCTTGCTGGTCAGCGTGGATCAAACCGGCCCCGCCTGCCATACCGGCCGCCGCGACTGTTTCTACTGGAAAGCCGACACCGATAGCGTGACCATCGACAAATCGCCGATCATCGATCCGAAAGAGCTTTATAAAAAATGAGTCTCAAGCTGCATAACACCCTGACCGGGCAAAAGGACGACTTCATTCCGCTGGACCCCAACCGCATTACCCTTTATGTGTGTGGCCCCACGGTCTACAACTTCGTCCATATCGGCAATGCCCGCCCGGTGGTGGTATTCGACGTGCTTTATCGTCTGCTGCAGCGGCTGTATCCCGAGGTGGCCTACGCCCGCAACATCACCGACATTGATGACAAGATCATCACGGCAGCAGCGGAAAACGGCGAAGACATCAGCGCTCTCACCGAGCGTTTCAGCGCGGCTTTCCTCGACGACATGGCCGCCCTCAATGCCAAGACACCGAACATCATCCCCAAAGCCACCGATCACATTCCCGAGATGATCCGGATGATCGAGACGCTGGTGGAAAAAGGCCATGCTTACGAGGCCGATGGCCAGGTGCTGTTCGCGGTGGAATCCATGCCCGACTACGGCAAGCTCTCTGGCCGCAAACTGGAAGACATGCTGGCCGGTGCCCGGGTAGAAGTCGCGGACTACAAGCGTCACCCCGGCGACTTCATCCTGTGGAAACCCTCCACGGATGAGCAACCGGGCTGGGACTCCCCCTGGGGCCGTGGCCGTCCCGGCTGGCACATCGAGTGCTCTGCCATGATCCACAAGCATCTGGGGGATGTGATTGATATTCATGGTGGCGGCCAGGACCTGATCTTCCCGCACCACGAGAACGAAATCGCCCAGGGCTGTTGCGCCCATGGCACCGATTACGTGCGTTACTGGATGCACAACGGTTACATCAACATCGACGGCGAAAAGATGTCCAAGTCACTGGGCAACTTCCGCCTGGTGCGTGAACTGCTGACCCAGTACCACGGCGAGACCCTGCGCTTTGCGCTGGTGTCCAGCCACTACCGTTCACCTCTGAACTTCTCTGCCGATGTACTGGAAAACGCCGAGAAAGGGCTGGATACCCTCTACTACGCCCTGCTCGGCCGAGGTGAAACCGTGGAACCTGAAGCCGGTTACCAGCTGCCTGATAACCACCCAGTACTGGACGCCCTGAAGGACGACCTGAATACCTCGGAAGCGGTCAGTGCCCTGCACGCCATTGCCGGCGAACTGAACAAGGCCGAGCTGGCCGACAAACCAAAGCTGAAAGCCGAATTGCTGGCCGCCGCCGACCTGCTCGGCCTGCTCACCGTCGAGCCTACCGCCTGGTTCCAGAACAAGAACGTCAGCGAGGATGGCCTCAGCAACGACGAAATCGATGCCCTGGTAGCAGAACGTACCCAGGCCAAGAAAGACAAGAACTTTGCCCGCGCCGACGAGATTCGCGAGCAACTCACCAACGCCGGCATCCAGCTGGAAGACACCCGCGAAGGGACACGCTGGAGTCGGTGAGATTAGCTTTCAGCTGTCAGCTATGAGCTGTGAGGAAAAGCTACAACGCGGGTGGGGTGGGGTAAGCCGGAAGGCAAAGCGGCCGCGTTAAGAGGGGGGGGTGTGGGAGCATGGCCTATCTGGCTTGGGCAGGGCTCTGTAGGGTAATCGCCAGCAGTCCGGCGCCTGCGGCGGGTTTTCACATAACGAAAAATGCCGCACCCGGTGTCTGGGCGCGGCCTTTCGAGTTGAAGCCACTGCAGCCTCTCTGTCGCGTTGCAGCTTGTCGCTTGTAGCTTGTAGCTTTTCCTCATAGCTCATAGCTCATGGCTGACAACCGCTTTCACAACTCCAACTGATCCATTCCCGGCAGAGCCGGCAGATCTTCACGGCGCGCATTGGCAAAGCGCGGCTTCTGCAGCTGTTCCTTCAGACCTTCCAGGGTTTCGTACGGGGCACGGGTCGCCACCAGGTTGGCCAGCCAGACAGGCACACTGCCACCGGGATCCACGAAAGTCTCGAACTGGACACGCACCCAGCCATCCCCCATGGGAGTCAGCACGAACTGGTTGTCCAGAGCCGGAATACGAACAAACCCGTCCTGCTTGCCCAGATACCCTTCGGCATTCACGCTATGCAGGGTAACCGAGCCAGTATCCTCTTCCTGGCTGAGCGTATTGGCCAGCACCACATCCCGGTCGGAAACCGGCCAGATGCCCTTGAAACGCATGTGAATACGCTCCTTGTGATCGGCCGTCAACCGCTCTGCGCCCTTGATCTGGAAAATCCACTCGCCAAAGTTGTCTACCCCGGTCAGCACCGCCAGCACCGACGCCATGGAGGCCTTCACTTCCACAATGCCCTTGAACGCCTTCACCGGGCTATTGTCCACCTCGCGGGCATAGGTGGAAATGTCCCCCCGTTCCTGCCCCTGGTGGGTTGTCTTCCAGTCTTCAGCCCACAGCGGGCCAGTCACTACCAATAGAGCCAGAAACAACGCTCTCACTATTCTCTCTCCTGCGTCGAAATGCGCCAGGCAGTATGCCCGGCAGCATCACAGAGACAAGCCGCGGCTACCAGATTGGCCCGGTTGGCCGCTGCAACATTGAGCACATGACACCGTTATCAGGCGAGTTCACTCAGGCTGATGACTCTCCGGCAGTGTCATGCCCTTAAGCTCGGGATAGCGCACCAAAGCCTGGTCGAGTTTGGCCCCCTGGTAGGCGTCACTACCTGCCAGCTTGCGCAAACCTTGCAATGTTTCCTTCGGTGCCTGGTTGGAAATCACATTGGCCACCGACGACACATTGCCGCCCGGATCGATAAAGGTCTCGAACTCGATACGGGTCCAGCCATCTTCCAGTGGCGTCAGCACAAAGCGGTCACGCAAGGCCGCCACACGCACATAGCCATCGTGCTCCGGCTCACCATCCACCTTGTGGGAGGCGAGCGTAATGGCACCGCCGTCACGGTCCTGTGTCGTCTCGGTCTGAATCAGGGCATCCCTGTCCTTTGCCGGCCAAATGCCCTTGAAGCGGATATAGGCCTGATCATTGTCACGTAATTCAAGCGACTGGCATTGATACAACCATTCGGCACAGGCTTGCGCATCGGCCATGACCGCCAACACACTGAGCACCGGCGCCTTGACCTCAGTGACGCCACGGAAGGCCTTCACCGGGCTATCGTCCACCGCCTTCTCGTAAGTGCTTACCTCCGTGCGCCCCTGCCCCTCTTTCACCGGTTCCCAGCCCCCTGCATGGGCAAGGGGGGCCAACATCATGCTGCCAGCCAACAAGCCTGCCGTTAGCCATTTCGCGGTTCCTGACGCTTCCATGTCATACTCCTTTAAACTTGAAGGTATAAATACGACTGCAAGGAAAACTGGAAAGTCCGGTGCTTCAAGCTTTATCATGCTTTTTTACAAACATGTTATAACCTAACAAATCAGGATTGCGCTCCGTGAAACCGCTGCTGCTTGGCATTATCTGGGTATACCAGAAAGTGCTGAGTCCCTGGACAGGCAACCAATGCCGCTTCTATCCGAGCTGCTCGCATTACGCGAAGCAGGCGGTTGAGCTGCATGGCGCTGTGCGTGGCGGCACTCTCGCGGCTAAGCGGATCTGCAAGTGCCACCCCTGGCACCCCGGCGGTTTCGATTACGTGCCTGGCACGGAACCCGGTGAATCCCGCGAGGGAGCCCAATGAGTCTCCGTCATCGTGCCCTGCCGCTGTCACTGATACTGTCGCTGTTCTTCGCCCAGCTGCTGCTGGCCTGGCATGCGCCGTCGCATATCCTTGCTGACAGCCACGGCCCGAGTCAGGAGCTACTGGCTTCCGCAGACTGTCAGGTCTGCACCCACGGCCATGGCCTGCTGGCCTTGCCAACCTTTTATTTCCCTCCTCTGGCGGAGCGGGTGGCACACACACCGTCAACGCCGATCTCTGCACCGCTGCAACGTAGTGAGCGCACTCAGCATCCTCCTCGTGGCCCCCCGACCACCGTCTGAACCGTACTGATTCACCCGACAGCCTCCCATTACACGGGCACTTTCTGCCCTGCGATCGAGGCGTCGGCTAATCCGACGTGCGCATGCTCGCAAGGCAATGCGCCGTCCTCATGCCCTGCATGAACGGTAAAGACAGAGGTAACCATGAATTTTCGACGCCTGACCCTGGCCGGGTGCGTCGCTGCGGTGTTGTGCACACCCGCAGCTGTAATGGCCGACACTGACAGCAATACGAATAGCAACAGCGACGACGTCCATGAGCTGAAGAAAGTCGACGTTTCCGCTCTGCCCCTGGGCAGTGACAGCCCAAGCACGCCCTACTCGGTGATGGACCAGCAAGCCCTCACCCAGAAAGGCGAGGACACCCTTGGGGAAACCCTGAAAGACCAGCCCGGTGTACACAGCGACACCTTTGGTGGCGGCGCCAGCCGCCCGGTCATCCGTGGCCAGGGCGGCCCTCGTGTGGGTGTGCTCAATGATGGTTCCCAAGTGCTCGACGCCTCCACCATCTCCCCGGATCACGCCGTGACTGTCGACCCCATGCTGGCGAGGCAGGTCGAAGTCCTGCGGGGTCCCTCGACCCTGCTGTATGGCAGCGGCGCCAGCGGTGGTGTTGTGAATGTGCTGGATAATCGCATCCCCACCCAGCGCCCCCGCGATGGCGTGGAGGGCTTCGTGGGCGCCCGAGCCAATACGGCGGCAGATGAAAATGCCACCGCTGCTGGCGTGACGTTCTCAGCCACCGATCACTTGGTCTTCCGGGTGGAAGGCAGTCGTCGCGACGCCGACGACTATGAAGTGAACGGGTTTGAGAGCCTGACGGTTCCCGGCACCTATGCGGAAAGTGACAACGGCAGCATCGGCGCCTCCTGGGTAGGCGATCAAGGCTATTTCGGCATGGCGTACAGCTATCGCCGCGACAACTATGGTTTGCCAGGTCACAGTCACGAGTTCGAGGAATGTCAGGCAAACGGCACCGTGCTGGACTGCCCCACTGGCGGCCATAATCACACTCATGACCATGACGAGATTGTGCCCTATGTGGACCTGGCCAGCCGCCGGGTAGATGCCCGTGGGGAATACCAGAATCCGTTCGACGGGATTGCCAGCATTCGTTTTCGTGGTAACCACACCGACTATCGCCATCATGAAATTGAAGAGGGCGTTATTGGCAGTACCTTCACCAACAAAGGCGGAGACGCTCGCCTGGAGGTGGAACACAATCCCTTTGGCAACTGGCGTGGTGTCGTCGGTATGCAGTACACCCGCTTTGACTTCAGCTCGCTGGGCGCAGAAGCCTTCGTACCCAAAACAGAAACCGAATCCCTTGCGCTCTTTTTGGTAGAGGAATACACCCTCAACGAACAATGGTCATTTGAGCTGGGCGCTCGTCAAGAACACCTGACGCAGACACCGGATGTGCGCAACGGCCAGCCGCTGGCGAAAGTGACTGCTGACAATGCATCCTTTTCCGGTGCGGCTAATTGGGGCTTTGCCCCCGGCTATGAACTGGTGTTGTCGGCAACCCATTCTGGTCGCGCGCCCTCAGCACAAGAGCTGTATGCCGATGGTGTGCACCTGGCCACCAACACCTACGAGTGCGGCCTGCTCAGCGACTGCGGTGGCGGCCTTCGTGACCTGGATGATGAAGTCAGCCTCGGCGCCAACCTGAATCTGCGTAAAACAGAAGGCGACTGGCTGTTTGATCTGGGCGTGTTTGAGAACCGGATCAACAATTACATCTATGCCCGTACTCTGGACCAGCAGGAAGACTTCCGGCTGATCAAGTACAGCCAGCGCGATGCCACCTTTACCGGCGCAGAAGCCTCAGTGAGTTACTACGGCATTGAGCCGCTGGGCGTCACCGTGTTCGGCGACATGGTCCGCGCCACCTTCGATGATGGCGGCTACCTGCCACGCATTCCCGCCAAGCGACTGGGCACCCGCCTAAATACCTATGTGGGGCACTTCGACGGCGAGCTCGAATTCTACCGCAGCTTTGCCCAGGACCAGATCGCAGGCTTCGAGGAAACGACCCCCTCCTACGACATGGTGAACGCCACCCTCAGCTACCGCCTGCGGGGTGACCAGCGTTACACCTTCTTTGTGCGGGGCAACAACCTGCTTGGCGAAGAGGTATTCAATCACGCCTCCTTCCTGGCCAGCACCGTGCCGGAACCGGGTCGCAATCTCACGGTAGGCACCCGCATCGAATTTTGACGCCGCATATCACAACGGCAACCTGCCGGGCGCCTTTATCCGCCAGGCACGACAACACCAAATTGGAGAACACCATGCAGCGCATGATGAAAAACCTGAAACACCACGCCGCCCTGCCCCTGTCACTGGCCGTCGTATTGGCGATGGCTGGCTGTAATGAAACGGGCACCAGCTCATTGGGAAGCGCCGAAGACGAACATGACCACGCCAGCAGCGAACATCCCGGCCGGCTGGTCATCGCCTCCCGTGATGGCGCTGGCGACCAGTTGTACGTCTATGACCTTGAGGAAGGCGCACTTCTGCCCGGCTCCCTGGCTCTGGATAACGCCCCCAGCGCGCTTTACACCAGCCCTGGAAAGCGGTTCGTACTTGCGCTGCAGAGAACCGCCAATCAGGTTCAGATTATTGATGGCGGCCTGTACTACCATGACGATCACGTAGACGAAGTGGCACCCGGCTTCGCCGGCACCTTGTCGGGCCCCGCGCCCACCCACTATCGCGTTCACGGCGAACAAGCGGCCCTGTTCTACGATGGAGATTCGGGCAGCAGTCTCATGGCCGAAGTGGACGTTCTCACCGACGACACCCTTGAGTCAGCCAGCAGCGTAGCCAGTCAGACCCTGGACAGCGCTCATCATGGCGTAGCCGAACCCCGTGGCGACATCCTGCTGGCCACATTCCGTACCGCCGCCTCTGGCCTGCCGGAAAAGGTAGACGTCTACCACCAGCACAACGATCACTATCACAAGGAAGATACGCTCAGCCTGGATTGCCCGGATCTTCACGGTGCGGGCTCCAATGAGGAGTACTCCATCTTTGGCTGCAGCGATGGCGTACTGATCGTTCATCAGGATGGCGAGAACTTCACTGCCCAACATGTGACCAACGCCACCCTTGGCCTCACCGGCAGCGAACGCGTCGGCAGCTTCGACAGCCACCATGAACTGGCAGAGTTCGTTGGCTACGCAGGCGACCGCATCCTGATCATTGATCCTGAAACGGCAGGCGTAACCGAGCTGGACTGGACCGAAGGAGCGGCAGTGACCCTGGATAATCACAGCCTGGATCCCCATGGCGAGCACCTGGTGCTGCTGGATGATGCTGGCGACCTGCGCATCATCGATACTGCCGACTGGAGCGAGCACGCCCACGTTGAAGACGCCATTGACCCCGCCAGCGCGGCGCCGCCGGCCAGCGGCCACGGCAGTCGCGTTTCCATGACCGTCGCCGGTGAACCCGCTCACGCCTTTCTATCCGATGCGGGGAACCAGTCCATTGTTGTCGTACATCTCGAGGAAGGCAGCGTGGAATCCCCCCTTGCCCTGAACTTCCCGCCCGCGGCACTGGCCTGGGCCGGCCTCGGCGAAGCCCATGAAGAAGGTGAAGATCACGACCATGATCACTAAGCACTGATCCCTCCCATTGCGCCCCGTCCGGGGCGCAATCTCTCCGCGGTCGCCCAACGCGCTGCTTTTCACTACAATCGCTCACATGACATCGTTGTTACTACAGACCATGCGGGAGACAACATGAAGAAAGCCCTGATTGCCGCCACCCTGGCACTGCCCCTTTGTGCCAACGCAGGCGGCTTTGCCGGCCTCGACTACATCAGCAGCAAGATCGAACCGGACAACACCACCGCCAGTGCCAAACCCGAAGCCCTGCAATTCAAATTCGGTAGCTGGATCAACAAGGATGAAACCCTGGGCGGCGAGCTGCGCCTAGGCCTGGGCATGGGTGACGACGAGCTGACCAACGGCGTCGACGTGGAAATTGATCGCTACTACGGCGCCTACTTCCGCGGCCAGTTCCCCAACACCATGCCAGTACGTCCTTATGGCCTTATCGGCCTCACCTACATGGAAACCACCGAAGAAAACCGCTTCGGTAGCAGTGACGGGGAAAACTACAAGGACATCTCCCTCGGCCTTGGTGTGGATGTCACCATCACCCACAACATGTTCGTCAGCGTCGAGTACATGCGAGTTGTCGACCGCAGTGGCGATGAAGTCACCAACCTCGGGTTGGGCCTGAACGGTCGCTTCTGATCCAGATCAGAACATTGCCCATAAAAAACCGCGCCGTCGCGCGGTTTTTTATGAATGGCGATACAGCGCCAAGGATCCCGCGCCATGAAGCCCTAACCTTCGCTAAAAAGAATCCGGTTGGAAAACGGGTCCACAACTTCGAACACGCGACTATCCCAAGGGGCAACGGAAATTTCCGGGCGGCAGTACCGATACCCTTTGGACATGATGTCCTGGTACACCCCGTCCAGATCCGCCGTATTCACGAACAACTTGGTCCCCGGTGTGCCATCGCCGGAATGCTCACTCAGGTGAAACACCAACTCGCCCCTCGACACCTGCATATAAACGGGATAATCCGCACCGAAGCGGTGCTCCCAATCCATCTTCATGCCGAGAAAATCGAGATAAAAGGCTTTTGCTTTCTCCACATCAAAGATGCGAAGCACGGGTATCGTCTGAAATAACATGGTCTATTCCGGTTGCCTGGAGGACGATATATTCATGCTGCAAAGGACATGGGCAGAGTCAACGACAATCTTTTCTTGCCTGTTTTCCCTTACACTCAATATCCAAGAGCTCCCCTATTTGCGCGACTGACTATGGTCGATTCCTGGAGTACTCACCCTTTTCGAAATCGAAGTAGCTATCTGCAGAGTAATACTCTCCATATGGAACATCTCTTGTGTCAGCATCCCAATTCACCAATTGTCTATCGCTGGTAATTTCTATTTGAAAGCGATACGGCTCAAACATACCTGCTGCGGCAATAAAGTTCGGCGAGCTGTCACGAACGACCAATCCCTCTGGCAGGGTCACATAAACGCCTGACTGATCCCCGAACTTTGCCAAGGGAATGCTCTCCTGAAGCCTGCCTACACGATCAAACGGTGCATTAAGGCTGTCTACTATCCACCCCAATATAAAAACAACATTAATCAAAACCGAAACAGAAAAAGCCAAACCAAAAATCCACTTTTTCATTGGCATCCATTCCCGCAACAGCGACAAAACACTGATCTTACACACTGTCATCGCTATAGACTATCGACCTCAACCCTTCCATATAGCGGATTGCTTTCCCGCTAATCAGGTTGGACAAAAAAGGTTCATCGCAGATTTGAGGGAATGGCTCGCAGCACGCCCCATGCCGTAGGAGCGTCGCTGGCGGCGCGATAACCCTCGTCGTTAAGAATGATTTTCCACAGAGGAAAACCGTCTTCCTCTGTGGACCCTTTGCCCTCTGTGATTAAAATGCTTTTGATCCTGGTCTGGGATCGCGCCGCCACCGAGCGCAGCGAAGGAACGCCCGCAGGGGTGAGCGGAGCGAATAACCGACGCTTGTATGTTTGAATGCCCCTCCTGCAACGATGCAGGACTTGCCGGGGTGGAGGGACCAATGACGCATCTGACCTAAGGGTACAGACGGTAGGAGACTTGGCCCCACCCCGCACCTATTCATACGCCGATAAAGAATCCATCGGCTGAGTCGCACCTCAGACCGACGATACCAGCAAGCCAGCGTTCAGGTGCGCCCCGACAAGCATGTGTAACCTAGCTCAAGGGGCAGTTCAGTGGCAATGCAAGTAGCAAGATCCATCGTCGGCATCGACGTCGCCAAGGCCGAGTTGGTCATTCATTTCCAGGGCAGGACGCTCACCATTGAGAATACACCCCAAGCCATCAAACGCTGGCTAAAGAGCCTGCCATGCTCCTGTGAGATCGCCATTGAGGCCACGGGGACTTATCACATGGCGGTCATTGAGTTGGCCCATGCCAAAGGGCACCACATTTACGTCATTGATGCTTCACGGCTCAGCAGCTACCGCAAGGGAACAGGCGGTCGAGCCAAAACAGACGCCTCTGATGCCCAGCTGCTCGCCCGCCATCTGCAGAGGGAGAAGGAGGATCTACGCCGTTGGAGTCCGCCGCCCAAGGCGTATCGAACATTGCAGACACTGCTGCGCCGCCGCGCGGCGCTGATCAAGGCACGAACCATGATCCAGCAGAGCTTGAGTGGCGAAAAGGTTCTCAAGGCGAACCTGACAAAGTTGATTTCACAGATCAACAGCCTGGATACACTCATTCAGAAGCATCTTCGCAACACCGTCAGAGAGGCAGGGCTCTGTGATCAGGTGAAACGGTGCAAAGGGCTGGAAGGCGTGGGCGATCTGACGGCTTACGCCTTGGTCATGGCCTTCCTGCGAGGAGACTTCCGCAACAGCGATGCCTTCGTGGCCTTCCTGGGAATGGATGTCCATGTCAAAGACTCGGGCACGAGAACGGGCAAGCGCAAGCTGACCAAGAAAGGCGACTCAGAGACCCGCAGACTGCTGTACTGTGCGGCCATGGCCGCCTGCAAAAGCGCCCGCTGGATGGGGGTCTACCAAGGGTATCTCGACCGTGGTCTGGCGAAAACGCAGGCCCTGGTCATCCTCGCACGCAAGCTGGTCCGTATTGCCTTCGCGTTGATGAAGAACCGTTCCGACTACGTATCTAGCCCAGCCTCATAAAAGGGATGGACAACATAGAATCTCCTACGGAAGGGGCTTTTCTGTAGACGATTCCCGTTAATCCGCGGTGAACCCAAAAAAGCCCGGGCTGCGACGCAGTCCCGGGCTATCAGGGGTACCTTTCTTGTTGTTATTTAACGGTCTTCGTACCGCTGATGCTTGAAGAAGATACCGGTGTCACCGAACTGGGACAGGGTAAATGCAGAGTCAGTTACCAGTTCACCAATCTTGACGGCGCTGTTGCGACGCTCGCGGGCATAACGCTCGGTGACCCAAGGCCAGATCGAGGTCTTGATGCTCTTGGTGGTGCCGTAGACGTCATACACCTTGGTGCCAGCAGGAATCGCGGCCAGGTCGTCGCGGAAATCGTGCGGCGCGGCGCTGGTGCTGTTTTTCAGGCTGCTGTTGGGTACGAAATAGATCTGCGATGGTGTCTTCGCACTGCCAACCGTTGAGCCATCCTGATTCACTTTGGCCATGTCACTCATCACCAGCAGGGTCGGCTTGCTGGATACCAGAGAGAACAAGGTCGTGGTTCCCAGGGTTTCGTTCACTTCTGCCTGAACATAGTTGGACAATTCGTTGGCGAAGATATTGTGATTGTCTCCCTGACCACTAAGGGTATACAGCGCAGAGACGTTTTCAGAGCGCTTACCGTCCACGAACAGTTTCAGTGCCAGCCCTGGGGCAAAGCCACGATCAGACGGATCACCGGTGACAGACAGGCGCAGCAGACCATGATCCGCCCCCTGGAACAGCCCGGTAAAATCATGCCCGGAACTGGGGACAAACTTCACTTTGGCCAGAGCACCACGGGGGTGGATCGGCTTACTGTAACCCGGGGGAGCCACATCGGTCACGTCCTGCACTTTCTTCCACAGGATGGAATTGATCAGACCGCCAATATCGATAGGCTCGATAGCCGGGACCTCACCCTCTTCGTAACTGGTACGCAGTGCGCCATTGACCCACAGGTGGTTCTGCTTGGTTTCGGCATCCCAATCCTGATAGTCAGAAGGAATCTTCAGACCCCAGGGTTTGAACGCGTTGTCCATGCCCACCAGACTCGACGCCAGGGCCGGGAAGTGACGACGAATCACATCCACCATGGTGTTGTTTTCTACCCAGTCGATACCCTCGGCGGTGTACACCTCGTCGGTGTAATCGGTGGTGAAGAAACGGTCGGTCATCAAACGACGAGACGCATTCAGGATAAAGATCTGGAACGATGTCTCGCCAAAGCCGAACCCTTCTGGACGGGTTTCTTCAGCCAGCTGCCCGACCAGGGTATCGATCAATTCGATGTCATTGTTGTAAAGCGACTTCAGGTCCGCCAGCAGCTGCGGGTCGTTGGTCAGTTGCTCGAAGCTGGTCAACGGCTTGAGGCCGATCTGGCGTCGGAATTCGTTGTAACGCGGCACACCACGCTCACGGTCACGCAGGATATCGATAGCGGCCATATCGATGTCGCCAATCAGCGGCATGGACAGGTTACGCAGGAAGTCCGGGTAGTTGTTCAGCGTCAGCGCACCCGGATGGGTAATACCGAAGGAGTACCACAGGCGGTCCTGGCCAATATCATCCATCAGGTCTTCGGCATCACCGTTTCGGGTGTCCTGCAGGGCGATTTCCTGATCCACCACGTTGGAGCCGATGTCGTATACCTTGATCTCGTCACGCAGCAACGGATGCATCCGATACACCGACACGAATTCCTCGGTCAGGGTATAGGGCACATCGTAGTTGTTGGGGGTGCGGGAACCCACCAGGCCAGCGAGGGCATGCTCGATGGAACCAGTGTCTTGCTGCCCCAGATCATTGTCGATGCCGACAGCATTGAACAGCGCACCCAACTGGCCGATGTTGTTGTTCAGGTTGTCGAGATCGTCCTGGAATTTGTCACGGGTATCGCGATCCCCACCCAGGCCCCACCAGTTGGCGTACATGGCACGCTCAAGTACCGGGTTGGCGAGAATCGCCGGTGTCCATTCCACCGTGTGGATCTTGGCCATCAGCGCAGAGTTGATCAGTCGCGCCTTGTCGAAGTACCACTGGTCTGATTGCCCCGGATGGTTGGCCTTGAGCATGTCGGCGATGGCGTTGTGTTCCTGGGTGAAAATATGGTGGAGCATGCTCAACCCGACCCACCAGTTTTCATTGAAACCGGTGATGGGCTTGCCGCTCAGGAACTCGGTAGGCAGGCGACCATTGCCATCCACCTTGAGTTTACCGTCCACGAAGGAACGTACTTCATCGTTGGTTTCCTTGCTGCTGCCATACAGCTGTGAACCATCCCACCAGTGGGTATTCACGTTTTCGTAGGTGATGATCCCTTCATCACCACTGACAGAGGGATCCGGACGGGTACGCTGCACCGACATGGTGCCGCCACCCAGTACATCCCCAGCAGGAATCGGAAACTCGATGGGATCGGCATCGGTACGCGGGCCGTGATCGAACCAGTCATGGACCATGAACTGGATCCAGCTGGTGGCGATGAAGTTAAGGCTGGTGGCCGGTTTGAAATCGCCGCCCCGGGACATGATCAGGTTACTGACTTCACGGGGGTTGGGGTTCAGCAGGTTGCCGCTGTTGGACTCGGCATACACAGACGCCGGATCCACATTACGGCCGAAGTTCACGTGCACGGACCCTTCTGCCGGGTTTTCCAGGATGTTACAGGTTCCGTCTTCGGTACGGGCGGTCAGACTACGTTCGTCACAGGTGATACCGGCATTTTTTTCATCCCAGTTTTCCGTGTCGAACATGTTGTTTTCAAGCAGTTCGCTGCGCTCGCCGGCCAACACCAGCAGCGCGGCCATTACGCCCAGCGAGCCGAATTTGGTCAGGGCCGGCCAGGTGACCCAGGGGGACATAGCCATGAGAAGCCTCCGTCGTTGTTATTCTCGGGGTAATTACAGACAACGACAGCACTCTAGCAATGGCACCACCCCCTCCACCCCCTCCCCTGGGAGGGGGCCGGCAAAAGGGAGCGAAAATCGCGAACCGGTTCAAGGTTTGAAGAGCAGGAACAAGCTGCAAGCTACAAGGCGCGGATAAAGTGGGTTTTTACTGCAATGCTCTGCCCGCATTTGAGCGAACTGCCGCGGGCACGGCCAACAATAACAGCAAAGCCTTGTCCGCGCCTTGAAGCTTTCAGCTTGCAGCTTTTTTATCGCGGCGTGGCGCGTAAGGCGGCTTCCGTCCGGTTGGAAACACCCAGCTTGCTGTAGATGTTCTTCAGGTGCCACTTGGTGGTGGTGACCGAGGTCCCCGTCTGCTCACTGATCTGGGCGTTACTCAAGCCACTTTGCAGCAGCTCGAAGATCTCGTGTTCACGAGGGGTCAATACAGAAGCCGGATCGACTTCCAGCGGCGCATGCCCCGTAGAAACGGCCTTGAAGACGGCGCCGAACAACTGGGTATAAAACTCCGGCAGCACCAGGCAGCCCTTGCGCCACAACGCCTGCATCAACGACGCCAGCCCTGGCGCTTCGTCAAAGACAGACTGATTAACGTTGAGCAGGCCATAACGGCTGATCAGGGTGTCAATCTGACGCACCTGCTCGTTCTCCGTCTGCTTGCGGCCCTGCAAGACCAGCAGGTTTGCTTCCATGATCAAGCCTCGGGTTCGAATCCCAGCGCCATTCACCACCTTGCGTAATAACACCAGTGCCGTCTCGGCATCATCATGGCGCCCGACTGCCATCAGCCAGTAAGCCGCTGCCAGCCCCCGGCGCTCCCAGCTCTGGCTATAAGGAACGTCCTGCAATGGCAGGTTGATACGTACCCAGTCGGCCAGAGCAAAACGCTCTGCAATAACATCCAGTTGGGGCCAGTCGGCATTCACGTAAGCCTGTCGCACCCTTTCGAGCATCGCCATACTGACAAAACGCTCGTAGTTTCCCAGCTGCAGAATGCCCAGCAGTTTTTCCAGCATGCGCTCGGAATGCTTGCGATTACCGTGCAGGTGATGCAACCGCGACAACGTCAGGTAGACAGTGGAAATCACCTCGGTAGCCGAGGCGGTCGATACCATTGGCAGCAGGTCTTCACACAGCTGCCTGGCCTCTTCCAGGCGATTCTGGTCGTACAGCACCACCACCATCCCGGTCGCCCACAGTGACCAGGTAGGACAATCCCGCGGCGTTTTACTGAAGTGTTCGGTAATGAAACTCACCGCTTCTGCAATGTGGCCCAGCTGCTGGTTCGCCAGTGCGGTGATCAGGCCTGCATAGCCTGCGGTAAAACGGTGCCCTAACTGCATCAGCACTTCACGGGCCTGACTGGAAAACGCCAACGCGGATTGCAGTCGACCGTGCTGCAAGTGGTAATACGCCACCATGGCCAGCGAAAATGCTCGCACATCACGATGACTGCTGGTTTCCATCAACAGCGACAGGTTGGCGCCTTCCATGAAATCCGTGTCGTGCTGAAACAGTTGCAAGTGCAACTCAAGAAATTCCAGCGAGTGCTCGTCGCTGTAACGCCCCTTGTGATTCAGGGGCGGGTCGACCTTGAGTGCATCGAGATAGTAGCGGGCCCGGAAGAACCGTCGTGACAGCGTCAGGGTACTGATCAACGGGGCCGCCAGATCCATCCGCGCCAACAGCGCGTTATCCGATACCTCTTCAGCCCATTCAAGAATCTGGCTGGCATAGCCTTCACGTAACCAGTAATCAAAGGCACGGGCCAGGGCATTGAGAAACGCCTCGTTATCGTCTGCACGGATGGCGTGCCACAACGCCTGCTCGTAGTCCTCCTGACGAATAAAATACTGGGTGGCCCGGCGGTGGATGGGAATCACACACTCAGGCATGTCGATCGCCACCCTCGTCTGCAGAAATTCACGCAGTAGCGCGTGATAGCGAAACCAACCCGGCCGGCCGGGCACCGCCAGAATGAACAACTCCCGTCGGGATAACTCTTCCATCAACCGGGCCGAGTAGGTGGTATCCAGCACGGCATCACACAGCGGAGCATCAAAGCTGTCCAGCAAACTGCTTTGCAGAAACAGGGTGCGGGCAAACGCCGGCAAGCCTTTGAGGACCGCATGGCCAAAGTACTCCATGATCTCCGGCTGGCTGGCATTGAAATTCTTCAACGCGCCGACACCGGCTCCCATGGCCCCCATCAGGGCGATCTTTACCCCAGCCACCCAGCCTTCGGTAATGGCCATCAGATGATCAAGCTCACTGTCATCCAAGGGGTCACCGCCGAGGCGAGCATTCAGCTCCACAACCTCCGTGCGATTCACCCGTAAGGCCGAGGCATCCAGTTCGAGCAGCTCGCCACTAAGACGTAACCGCCCCACATCCAGCGGAGGCCGGCTTCGGCTGGCGATTATCAGACGCACATCTTTTGGTGGATGAGCAATCAATGCATTAATGACGTTCAGGGTTTCCGCATTAGTGATGTGCTGGAAGTCATCGAATACGATGTAGACGGGTTCAGGGATTTGCGCCAGCGCATCATAGAGCGCCTCAGCCACCGAGGAAGGTGGCAGTTCCGAGACATCGAACGGCATGAACCAGGAGGTATCGAATGCCGGGATGACCGCGCGGGTCTGTTCGGCAAAACGGCGCAGGCAGCGCACCGGCTCGTCATCCATGGGCTGCACCGCAAAGCTCACCACATGGACGTCGGCTCGAGTCGCAGCCATATGTTGTTGCCACTGGTGCAACAGCGTGGACTTGCCGGACCCGGCCGGAGCCAGCAGCAATGTCAGGGGAACAAATTCACAACCGTCGAGCCGTGCGACCAGATCGCTACGCTCGAAGCTCCCGGATACCGGGGGCGACGCCTCAGTGGAGCCCATGCCTGTGCCTGCCTAGCGCGTTTATTCTTGTTGGTATGACCGGACTATAAGCAAGACGAGAGTACCAATCCCTGGGCAAGGTCACAATATCGCCAAAAGTGTTCCCCCCCTGAATGCAACACCGCGGTTCGCTTGTTGATAGCTCATTGCGTCAGCAGCACACGGTGGGGCTTGTGAAAACCACAGAGCAATCGCTTTTTTTATCGTTTTTGTTGCCGCTCTTTTTTCCTCTCTACTGCCGCGAAGCAATCACTCACACCTCGTGCACCCCGGTTTTTATCAGAGATCGCCACAAGAACCCGGTTCAGACATCAACAAAAAGTGAAAATAAATTTCCTTTTTTTACTAAAAAATTTTGACTAGCTTCTGCACTGGGGATACGACTTTTTTACTCTTTACGGAGAAGAATAATGACAAAGTATCAGAGTGACATCACTCAGCCCGAGGGGGATGCCTGTGCAGAGCAAGGCACGGACAAGCGGCACCAGGCCGACCTGTCCCGGCGCCAGTTTCTGGCGCGCTCGGCACTGGCAAGTGCGGCTGTCGCGGCGGCTCCCGCTCTGGTTGCACCGCGCCAGGCCCATGCCGGCATCCTGCCCGCCGTCATGATCAGTGACACCCTGAACGCCGTGCTGGCATTTGTAGTGCCAGGTGGGGATCCATTCTCGGTGCAACAACAATTAACCGATGAACAACCCGGCGGGGTGGAGGCCAACGCCCAGCTGCCACTGGAATTCGGGCTCAATACCGCCGGGCTGGCACCGCCGCCTTTCGACTCCCTGTCCGAGCTCATCACCTTTGCACTGGATAACGTGACCGGCTTTATCAATCCCGATGTCACGGGGCCGTTCAGTGCCCGCTTTGCCAACCTCAGCTGGAACGAAAAAGTGGCGGTATTCAGCGCTATGGAAAGCGGTCTTGCCGGCGCCGAACTGATCACCCTGGCCAATGCCCTGCTGCTGTACAGCGGCCTGATGGCGTACTCCGAAGCGGGGGTGCTGAATCCGCTGACTGGCGAGCTGCTGGCCCATCCGGTGGGGTGGTCCATTTCTGGCTACGGCGGCATTTCCGTTGGACACAAGGATTACCAGGGGTACTACCGTGGCCGACGCCACGCCCGTGAACGGTAATTTGCCCACACGCAACGCCAAACAATAAATTCGAATACAGGAAACAAGCCATGCGTGACGTAATCGTAATCGGTGCCGGGGGTGGTGGCGCCGTGGTAGCAAAAGAACTGGCTGAACAGGGGCTGGATGTCCTTATTCTGGAAGCCGGGGCCCATGCCCAGGACTCGGAACAGGAATGGCCCAAATATGAAAGCGCCTCTCAGGGCGTACTTCGCTGGGGCGCACCTGACCCGAGCAAAGGGCCCTGGCGGCGCGAATACGCCCAGGCGTCCACCGCCTTCAGCACAGCCGGGGTCGGGGGGACAACCCTGCAGTATTTCGGCAACTCACCTCGCGCCATGCCCGGCAGTTTCGTCGGCTATGCGGGCGCCGACAAGCAACGCTACGACAACAATTACCTGTTCCCGTTCTCCTACGACGAGCTCAAGCCCTACTATCGCTGGGTAGAAAAAATCCTGCCGGTGCAAACCGCGGCGCTGGGCACCAAGGAAGAAGTTTTCATCCGTGGAGCAGAAGGGATTGGCCTGCATTACCAGCAAGGCAAGGACATTGAAGTGGCCAGCTTCCGACCGCAGGAAAACGCCATCCTGCAGCCCCGCGGAACCGCCGGGCGCACTGACAATCCGGACTGGCTAAAATTTCCCTTTGCCCAGGGCTGTACTTACTGTGGCCACTGCTACCAGGGTTGCACCCTGCCCATGCGCGCGCCGCGCAACCTGAAAGCCAAGCGCTCCACCTATAACAGCTACGTCCCCATGGCCCTGACCGCCGACCTGTGGTCGCGCCACGGTAAGGCCGCGCAAGTGATCGCCGACGCCTTTGTGACCCAGGTGATGACGGAAAATACCCCTGCCGGCCCGAAAGCGGTGGGCGTCGGTTTCCGCATCGGCGCCACCGGCGAAACCCAGGTCGAAACCGCCAAAGTGATTGTCATGGCTGCTGGCGCCATCGAAACCCCACGTCTGTGGCTGAACAGCGGCCTGCCCAATGACAACGGCTGGGTCGGCAAGGGTCTCACCACCCACGCCACCGAAGTGGTGACCGGGGTCATGCCCTTTGAAACCCGCAGCAGTCTCGGCCCGGCCTCGGCCGTGCGTGCCGACTTCCCGGGCTATGGTTCCATGGAATCCTTCGGTGGCATGCCGGGCGCCTACGCCGCCAACGCCTTCCTTGGCAGTGAAGCCGGGATTGCCGGTGCCTACGATCACAGTGGCGAAACCGATGAATCCGGTGCCGATGTGGTGGGCCGCCTGGTGGGCCCCGCGCTGAAGGAAACCATGAGTGATATCAACCGGCTGGTCAGCATCGTGATTCTCACCGACGATGATGTGGACCCGCGTAACTCGGTGTCCCTGTCCACCACACAACCCGCCGACGAAAACGGGCCGATCCCGCTGGTAACCGCCCAAACCGGCAACTTCACCAACCGCACCCGGGGCAATCGCGAGTACCTGACCCGCAAGGCCGTTGACCTGCTGCGCGCCGCTGGCGCCACCAGCGTCATCCGCCCCAAGGCTCCGCCCTCGCTGATTCATATGCAATCGAGCATGCGCATGGGGCTGGACCCCGCCAACTCGGTGGTCGATGAGAATGGTGAAGCCAGAGCCGTGCAGGGGCTGTACATTGCCGACAACTCGTCTCTGGCCAACGCACTCGGTGGCCCCAACCCCACCCTGACCACCCAGGCCATCGCCACCCGTACCGCCGAAAAAATCATGCAGAAGCATTTTGGCGGTGACGGCTGGGTCAGCAATTGGCGTTTGCCGGTGACCTCCATTGATCCGCGCATCAGTCTGGCCTGCGGCAAGCGAGGGATCTAGGGAGCCTCTGAATAACGCCTTACGTGCTCAGCCCTTCAGGTGCGGGTTCACATAACGAAAAAGGGCGGCCACTGGCCGCCCTTTCTCGTTGTACACGGTGCGCTGAGGATCAGGGAATCGGCAGGTAGCCGCCGTCCACTTCCTTGGTAACAATCGCCACCGCGTTGTGGGCGTGCAGGCTTTCCAGGTGATTCACCCGCAACCAGAAATCCTTGTAGCAGGATTGCGGGTCGATGGCTTGCTTGAGGCGGCGTGCCGCATCTTCACAGAACATCAGGTTCTGGCCATTAAGTAGCGCGAATTCCTGCTCGTCCACCCGCTTCACTGCCGTCTGCACCGGGGTTTTCAACGCGCCTTCGATGGAATCGATCAGGGCGGTGATGGGGAAGGCAGAGCCTTCCGTGTGGTCCAGCAGTACCCGGACCTGGGCAATGGAGCGCTGACTGTGCGGAGTCGCCACGATCCCCTCTTCGGTGCCCAGCCATTCGTACACGGCTTCGGCATCGATCTTGCCTTCCTGGAAGTCCTTGCGGAACTGCTCCTGAATCAGCTGACGGGACAAGGCTGCAGAACACGGACAGGTGGAGGAATACGGCACTTCCACATACATCTCAATGCGCATGCCCTGTTCGCACAGGGTACCCTTGATGCTCACCGGGTAGCTTTTCCAACCGGAGTAGCTGCTCTTCAGGGCCGGGCGGCGCATGGAGTATTCGAAATCCAGCTGCACAAAGCCGCGGGTGCTGAGCCCTTCGTGGGTTTCCAGGAAATTGCGCAGCAGCTGCTCGATAGAGGCAGCACTGACGGAATGGTCGCCGAAGGTCTCTTCCAGCATCAGGAACAGACGGGACATGTGAATGCCCTTGGCATCCGGATTTGCCAGATTCACATAGGCCTGGATGGAGGTGCTCACCGGGCGCTCACCGGCCAGGGTATCGCTGACCCGCGCGGGCAGGTGAATTTCACTCATGCCCACCCAGTCCAGGGTGCTATGGATATGATCCACCATGGAGTTGGATGCCACATCCGGCATCTGCTTGGTGCCGCCGGCACCGTTTTCACGTGTCATGGGTTTCTCCACAGGGGGTGATGACATGGGCCGGTTGCGGTGAAATCGCAGATTCAGGCCATATAAACGTCATATGGGGGTCATCACCCTTTCCTACAAGGGGGGCAAGTCTAGCAGAAAGTGACCTGCAAAGGGGCAATTTGCAGGCCACAACGCGCCTATCAACCTGACAGAAAAGGACTATCAGCCAGAGACTGTCGGGTCACCGTCGTTTCCGACCAGTACCTCAAAACGTTCCAACCCTTGCAGGGGCCGGAACATCTCCTCCACTCGGGCATGACGCACCAGGGTTTCCGATGTCTGGATCGCGGCCTCCAGGTCACTGAGCGCGTTGTCGATCTCTCCCAACCCGGCCCAGGCGCAGGCACGCTGGTAAAGGGCATGGGCGTTTTCTTCATCCACTTCCAGCACCCGGTCACACAGGCTCAGCGCCCAGCGTTGCTCTCCCAGCTCCAGAGCAGCGTCGGCCTTCCAGGCCAGTGCTTCCGGATCATCCGGGCGAAGCTCCAGAATGCGGTCGTAGATCTCGATCTTGGCCTGGGCACTGGGCTCCTTGGTGGACTTGAGCCACAGGCTGTGGATTTCGTTGGTACGCTCGATCTCTTCCTGGTTTTCCGCGATGGTGCGCGACTTCTTGCGCAGCTCGCGCTCAAGGTCCGCCAGTCGCGCTTCGTATTCACTGGTGAGCCGCGCCATTTCCTTTTCGGCATAGACCCGCACATTATCCTTGAGATCACGAATCGTCGACCAGCCCACCAGCGCCAGGATGGAGGCCGCACCGGCGATCAGGTAGAAAAAGTAGGTCACCGTATTGGTGGCATAGCCCATGGCCTTGTCAGCCACTTCCAGCTCCCGGTCGGTCACCAGCAGGTTCATCTGGTTGCGATATTCCATCATGTCCTGACGCAGGGTTCGCAACTCGCCAAGGATCCAGTTCTCCCGGAACTGGGAGATCACCGGGCCCTTCTCGATTTCGCTCTGGGCTTCGGGGCGAGGGGCCTGGGCCGTATCAGCGTCAGGCTCAGCGGCGGCCGTCATGGCAGACAGCACCAACAGCACTGCGAAACCTTGCTGCAGAAACGTTTTCATCAATGTCTTGTCCTCGTCGCTTGCGCTACCCATTGCGGTAATGGTCGCATTCTGGACTCGCCGGTTCCAGTCACGGATGTGGCCCGGTCGGTTGACAGTAATGTTGTGATGCCATGTAGTGGTTTCAATCATTTGGCAACCAAAAGGGAAAAGCATGCACTTGCGACGACTGATTGGCGCCGCCACGCTGGGCGTTTTCACTCTCTCTACCACCGCCATGGCTGAAACCTGGCGCTTTGGTCTGGAAGAAATTGAAGGCAGTGTCCAGCATCGTTACGCCGAGCAATTTGAAAAACGCATCGAAGAACGCAGCAATGGCGACATTGATGTGCAACTCCTGCCCTACGGCAAATGGGGCTCCAGCTATTCGGCGTTGTATGACGCGATTCAGGGCGGCGCGATCCAGATCGGCTTCGCCTCAGGCGCACTGGGCGGCACCGTGCCGGAAAGCCAGTTACTCAACCTGAACTACATCATGCCCGCCGACCAGTGGCGTACCGCCCAGGCCCTGAACTCAGACACCTTCCTGAAAAGCGAGGCCTGGCAGAACGCTTTCCGCCAACGGGGATTGGTACCGCTGGCGGAGCTGGCCGAAGGCTACCAGGTATGGACTGCCAACAAGGCCATTCGCACCCCTGCCGACATGGAGAACCTGGGCATCCGCGTGATGGATAACACCTTGCTGCGCGCCACCTACCGGGCTTACGGGGCCGCCCCCACGTCCATCGCCTATGGCGAACTGTACAGCGCCCTCCAGCAAGGGCAGGCCGAAGGCAACATTCAGCCCGTTTTCGCCCACGAAGAGATGGCGTTCTACGAGGTACAGGACTACATGATCTTTGCCGACCAGTCCCAGTTTGTTGCCACCGTGATCGGCAACTCGGACTGGTATGACGGGCTCAGCGATGAGCAGCGCACCATGGTCGATGAAGTCACCCGGACGCTGGTAAAGGAAGGTCACGACATTCAGACCCGGTTCAACAAGGAACGACTGGATATCATTCGTGACAAGAGCGATATCGAGATCATCGAGCTGACCGAAAAAGAGCGCAAGGCCTTCGAAAAAATGGCCAAACCCGTTCGCAAGACCTTCGTTAAAGAGGTTGGCGCCGGAGGCGAAGCCTCCATGAAAGCGCTATTGAAGGCAATCAAGGAAACCAAATAATTGCGGCTTCCCTGAACAAAACAGCCCGGCAGAGATGCCGGGCTTTTTTGTGCTTGTTGCGGGCACCATAGAATCCCGCATGTCACATGCCTACTCTCCGCCTAGCGACGGCAGCCACAGGGAAATCTCCGGGAACAGGATCAGGATGACCGTGGCCAACAACAGCATGGCAATAAACGGGGGCGTGCCGCGGATCACTTCCAGATAGGGGCGACGGAACACGGCGATGGCGGTAAAAATGTCACAACCAAAGGGCGGCGTCGCCGACCCGATGGCCGCCTGCAGGGTGACGATCACCCCCACGTGGACCGGGTCCAACCCGGCCGCCTGGATCAGCGGTTTGAAAATCGGCACCAGAATCAGGATCACCACGATGGGATCCACAAACATGCAGCCAATGAAAAACGACACGGCAATCAACGCCAGCGCCGCCACCTGATTGTCACCGATGGAATCGATCACCGGCCCCAGCAACTGCTCGGGAATACCGGCGGTGCCCAGGGTGTGGGAGAACGCTGCCCCAATCGCCACCAGAATAAAGACCACGGCGGTAATCATGCCGCTGGAAAGCGCCAGCGGCCCGAGATCACGGATTTTGACTTTGCGGTAAATCACCACTTCCAGCAGCAAGGCATAGGCCACAGCAATGGCGGATGCCTCCACCGCACTGAACCAGCCACCGTAAATGCCACCGACCACCAACACCGGGAACCCCAGCGGCAAGGCCGCCCCCCGAAGCGCCCGCAACCGCTCGGACCAGGGGGCACGAGGCTCAGGCTCAATGCCCTTGAGATGCGCCCCGGCCCAGCAGTAGGCCGAGAACATTAACAACACCAGAATGCCGGGCAGGATCCCGGCCAGAAACAAGTCGCCGATGGAGGTCTTCATCACCACGCCATAGACGATAAATCCGATACTGGGTGGAATCAGCAAGGCGATATCACTGGCATTGATAATCAGGGCCAGTGCAAAGTTGTCGGAATACCCCTTGGCCAACAGGCGCGGGCGCATGGGACCACCCATGGCAACCACTGTGGCCTGGGTGGATCCGGAAACGGCACCGAACACGGCACAGGACGCCGCCGTTGTGATCGGCAACCCACCACGCAAATGGCGGACAAAGGTGTCCACCAGATCCAGTAACCGGTTGGCCGTGTGCCCTTTGGTGAGAATATCCGCGGCAAAGATAAACATGGGCACCGCCGCCAGCACCCAGCTGCTGACCCCGGTGATCATCCAGGTCACCGCCTGGTCCGGACCGAAGAACGTCATGTCCGTGAACATCATGAACAGGGTACCCACCGCCAGCGGCACCATCATGGGGTACCCCATTAGCAACAGCAGCAACATGATCAGGGCAAGGATAATCAGCATGACGCCCCTCCCTGATCGTTATCACTGCCGCTCTGCTCCGGCACGCTGGCATAGACATCCTTCTCGGTGAAACTGCGCCATACCCCTGCCGTCGTCAGGTTGCGGACGATAGTCAGCAGGTACTGGATGCCGGCCAGCACAAACCCCGCCGGCAAGGTGGTATAGACCGTCCACATGGGAATCTGCAACGACGCGCTGACCCGCCCCCGCTCATGAATGTCCATCACGTACTGTCCGGATTTCCAGGCGAAGAAGAACATCAGCACGGCGGTGCCGGCGGCAATCAGAATCTGCAGCCCCTTGCGGGAGGGATCGTTGAGCTGCTCGTAAATGGCAGACATCCGGATATGACGGGCCTGACGGGCCGCATACCCCAGGCCGACAAAGGTAATACCAAGAATCAGCATCTTGGTGACTTCATAGGTGCCGGGAATTCCCTCCCCGAACACCGCCTGCCCCACCACATGGGCACTCATCAGCAGGGCCATGGCCAAAATACAGCCCCCCACCACACATTGCTCGAGCAGGCGCAGACCGCGGTCCATACCTCCCAGCAGTCGTAACAACGTCTCTCGCATTCAGGTATCCCCTCGCGTCGGACTGGCCCGGGCCGAAAAGCGCTACACCCCGCACAGGCCGGGCTTCAGCGCGGTTTGCGCCTGTTCCCTCACGCATTTACTTTGACATCTAAATATTACACCACTAAAATAGCCTACCAATTTTCGCAGGGAATTACTTGCCATTGCCCTGATTTTGCATGGAGAGAAGTTACTTACACTTCAAATTGATACCAGACAGACCATGTCTCACTTTAGTCACATTACTTTGTTATCAAGAGAACTCACGGCAATGGCCAGACACGAAGACGTGCTGATTGCATTACGACAGATTATTCGCGCCACCGACCTTTACTCGCGCAAGCTGAGCAAGGTCTCTGTCCTCACCTCTCCGCAGCTGCTGATCATGCAGGCCATTGCGGGCAAGGGAGAGATGACCATGGGCGATCTGGCCAGCGAGGTATCGCTGAGTCAGGCCACGGTCACCACCATTCTGGACCGTCTGGAAAAGCGCGAGCTGATTGAGCGCAAGCGCGGCGAGACAGACAAACGGCGCGTATACGCCTGCCTGACTCAGGGCGGCCTGGACATCATTGACCAGGCTCCCACCCCCCTGCAGGACGAATTCATCGCTCGATTTGATCGACTGGAAGACTGGGAACAATCACTGATTCTCAGTTCTCTGCAGCGCGTCGCGGCTATGATGAATGCAGAGGATATCGATGCCTCACCGGTGCTGGATCTGGGCGCCATTGATCGTGCCCAACCCACCGTAGAGCTGTCGGCACGCGCTGCCGGCAATGAGGCGGCAACCCATTCAAAAGCGGACCATAAGTGAAACCATGTCAGACGACGTAAAGAAAGCGGATTCATCCACCGACAAAGCGGATGACATTACTTTCCGTAAACCGGAGAGCCAGGACGGCAGCCGGGTTCACAAACTGATCAGCGAGTGCAAACCGCTGGACGAGAACTCCGTCTACTGCAACCTGCTCCAGTGCACTCACTTTGCCGATACGTCCGTCGCTGCCGAAATGGATGGCGACCTGGTTGGCTTCATCTCCGGCTACATCCCGCCGAAACAGCAGAATGTCCTGTTTGTCTGGCAGGTTGCGGTCCATCAGAAAGCCCGCGGCAAGGGGCTGGCCAAGCGCATGCTGGCCGAACTGATCAAACGTGAAGAAAGCACCGACGTTCAGTTCATTGAAACCACCATTACTCCGGACAACGAAGCGTCCTGGGGCATGTTCCGCAGCTTCGCCTACGAGCGCAGCATGCCCACCGAAGAGTTCATCCTTTTCGACTCCCGGATCCATTTTGCCGGTGAGCACAACGACGAGTATTTGCTGCGTATTGGCCCGTTCAACCGCGACGACGCCTGAGAGCGCCACAGCGAGAACGAACAACCCGAATTCAAGCGAGGATAGAGGAACCATGGATACTGATATTTTTGAAAGCCACGAATCGGAAGTGATGAGTTATGCCCGTAGCTTCCCGGTGGTCTTCGACCAGGCCAAGGGTAGCTACCTGTACGACGAAACCGGCAAGGAATACATTGATTTCCTGGCGGGTGCTGGCACCCTGAACTACGGCCACAACAACCCGGTTCTGAAAGAAAAACTGCTGGAATACATTCAGCGCGACGGCATTGTTCACGGTCTGGACATGCATACCGCTGCCAAGCGTGAATTCATGGACACTTTTTATGAAGTGATCCTGAAGCCCCGCGATATGGACCACGTGATGCAGTTCACTGGTCCCACCGGCACCAACGCCGTGGAAGCGGCGCTCAAGATTGCCCGTGTCATCAAGGGACGCGAAAACATCATCAGCTTCACCAATGGCTTCCACGGTGTAAGCCTCGGCTCCCTGGCGGCCACCGGTAACAGCCACCACCGTGGCGTGGCCGGTGTCACCCTGGGCGGGGTGACTCCGATGCCCTACGACGGCTACCTGGGCGATGCCTTCGACACCACCGAGTACCTGGACAAGGTACTGGGCGATTCTTCCAGCGGCGTGGACCACCCCGCCGCCGTGATCGTGGAAACCGTTCAGGGCGAAGGTGGCATCAACGCCGCCAGCTTCGAGTGGCTACGCAATCTGGAAAAGGTCTGCCGCAAACACGACATGCTGCTGATTCTGGACGACATCCAGGCCGGCTGTGGTCGTACCGGTTCCTTCTTCAGCTTTGACGAGGTGGGCATCAACCCGGATATCATTACCTTGTCCAAGTCTCTGAGCGGCTACGGTCTGCCGTTTGCCATGGTGCTGATGAAACCGGATCTGGACCAGTGGAAACCGGGCGAGCACAACGGCACGTTCCGTGGCCACAACCTGGCCTTTGTGACCGCCGCTGCTGCCCTGAACCACTACTGGCGTGACGACAAGTTCGCCAAGGAAGTGCAGAAAAAGGCGGACATTATCACCGATCGTTTCCGCGAGATCGCCAACAGCTATGACGACCACTGGTTCTACCTGAACGGTCGCGGCATGATGCAAGGTCTGGTGGCCCGTGATGGTGAACTGGCCGAAGAAATCACCAAGGCCTGTTTCAAGCGCCAGCTGGTGATCGAAACCTCCGGTGCCGATGATCAGGTGATCAAGACCCTGTGTCCGCTGACCATCAGCGAAGAAGACCTGACCCGTGCGCTGGACATCGTCAAGGACAGCGTCAGCGAAGTGATGACCGACCGCATCAAGCGCGGCGAAGCTCACTCCGTATCCAGTCTGGCCGGCTAATTTTACCGCCAGCTCCCCTGGCTGGCCCGTCTCGGCGGGTCAGCCCTTCCACCCCTTACTCTGGAGAATGCATTCATGATCGTTCGCACTCTGGCGGAAGCCGAGAAATCAGAGCGCTGTGTCAAAGCCGAAAACGGTAACTGGCAGTCTGTTCGCCTGTCCCTGAAAGAAGACAAGATGGGCCACTCTTTCAACATTACCACCATCTTCAAGGGCACCAAGACGCACATCAAATACGCCAACCACTGGGAATCCGTCTATGTGATTTCTGGCAGCGGCAAGATCGAAACCCTGGATGACGGCAAGGTCTACGACCTGACCCCAGGCACCATCTACCTGCTCGACCAGCATGACGAACATTACCTGTATGGTGGCGAAAACGAAGACATGGTCGTTGCCTGTGCCTTCCCCCCGCCACTCAGCGGCAAGGAAGTGCACGACGAAAACGGCGTATACCCGGCGGATCTGGATTGATAACAGAGACGCTGCACGCCACGAAAGAGGGACGCTTAAGCGTCCCTTTTTTTATGGTTCACCGGTTTGGGACAATAGGCCACAGCAAGACCATCCCGTAGGAGCGTCGCTCGCGGCGTGATTATCCGGCGTATAGAATCGCGCCGCCACCGAGCGCAACGAAGGAACGCCCGAAGGGCGGCCCGAAGGGTGAGCGGAGCGAATAACCGACGCCCCTACGGACAGTTGGGAAGAGTAAACTCCCAATCCGCGAACCCTAAAAAAGGGCGCCGAAGCGCCCCTTTTTTCCGCAGGGTGCGCTTCGTTAAAACGCATACTTGGCAGTGAACTGCACGCGCTTGAGATCACCGTCATCGCCATTTTCCTGCTCGCGACTCCCGTAGATCAGTTCGCCCCCCAGTGACAAGGGCTTGGCCACCTGCCAGATCAGGTTGGCGTGGGCCGTTTCCACTGTCTTGTTGGTTGTTGCTGCCACGGTATCGGGGTTATCCGCTTCGCTGAGAGAAACCGCGAAGTTGGAACGCCAGCGCTCACTCCAGTGATGACGCAAGGCCAGCACCGCGCTCCAGGCATCGATCAGCTCAATATCACCATTGGCTTCAATCTGTCCCGCCCGGAAGGCGTTGAGCACGAAGTAACGACCCATGGCATTGCCATAGTTGGCCTGAAAACGAATGTCATCCCGTTCGCCAAGCATCAGGCGACCCGCAAAGGACACGCCATAGCCATATTCGCTTTCGTCCTGATCGACCCCACCAATGGTGTCCTGGTAGGCAAGCTCACGCCCCATGGCCGACAAGCTCATGTTGCCCCAGTCACCGGTGAAGTTATAACGAGCGACAATATCCGGCATGGCATTGTCGTCATAGGGATTCTGGGTGCCGCCATACAAGGTGGTAGAAGGATTCTCCAGCGACAACATCAACCCGCCATGGGTATAGCGAATCTGGGGTTGGCGCTCAAAGATGGTGCCGGACGAACCCACGAAGTCGAGGGTCTCGGGGAGTGCACTGACGTTAAAGAAAGTAGACCAGGTCTGGCCAAATAACCACTTGTCCCAGCTCAGATAGGCATGACGGATACGCGGCGCATAGCTGTTACTGATGCGCTCATCGCCAATGCCGTTGGTCTGGAAATCAATTTCGATATGCCCCTTTACCAGACCCGCTGAGGTCATGGTTGCACTCTTTAACCAGAAGCGGCTCTGTTTGGCATTGAAGTCGATCTCGGCAGAACTGGCTTCTCCGCCTACAGGAATCGTCGACGGAACCATGAAATCACGCCCGACGGATCCTCCGGCAATTTCACCGTCACTGTATTTACTGATCATGGTGTCGGCTTTGATAAAACCACCGAACTCGATCTGTGTCTTCCCCTCTGCCGGGGTACCCACACGCTCTTCCAGAATGATGATGCGCTCTTCCAGTGTTGCTGCCCCGGCAATGCCCGCATGTGCTACCAGTATCGCTGCACACAGGCGAGAGGGAGTTATTGCTTTCATGGCCCTGTCCTCTTGTTGTCATCAAATTGCAAGTGACTCCGAAGACAGCTTGCTGTCAGGGCGAGACCTTCTCCATTAGCCATAGGTCGAAGACAGGGAACCTTCTTTCACTGGCACAGTCAGCCCCTGCGTAAGACCAAGGTCTAATACCGGCGAGAACGTCTGCTGCGCACAATACTGGCCATTGTTTCAGACCGCATACAGTCCAGGGAAAGGACGGGTCATCTCCTCCCCTTTTCTCCTTTTCTGTATCAGCCCTTTCTTCGGGCAACCAGTGGACTGCAATGTTTTCGCTGAAAAGATTCTGTTGTTATTACAGTTTCTTTCCCCCTGTGCTGCCCTCCCCGGGCAGCCATTTTTTTATTGCCACCCACAGGACCGTTACCCCGGGCTATACACAACAACAAAAAATCGCTAAAACAGAATCATGACAACCATATTGATTGCTGACGATCACCCCCTCTTCCGCGCTGCCCTGAAACAGGCAGTCATGGCCAGCTTCACCGACGCCGACATCCACGAGGCCGACTCGCTTGCCGGGCTTGAAGATCTCGGCCAGAAATCGCTGCCCTTTGATGTCATCCTGCTGGACCTGCACATGCCCGGAACCCACGGCTTTTCCGGATTGATTTATCTGCGCGAGCAATACCGCAAGGTCCCTCTGGTGGTGATATCCGCCACGGAAGATGTGGATGTCATTCAACGGGCCATTCATTTTGGTGCCGACGGCTTTATCCCCAAATCCGCGTCGGTGGAGACCATGACCGAAGCCATGGAGAAGATCATGGCCGGGGAGCGATGGTTGCCTGAGTACGCCCGTCGTGCCATGCCCCCCACCCTGCCCGATCACTCTGCCATGAGCGAGCGCATCACCAGCCTGACCCCACAACAGTTCCGGGTCATGGGCATGCTAATGGAAGGGATGCAAAACAAGGTGATTGCCTACGAACTGGATGTCTCCGAGGCCACCATCAAAGCCCACATGACCGCCATCTTCCGAAAGCTCGGCGTCCGCAACCGCACACAAGCCGTATTGGCGCTGAAGGATCTGGCGATTGAGCCGCCATCAGTCGACAGTAATTAATAGTTAATAATGAATAATTAATAACGCGCGAATGCGCGCCTCAGGATTTTAAGCGCATGAGGGCGCGCCCAGAGCCTAGGCGCGGCCTCATTGCTTGAAAATTCCAAGAGCGCTGAATGCGCAGTTATTAATTATTCATTATTAACTATTAATTAATTCCAGCGCTCTTTTCAGCATCATCTCCGTCAGCGGTTTCTGCAAAAAAGCGACGCCTTGCTCTTCGGCTTGTTGACGGATTTCCGGGCGGCGATCGGCGGTCATCAGGGTAGCGGGCACCACGTCGTCCCAGCAGTCATCCAGGCCTTCAATCACTGCAAAGCCGTCTTCGTGGTCCAGCTGATAGTCCACCAGCAGCAGGTCCGGCGCCGGGCAATGGGCTGCCTTCTGGCGGGCCTCGGCCAGACCGCTGGCGGCCACGACTTCGCATCCCAGCGTTTCCAGTGCCGCCACCAGACTCGCCAAAAGAGCGGGATCATTATCAACGCAGAACACCCGCATGCCACTGACATCACGCTGTGAGGGCGGATGCTCTGCCGCCAGAACGGGGGGCGCTTCGCCACTGGAAAGCGGTACCGTCACGCTGAAGACCGTTCCCTTGCCGGGCCAGGACCGAACCGTGAGTTTATGCCCAAGCAGCCGACAGATACGATCCGCAATGGCCAGCCCCAGGCCCAGCCCCTTGACCACCTGCTTGCCCTGCTGCGGCAGGCGCTGAAATTCGCGAAAGATTTTTTCGTGCTGATCATCAGGAATGCCCGGCCCCGTATCCCAGACATCAATGCGAATCACCCCCGCTTCACGGCGACAACCAAACAGGATTCTCCCCTCCCCGGTATAACGGATCGCATTGGAAAGCAGATTCTGCAACACCCGCCGCAGCAGCACTTCATCCGTTTCCACCACCGCCGAGCAAGGCAGCATTTTCATGTTCAGCCCCAGGGACTGGGCCAATGCGGAAAACTCCTGCCCCAGGGGCTCCATCAGCCGTGCCAGCTTGAGCGGGTGCACATGGACCGGCATGGTATCGGTATCCAGTTTGCTGATCTCCAGCAGCGCAGTGATGATCTGTTCGGCCGCCTGTAGCGAGCTGTCGATATGTCCCAACACATCGACTTCACGGTCGAATCCGGTCTGGCTGCCCAGTTGCTGGCGCAGTGACGAGGCAAACAACTGGGCGGCGTTAAGAGGCTGCATCAAATCGTGACCGGCAGCGGCCAGAAAACGCGTCTTGCCCTCATTGGCCTGAGCCAGGCGAGCATTCAGTTCCGTCAGTTTCCGGGTTCGCTCACCGACCATGTATTCCAGGTTTTCGTTGATCTGACGCAGTGCCTGCTCATCCCGCTTGCGTTCGGTGATGTCCATATAGGTACTGACAAAACCCCCGCCCATCATTGGCGTGCCACGAACCTCAACCACAATACCACTGGGCAACGCCCGCTCGAATTGATGGGAGTGGCCATCGCGCAACAGCTGCACCCGCTTGTCCACGTCGGCATCCAGATCATCACCGGGGTAAAACCCCCTCTCAGCGTTATAACGGTAGACCTCCTCGATAGGCCGCCCCAGCCGAATCAAACCATCGGGATAATCGAACAACTTCACATAGGCCTGATTCCATGCCACCACCTTCATGTTCCGGTCGACCACACAGATACCCTGACTGATGGTCTCGATGGTGGTACGCAGCAGCTGATGGTTGAACTGGATCAGCTCCGAGGCTTCATCCATCATCCGCACGACATCATCATGGCGGCTGTTCTGTTTGCGCAGCAGCGAGCTCATCACGATTCGGGCTGTAGACGCGCCCATGGTGCCGGCCAACAAGCGCTCCACATAGCGCACCAGGTGCAGCGGGGCAGGCAGGGCAAGATCTTCCGACACATGGCGCCGCTGCATGTAATCAAAGAACAACGGCTCGGCACGAGGATTACCCAACCCGCGCTTGCACACTTCCAGCAGCTCGGCGGTGGTAATGGAGGGGTGCCCCATGCCCTCACGCCACCAATCCGTTGGCATATCCACAAAGCGGGCCGCCTGGGCTTCGTCCAGCGCATCCTGCTGCGCACTGCGCGAAAAGGAGATAAACGCCGCCGTATTCACCGATAGCGACCAGAACACGCCGTGGGTGAGCGGCTCCAGGCCCTCAATGCCAAACAGCGCCTCGGGGCGCAACAACCCCAACCCTAACAAGCCGTTTTCATTCAGCGACAGAACCCATTCCACTGGCAGAATCACCGGCAGTAACAAGCAGTAGAACCAGATCATGAACCCCAGCCCAAGCCCGATGATCGCTCCCCGTTTGTGGCCATTACGCCAGTACAGCGCGCCGATCAGGGCGGGGGAAAACTGGGCCACAGCGGCAAAGGACAACAAGCCAATACTGGCCAGTCCGTCAAAACGGTCAATCAGGGTATGAAACGCAAATGCCAGGCCTAGCAGTACCAGGATACTGGCCCGACGCAGCAGCCGTAGCTGTCGCCCCAAATCGGACAATTGCTCTTTTTCATGCAACCGCGAGCGCAGCCAGAACGGCAGCAGCACCTCATTCGTCAGCATGATCGCCAATGCGATGGTGGACACAATCACCATGCCGGTGGCAGCCGCAATCCCGCCGATAAAGGACAGCATCAACATGAACGAATTACCCTGCGCCATGGGCAACGACAGCATGTAGGTATCTGCCTGCCCCAACAGATAGGGCTGGGTAATCACGCCACTGATCACGATCGGCAGCACAAACAAGGCGAACAGAAAAAGATACAGCGGCAACAGCCACCGGGTGGTGCGCAGATGACGCAGGTCGTTGTTTTCCACCACCCCGGCGTGGAACTGGCGCGGCAGACACAGGATAGCCACCATGGACAACAGCAACGCGGTAACAAAGCTCTGCGAGAACAGCGTCGGCTCGAACGTCTGCATGACATCCTGGCGCTCACTGAGCGCCTGCCAAAGATCCACGGGGCCATCAAACAGCCCGAACAGGCAGTACAACCCGATCATCACAAAAGCGACGACCTTGATAAAAGACTCAAAACTGACTGCCAGCATCAGACCGGACTGATGCTCGGTGGCATCAATATGCCGGGTGCCAAACAGCAACGTGAAAAGGGCCATGAGAATGGCCACCATCAGCGCGGTGTCCATCTGCGCCGGGGAATTGTCCTTGAGGACATAATCGAATGAGAGAGTCACCGCTTTGAGCTGCAGGGCGATATAAGGAAGCACACCGATCACCGCCACCAGAGTCACCAGCACTGCCAACCGCCGTGACTTGCCATAACGGGCCGCCAGAAAATCCGCGATGGAGGTAATGTGGTTCTGCTGAGCCACCGACACCATCTTGTAAATCAGCGAACCACCCAGCAGCACAGTGAGGATGGGGCCGAGATAGATCGGCAGGTAATTCCAGCCATTCTGGGCGGCCTCACCCACCGCGCCGTAGAACGTCCAAGAGGTGCAATACACCCCGAGCCCAAGGCTGTACACCCAGGCATTTTGAAAGGTGTGTTTGCGCTGGCGGGCAGCGCGGTCACCCAGCCACGCGATAACAAAGAGTACCAGCACGTAGCCCAGTGCCAGCCCACTCAGCTCCCATAAAGAAAACACGGCGGCTCCTGTTTTTTCTTCGAGCTTACCCCAGTGCGCCGATAAATCGCAGCACTACCGCCACCAGCATCAATAACAACCCGGCCCGCTGCAACTTGAACTCCAGTACGCTCATGGCCATAGCGCGACGCCAGAACAGCAACACCCCGCGGGCGTCCCCGGTACGACGCCAGTAATGGAGATAACTGCAGAGAACCACCGCAATACCCAGTACCAGAAAAAGAGATTCGAGTTGTTCCATTAGCTATCCAGGGTCGATTTTTGCAATTGCAGGTACATCAGCCCTGCAGTAACCGCATCACCCCGAGCGGTGTGACGCTCCATGACGGGCACTTGCAGGGCTTTGGCCATGGCCTCAAAGCGCAAGTCCGGGGTGATATCCGGCTGCCAGTGGCGCTGTTTTTTCTGGTACAACGCCGATAACTCGATGACGGGGTTCGGCAAGTCAAACCCCATCAGTGGCCGCAGGTAACGGTTGATCATCGCCACATCAAAATCAATACACCACCCCACCAAGGGCCGGTTGCCTATTTTTTCCAGCAGCTGCTCCAGCGCGTCTTGCACCTGGCACCCTTCTTCCAGATCCACTGGCCGCAGCCGGTGGATACGAATGGAGTCTCCATCGAGACTTCGGGGTGCCTGAAGTTTTACGTCCAGGCACTCACTGCTGGCCACCCGCCCCTGCCTGACCGGCACCGCCGCCACCGACACCAGCTCGGCCTCACGGCTATCCAGGCCCGTGGTTTCACAATCCAGTGCGATCACTTCATCCCCTTCGCAGGGCATAAAAAGGTGGCCGTAAGGGCCTGCGCCATGCCGGTAACGATCCGCATAGCGACGTAACTGCCTGATCATGCGTGCCAATCTCCTGTCCAATTCCACTGCCTCGTCATTGCCCGCGCCGCTCTCCAGACCTCAATATTCCAGATGAAAACGGCGTGACAACCGTTGTTTGAAATCACCGACCAAATGCAGCGCATCGCGTAACAGGTCGCGCTCCAGCGACGACAACGATTGCACCACAATGTGGTTGTCTTGCAGTTCTGTCTCTTGGCCATGCAACTGCGCCAATTGCTGGTTAAGCCGCAGCTCACTGAACAGCTCCATGGCTTCGCCCAAATCCTCGGCAAAGGACGCCTCCATGGCACCGGCTGCCACCAGTTTTTTCAGCCGCCGCAGCGTGGAGGTCTCAGCGATGCGGTGCTGCAAGGCCATGGCCCTGACTCCATGCACCAGGGGAAACAGCGCACCCTTCTTGATATCGATTCCGTGCTGCGGTTTTTTCAGGGAGCCGAACAAGTTCAGCGGCGTGGCGAACTGCAGTACAGGCCGGGCAAAATGCGCCATCAGCAGATCATCGCCGCTACAGCGATCGAACAAGGTCTCGCGCACTGCCTCCAGCAAGCTGCGATCCCCGGCGACACAGTGAGCATCCGCCAGAATCGTCAGGTTCAACACCCCCTTGCCGGCCGCCTCCCCCGCCCAATGATAGACACGCTCTTGCCACTGCTGGACCGGCCCCTGCCAATCGGGGTTATTCACCATTACCTTGCCGGGACAGGGCGGATACCCCATCGACAACAAGGCCTGGGTAAACCGCTCGGCATCGCGCGGCAACCCGGACCAAGCCTGGTGATCGCCCAAAATCAGACCGTTGTCCTGATCCGTTTTGAGAATCTGCTCACCACGCCCCTCACTGCCCATGACAATCAGGCAGCCTTGCAGCTGGTCTGCCGGCATGACCATCTCCCATGCCTTGCCCATGACTCGACCGTTAAGGGCCGCCAGCAACTCCATGGCAAAGCGCATCTTTACGCCCTGGGCCATGAGCGCATCCACCAGTTCCGGCAAGCGGGCACTGGCCAGCTGCAGGGCATCGAGACTGTCTGCCTTTTCGATTTCCAGTCCCACCACGTAGGAACGACTGGAAAAAAAGCTGAGCACGTCGGTCAACTCGACTACGCCTACCGCCTTGCGCTCTTCCATCACCACCACCCGCGCGACCTTGTGGCGGGTCATGCGGGTCAGCGCGGAAAAAAGATAATCCGACGGCGACACGGTGATCAGCCGGGTTTCCGCCACCACACTCAAAGCGGTGCTGGCATCGTGATGCTGCAACACCAGTGCGGTCAGCAGATCGGTCTTGGTGATGATCGCGTACTGCGCTTGATGTTCGATCAGCACACTGTCGACACCATGCTGCTTCAGCGCTACCACGGCGTCGTGCAGGGTCGCCGTGGCAGCCATGATCAGCGGCTCACGCATACAGGCATCCACCCGGGCCAGCATAAAACCGGCCATGGTCACGCCGCCCTCGCGACGCTCTGCCAAGCGCTGGCCTTTTTCCACCAGACGTTGTTGAAAATGCCGACCGAAATCTGCGTTATCCTCACACAGGGTAAGAAACAGCGCAGCGGGAATCAGGTAACACAAACTTTGCTGTTCTGCCCGAAAGCGATAGCGACTTTTGCCATTGAGCACACTGATCGCACCGAACACATCGCCTGCAGCATAGACCCCTACCTGCTCTCGACCATCCGGAGCCTGCACATCCAGTTCCGCCACACTGCCCTTGTGCACTACGTACACGTACTCACTGGCACTGGACGCATCCAGGATAATGTCGCCGGCCTCGAAGTAGGCCAGGTCCACGCCGTCCCGAAGCCGTGAGCGGGCAGTCTCATCCAGCAGGCTGAACGGATGTTGGTGCAGTTCCTGTTCGATCATGATGTTTCCGTACAGGTCATGGCATACAGGGCAAAAAAAGCCGGTGTGAATACGCGATCCACACCGGCTGCTCTCCCTTTCTTATTGTCGCTCTTTAGTGAGCGTGAGCTTCACCGGCACCGCGCGGGATACGGATATCCTCAACGATGTGCTGAATGTGCTCCGGCGGCGGTGCAGTGACACGGGACACCGCGAAGGCGACCGCGAAGTTCAGCACCATCCCCAGGGTACCGATCCCTTCCGGAGACACGCCCAGCCACCAATGCTCGGCCGTATTCAGATCTGGCGACACAAACTTGAAGTAAACGATGTAGCAGAAGGTGAACGTCAGACCCACCAGCATGCCGGCAATCGCCCCTTCCTTGTTCATCCGCTTGTAGAAGATGCCCATCAGAATCACCGGGAAGAAGCTTGCGGCTGCCAGGCCGAAGGCGAACGCCACCACCTGTGCCACAAACCCGGGCGGATTGATCCCGAAGTAACCGGCAATACAGATCGCTACCACCGCAGCACCGCGTGCCGCCAGCAGCTCCTGCTTCTCGGTAATATCCGGCTTGATGGTCTTCTTCAGCAAGTCATGGGAAATCGCACTGGAAATCACCAGCAGCAGACCGGCGGCTGTGGACAAGGCCGCGGCCACCCCACCGGCAGCCACCAGGGCAATTACCCAGGCAGGCAGATTCCCGATCTCCGGGTTGGCCAGTACGATGATATCGCGATCGATATACACCTCGGAGGCGTTGTCGGTCGGCGCATTGGTGACCACACGCTCACCCTGGCTGCCCTTGGCTTCGTCACGGCTGCCGGCAAAGTTTGGCTTGCCGGCGAACGGCGCACCGGCACGCATCTGCACCGCACCATCGCCATTCTTGTCCACCCAGCCAATCAAACCGGAATTTTCCCAGTTGTAGAACCAGTCGGGCAGCTCGGTGTACTGGGTTTCGTTAACGGTATCAATCAGGTTGAGGCGGGCAAAAGCACCCACCGCCGGGGCAGAGGTGTACAGCAGAGCAATGAAGAACAGCGCCCAGCCGGCACTGATACGGGCATCCTTGACACGCGGCACGGTAAAGAAACGCACGATCACATGGGGCAGCCCCGCGGTACCGCACATCAGGGCAGCGGCAATAAAGAACACATCAATCGTGGATTTGGAGCCTTCGGTGTACTGGGTAAAGCCCAGATCCGTCACCACCTGATCCAGCTTCTGCAGCAGGTATACGCCGGAATCATTGCCGGCGGCATCCAGCACCGTGGCACCGAAGCCGGTCTGCGGGAACACATGCCCGGTCATCATGATGGACAGGAAGACCGCCGGTACCAGGAAGGCAAAAATCAGCACGCAGTACTGCGCCACCTGAGTATAGGTAATCCCCTTCATGCCACCCAACACGGCGTAGAAGAACACGATGGCCATGCCAATGACGACACCCACATTCACGTCCACTTCCAGGAAGCGGGCAAACACGATACCGGTGCCGCGCATCTGCCCGGCCACATAGGTGAACGACACAAAGATCACACAGATCACCGCCACGGTTCGCGCCACATTGGAGTAGTAACGGTCACCGATAAAATCCGGCACGGTAAACTTGCCGAACTTGCGCAAGTAAGGTGCCAGCAACATGGCCAGCAACACATAACCGCCGGTCCACCCCATCAGGTAGACCGACGCATCGTAGCCGGCATAGGCGATGATTCCTGCCATGGAAATAAAGGAGGCAGCAGACATCCAGTCAGCCGCAGTGGCGGCGCCGTTGGCGACAGGCGACACCCCGCCACCCGCGACATAAAAATCCTTGGTTGAACCGGCTCGCGACCAAATGGCGATGCCGATATAGAGGGCGAAAGAACCACCCACAAACAAATAGGTAAGCGTTTGAATATCCATCGGGCAGCCTCACTCAGTCTTCATGGACGTCGAATTTGCGATCCAGTTTGTTCATGGAATGCGCGTACATGATGATCAGCACCAGGAACACGTAGATAGCTCCCTGTTGCGCAAACCAGAATCCCAGTTTGAAACCGAACATCTGAATCTGATTGAGTTCGTCCACCAGCAGGATGCCGCAGCCATAGGAGACAGCGAACCAGATAGCCAGGTAGGTCAGAATCAATCGCAGGTTGGCGGCCCAATAGGCGCGGGCATTTTCTTCTTTCATTACTCGTCCCTCTGCGTCCTCGTTAAACAGGCTATCCACTCTATGGATAGGCTTACTGTGGAAGACTAGCTAAAGGGATTCGGCGGCACAGTATGACTTTAGTCGAAGTCGCCGACGTCAGCGGTCCGCCCAGCACAAGACCGCAACCGGGAGAAAATGGCCAAAAAGACCAGCAAGGTGCAGGTAAAACCGTATGAAACTGCCGCATACGTTTACCAAACAGGCTATAATTCGGCGTTCTGTCAGGATTGACGATAACGCGGGAAGCGCAGATTTCCCCTACAACAACACCGGACGTCCCTTGATGAAATTACTTCGCTGGGCCCTTTGTTTCTTGCTGGCCCTGACCCTGCTGGTAGCCATTGCCCTGCAATTTGCCCCCGATATTGAGCCCTGGCCCATTGCCCCCGAAGTCCCCCCGGCCAAGCCAGGAGAGGTCAGCCTGACCTTTCTGGGCACCAGCACCTTGCTGATCACGGACGGCAAAACCCATCTACTCACCGATGGCTATTTTTCCCGCGTCAGCATTCCCCGTCTGTTTACCCCCATCAGCCCGAACCGGGAGCGAATCGACGAAGCCCTTGCTCTCGCAGGTATTGACGCCCTGGATGCCATCCCTGTCCTGCACAGCCATTTCGACCATGTCATGGATTCAGGCATTGTCGCGCAGATCACAGGAGCACAGGTTCTGGGCTCGTCGTCGACCGCCATGGTGGCTCGCGGCAGTGGACTGGAAGAAAAGCGCATCACCACGGTACAAACCCACCACCCTTACCGGTTCGGTGACTTTACCCTCTACTTTGTCCCTGCGGGGCATGTCCCCCTGCCCGGTATCATCGAGAACTGGACAGGTAAAGGCGAGATCACCGAACCGGTCACGCCACCGTCCCTGCTGGGAGCCTGGGAAGAAGGACAGAGTTACGGACTGGTGGTTGAGCACCCCGCAGGAACAATCCTGATTCAAGGTAGCGCAGGAATGCAGCCAGGAGAGCTGGACCGCTATCAGGCCGACTACGCCCTGCTGGCCAGTGCCAGCCTGGGCAAACAGAGCGAGGCCTACCAGCAGGCCTTCATGGACGAAACCGCCAGCGCCGTCGGGGCACACACGGTTATCCCGGTACATTGGGATGATTTTTTCCGCAAACTGGAGCCGGACGTTCGCCCGTTGCCGTGGATGCTCGACAATCTCGACGCCTCCTTCCACGCACTGGCAGACCGGCATCACGGAGATTTTGTGGTCCTGAAACCCTTCAGGCCGTTTACACTGACGCCGCCTGCTGCGCCAGCCACGGCACCATTGCCGCAGGGTCAGTCTCCCGTTTCACCTGCTCCAGCAGCGCCCCCGCCTGGGGCCAGCGACGACGCAAATAACTGAGCCACTGTTTGACTCTACCGGCGACCTGGGCATCGGTACCGGAGCCGATAACATCATTCAGGAACCGTTGCAGCACCGGCACGATATCGTCCCAGTCACTGGCCTGGCCGGTGCGCAAGGCACGCACCAGCCAGGGGTTCGCTACCGCCCCACGCCCCAGCATCAGATCGTCACAACCACTCTCTCGCTGACAGCGTTGTGCATCGTCGACCGTCCAGATCTCGCCATTGGCAATCACCGGGATCGACACTGCCTCACGAATCAGTCCGATACGATCCCACCAGGCCGGTGGCCGATAGCCTTGCCGCTTTGTACGACCATGCACGGTCAGCCAGGCCACACCCGCCTCCTGCACCGCCAAGGCATTTTCCAGCGCCAATCCATCGTCTTCATTGCCCAACCGCATTTTTACCGACACCGTGATATGCGCGGGTACGGCACGCCGCACGGCCGCGGTCACCGCATGTACCACATCCGGTTCATCCAGTAGCACAGCGCCACCCCGGTGACGGTTCACGGTTTTTGCCGGGCAGCCAAAATTGAGATCAATGGCGGGCGCTCCCAATCGGACGGCACGCACCGCATTGTCCGCCATGCAAGACGGATCCGAGCCCAGTAACTGCAAGTGCACAGGCGTGCCCGCACGAGTACGCGCGCCGTTTTTCAGTTCCGGGCACCAGCGATAAAAAACACGGGGCGGCAGCAGCTGCCCGTTGACACGGACAAACTCGCTCACACACCAATCGAAGTCGCCCACATCGGTCAGCGCCTGACGGACCCAAAAGTCCGCCAGACCCTCCATTGGGGCCAGGATAAGTTTCATGGGGCGCATTCTAACGGCATCCTTCACCTCTCAGCCACGAGAACGAAGATGGCGATTTTCTTGCAATCATCTGTCGCTTTTGCAACGGTGTATCGCAACGCACATAAAAAATGGACCTTTTATGGCTGCCGCGGGACCTGGGTTGAACACAACGGGAACGCAAACACTTTCACCAGACCCGGTCTGGTTTTTCATCCGGCTTCTGATCTCGCCGGGCACCGGCCCTGCCTTTTCAGCGGTCGCGCACACCCTCACCCCATCCCGCTTCCGACGCCATCGCGATGTTCCCGGAATGATTTCGGCACCCCTTTATGCACCGCCCTGATTTGAATACCACCCGAGGGAGAGACGAATGAAACATGCACGCATTGTACCCCTGTCATCGGCACTACTGGCCGGTTTTGCCGCCATGCCTGCCCATGCTGAGCTGGAAGTGACCCCCTATGGCTCACTGCGCATCCAGTCAGAAGCCGTTTCCGTGGATGAAGCGAAAGCCGGAGAGGACGATTCCTACACCGGATTGCGAGACGCCTATTCCCGCCTGGGCGTCACCGCCGCCTACAATGATCTGGACTGGGTCAATCTCAATGCCACCGTGGAATTCCCGATTAACTCGGCATTACTGCGGGCAGAAGACCCCACCTTTTTTCAGGCCTACTACAAAGGGAACAACAAACCTCGTGTCGCTGACATCACCGCCACCACTGACAACATGGGGAGCCTGCGGGTAGGCACCCAATGGCTGGCCTACTACAACAGCATTGCCTACCCGGTAGACTTCTTTAGCTCGTTTTACTCTGGTTGGGCTACCCAGGCGACATTCCGCCGTGATGCAGCAACCTACACGACCCCCACAATTGCCGGCCTGACGGCGACCGTTTCCGCCGTCGATCTCACCCATGAAGCGGGCACCAGCTACCTGGATACATGGCAGTACGCCCTGTCCTGGGCCATCAGTGATTTCACCGTCGGGATGGCTTTTCAGGATACCGAACAGGACACGGGCAAGAATGCCGACCAGCTAGGCGCCTCACTGGTCTATGCTCCTGGCAACTGGCGCTTTGCCGCCAAGGTAGAACAGCTGCTCACCAATGATGATGCTGTCATGGAAAAAGACCCGGTGACTTACAACCTGTACGGCTCCTACAGCTGGGACCAGTACACAGTGAGAGCCATGTTTGCCAACGGCGAGGAATCCGATGAGTCAGCCGCCTTCTTCCAGGGGGATTCCTACCAGCTGGGCCTGGATTATCAGCACACGGAAAACCTGAAGTTCTTCGCGGAATATTTCTATGAAGAGAGAAGCTACGCGATTTACACCCCCAACACCCGGGAAGAAGAGCTCTCCGGCTCTTACGTCACCCTTGCGGATTCAGGATCAGAAAGTGACGGCCAAGTATTTACCGTCGGTCTCCGCTATGACTTCTAAGCAAGCCGGATTCTGTTGAAGCCGGGTTGTTGTGGGAGAGTCTTGGTGTTGGGTAACACTTGCCAGCAAGTGATTCTGCCGCCCTGCAGATGCCCACAGTTCGGGGCCATCACGGCCGCCACTGTGGGAGCTTGCTTGCAAGCGAAAGGGGGAACTCAGACTTGGCAGCGCCCCGGCAGCCAAGTTCTTCGCGTGCAAGCACGCTCCTACATGAAGGGGGAATGCGGTTTGAAAGAAGACCCCCGCCGGCGTCGCAGACGAAACGCCATAGCTTAGGAGATCAGAGGAAGAAGCTGCCTGCGATTTCCGGCGGGCCCTTTACTATAAGCAGGGCATCACCCGGCCAGGAACCCCTTTTATTAGAACCATTTGGAATCAAACAGACCAACGCTCCCAACACTCAAAAAAGTCACCGACTATCAAGCAGTTGCCGACGAACCAACCCCCTTTCAAACGCGCCAGAACAATAGCCAAAACAGATCGCCGGAGCCTGGCGCGCCAGCCCCCATAGCCGAAGAAGCACAGCACCCGACACGCCCGCCAAAGCGGCGAATTCGCCGGGACGGGGCGAGTCTGAAGATTGATTCACCTGCCATGCTGCATTACTGTTGCCGCCGTAAATGCCCGCTTACGGTCTACCGGAGAGACGCATGGCCAAAAACACCGCCCCGGCACTGGAAACCGCCCTGGATAACCTGGAAACCCTGGTAGAACGGATGGAATCCGGTGACCTGACGCTGGAAGAATCCCTGAAGGCCTTTGAAGAAGGGGTTCGCCTGTCCCGGGAGTGTCAACAAGCCCTGCAGCAAGCAGAACAGAAGGTCCGTATTCTGCTGGAGCAATCTGTCGAGGCCGAGCCCGCCCCATTCACCGGCGATAGCGATGAGCAATGAACTGAGCGCCCTGGAAGGGCTTCGCCAAACCAGCCTGACTCGTCTGGAACAGAGTCTGGATACGTTTCTGCCTGCCTCCAGCGCCGCGTCGCGTCTCAGTCAGGCCATGCGCTACGCCGCATTGGGCGGCGGCAAGCGCATTCGCCCCCTGCTGGTTTATGGCGCCACCGCGTTGGCCGGCGGCACACCGGAACAGGCCGATACTCCTGCGGCGGCGGTTGAACTGATTCACGCCTACTCGCTGGTGCATGATGATTTACCCGCCATGGACGATGACGACTTGCGCCGGGGACTGCCTACCTGCCACAAGGCCTACGACGAGGCTACCGCCATCCTCGCCGGAGACACCCTGCACACCAAGGCCTTCGAGTTGCTGGCCACCCGTGGGGAGTACCGCAGCGATACCCGTATCGCCATGATTCAGCACCTTTGCCAGGCAGCAGGCGTCGACGGCATGGCCGCTGGGCAGATGCAGGACATGCTGGCGCAAGGGCAACAACAAACCCTGGCCGCACTGGAAGCAATGCATTACCTCAAGACAGGGCGCCTGATCACTGCCAGCCTGCAGCTGGGCTACTTCGCGGCCCAGAGCGACAGCCCTGAACTGCTGGAGAACCTGACTCGCTTTGGCGATGCCATTGGCCTGGCCTTCCAGATCCAGGACGACATCCTGGATGTCACCATGGCCACCGACCAGCTTGGCAAACCGGCGGGCTCGGACGAAAAACTCCACAAGAGTACCTTCCCTTCCCTGATCGGGCTGGACGCCAGCCGCGAACGGGCCGAGCAACTGTGTGAAGATGCCCGCCAGGCGCTGTCAGGCTATGGCGCCAGCGCCCTGCCGCTGCAACAACTGGCACAGTACATCATCGCCCGCAATCACTGACGGCCGCCCCCCCGGCCCTGTATACTTGTCACACTTGCAGCACGCACTGACCTGGCACCCGGAATTATGCCCAAGACCTTTACCCAGATACCGCTGACGCGCCCTGCCACACCCTTGCTGGACACCCTTGCCAGCCCGGCAGATTTGCGCCGCCTCCCCGCCAGCCAGCTGGAACGGGTAGTGGATGAATTGCGCGAATATCTGCTGTATTCCGTAGGGCAGTCCGGCGGCCATTTTGGAGCAGGCCTTGGCGTCGTCGAACTCACCGTCGCCCTGCATTACCTGTACAACACCCCTGACGACCGGCTGGTATGGGATGTAGGCCACCAGTGTTACCCGCACAAGATTTTGACCGGTCGTCGCGAAGGGCTCACCGCCATTCGTCAGCAGCACGGCCTGTCAGGCTTTCCCAAACGTAGCGAGTCCGAGTACGACACCTTTGGTGTCGGCCACTCCTCCACCTCCATCAGCGCCGCGCTGGGCATGGCCCTGGGGGCTGAAATGGCCGGCAGTGACCGTCGCGCGGTCGCTATCATCGGAGATGGTGCCATGACCGCGGGGCAGGCCTTCGAGGCCATGAGCCATGCCGCCCATACCCGCTCCAATCTGCTGGTGATCCTCAACGACAACAACATGTCGATTTCCCACAATGTGGGCGGGCTGTCCAACTACTTTGCCCGTATCTGGGCCAGCAAGAGCTATATCGCCCTGCGCGAAGGGGGCAAAAAGGTGCTCTCGACCATGCCGGCGGCCTGGGATTTCATTCGTCGCACCGAAGAGAGCATGAAAAACATGGTGAGCCCGGACATGCTGTTCGAGGCCATCGGTTTCAATTACATCGGTCCCATCGACGGTCACAACCTGGACGAGCTGGTGCGCACCCTGGGCAACATGCGCACCCTGGAAGGCCCCCAACTGCTGCATGTCTACACCACCAAGGGCAAGGGTTTTGCCCCTGCAGAAGTCGATCCGGTGGGTTATCACGCCATCAACAAGATCGAGCCCAAACCCAAGGTTCAGGCCGCCCCCCCTGCCGCCGAGAAACCCAAGCTCCCGAAATATCAGGACATCTTTGGCCAGTGGCTGTGTGACATGGCCGAACAAGACCCACGCCTGGTGGGCATCACCCCCGCCATGTGCGAGGGCTCCGGGATGGTGGAATTCAGCCAGCGTTTTCCGGACCGCTTCCACGATGTGGCGATTTGCGAGCAACACGCCGTCACTGTCGCCGGTGGGCTTGCCTGTGAAAACCAGAAACCGGTGGTGGCGATTTATTCGACTTTCCTGCAACGGGGCTATGATCAGCTGATCCATGACATCGCCCTGCAGGAGCTGGATGTGACCTTCGGCCTGGACCGGGCCGGGCTGGTCGGCGAGGACGGCGCCACCCACGGCGGGGTCTTTGATCTTGCCTACTTGCGCACAGTCCCCAACATGATTGTGGCGGCGCCCTCCGACGAAAATGAGTGCCGCCAGCTGCTTTACACCGCCTACCAGCACGAAGGGCCTGCGGCGGTCCGCTACCCCCGCGGCACCGGCCCCGGCGTCGTCATTGAAGACAACATGGAAGCCCTGCCCGTGGGCCAGTCGCGTTCGCTGCGCCAGGGCCATCAGATCGCCATTCTTGCCTTTGGCGCCTTGACCCCGGCCGCACACGAAGCCGGTGACGCGCTTGATGCCACCGTCATCGACATGCGCTGGGTAAAACCGCTGGATCGTGACGCCATCATCAAGGCAGCAGCCCAGCACGCTTTGCTGGTCACCGTCGAAGATCACCAACGCATGGGCGGGGCCGGCTCTGCCGTCAATGAGCTATTACACGACGAAGGTATCGTGGTGGATGTGCTGAATCTGGGTCTGCCGGATCACTTTATTCATCACGGCAAGCGCGATGTGCTGCTGTCCGAAGCCGGGCTGGATGCAACCGGGATCGAAGAGCAGATTCGCGCCCGTCTCAGCCGACAATCCACTTCGGTGGCACAAGCCAAGCCGTAAGCGTCACTCTTCCGGCTTGGCCGTATCGCTCACCAGGCGGACCGGTGGTGGCGGCGTGTACAGCTTCCAGGTATCGCGCCCTGCCGTTTTCGCCTGATACAAGGCACGGTCTGCCGCCTCCAGTAACTGTTCTGCGCGATTGCGCTCACCGGGCATCAGCACGGCCGCACCCACACTGATGGTCACCTCCCCCACCCTCGGGTTGAGTTTATGGGGCATGCCCAACATCCGTACCGCACGGCACAGCCGTGACGCCAACTGCATGGCCTCTGCCTCCTCGACGCCAGGGTAAAGCAGAACAAACTCCTCCCCCCCAAACCGGGCTACCAGATCTCCCCCTCGTCGCCCATAGCGGCGCAGTTCGGTTGCCAGCGCCTGCAAGCATTCATCGCCTTGCAGATGGCCGTAGTGATCGTTGTAATCCTTGAAGTGATCCACATCCACCAGCATCACCGCCAGCGGTTTTTGTTCGCGCTTGCAGCGTCTCCACTCACGCTCCAGCGCCTCATCAAAGAAACGCCGATTGGCCAACATGGTCAGACTGTCCTCGCGGCTAAGCCGGTGAAGCCGGTCTGCCAATGCCTGGGTTCGCTGCTGCTGGCGGTGAAGCTGGCGCTGGTTAAAAAACAGTAATCGGTCACGCACCTCTGCGGTGTAGCAAAGAAACATGCCAAGCAAGCTGATGCCCGTATAAGTACGGTGGGCGATTTGCCAGTCAATACCGCTGCCAAAGGCCTCGGCCACTCCCCAGCCGAGCACACCACCGCCCCAGCAAGCCAGCACCGCATGGGAAAATCGCAGACCGACCATGGCATAGACAATCACCAGGGCATAAATCACCGATACGTGGGCCAACTGGGTCTCTGCCGGCCCATGCAGAAAACCCGGGATAGCCATGGACAACGCCACGGCGAGAAAACTGCCAATCCCCGCATAGATCGGAAACCAGCGATCCAGAGGCCGTAGCTGGGCCATGCAGCCAGCCACCAGCACAATCACACCCACCCAGATATACGTCCCCAACCAGCGCCCTCGCACCGCCTCCGGAGCCAGGGCATAGATACCGGTAATCAGCAGGACATAGAGAAGAAGAATATAAAAGGCATTCACCCGGAATGCCGTTACGGCCTCCCGGCAATGATAATCGCGATACTCACGTTCCAGCCGCCGGGGAAACCGTAACCAGCGAACCCCCGGCACTACCACCCGACGAAATCGGGGATCTGTGCCTGACATAGCAATTCCTTTGCGCCGCCCGTATGCAACTACAGGCAATTGCTTAATGATATCAGGCTAGAAAGGAATGGCCTCGCAGACCAGCAGGAAAGTGTGAACGGTACCAGCAAAACGATATCAGGCCAGCCGCCGCAAAAGCGGCCCAACCATGACAACAAGGTGACAACTTCAGGCTAACCGGCAAACACCGGCACAAAGGCGACCAGCAACTGCATGACGACCGCCGCGTACACACCGGCAAGCAGGTCATCTACCATGATGCCCAGCCCCCCTTCCACGCGCCGGTCCAGCCAGCCAATGGGCCAAGGCTTGATAATGTCGAAGAAGCGAAACGCCAGAAAGCCGGCCAGTGCCCCCCAGGGGGTAACCGGTATGGCAATCATGGTCACCAGCAGGCCGGCAATCTCATCCCAGACAATGCCGGGGTGATCATGCACATTCATGTCATGGGAGGTCTTGCCGCACAGGTAAGGGCCGACAACGATCACCAGCGCCGTCACGGCCAGGTAACCCCACAACGGTAGCTGGGCACACAACCACCAGATGGGCATGGCTGCCACCGTCCCAAAGGTACCCGGCGCCACCGGCGCCAAGCCTGAGCCGAAGCCAAAGGCCAGAAAGTGCACCGGGTTACTCATCTTGGGGCGTTTCAGTTCCATTCCATTCCTCGGTGGCACAGGGCCATTGGCTTCGGGGTGTTATTGTCATGAGCGGCGGCAACACTCAGAAATGCTGCCACCCCCCCAGCGTGAGCGGGACAGGCTGACCCTGCAAATTATTCAGTCGGACGCCGGGCTGCGACTCCACCGTACCAAGACGATGGCATCCTTCTGGCAGCCTCTTGCGCGAATCGAGAGTGAACAGCAATACATAATCATCCCCGCCCTGAAGCTGCAACTGGCGCTGGGTTTGCACATCGCAGTCACCCAGCAATGCCGTCCCTACAGGCAACAATGCTTCGTCCAGCACTGCACCCAACCCGCCGGAGGCGGCGAGAATATGCCCGAGATCCGCTACGGTGCCATCGGAGATATCAATACAGGCTGTTGCGGTACCCCGCAGCGCCTGCCCCAACGCCAGCTGGGGAACCGGTCGCCGGAAATGCGCCACCGCCGCGCCCTCGCGCTGCCCTTGCTGCCACTGTTGCAGCCCCAGCAGCCCGGCGCCCGTGACCCCCCCCACGCAGATGGCATCACCGACCCGCGCACCACTGCGACGCAGCGCCTGCCCGACTGGCACGGCACCTGTTGCCTGAATGGATACCGACAAGGGGCCACGGGTCACATCGCCGCCCACCAGCGAAATCCCCGTGGCATCCGCCAATTCGAACAGGCCGGCAGCAAAACCTTCAAGCCAGGTCTCATCCACCTCCGGCAGCGTTAACGACAGCAGGAACCATAATGGCTGCGCGCCCATGGCCGCCAGATCCGACAGGTTCACTGCCAGACAACGATACCCCACGTCGGCGGCAGCCATATCCAACGGAAAATGCCGTCCTGCCAGGCTGGTGTCCTGGGTCAGCACCAGTTCGTGCCCGACGGGCGGAGTCACAATGGCCGCATCATCACCGGGACCCGCGACCACCGAGTCCCCCTGGGCATGATGAAAATAGCGCCGGATGAGAGCAAACTCATCCAGCGCTACAGAGGTGGGCGGGGAACTCACGACAACGCTTATTCGTCGCGGGTGTGGCGCTCGGCGGTTTCCGCATAGCGCAACTTGCGCGCCAGCTTGTCGAGCACACCGTTGACATATTTGAAGGACTCTTCCGCACCAAATACCTTGGCAAGCTCGATCCCTTCGTTGATGACCACCCGGTAGGGAACGTCCTGGCGCTCTTTCAGTTCGAAAGCGCCGATACGCAGAATCGCCTTCTCCACCTGGGAGAGCTCTTCCACCCGTCGGTCCAGGAAAGGGGTAAGCAACTCGTCCAGCTCCTTCACCTGCCCGGGCACTCCGTGCAACAGGTCATGAAAGTAGCCACGATCCGCCTTGGCGAAATCGTTGTTCGCCAGAAACTGGGCTTCAATATCCGTCACACTGGCCCCGGCCAGCTGCCACTGGTACAGCGCCTGCAGGGTAAAACGTCGTGCCTTGCGACGGGCGGCGGGTGTTGCTTCGCTCATAACACTCTCTATGGTGCGTCTAACGCCTGGAAGGCCTTACGCGGTGCTTCCCGCGAGAAGGCCAAGCCCGGCTTACAGGGATTTGAACAGGGAAACCATTTCCAGCGCACACATGGCCGCTTCTGCGCCCTTGTTGCCCGCCTTGGTACCGGAACGCTCGATGGCCTGCTCAATGGTATCTACCGTCAGTACACCGAAGATCACCGGCACGCCCGTGGCATTCTGCACACCGGCCAGACCCTTGGCGGCTTCGCCTGCTACGTATTCGAAGTGGGCAGTGCCCCCGCGGATGACCGCGCCCAGGGTAATCACCGCATCGTAGTCACGCTTCTCGATCACTTTCTTCACGGCCACTGGCAGCTCCCAGGCACCGGGTACGCGGATCACTTCAATGTCATCACGGCTAACACCATGACGCACCAGCGCATCGATCGCGCCGTCCAGCAGGGCTTCCACCACAAAGCTGTTGAAGCGGGCGACAACGATGCCGTAACGGCCGCCGACGTTATTCAGAGTACCTTCGAGAGTCTTGATGTTTTGCATGCTTGCCTTCCTGTCAGTGCCGGTGGCTCACGGCTACCGACGCAGTATTAAACTTGGAGCCGGACGTCGGAAGTCTGACGTCTGACGCTCTTGAACTTGTCGTCGGACGTCCGACCTCAGACGTCCGACTTGTCTCAACTATCCGCTTCCACGTACTCGGTGATTTCCAGGTCGAAACCACTGAGGGCATTAAAGCGCATGGGAGAGCTCAGCAGGCGCATCTTGCGCACACCCAGGGCCTTGAGAATCTGGGAGCCGGTACCGATGTTGCGATAAGCACGGGACTCGCCCTTGGGCTTGCGGGTGCCGCCGCCGAAGAACGTATCAAGGCGATCGACCATGTCCTGGGAGTCGTAATCCTGCCCCAGAATAATCACCACACCGGCATCCGAGCCGGAAACTTCTTCCAGTACTCGGTGCATGTTCCAGCCGGTGCGGCCATTCATCTTGGCGCTCATCAGGTCGCGCAGCGGATCCACCTGATGCACGCGCACGGTGACCACCTGCTCTTCACTGATCTCGCCTTTCACCAGTGCCACATGAGTGAGGCCGTCAACGGTGTCGCGGAACGCCACCAAACGGAAATCGCCATACCAGGTATCCAGTTCATTATCGGACACCTGTTCAATGGTTTTCTCATTCAGGGCGCGATACTGGATCAGGTCGGCAATGGTGCCGATCTTGAGATTGTGCTCCTTGGCGAACACTTCCAGATCTTCCCGACGGGCCATGGAGCCATCTTCATTCATGACTTCACAGATCACCCCGGCAGGCTCACAGCCGGCCAGCTGGGCCAGATCGCAGGACGCCTCGGTGTGACCCGCGCGGCGCAATACACCGCCTGGCTCGGACATCAGCGGAAAAATGTGCCCGGGCTGGACAATGTCGTAGGCGCGCGCATTACGTGCTACCGCAGCCTGCACCGTGCGAGCCCGGTCTGCCGCAGAAATCCCGGTGGTCACCCCTTCACGAGCCTCGATAGAGACGGTGAATTTGGTGCCAAAACCACTGCCGTTGCTTTGCACCATCAGCGGCAGCTCCAGCAGCTCACAGCGCTCACGGGACATGGGCATACAGATCAGGCCACGGCCGTACTTGGCCATGAAATTGATGGCCTGGGCATCCACATGCTCCGCCGCCATCACCAGGTCGCCTTCGTTTTCCCGGTCCTCGTCATCCATCAGAATAACCATCTTTCCCTGACGGATATCTTCGATCAGTTCTTCAATCGTGTTGAGCTGCATAATGGTACTCGACCTTTCAAGCCTGGAGGCTGACAACGCCTCCTCTGCATTTTTCACCGGTGCTGAGCTGCAAGCGACAAGCTTCAAGCTACAAGGAAAACCAGCGCAAACCCTGATTTCGGGCACACAATGTTCGCGTACTCCGGACTGCAAATGGTGGCAACTCGCTATCCTCGCGTTGTAGCTTGTTGCTTGCAGCTTGTTTCTGCGGCGTCAAACGCCTTTGATAAACCCGTTTTCCGCCAGGAACGCCATGGAAATGCCTTCAGAGGTGGGCTCGGCGGCCTTCTCCCCCAGCAACAGACGCTCCAGGTAGCGGGCGATTATATCAACTTCCAGGTTCACTGGCGTCCCCACCTTCCACTGGCCGATGGTGGTCACATCCTGGGTGTGCGGGATGATATTCAGGGAAAAAACCGCCCCGGCAACACTGTTCACCGTGAGACTGATGCCATCCACCGTAATGGAGCCCTTGTGAGCGATGTACTTGGCCAGCTCGGCCGGGGCCTCAATATCGATGCGTACGGAGCGTGCATCCTGTTTCATTTCGACGATCTTGCCGAGCCCATCCACATGCCCGCTGACCAGGTGACCACCCAGACGGGTGGTGGGTGTGAGCGCCTTTTCCAGATTGACCTTGCTGCCCACGCTGATCTGCTTCAGGGACGTCAGTGACAGGGTTTCACCGGACACATCCGCCGCGAAGGCCCCACCGGGCAAGGCGGTCGCCGTCAGGCAGACCCCATTCACGGCAATGGAATCGCCCAGCTGCACATCGCTGAAATCCAGCTCGTCGCTTTGAATCACAAGGGTCACATCGCCCCCCTTGGGGGTCATGGATGCTACCTTGCCCATGGCTTCAATAATGCCGGTAAACATGCAAAAACCTCTTCCTCTCTCCGTAGGAGCGTCGCTCGCGGCGCGATAATTAAGGCGAGAAGCGAAAACCTTCAGACCGTGCCATCTTTTGGTTTTGCCTTTCGAAACTCGTAGCTCGCAGCTCGATACTGCTTGATCGCGCCGCCAGCGACGCTCCTACAGCAGGGTTTGTCAGGCCGGAACCAGCGTCAGACGCAGGTCATTCCCTACCATCCGCACGTCCTGCCATTTCAGCGCCACCTTTTCGCTCATGCTGGCCAGCTGCGGCAAGCCCAACAACGGGCGGGCCGACGACCCCAGCAAGGCGGGTGCCATATAGACAATCAGTTCATCAAACAGGCCTTCGCGCACGAACGCGCCTGCCAGCGTGGCGCCACATTCTACCAGTACTTCATTACATTCGCGCCGGTGCAATTCCCTGAGCAGCTGTTGCAGATCAATTCCCGAGCCGGATGCCGGCAGATGCATCACCTCCGCCCCTGCCGACTCCAGCGCATTCTGGCGTCCTCGATGCTGTTCACCGGCAATCACCAGGCAATGCCCCGGGGCACTGACCACCGGCACATCCGGCGGCGTTTTCAGGGTGCGGTCCAGAATTACACGCAGGGGCTGGCGCACCCAGTCACTGCCATAATCGACGCAAGCCCATTGCTCCGCTCTCACCGTGTAGGAGGGACGGTCCGCCAGCACCGTGCCCACCCCGGTAATGACCGCAGAGCTGCGCGCACGCAATCGCTGCACGTCTTCACGGGCTGCCGGTCCGGTGATCCACTGCGACTCGCCACTGGCCATGGCCGTACGGCCATCTACGCTGGCGGCAATCTTGATACGAATGAAGGGACGCTGACGGGTCATGCGCGAGATAAAACCGGGATTGAGCGCTTGTGCCTCGGCTTCCAGCAGCCCGGACGCCGTCTCGATGCCAGCATCGGCCAACCGCTGCAGACCCTGACCCGCCACCTGGGGATTGGGATCTTCCATGGCCGCCACCACCCGTGCCACACCGGCCTCGACCAGCGCATCGGCACAGGGGCCCGTTCGACCCGTGTGGGAGCACGGTTCCAGAGTGACATAGGCTGTGGCACCACGGGCCTTGTCACCCGCTGCGGCCAACGCATGCCGCTCGGCATGGGGCTCACCGGCCCGTAAATGAAAGCCTTCACCGACAACCACCCCGTCACGCACCAGCACACACCCCACCCGTGGGTTCGGGTCGGTAGTATAAAGAGCACGGCGAGCCAGCTGCAGGGCCCGCGCCATCATCTGGCGATCAGCGTCGGTGAACATGGGACTATTCTACTGGATCAGGTGGCGGGATGCTGCAAAAACCCGCGGGGGTATCTACCGTGGGAGCGGTCGTTCGACCGCGAAGCCTGCCCCGGGAAAGATCGCGGTCGAACGACCGCTCCCACAGCAAACACAAGGCCAGGATGCACAGACTCTACTCGTCCTTGTTGCCACCCTTGCTGCGCAAACGGTCCACCTCGGCAGAGAACTCGGAAATATCCTGGAAACTGCGGTATACGGAGGCGAAACGGACATAGGCCACATCGTCCAGCTGCTGCAGCTCTTCCATCACGAATTCACCCAGCTCCCGGGCCGGCAGCTCCCGCTCGCCCGTGGCCCGCAGACGATGGCAAACCCGGCTGATCGCCGCTTCCAGGTCTTCCATGCTCACCGGCCGCTTCTCCAGCGCCCGCAGCATCCCGGCACGCAGCTTGGCCTCATCAAACGGCTGGCGAGTGCCGTCGGACTTCACCAACCGGGGCATCACCAACTCAGCGGTCTCGAACGTGGTAAAACGCTCATTACAGCTCAAACACTCCCGCCGCCGACGCACCTGCCCACCATCGGCAACCAGACGGGAATCAATCACCTTGGTGTCCTGGGCTGAGCAGAATGGGCAGTACATGAAAACCTCAATTGACAGTTGATAGTTGATAATTGACAGCTAAAACCTGAGCCCTCCGATTATCGGCGAGCCTTGGTGGTTTTGATAATTGCCGTCAGCAGTTTCAGGATTTCTTTGCCGTCAGCCATTATCGATCGGCCTGCCGAAAGCTCCAGGTAGCCAGATTCCGTCAACAGCTCCAACCAGTATTCTGTTTCGTTGGCCTCTTTGAGAGCAATGGACAACTTGTGAATGAAGTCAGCCCGGCTTTCAGCCTGCTCTGCCTCTCTTATCAAGGCACCAATTGCCGTACCACTTCGCAGCAACTGCTTGCTCAAAACATACTCTTTCTTTTGCATCTGCAGATACTGAAATACCTTCACTATCCGCAAAGCAAAAGCGCGGGATTTCTCCCGCGCTGCATACTTCGTAGTCATCCATGACTCTCGTATTGTTTAGCTTTTCGCTGTCAACTTTCCATTGTCAACTGTCAACTCACGACTTAGCGCTCGTAAACCGGCAACCGCGCACAAATTTCCTTCACCTTACCCTTAACAGCGTCAATCACAGACTCATCGCCCATATTGTCGAGGATGTCGCAAATCCAGCCGGCCAGCGCTTTGGCGTCAGCTTCGTTGAAGCCGCGACGGGTGATGGACGGGGAGCCGATGCGCAGGCCGGAGGTGACGAACGGGGAACGCGGGTCGTTGGGCACGGCGTTCTTGTTCACGGTGATGTTGGCACGGCCCAGGGCAGCGTCGGCATCTTTACCGGTGATGTCCTGCTTGATCAGGCTGAGCAGGAACAGGTGGTTCTCGGTGCCGTTGGAGACCACGTCAAAACCCCGCTCGATGAACACGCCGGCCATGGCCTGGGCGTTCTTGACGACCTGCTCCTGGTAGCCCTTGAAGTCAGACTGCATGGCTTCCTTGAAACAGATCGCCTTGGCGGCAATCACGTGCTCCAGCGGACCACCCTGACCACCCGGGAAAACCGCAGAGTTGATCTTCTTCTGAATATCTTCGTTGGCCTTGCCCATGATCAGACCACCACGGGGACCACCCAGGGTCTTGTGGGTGGTGGTGGTGGTGATATCGGCAATGCCCACCGGGCTCGGGTACACACCCGCAGCGACCAAACCGGCCACGTGGGCCATGTCCACCAGCAGGATCGCGCCCACTTCGTCGGCAATGTCGCGGAAACGCTGCCAGTCCACCACTTGCGAGTACGCAGAGAAACCGGCCACGATCATCTTCGGCTTGTGCTCACGGGCCAGGCTTTCTACCTGCGCGTAATCGATCAGGCCGGTCTCGTTGTCCAGGCCATACTGGATGGCATTGTAGGTCTTGCCGGAGAAGTTCGGCTTGGCTCCGTGGGTCAGGTGACCACCCGCGTCCAGGCTCATGCCCAGCACGGTATCGCCCGCCTGCAGGACGGCCATATAGACCGCGGCATTGGCCTGAGAACCGGAGTGCGGCTGCACGTTGGCCCAATCGGCCCCGAACAGTTCACAGGCACGGTCGATCGCCAGCTGCTCAACCACGTCCACATTCTCGCAACCACCGTAGTAGCGCTTGCCCGGGTAGCCTTCGGCGTACTTGTTGGTCAGTACGGAGCCCTGAGCTTCCATGACCCGCGGGGAGGCATAGTTTTCAGAGGCAATCAGCTCGATGTGCTCTTCCTGACGGACTTCCTCGGCCTTGATGGCGGCCTGGATTTCAGGATCAAACTCGGCGATGGACATGGATTTCGGGAACATGGGCTACCCTACGCAGTCATTGGTGGATTCAGGGGCGCGTATTCTAACCAAAACCGGCCATAAAGACACATGAAGACGCCTCATGGGCTGATGCCTCGGGCTCAAGACATCCACTCCAACTAAACAGCGTTCACCAGCCCCCTGAAAAAAACCGGAGGTAACCAGGCCAATCTCCGGCCCCTTAAACAGATAAGCGGCCTCGAGGGCCGCTTATCTGTACGCTTCACTACCTCAGCGCGGACTAGAACAACCCGGTACCCGACGAGCTGGTACCGCCCGTGGCGCCCGTGCCCGGATTATTCCCGCCACTCTGCGCTTGCCCCGTATACTCAAAACTCAGGGTTAAATCCGCATCACCCTTGGAGATGATAAAGGGCAGCCCCAACTCTTCCACCAGCACCTGCCGGCTGGCCTCCGTCAGCCTTACCGTGGCCTTGACGGTTGAGTCCTGTTTCCGGTTATCCGTATCCAGCCCCAGGGAAGCAGGCGTCAGACCAGAAAGGGAAAACACGACTTCACCCATGGTCTCGCCTGCCGGCACCGTTACCGTCTGCTCCTGCACATCAAAAGGCAGATCGGTACCCACCAGCGTTACCAGGAAAGACAAAGGCACCGACAACGGGATACTGATTTTGACACCGGCCTTCACCTCACCGGCAAAATCCCCGTTGGATTCAAATTCAAACGCCCGATCCCTGGTGGAAATCACCACGCCGTCGTTATCGGTAATCACGACGGTTTCTGACAACGTATCGCCATTTTCATAATAACCATGACCTTCAGGAATGCCTGACAACACCGTGGTTCGGAAATGCAGACGTTTGGAATACTCACTCTCCTCGTCATCGATCACGTTGACCATGAAATGACGTGAATCGTAGTAATCACTGAAGGTACCCATAGCCCGGTCCGGCATGGAAAAATCCTCTCCGTCCACCGCCGGGTGAAGATCATCAAGACCAACAACCATATCGCTCATGGCGACCAGGACATCGCTGTTGTTGGATCTGTAGCTGACCCGAACCGGGAAGCCATCGCTGTCCCCTTCGACAAACTCATACCCATAGTTATTGGCGACAAGAGAAACGCTCACTGTCGTCGTCGTTGTATTGAGCACGGTCAAGTCCAGCGGGATATTTCCGCCGGCAAAGCCGGCAGGCGGACTGATGACCAGCTCACCGGTGGAATAATCGGGCAGTACATAACCGTCTTCCTCGGTATTCAGGTAAATCTTCGCGGTTTGCTCCCCCGCAGGGATCACCAGCTCAGAATCACCGGAAATCGGCCTCAGAACCCCATCCTCCGCAACCAGAAAACGGGCAGCGGACTCCCCGCTCAAGGAGAGCGGGAATGCCAGATCAGCCTGCGCAGGCTGGTCCAGCGACAACAGATACAGCAGGTCACTTCCCTCATTCAATGCATCAGCAGAAAATGCCTCGCCGTATTGATCCTGCACGTCCAGGGAATACGCGGTGGGCGCCAGCCCGGAAGGCACATCGTTGTCTTCAATGCGGGCATAGGCGACTGCAGCAGTCCGGTCGTCGGGGTAATACAACCCATACAGGGAGCCTACCGCCACTTTGACAGTACGATCAGGGTCCAGCCAGGGATTGTCGAGGGTAGGCACATGCGCCACTGCAACCTTGTCACCGGCCCCGAAAGAGACGCTGAACTCGCCTGCAAAACGGCTAAAGGCATGAGAGCCATACCCGCCATACAATGAAAAATTCATGTCCGGGGCCCTGGTGATATCACCTGCAAGCAACATGTCATTGGGGTGATAGTCATAACCCGGCAGCGCCGTCACAACTCCATCACGATCATCCATGCCGAGATAAAGATGAGCCGTACCGGATACCTGTGCAGGGCGATCCAGCGTCACCGTCACCTCAATGCTTTCCCCTTCGATGACATCAGTGACCGAGACGGATTCCAGTACCGGGCGGTCTTCATCATAAATAGAGCTCGACAGGGTGTAGGTAGTGCCCCCGGACATAAACAGCGCCTGCTCACCGGTGGTCAGCGTCATGCCAAACCGCTTGTATCGCGTCTCTTCCTCATCGTCAGGCAGCGTTGTGATGCGCAATTCTACGGACGGCTGGTCCTTGCTCAGGGTCACCGTGCCGCCTGACGCGCCAGACAGCGTAAAGTCTTCACCCTCTGTAGCGACCGAATCACCAGAACCATTGAACACGTAGCTCAGCTCAACCGGCTCCTCCGGGGCATTGATCAGCTTGATCGGTACCACCCACTCATTGCCGGCAGCAGGAGGGTTGCCTTCCCACATAGAGTAGAGCTGGAACCCACCATCGAGGCGGTACCCTCTGCTGGCCTCCACCACGATGGTCGGCTCTGTTATCTCCCGGTTCAGAGTCAACGTGGCCCCATCACTGCCACACAGATCAACGCCACGGAGCCCGCTTTCGCGAATCTCGCCGTTCTCCGTCACGGCAAGCGTTGTCACTTCCGGCACCACTGCCACCGACTCTCCGTCACCACTAATAAAAAGAATGTCGGTGGGCTCATCCGGAATATCGGTATACACCAGCTGACCGTCGCTGCTGCCCCGGTAGGCGTCGTCCATGTCAAAGCGGGCATTGGACAAACGCAACATGCCATTGATAGCGAAATTCTCGCCCGCCGGGTTTTTGACATAGATACGGCCACTGCAGGCATCAACCACATTCGCGTAGGCCACGTTGAAGTGACTGAGGTGGGTGGTCGCCACATACACCTTGAGACGACCTTCCGCGTTCTCATGCACCGCGTAGCGACCCATGTACTGCCAGCTGGCGCCATCATCGGAGCGGGTCCAAACCGGTACCAGATCGCCAGGCAGGATGTCATTTCCTGTGTTCGGGTCAACACTGCCAGCTGGCAATTCAATTTCGACCGTGATCGGGCTGGCAGGGTTAACCGAGCTGACTTTCTTTCCTGCCGCATCGGTAATAACGACCTGGGTATTGCCCAGACTCTGCAGCTGAATTTTGGATTTTTCACCAACCGGTTGCGACAGCAGTCCATCCGCCTCCAGATCTGCCAGGTTGGTCACTGACACCACCCCTGTCTGCTGAATCACCCCGGTTTTGTTCACTTCGCCGGCGGGGGTTGCCACCGTGGTCACGGTGACGGATGCGGTATCCAGCTCGGTCCCTTCATCGTCATAGGCCACCAGTTCCGGTGACAGGTACACCGCCGATGAAGGCTTGTTGGACGACTCCGCCTCGGTCACAAAGGCGACCACGACAGCAGGAGACGCTGCAGCAGCATCCTGGCCCGGCAACACGGTGACCGTCTTGCTCGCCAGCGTGGCGGTTTCCTGTTTTACCGACAGCGTTTCACTGCCGGCCAGTGACACCAGGGCTACCTCAAGCGTATTACTGCCAAAGCCGGTGATCTCGAATTTCTTGCTGACCCCCAGATACTGGTCAAACCCTTCAAACTTCAGCGTTACCTTGATTGGCACATCCGGAATGCCATTGTTGTCCTCATCGGCGGGCAAGGTCACCGCGCCCACATTCAACACACCCGACACCACCTGATACTGGCTTTGCCCGAACACACCGGCACTGTCTTCCAGCACGGTCACGGTACCAGAGGTGGTGACCGGGTTGCCGTCGGTATCAACGACCTGAACCACTAACGCGACGGGGTCCACTGCCACCGCTGGGATGTCGACCTCAATACTTTCCTGAACCAGCGGCGCCGTGCCCGTATTGCCCCCTGCACCACCAGAGGAACCCCCGCCCCCGCCACAGCCTGACAACCCCACGGCCAACACCGCACCCCCGACAATCAGTACCCGTTTATCAAACAACACAACTATCTCCTTGTGTGCGAGCATCCCCTGCACACTGATGTGGCATCTTTCATTCCATTGAGCCTGCCCAGAGTCACAATCCGCCCGTACCCGCCTTGCGGCAAGCCAGAAAAAGTACAGTCACGACGGTTGTCACCTTGATCACAGATTCAGCGCATGCCCTCAAAAAAGACGAGGGATTGAACAATAATAGAAAGGGGGGCTAGCAAAGCGCATCACCCATATGGGGTACGCCGGAAGGAAATGACGCTGAATTCAGCAAAACGACATGTAAGGGACAAACCTTGCACCGAAAGTGCCTGCAAAACCCGCTAGCGCGTGTCACCATTCCCACGCAGAACAGCTACTGACGAAGGACAGCAGGCAAAAAAAACGTAATGCTTGCAATCAGCCAACCTCTGAGGGACCGTTACCAAAGCAATGAATAACCCGCGCTTACCGTTAGCGAACGAGAATCCTCGAGCTTGAACGTGTCGGAACCCAGCTCGAAAGACCAGCGATCATCATCACCTTTCAGCCCCAGCAGCCACTGCCTATCTCTCAGCTCATATCCCATATAGGGGTTTCCAGAAAGGCGCGTCCAGCTCACTCCTGGGCGAACCCATAGACGCTCCAGAAAATACTCGCCCTCTACCGACCAGCGCCAACCTGACTGCTCCAGCCAATAGCTTCCGCGGGTATAGGAAGACAATGTTTGCTGATAATCCTCAGTATTTCTCTTGCCAGTAAACGCCGGATCCAGTTTCACTTCTCCGGGAGTATCGCGATCCACCGTATTGAACGTCCCTTTTGTATAAGGTGCATCTCGCCACCACATACGGCCATAGGCATCCTGAATGTCGAGAATGACACCCTGCCCTTCACCGATCCAACGCAACGTCAAGTCCAACGCCAACCCCGTACCAGCTGGCCTCTCGAATTGATGATCGAGCAACAAATCCTGAGAATAGCGGTAGTCCAGCTCGGCCTGACCGCTCAACTCGCCGCTCTCATTTCTCAGAAATCCATCCAGGCTTCCGTCCTGAAATTGCCAGCCAGACAGCAGCGACAAGGCCGGCTCTACGTGAAACGCTCCTGCAGTCCAACGCCAGGAAAATTTCGCCCCCTGTGTTCGCATATGCCAGGCATTCAAGCGAACAGGCACATCCCCTTCTGGCTCAGGAAGATCATTTTCCGAGCGGTAGTACAAATCCGCAGTCTCATCATTGAACGTCAACGCATAGTCATAGCGCTGAATGTAGCCGACCCTGAAAGCGCCCTTTCGCACCCCGGCCTCAAGACGGTTTCTCGTCCAGGCAATATCGCCACTATGTAGCGTATTGCTCCACTGATCGGCAAAACCCTTGATAGCCATTGGTTCACTCACCGAACGGCTTGATACCGAAAAGTCCAGCTCTTCCGCACCAAGGGGCATGACCACAAAAAACAACAGAAAAAAGAGATACCGCATAACAAAAAGGGCCGCCCGCAGGCGGCCCCAGACTCTAGCATTGACGTTTAGTACAAGGACTCGATGGTATTATCGATCCAGCTGATGATGTACTGTCCATTTTCCTCACGGAAGGTCCCGTAAACGGTGTCATCCTTGCGAATATCACCTGTGACCGTTTCAGCACCATCATCGAAAACCACTGTCATTATCGTGCCTTCACCATCTTCCAGCGTCGCGCTATTGCTACCGTCACCGGAATAAGGATAAATCACTTTCAGTGAATCACCGTCCCAGGAAAGATCCAGTGTCGCCTCACCCAGTGCGTAGCCACTACGCGCAGCCACCAGCTTGACATCCATTTCTGGCAGATTGGCTGACAGCTTCCCACGAGTTTCAACCAGGAGAGTGCCTTTCAGATAACGGCCTTCGGCATCGAAGTCCATATCTGACTCATCGAGGTGCGCGACAGCTGTGCCACTATCAGCGGGGAACAGGGATCTTCCGGAATAGTCATCGTAGAAATCATCCGGGCCCACCTGATACCAGCCTTCACCCGACACATAGGCACGCATACCATCCAGATACCAATCCGCGTCTGCGGTGAAGAAGTTACGAATATCGCTCTCGAAGCCCTCATCTCCGGAACTGATCCAGGCGATACACTCGAGACTATCATCCTCCCATCGGGTATAGATTGAACCCGCCTGCTCTGGGTCCGCACAATCTTCCTGACTATTAATGCCCTCCACGACAATGTTATAACCCGACACCCAATAACGGGTAGCACGTGGGCAATAGGCATCACCGGACGTAGAAACACATTCAGAGACAACCTCAAATTCTGTCCAGCCACCACCGTAGTCATTTTCTTCCAGAGAAAATGCTACCGTCGCCTGACTCTCTCCTTCACTGATGGTGACCGTAAGAACCTCTGTCTCTTGATCGAAACTATAGCTAACGAGGTTGCGCTCAAACCCTTCCTGGTAGAAACCGAACTGGCTGACATTGGAAACCGTCAGCAACACATTGGCATCCAGACTGTTTCCGGTGCCTACCTCTTCGAACACACCATTCAACGCGAGCTTTTCAGGTACTGGCAACAGGACTTCCGGTACGGGGGCATTCAGTGACTGGTGCTTGCTGGACTCACGAACAACAACTTCCACCCCACCATTAAAGGTCATTTCGTTGTTGGACAGCTCCGCACTTACATCCAGTGCTATTCTTTTAATAGCATCTTCTGGCTCACTTTCGCCATCGTCGACAAAATTATTATTCAGCTCAACAACCAGGCCCGACCCTTCGTTCACCGTAAAGCTGGCAACATCTGGAAGCGCTGCCGAACCGTGAACGGAAAGCGTATTTACGCCCGCATTGAGCCCGATGCCGGATTCACCATCACCAATAACCGTAGGTAGCACAACGTTCATGTGAACCATCAACTGATCATCAGCGGTCGCCTCATTTCCATCCAGATCGAAGGTGGCTGATGTTACAGACCACTCATCACCACTGTTTTCAATGGTCCCTCCCACGAAGTGGGACACGAAGGCACTTTTATCAGCCTCATAATCCAGTTCACACTGATCAACAGCTTCTTGCGGGTAATAATACTGGCAGTCATTTTCGAAGGATGCATCATAGTATAGCGATGCAGCTTCACCAAGATCCGTCGTCAGATCTTCCCCATCGATAACCCCGCGGACAATCTGATCCACCAATACACCAGCTACCTCACCAAAGGTCTGAACCACCTTGCGGGTATCGGTATCCACATCATCAGCTACGTTGCCAATCTTGACGATCAGGTTTTCGGAATTATAGGCCTCACTCTCTTCGTCAAGTTCGGCTTCAATGGCTTCAATTGCCTCGATGGACACTTTACGTGCGGTGGCCACCAGGGATTTGGCTTTATCCAGATTGGATCCCAACGCCCCTTCAAACTCAATTTCTGGAGAGCAATATTCTGACGGAGCGTCTTCACTGAGGGCGACTTTAGGTTGCGGCTGCTCGCTACCTTCAAGGTCGCAAGCATTTTGCGCCCCGGACTGCGCTGCACTGGAGGCCGCAACTACATCGATCTCTTCATTACCCGCTTTTACCGCCGCTTCAACACTGGCAACACCCGCCACCAGCGCCTCAAGCGCGCTTTTGTCGACCTGGTTCGTCTCAAAGTTTCCGGACAATCCGCCCAGAACAGAGGCAATATCCGTTGCACCGCTTTGGGCCTGCTCCTCAATGGCTGCATTCAGCAACGCAAAGGTCAGCTCCTGAACCGAACCTCCGCTACCTTGCGTCAGGTCCACCGGCTTCACCTCACTGGGGTTGGCATCCAGCCCCAGCATGTTTTTCACAAAGCTGTTCGCTGCCGCAACCGCTACCTGGTCAGCCCCCGCGCCAGCCTTGTCGGCCACCAGCGTGGTGAGAGGGGTGATATGTGCACTCACGTTGGAGGCGCTGGAGTCAGCATGGATCACCGAGCGCAGCTCGTAATCCAGCGCATACTGCTCACCAAACTCGATAGTGCCGCTTTCATCAGCATCAATATCCCCATCTGCGGCCACGCCACAGCTAGCGACATCGCACGTTACCAGCGCATCGCCTGCTTCCGGTGCTTTCAGGGTCAGAAACACCGTGCCCGAATAGCCATTCAGTTCAATGCTGTACGAACCGTCTTCTGCGGTGGTAGCCGTACCGATAACGGAACCATCCGCTTTTTTGGCTTCCACAAGCGCCCCGGCGATAATGCCTTTTGCCGCCGTACCGCCAGCCTTGGCCGCCGGCGCTGCCGGACCTCCATTTCCGCCACTGCCACCACCACTACTGCTACCCCCGCCTCCGCAGGCCGCCAGGGCCAGAACGGCAAGACTCAATGCTGTTTTCTTAAACATGCCTTCTCCTTGGAAAGTACCGCAGGCCCCTTGCCTGCGCCCCGATCGAATGATCTACAAGTATTAAATGTGAAGCAGTTCTCGCCTAGCCCACAGAAGCAGGTATAGCCAATGTCCTACACCAAATGAGTGATATCTCCTACACCGATGATCAAACTTTGAGCTAACCGGCAACAAATGACCGTACACACGTATACCTGCCCGCTTGCTGCCTGTGTGCCTTTCATCTTTCCCCCCTTTCCGTTAGCTTAGGCGCCATTCCGCCGGGGTCCGCGCGCCCCGCACACTTAAAGACACTGCGGTCGGAGTTTATGAGCCAGTACATCTTCACCATGGACAAGGTGGGCAAGGTTGTCCCGCCGAAGAAGCACATCCTCAAAGACATTTCCCTGTCGTTCTTCCCCGGCGCCAAGATCGGCGTGCTGGGCCTGAACGGGTCGGGTAAATCCACCCTGCTCAAGATCATGGCCGGGGTGGACAAGGATTTCCTGGGTGAAGCACGGCCGCAGCCGGGCACCAACATTGGTTACCTGCCCCAGGAGCCGGAACTGGACCCGAACAAAAACGTCCGTGAAATCGTGGAAGAGGCCCTGTCCGAGATCCTGGAGGCACAGCAACGCCTGGAAGAGGTGTATGCCGCCTATGCCGAGGAAGACGCGGATTTTGACAAGCTGGCCGCCGAGCAGGCCCGGCTCGAAGCCATCATTGAAACCAGTGACGCCCATAACCTGGAGCGCAAACTGGAGATCGCCGCCGACGCCCTGCGTCTGCCGCCGTGGGACGCCAGCGTCAAGAACTTGTCCGGGGGGGAGCGCCGCCGGGTGGCCCTGTGCCGCCTGATCATGAGCGCCCCGGACATGCTGCTGCTGGACGAACCGACCAACCATCTGGATGCTGAATCCGTAGCCTGGCTGGAGCGCTTCCTGCACGAATTCCCCGGCACCGTGGTGGCAGTAACCCACGACCGTTACTTCCTCGATAACTCCTGTGAGTGGATTCTGGAACTGGACCGCGGTGAAGGGATTCCCTGGAAGGGTAACTATTCCTCCTGGCTGGAGCAGAAAGAGCAGCGTCTGGAGCAGGAAGCCAAGAGCGAATCCGCCCACCGCAAGACAGTGGAAAAGGAACTGGAGTGGGTGCGCCAGAACCCGAAAGGCCGGCGCGCCAAGAACAAGGCCCGTGTGGCGGCGTTCGAGGAACTGGCCAGTCAGGAATTCCAGAAGCGCAACGAGACCCAGGAACTGTATATCCCGCCCGGCGAGCGTCTCGGTGAGCAGGTCTTTGAGCTGAACGGGGTGGCCAAGGAATTCGACCACAAACTGCTCTACGAAGACCTGAGCTTCAAGGTGCCACGCGGCGCCATCGTCGGCATCATCGGCCCCAACGGGGCCGGCAAGACCACCCTGTTCCGCATGCTGGCGGGCCAGGAAACCCCGGACAAGGGCGAAATCACCACCGGTGAAACTGTGCAGATGGCCTACGTGGATCAGAGCCGCGAAGACCTGGAAGGCAAGAAGACCGTGTGGGAAGAAGTGTCCGACGGCAACGATATCCTGCGCATCGGCAACTACGAAGTCCCCAGCCGTGCCTATCTGGGCCGCTTCAACTTCAAGGGCGGCGACCAGCAGAAGCGGGTCGGCGACCTGTCCGGTGGTGAGCGCAACCGTCTGCACCTGGCCAAACTGCTCAAGCAGGGCGCCAATGTGCTGCTGCTCGATGAGCCCACCAACGATCTGGACGTGGAAACCCTGCGGGCTCTGGAAGAAGCCCTGCTGGCATTCCCCGGCTGTGCCATTGTCATTTCTCACGATCGCTGGTTCCTGGACCGTGTCGCCACCCACATCCTTTCCTTTGAAGGGGATGCTAAAGTGGAGTGGTTCGAAGGCTCCTATACTGAGTACGAAGAGTTCAAGCGCAAGCAGCTGGGCGACGAAGCCTTGCAACCCAAGCGCATGAAGTACAAGCGGATCGACGTCTGATCCGTAGTCCCGGGCAGGGCCTCAAGGTGACGACAAGGAACGCACCACATGAATGAACGGCGCCGAGCCGGCCGCATCGATTTCGACGGAGAGGCGGTGCTGCTGTTTCAGCAGGACCGTCATGATGTTGAGCTCCAGGACATCTCCATTTCCGGGGCACGAGTGATCTGCACCACGCCACTCGCGCTCCCGGACGACGGCCCGGTAACGCTGGAAATCGCTTTTGATGACAGCGACCTGACCCTGACCCTCCCAGGCCGGGTGATTCGCCAGGCCGCCATGGAGGTAGGCATTCACTTCGAGCGCCCCAGTGTCGATGCCATGCAGCACTTGCGCCGCCTTGTCGCCTTGCATCAGGGCGACGACGGCGAAGACGATCCTGCCTCGATGCTAAACGAGGGCTAGTCTTGGATATCGAAGCACCAGACTTTCTTGCCCGCCTGCAGCAGGGAGACAACGCAGCCTTCGCAGAACTGGTGCAGCATCAACACCACCGTCTGCTCGCCACGGCGCGCAGCATGTTGTCCCACGCCGATGCCGAAGAAGCGGTGCAGGATGCCTGGATTGCCATTCATCGTGCGATTGGCAAGTTCGAGGGGCGCAGCCAGCTACGCACCTGGCTGACCCGCATCGTCATCAATCAGGCGCGTATGATGCTACGCAAGCAAGGCCGGGAAATTCAGTTTGATCCCAGCAGCGAAGAGGACCCACTGGCACACCGCTTTCGTGAAGGCGGCCACTGGCAGGATGGCCCCAGGCATTGGGACCTGGACGGCCCGGATGCTCTGCTAACCCGGGATGAACTGCGCCAGTGCATGGCAAAGTGCCTTGAGCGCATGCCAGAAAGCCAGCGACTGGTGCTGGAATTGCGTGATCTGCAAGGCATGGATTTTGATGCTATCTGTAACATGCTGGATGTCAGCGCATCCAATGTCCGTGTGCTGTTGCACCGGGCACGGGCCCGATTGTTTGAACTGGTTGATCATTTTCAGGAGACAGGCGAATGCTGAAGTGCAAGGAGGTCGTTGAAAAAGCGGACGCCCTCGTGGATGGCACCCCGCTCCATTGGCGGGAACGTGTCGCCCTGCGCCTGCATTTACTGATGTGCCACCACTGTCGGCGCTATGTGCGTCAGCTGGGCGCCCTGGTCACCTCCCTTCATAAACCGGCGGCACCGCCAGCCAGCGATGAGCAGGTCGATCGCATTATGCGTAACCTGGACCAGGCCCCCTGAAACTCACGCCGCCTTCACATCGGCTGACGTCTTCTACCCAGGCAATGCAATTCTTATCATTCCCGCCCCGCCGCCATAGCACCTACCCTGTTTTGCCCCAACGCCCGCGGCAACAGGGTACGCTGTTTTAGCCATTCACCAGCCAGGGAGAGCGCTCGATGCGTGAAGATGTTCAGGAGTATTACGGCAAGCAACTGCAATCCAGCCAGGACCTGCAGACCAATGCCTGTTGTGACCAGGCGCCCCCCGAACACCTGAAACCCCTGCTTGCCCGTCTGCATGACGAAGTCGTCAGCCGCTACTATGGCTGCGGACTGGTGGCCCCCGAACAACTTCAGGGGATGCGCATTCTGGATCTGGGTTCCGGCTCCGGCCGCGATGTGTACCTGCTGTCTGCACTGGTCGGAGAGCAGGGCGAAGTCGTTGGCGTCGACATGACCGACGAACAACTGGAGGTCGCTCGCCGCCATCAGGATTACCATCGTGACGCATTCGGTTACAGCAACAGCAATGTGCGTTTTTTAAAAGGCTATATTGAAGCGCTCGACACCCTGGATCTGGAAGACGGCTATTTTGATATCGTCATCTCCAACTGTGTAATCAACCTGAGCACCGACAAGGAAAAAGTCCTCAGGGATGTGAAACGCTTGCTCAAACCAGGCGGCGAGTTTTATTTTTCTGACGTCTATGCTGACCGACGGGTACCTGCCGCACTGGTAAATGATCCCGTACTCTACGGGGAGTGCCTTTCCGGCGCGCTCTACTGGAACGACTTTATCAACCTTGGCAAACGCTGCGGCTTTGCCGATCCGCGCCTGGTGGAATCTCGTCGCCTCACCATCGAAAACCCGGCCATTGAGAGAAAGCTTGGCCGCATTCGCTTTTACTCCGCCACCTACCGCTTGTTTAACATCGACAACCTGGAGCCTGCCTGCGAAGACTACGGCCAGGCAGTGATCTACAAGGGCACCCTGGAAAACTGCCCGCATGCCTTCATGCTCGACGAGCATCACATTATCGAAACCGGCAAAGTTTTCCCGGTCTGCGGCAACACCTGGCTCATGCTGGAACAAAGCCGTTTTGCGGAACACTTCAACTTTATCGGACACTTCGATACGCACTACGGCATCTTTGAAGGCTGCGGATTGAATGTCCCTTTTGAGGACAATGAAGATAGCGGCGCGGCCAGCTGCTGCTGAATCGCCATGCGAGCATGACTTCTACTAACCAAGGACGCCCCATGAACCTCAAAAAAGCGCTGTTACTTGTCATCATCGCCGCGCTCGTTGCCAGCTACTTTATCTTCGATCTGGGGCAGTTTTTTAGCCTGGAGTATCTGAAAGAGCAGCAAGGTGCCTTTGATGCCCTGTATGCCGACAACCCCGCGCTGGTGCTGGGGGCGTTTTTTGCCGTTTACGTCGCGGTAACGGCTCTGAGCCTGCCTGGCGCCGCCATCATGACCCTCGCCGCCGGCGCCCTGTTCGGTTTTGCCGTTGCGTTGGTGCTGGTGTCATTTGCCTCTTCCATTGGCGCCACCCTGGCCTTTCTGGCCTCCCGTTTTCTGTTCAGGGATACCGTGCAGCAACGCTTCGGCGAACGCCTGAAAAAAATCAATCAGGGCATCGAAAAGGAAGGCGCCTTTTACCTTTTCACCCTGCGGCTGGTGCCTGCCTTTCCGTTCTTTGTAATCAACCTTGTCATGGGGCTTACCCCCATCAAGACACGCACATTTTACTGGGTCAGCCAAACCGGCATGCTGGCCGGCACCGCTGTGTACGTGAATGCGGGCACCCAGCTTGGGCAAATAGACAGCCTTGGCGGCCTGCTTTCTCCACAACTCTTGGGCGCCTTTGTCCTGCTCGGGATGTTCCCGTGGATCGCCAAGGCCATCATGGCACGGTTGCAAGCCCGCAAGGTTTACGCCGGCTGGCGCAAACCCACAACCTTTGACCGTAATCTGATCGTCATTGGTGCCGGCTCCGCAGGCCTGGTGAGTGCCTACATTGCCGCCATGGTAAAAGCGAGAGTTACCCTGATCGAGAAACACAAGATGGGCGGCGACTGCCTCAATACTGGCTGCGTTCCCTCCAAAGCGCTGATCAAAAGCGCCCGGGTCGCCTACCACGATAAACAGGCAGACCAATACGGTTTTGACAGCATCACCAGCCAGTTTCAGTTCCGTCGTCTGATGACACGGGTACACAAGGTCATCGAGACAATCGAACCCCACGATTCCGTGGAGCGCTACACCGAACTGGGGGTGGACTGCCGCCAGGGAGAAGCGCGCCTAGTCTCCCCGTGGGAAGTGGAAATCCGCAACGGCGACCAGGTCGAAACACTCACCGCCCGTAGCATCATTATCGCCACCGGCGCCCGCCCCTTTGTGCCGCCCATCCCCGGCATCGAAGAGATGGACATTCTTACCTCCGACAACCTGTGGCAGCTAGAGGAACAACCCAAGCGCCTTCTGGTACTGGGTGGCGGCCCCATCGGTTGCGAGCTTGCACAGACTTTTGCGCGACTGGGCAGCGATGTCACCCAGGTGGAAATGCTGCCTCGACTGATGATCCGTGAGGACGAGGAAGCCAGCCAGATCGTGACCCGCTCTCTGCAGGACAGTGGCGTCACCGTGCTGACCAATCATAAAGCCGTGCGCTTCTGTCACGACAATGGCGAGAAGGTTCTATACGTAGAACAGGATGGCCAGGAAAGCGCCCAGCCCTTCGATCAGGTGCTGGTGGCCGTTGGCCGCAAGGCCAACACCGACGGACTGAACCTCGACGCCCTTCAGCTGCCCACCGACACCAATGGCACCCTCCAGACCAACGAGCGACTGCAAAGCCGCTACCCGAATATTTATGCCTGCGGCGATGTGGCTGGCCCTTACCAGTTCACCCATACCGCCTCTCACCAGGCCTGGTATGCCGCGGTGAATGCCCTGTTTGGTTTCCTGAAAAGCTTCAAGGTGGATTACCGCGTGATCCCCTGGTGCACCTTTACCGACCCCGAGGTGGCTCGTGTGGGGATCAATGAGCAGGAAGCGAAAGAACAGGGCATCGCGTACGAGGTCACCCGCTACGGCATTGACGATCTGGATCGCGCCATCGCCGACAGCGCCGCCGAAGGCTATGTAAAAGTGCTGACCGCCAAAGGCAGCGACAAGATTCTCGGGGTTACCATTGTTGGCCAGCACGCCGGCGAGCTGATCGCCGAGTATGTGCTGGCCATGAAACACGGACTGGGCCTGAACAAGATCCTTGGCACCATTCACATCTACCCGACCATGGCAGAGGCCAACAAATTCGCCGCCGGCGAGTGGAAAAAGGCCCGCAAGCCAGAGGGGCTACTACGCTGGGTGGAGCGGCTGCATACCCTGCGACGCTGACCTCACAAAATTGACAATGCTTCTCATTAACACTACGGTGCGCGACCTGCTTTTCCATTCACGCAATTCAGGAGAGTTTCATGCTCCTTTCGCGCCGTATTGGCCTGTCGCTGTCACTACTTCCCCTTGCCGCCCCCACCCTGGTACTCGCCGAAACCGATACCAACACTCTGAGTCCGGTCACGGTCACCGCCACCCGGGCTCAGACTACGACCGATGAAACACCGCAGAAGGTGCTTATCATCAGCCGTGACGAAATCGAGCAACAACAGGCCATCAGCCAGGATCCCGGACAGGTTCTCAGCAATCTGATTCCTTCTTATTCTCCCAGCCGTCAGAAACTCTCCAATGCAGGCGAAAGCTTTCGTGGCCGCTCGCCGCTGTTCATGATTGATGGCGTGCCCCAGAGCAATCCTCTGCGCGACAGTGCACGCGATAGCTATACGATTGACCTGTCCATGGTCGAGCGCATCGAAGTCATTTATGGCGCCAGCGCCGAACATGGCCTGGGAGCCACCGGCGGCATCATCAATTTTGTCACCCGCCGGGCCGATGCCGGCACACTGAATCAAAGCGTGGGCATCAGCCTGAACTCAGACGATGACTTCGATACCGACGGTCAGGGTCACAAGATCCACTATCGTGTGGATGGCCAGCATGGCGACTGGGATTATCTGCTAGCCGGATCGCAACAGAAGCGCGGTGTGTTCTATGACGGCAACGATGAACTTGTCGGCATCGCGTACCCCGGCGAACTCCAGAACAGCACCAGTTACGACCTTATGGGACGTATCGGCTATTGGCTTGATGACAACCAGAACATCGAGCTCATGCTCAATCACTTTGAACTGGAAGGGGAAGGGGGTTATGTGCCCGTTGCTGGCGACCGGGACAACGGCATCCCAACCACCGCTCGCAAGGGACAACAGGATGGCAACCCCGGCTATAACGACGTGACCACCGCCAACCTGAGCTATAGCCACGCCAACTGGTTCAATAACAAGGTTGATGTTCAGCTATATACCCAGCGTTTTCGGGCACAGTTTGCCACCACCCCGTTCTTCCCTTATCCCGACGGTAGTGGCGGCACCCGCTACGACCAGACGCGCAATCAATCAGACAAGGTTGGCGCCAAGTTCACCCTCACTCGCAACGGCCTGCTCAACAATCGACTGGGGCTGACCACTGGCCTGGACCTGCTACAGGATGAGACCCAGCAGGACCTTGTGCACACCGGTCGCACCTATGTACCGGAAACCCAGTACCGCAATTACGCCCCCTTCCTGCAAGGGCGCTATACCATGACAGACAAACTCAACCTGAATGCCGGGGTGCGTTACGAATACGCCAAGCTCAATGTGGACACCTACTCCACCATTGATCGCAGCAACGTTACCCAGGACAACGTGGTGGTTCAGGGAGGGAGCCCGGACTTTAATGAAACCCTGTACAACGCCGGCCTGGTCTACCAGCTGACGGGCTGGGCCCAGTTGTATGCCACCTATTCGGAAGGCTTCGGCATGCCGGATGTAGGACGTGTACTGCGCGGCATCAGCACCCCGGGGCAGAATGTCGACACCCTGCTGCAGATCCAGCCCATCGTCACTGACAACCGTGAAATCGGCGGCCGCTTCAATTGGGAGCGATACGGCTTCGAACTAAGCTACTATGAATCCGACTCCGATCTGGGCGAACGACTCACCTTCAACAGTGCCACGGGCACCTGGGAAGGGAGCCGTGAAAGAACGGAGATTCAGGGTGTGGAACTCAGTGGCCATGTTCAGATCCATGCCGCCCACCGCGTAAAAATGTCCTATACCCACGAACAAGGCGAGTCTGACACCACCGGCAACGGGGTGGTCGACACCGAACTCAATGGTCTCAGCGTTGCGCCAGACACCCTGCAACTGGGGTGGGATGCCGCCTGGAACAGCAAGCTCGCCAGCCACCTGCAAGCCAGTCATTTCTTCAGCCGAGGCTTCGATGACCCTGATCTGGACTTTGACGGTTATACCCTGGTGGACGCCATGATCAGCTACCAGCTGCCCGCAGGCCAGATTGATCTGGGCATCGAGAACCTGACAGACGAAGACTACTTCACCTACTACTCGCAGGCAGCCCGTGCCAGTGATGACTACAACTTCAAGGGACGGGGGCGCACCTATACAGTGGGCTACAATCTGGACTTCTAAGGAACCTCTGAATAACTCCCTGCACGGGCAGTCAGCTGCCCGTGCCACCCCAAGAAAATGAATGCTATTCGTCCGCAATCTCGTTTCGAGATTGACAATCATTCCCCTCAACTCTAGCTTTCACGGCCTTGTTTTTACATTCCTTACATAAGGAGAGCTGCCGTGCTCCGTTTTCGCCGTTTTGGCCTGCCTGTTTCTCTGCTGACACTTGCCGTCTCCCCTCTTGCCCTGGCCGAGGAAGACGCCCACGAACTGGGTGCCATTACCGTTTCTGCCACCCGCGCCAACAGCGAAGCGGGCAAGACTTCCCAGAAGATCACGGTCATTACCCGCGATCAGATCGAAGAACAGCTACGCATGACCTCGGATCAATCCCAGGTTTTGAGTAACCTGATCCCGTCCTACACGCCCAGCCGTCAGAAATTGAGTAATTCCGGTGAGACGTTCCGGGGGCGTAACCCCCTGTTCCTGATCGACGGTATCCCGCAATCCAATCCCCTGCGTGACGGCTCCCGTGACGGCTACACCATTGATCTGTCCATGGTCGAGCGTATCGAAGTCATTTATGGTGCCAGCGCCGAGCAGGGTCTCGGTGCCACCGGCGGCATCATCAACTTCGTGACCCGCCGCCCCGAGTCCGGCAGCCTGAATCAGCACGTAGGCGTTCAAATGACCGCGCCCACTGACGACATCAAGTCCGACAGCCTGAGCTACAAGGTGGATTACCGGGTTGATGGCACCAAGGGCAACTGGGATTACCTGCTGGGCCTGAGCTATATCGATCGAGGCATGTTCTACGATGCTGATGGCGAACTTATCGGGGTAGACAATACCCAGGGCGATATCATGAACAGCGAAAGCCATGACATCTTCCTGAAACTGGGTTACTGGCTCAGCGACGAGCAGAACATTGAGCTCAGCATCAACCGTTTCGCCCTGGAAGGAAAACATGATTATGTGGGCGTGCCCGGCGACTGGGCTGCGGGTATCCCGACAACGTCGGTAGAAGGCGACCCGGAAGGCGACCCTGCCATGAACGAAGTGCTCACCGCAGGACTCAGCTACACCCACAGTAATCTGGGAGGCAATCACTTTACCGCCCAGCTTTACAGCCAGAGCTTCAAGGCCCGCTACGGCGGCGGCGTCTTTGCCACCTTCCAGGACCCGGCCTACGGAACGAATGTCTACGACCAGTCCCAGAACGAATCCGATAAAGTCGGCGGCAAGCTGACCCTGTCCCGTGACGGCATGTTTGATAACCGCCTGAAGCTGACCACCGGCCTGGACCTGCTGCAGGACGAGACCACCCAGATCCTGGCGCAAACCAATCGTGAGTGGGTCCCGGAAACCCAGTTCCGCAACATTGCCCCCTTCCTGCAGGCGGAAGTCAGCCCCATGCAACAGCTGACCCTGAATGCCGGCGTGCGTTATGAATACGCGAAACTCAACGTGGACGATTTCACTACCCTGGCCTCCTACGGTAGCCAGCAGGTAGAAGGCGGCAACCCGGACTTCGACGAAACCCTGTTCAACTACGGCCTGGTATTCCAGGCCACGGAAAACGCCCAACTGTTTGCCAACTATTCTGAAGGCTTCGGCATGCCCGATGTGGGCCGGGTGCTGCGCGGCATCAACCAGCCGAACCAGAGTGTTGACGACTTCCTCGACCTGCAGCCGATTGTGACCGACAACACCGAAATCGGTATCCGCCTGCATAACGGCAGCGCCCACTTCGAAATCAGCCACTTCAGCTCCGATTCCGACTTGGGGCAACGCCTGCAGAACAACGGCGGGATCTTTGAAGTCAGCCGTGAGCGCACCGAAATCCAGGGCATCGAGGCCGATGCCGGTTGGCAGATCAACCCTGTGCACTACCTGAACGCCTCCTACGCCCACATCAGCGGCAAATTCGACAGCGATGACGACGGCACGGTGGACACCCGACTGGACGGCCGCAATATCGCCCCGGACAGCTTCCAGCTGCGCTGGCATGCCAAGTGGACCAGCAAGCTGGATACCCAGCTCCAGGGTACCCACTACTTCAACAAGGATTTTGAAGGCGATACCAATGACTTCACCGCCTATCAGCTGGTCGACCTGTCACTGGGTTATACCCTGCCCAAAGGCCAGATCACCGCAGGCATCGAAAACCTGTTGAACGAAGACTATTTCAGCTACTTCTCACAAACCGCCACCACCCGCGACGACCAGAACTTCAAGGGACGTGGCCGCACCGTAACACTGGGCTACAATCTGGACTTCTGATCTGGCCCATTGTCTCAACACGGGCAGCCATTGGCTGCCCGTGTTGTTTGAGGACCCACACTGTTCATGCGTCACACGCTATTTGTTCTGCACAAATACACCGGACTGATCACCGGCCTACTGCTAGTGGTGATCGGCCTGAGCGGCAGCCTGCTGGTCTTTCATGACGGGCTGGATGAAATACTCAATCCGCAACTCATGACCACCGGCGACACTCCACTCCCACTCAACGACATCATCGAACGAGCGGAAGCCGAAATGGGACGTCGCGCCCTGCGTATAGAACCGGCACAGGACCCTGGCAGCCCGCATACCTTGCGCTTCTTCGCGCCTCCCGGCGAACCCGGCCCCATTCAGGTCAGCGTCTCACCCTACAGCGGCGAGATTCTGGCCGTGCGAACCTGGGGAGACTACGCCATGACCTGGATCTACAGCCTTCATTACACCCTGCTGTCCGGCCATACCGGCGAGATTGTCGTGGGGGTTATGGGCCTCTGTCTGCTGGGCTTCTGCCTGACCGGCCTTTACCTCTGGTGGCCGACGGGCCGTCGCAAGGGGAAATGGCGACGGAATCTGACGATCAAACGTGATGGCGGAGCCTACCGGCTGCATTTCGACTTACACCAGGTGACCGGGATCTATCTGCTCCCGGTGCTGTTGGCGGTGGCCTTTTCCGGCGTGACACTGGTGTTTCCCGATCAGGTCGCAGCACTGGTGCGCACCGTGCTGCCCATGGACGAACGCCCTTTCCCGCCCTCCCGCCTGCCGGACGATCCCGACACGCCATCCATTAGCCCCCAGGCATCACTGGATATGGCTCGCACCGTGTTCCCGGACGCCACCCTTACCCGACTTAACCTCCCCCGCAATGAAACCGGCAGTTACTGGCTGGCCTTCAACCGGGCCGGTGAACCCTGGCAGGATTATGGTGCCAGCGGGATCTGGGTCGATCAGTACAGTGGCGAGATTCTGGCCATCTGGGATGCACCGGAAGTCGCCGCTGGAAGCCAGTTCATGACCTGGCAATTTCCGCTACATAATGGCGACGCGCTGGGCCTGCCCGGTCGCATTTTGGTGCTGGTCAGTGGCCTGACCCCCTTACTGTTCTTTATCACCGGAACCTATATGTGGTGGCAAAAACGGCAACTGCGTTTGCAGGCCCAACGGCGCAAACAGGCTCGCCGACCGACACCTTGACGCCATCGCCATTGCCCAACATGCTGTGCATGCATTCACACCCTCAGGGAGCACAGCATGCAGCAATGGATCGGCGGACTCGTTATCGCCCTGCTCACCCTTACCCACCCAGCCATGGCCTTTGACCATACCGCCTGGGATCAACTGCTTGGCAAGCATGTTCAACCCCTGCGAGGCGGTGTTGCCACCGCCGTTGACTACAACGGCATGGCCGCCGACCGGCAACAACTGAACACCTATCTTGAACAGTTGTCCTCAGTTTCCGCTGCCGATTTCCAGGCATTCAGCCGGGATGAGCAACTGGCCTTCCTGGTCAACGCCTACAATGCTTTCACCGTCGAGCTGATCCTGCTCGAAAACCAGCCTGCATCCATCCGCGATATTGGCAGCTTTTTGTCCGGCCCCTGGGACAAGGATTTTTTCACCTTGTTGGGCGAGCCACGCACCCTGGATGAAGTGGAACACGACATGATTCGCGGCAACCCGGCACTGATGGACCCGCGCATCCACTTCGCCGTGAACTGCGCCTCCATCGGCTGCCCCGCCCTGCGCCCGCAAGCCTACAGCGCAGACCAGCTGGACGCTCAACTGGAAGACAGTGCCAACCAGTTTCTCAGCGACAAACAACGCAACCGGTTCAACGCCGACAAAAACGCCTTGGAAGTATCGAAAATTTTTGATTGGTACGAAGAAGATTTCGAAAACGCCGCCGGCAGCCTGGCAGAATACCTGCTGCCCTACGCCGATAAACTAGGGGTACCGGAAGAAAAACGGCAGTTGATGAAAAATGATGACATCACCATCCGCCACTTGGACTACAACTGGAAGTTGAACAAACAATAGCGGGACGCCCTGCGCGCGTTCCTTCGCTCAACACGTTGAGCCTCCTGCAAAACATCCCTCTTTCACCTGCCTCGGGAGGGTTTTCAAGGTTTTAGCTATTAATTATTCACTGTTAACTATTAACTGCTCTTAGAGGTATTCCAGCGCCTGCGCCACATTGCTCACCCCAATCACCTCCACCCCGTCCGGCAAATTCCGGGGCAGGTTCGCTTTTGGCACAATCGCTTTCTTGAAGCCATGTTTCACCGCCTCATGGAGACGCTCCTGCCCCTGGGGTACCGGGCGAATCTCGCCGGACAACCCCACCTCACCGAAGACCACCAGTTCACGCTCCAGTGCCCGGTCTCGGAAGCTGGAGACAATGGCAAGCACCTGCGCCAGGTCCGCTGCGGTTTCCGTCACCTTCACGCCGCCCACCACGTTCATGAACACATCCTGGTCGCCCACCTGAATGCCGCCATGGCGATGCAGCACCGCCAGCAGCATGGCCAGTCGGTTCCCTTCCAGGCCGACACAGACCCGGCGGGGGTTACCAAAGTGGGAAGCATCCACCAGCGCCTGCAACTCCACGAGCAGCGGGCGCGTGCCCTCCCAGACCACCGTCACCAGTGACCCGGAAGCAATCTCGTCGGCACGGTTAAGGAAAATTGCCGAGGGGTTCTTCACTTCTTTCAGGCCTTCGCCGGTCATGGCAAAGACACCCAGTTCATTCACCGCGCCAAAGCGGTTTTTCAAGCCCCGCAGTGTCCGGAAACGGGAGTCCGTGGATCCTTCCAGCATCAGCGAACAATCGATCATGTGTTCCAGCACCTTGGGGCCAGCCAGGGTGCCGTCCTTGGTCACATGCCCCACCAGCAACAACACCGTGCCCGTCTGCTTGGCGAAACGGGTCAGCGCGGCGGCACATTCCCGGACCTGAGCCACACTACCGGGGGCCGACTGCAGCGCTGAGAGATACATAACCTGGATGGAATCCACGACCAGAATCCGCGGCTGCTCCTTGCGGGCCAGCTCAAGGATTTGCTCCACATCGGTTTCCGCCGCCAGTCGCAACTTGTCCTTGGGTAATTTCAGACGATCCGCGCGCATGGCCACTTGGGAGAGCGATTCCTCACCAGTGATGTAAAGGGACTTCTGGGTGTCCGCCAGCTTGCACAGGGTCTGCAACAACAGGGTGGATTTTCCCGCGCCCGGGTGCCCCCCGATCAGAATGGCCGACCCCGGCACCAGGCCACCACCCAGCACCCGATCCAGCTCACCCATACCGGAACCAATGCGCGGCGTTTCCTCCAGCACAATGTCGTTGAGGTTTTGCACCTCCGAGAGCTGACCGCTAAAACCACCACGACTACCCGCCCCTTTTGACGCAGGAGTAGCCGGGTCGTGAACGAATTCCTGCAAGGTATTCCAGGCACCGCAGGACGGACACTGCCCCTGCCATTTCGGCGTATCTCCACCACATTCCGTGCAGACAAAAGCGATTTTTTTCTTGGCCACAGCAAACCCTTCTTGTGCAGACGAATCTATGAAACCGCTGCAGGAACGTAGCGCAGCGGAGTAACGCACAAAGTGCGCCCCCAAAGGGGTGAGCGCAGCGAATAACACCGCTTGAGTTGCGAATACGAGCGTTAGCGAGTAACGCGACACCATTTTGTCCGCGCCTCAAATGGCGCTACAGCGACCTTCGGATTAAACGACAATACGTGCCGGACGTTCGGTGATCTGACAGAACAATTCATAGCTGATAGTGCCACAGGCCTTCGCCACCGCATCCACCGCTACCGCATCGCCCCACAGTTCCACTTCATCGCCCACCTGTGCATCAATCCCGTTCAGGTCGATGGTCAGCATATCCATGGAGACACGACCGACCAGTATCGTGGGCTGCCCGTTGACCGCCACCGGGGTGCCACTGGGAGCATGACGGGGATAGCCATCCCCGTAGCCGACCGCCACCACGCCGACACGCCCCGCACGGGCCGCGGTCCAGGTTGCCCCGTAACCCACGGACTCGCCGGGCTGAATATCATTGATCGCGATCAGACGGGCACTGAAGCGGTGACTGACCTGCAAGTCCAGCTCGCTGGCACTTTGCCAGTCAAACGGCGAGGAACCGTACAACATGATTCCGGGGCGAACCCGTTGCCCACGGGCATGGGGGTAACGAATCAGCGCCGCGGAATTGGCCGTGGACAGTGGCAATTGCAGACGCTGTGCCACCTCTGCGGCCAACAGAAGCTGCTTTTCAGAAACGCTATCCGTGGCGTCATCAGCACAGGCGAAGTGGCTCATGATACCCAGCGGTTTCATGCCCGCTGCCGCCAACTGCTCTGCCGCCTGCAGCGCCCATTCCGGGCGCAGGCCCAACCGGTTCATCCCCGTATTGAGCTTCAACCAGATGCGGGTAGGTGCAGGCTTTGCCAGCAGCAACTGAACCTGCCAGAGCGAGTGGACCACCACCTCCAGCGAACGCCGCCGCGCGTGTTCCAGTTCATCCGCATCAAAGAAGCCTTCCGCCACCAAGATCGGCCCGGCGATGCCGTTATCCCGCAACGCCACGGCCTCTTCCATCACGGCAACGCCAAAGCCCTCTACCGCCGGCGCCATGGCCTGCGCTGCCGTAAGCAGCCCGTGCCCATAACCATTGGCTTTGACCATGGCAAAGAGCTCAGCGTCACCGGCAAGTCTCCGGGCACGGCCGGCGTTGTGCGCCAATGCGGCTGTGCGAATCTCCACCCGGGTGCCCCGCATTACACACGGCTCCCGTGCAAACCCGTATCAAGGCTTGCCCTACACTGACCCGCTAACTTGCCGTTTGAATCGTGCAACGCAATCACTCATCCATTGCAGACAGCTGGGCGTAATACTCTGGCGCCAGATCATCAAAGCGCGAGTACTGGCCCAAGAATGCCAGACGCACGGTACCGATAGGACCATTCCGCTGCTTGCCGATGATCACTTCTGCCACGCCCTTCTCGTTGGTTTCCTTGTTGTACACCTCATCGCGATAGAGAAAGGTGATCAAATCCGCGTCCTGCTCGATGGCTCCGGATTCACGAAGATCCGACATCACCGGGCGCTTGTTGGGGCGCTGCTCAAGGGAACGGTTCAACTGGGACAGGGCCAGCACCGGGCAGTTCAGTTCTTTGGCCAGCCCTTTCAGCGAGCGGGAAATCTCCGAAATTTCGTTGACCCGGTTATCCACCCCCGGCACCTGCATCAGCTGCAGGTAATCGACCATGATCGCTCCCAGCTCGCCGCCACACTCGCGCGCCACCCGACGTGCACGGGCCCGCATTTCCAGGGGGCTCAGCGCCGGGGTGTCATCGATAAAGAACTTTTGCTCACTGAGCATGTGGATCGCCGAGGTTACCCGCGGCCAGTCGTCTTTTTCCAGCTGCCCGGAGCGCACGGCGGTCTGGTTGATTCGCCCCAGCGAGGCCAGCATCCGCATGACAATGGATTCTGCGGGCATTTCCATGGAGAACACCAGCACCGGCTTGCCGGCCTTGATCGCCACGTTTTCGCACAGATTCATGGCAAAGGTGGTTTTACCCATGGAAGGACGGCCGGCGATAACCACCATATCCGCGGGCTGCAAACCACCGGTCATTTTATCCAGCTCGTCAAAGCCCGTGGTCACACCGGTGATCGCGCTCTTGTTCTTGTACAGCTCATCAATACGATCCACGGTCTTCTTCAGAACCGACTTGATGTCCTGGGGGCCAGAGCCTTTTTTCTGCTGCTCGGCAATCTCGAAAATGGCGGACTCGGCCTTGTCGAGAATTTCCAGCGACTTGCGACCTTCAGTATTGAAAGCACTTTCCGCCACATCGTGAGACACATTGATCAGCTGACGAAGGATGCTGCGCTCGCGCACAATTTCCGCGTAGGCGGTGATGTTTGCTGCACTGGGGGTATTGCGCGCCAGCTCGGACAGGTAGGTCATGCCGCCGATGTCATCCAGATGCCCCAACTGGGTCAGCGCCTGGGATACCGTCACCAGGTCACAAGGATTTTCTTCCTCTACCAGCTGTGCGATGACCTCGAAGATCTGGCGATGGGCCTTGCGATAGAAATCCCGTGCACCGACACGCTCAGCCACATCATCCCAGGCGCTGTTATTGAGCAACAGGCCACCCAGGATTGCCTGTTCAGCCTCCACCGAATTCGGCGGCACCTTCAGGTTTTCAGGCAAATGTTTATCCAGCGGCAAAGGTTCGTTCATGGGGTAACCAGGATCCAGTGATGGGTTATGAGCTACAAGCTGCAAGCTGCAGCACGGGCACAGTCATCATTATTGGAGAGGCCATCACCCGCGCCCCGGACTACCAGCGCGGCTGCAGACATTCAAAATCAAGAGAAGCTGTGATCGCGTTGTAGCTTGTAGCTTGTAGCTTGTAGCTTGTAGCTTGTAGCTGCCATTAAAAAGGGCACTGCCCTCGCGGACAATGCCCTGATTCTGTCACCGTGCCCAGTAATGGGCAAACCGGTTATCCGTTACTCGGCAGGCACCACGGCCAGCTTGATGGTAGCGGTAACGTCGGCATGCAGCACCAGGTCGATTTCGAACTCGCCGGTGTTGCGCAGTGCGCCGTGAGGCAGCTTCACTTCCGCCTTTTCCACTTCCACACCCGTGGAAGAGGTGATGGCTTCAGCGATGTCACGGGTACCGACAGAGCCGAACAGCTTGCCCTCATCACCGGCCTTGGCGGCAATGGTAACGGTAGCTTCGTTCAGCTTCTCGCCACGCTCCTGAGCGGCAGCCAGCTGCTCGGCAGCATGCTTTTCCAGCTCGGCGCGACGGGTTTCCACTTCAGCCAGATTGGCTTTGGTGGCAGGCAGAGCCTTGCCCTGAGGGATCAGGAAGTTACGGCCGTAGCCGGAACGTACGTCAACCACAGCACCCAGGTCGCCCAGGTTTTTGATAGTTTCCAGCAGGATCACTTGCATGATAGTAGTCCCCTCGGCTTAGCTGTCGTGGCTGTCAGTGTACGGCAGCAGCGCCAGGTAGCGGGCCTGCTTGATGGCAGAGGCCAGCTGACGCTGATAGCGTGCCTTGGTGCCGGTGATACGGCTGGGCACGATTTTGCCAGTTTCGGTGATGTAGGCTTTCAGGGTGTCGAGATCTTTGTAATCGATGTACTCAACACCTTCCGCGGTAAAGCGGCAGAACTTGCGGCGGCGATAAAAACGGGCCATTGGATATCTCCTGTTTAATCCTGATTGAGAGGTTCCAGCGTCTGGGCAATCAGCTGCAGTCGGTCCCGGGCGTCTCCCTTGTAACCAGCGCGGCTAAGGCATCCGGTTACCTTGATTCGCTGACCCTCTTTCAGGCCCTGGGCCTGTCGGGTCATCCCGCCCGCCAGAATCACGGCGATACGGGCCTGGACTTCACGGGGGTGGCCGTCTTCCAGCTGTCGGGAGCGATGCTCCAGCCACAGCCGTTGGCGGGGTACCCCTGCCGGTGTCAGTGCCACCTTTTCAAGGCTGGCGACGATACCGGTGAGTTCGCAGCAATTGATTTCCAAAATTAGCTGGCAGCCCCCTCCTTCTCATCGTTCTTCGCCAGCGGCGACGGCTCGGTAACAGCGTTGTCGCGACGAATCACGAGGTGACGGATTACGGCATCGTTAAAGCGGAAAGTGTTTTCCAGCTCGGCCAGGGTTTCGCCGTCACATTCGATGTTCAACATCACATAGTGGGCTTTGTGGATCTTGTTGATGGAGTAGGCCAGCTGACGGCGACCCCAATCTTCAACACGGTGGATAGTGCCTTTGCCATCGGTCACGATCGCGCTGTAACGCTCGATCATGGCGGGCACCTGCTCGCTCTGGTCCGGGTGAACCAGGAACACAACTTCGTAATGACGCATGTTAGCTCCTTACGGTTGAGACACCTCACGGTGTCAGATCAGCTTCCCCCGGGCCTGTCGGCACCGCGGTGAAGCAAGGAGGCCTGCCCTCCGGAAACCACCGGAATGCAGGAAGCGCGCGATTCTATCCCATTCGCCCCGGACAACTCAAGCCGTGTGGATTGCCAACGGTGCACAGTCCACGTATCCTCAATGAAAACAAAAATGCTACAAACGCTTACAAAAAGCGTCGTTTACCCTAAGCCTCTGATTTACAGAGGAAAACAACAACAATCGGGATACGACCATGCACTACAGAGCCCTGGCCTTTGGTCTGTGCAGCCTCAGCCTGCTGAATCCTGTTCACGCACAGGATGCCCTGCCCCCCTGCGGCAGCCCCGTGGCCGTGCCGGAAAAACCGATTCTGGAGCATTATCCGGACTATACGGACTTCCTGCTCCAGATCATGAAATACAAGCAGGCCAGCCGGGATCAGGCCGCCCATCGACAAGCATGCCCGGAAGACTACCTGCCTGAGCACACCGCCAGCACCGACCCGACCGTGATCGACGGGCCGGAAACCCTGGATAGCGCTCTGCAACGCACCCCTCGCATACCCGAGATTGATTACCAGGCACATCGCACCTGGCATGACCGCTCCACGTCTCGCAGCTTTGTCCTGTCTCCCCTGACCGCGCCGGTGCTCTCCACCGAGCGACTGCGCACTCTACTGGGTAACGCAGGCAGTGACGAACCATTGATCCTGCCGATGACCATCGTTGGCATGCAACTCAAGGGCGTAAATGATGGCGCCAACGCCCAGAACCTTGAGGAACAAACCACCTATCAGCAACTTCCCTATGAAGAGCGACAAGCCGCCATCGTCTCCTATGTCCCGCAACAGCGCGCTCAGCTGGACGACTTTTATACGGATGGCAATATCACCGTCTACCTGAATGACAGCGGCGACATTTACTATATAGAAGGCACTGCAGAGGGACGGTTCTAGCCATGAATGGGCGCTATCAGGTTTGGCTGACAACCCTGATCCTGCTGTTCTCGCCGGCAGCCACTCTGGCGGCGACCCCGGGCCTGACTCCAGCCCAGCTGGTGACGCTGGATCGTGCAGCCGGCCCCCGCCCCGAGATTCAGCACTACGAGCGCCAGGACCAGTTTGTCACCGATCTGCTTGCCTGGCAGACCCGCAAAAACCAGCTTCAGCAACGACTGGAAAACGGTGAAAACATTTCACCTCCGCCCCCGCCCAGCCAGGATGACTGGCATCATGTCACCGGCCCCGAAGACCTCGACACCGCCATCCGCAATGCAGAGGGCTATCAGCAGCCCCGTTATCAGGAAGCACGCCGGTTTGACCGCACCACTCACCTGAGCTTCCCGCTGTCGCCATTGGAAAAGGATCAACTGGCCGAAAAAGCCTTGAGCGCAGACGCACTGCCCGAGCCCCACCCTGATGAAGACATCCCCGAGGTCATCCTCGAAGAAAACACCCGCCTGCAACGGGAAATGGCCGCCAGCCACGCAGGCCCGGCCCTACCCTCCCTGGAACGCCAGCAGTTTGTGAGCCACTCAGAACTACGGTGAGGAAGTGAACAGTTAACAGTTGCGCGAGCAACGGCTCTGCGGTTTTAAACGCATGAGGCCGCGCCCAATGGTTGGGCGCGGCCTCATACGTTTAAACAGTCAAAACCCCAAGATCGCGACGCTGTTCACTATTCACTGTTAACTGTTCACTGCCCCCCGCCCTTCTTCTGCGCACAAACAGCAAACAACACCACCCCTGTCGCCACGGAGACATTCAGGCTTTGCACTTCGCCCGCCATGGGAATTTCCAGTAGCTGGTCGCACTTGTCTTTGGTCAGCCGTTTCAGGCCAGCCCCCTCTGCGCCCATGACCACCGCCAGGGCATCCGGGGCCTGGAAATCGAACAGGGAGGTGCTTCGTGATTCCAGCGCTGTCCCGACGACCTGGACCCCGCGCTCCTTGAGCTGGTCCAGCAAGGTCGCCAGGTTACCCACCTCATAATAAGCCAGACTCTCAGCGGCCCCCACGGCGGTACGGCACGCCACCGGCGTCAGACCCGCTGCACCACGACGGGGAACAATCACCGCCTGCACCCCCGCAGCATCGGCACTGCGCAGGCAGGCGCCGAGGTTATGGGGGTCGGTGACATTTTCCAGCACCAACAAAAACGGGTTGGCCGGCTTGCCGTCCAGCCATTTCAGCAGCGCATTTTCATCTGCGGGACGACGCGGACGGGCACGCGCCACAATCCCCTGATGCTGGGGACCGGCATGCTTCTCCAGCACCTCACGGCGGGCCCGCTGGACCGCAATCCCGAAATCCCTGGCGGTCCGAATCATGGCCTCCAGCCGCGGCTCCTCGCGCTCGGCGCGGGAGTCCTGGACAAACAATTCCAGCACCGCCTCGGGGCGATGGCGCAACAGCGCCTCCACTGCGTGGAAGCCGGAATACATCAGGGGTTTCTGGGCTTTACTCATTGGGACGCCTGCACGCTACACGCACCACGCTACACGCGGTGGGAAAAGAGAAATGCAGGAGCTTGCCTGCAAGCGATTCGCGCCAGCGACGCGTGGCAAATCGCTTACAGGCAAGCTCCTACAGAATGAAGAGCTAGCTCTTCTTGCTGCGCCGGGCCGCCTTTTTACCACGGGGCGGGCCCTTGCGCTTGGCCTTCGGCTTGGGGATATCGCCCTTGGCAAGCTTTTCCCGTTCGGACAGCCCCTTCTTGCCGCTGCTCTGGCCAGCAGCACCCTTACCGGACGCCTTGCTGCCGCCCTTGGGGCGCCCCTTGCGGGACGGCGTCGACGACTCCAGCTGCAGGTCGATCTTGCGGTCTTCGGTATGCACTGCCGCGACCCGCACGGTGACAGAGTCGCCCAGACTGAAGCGACGCCCGCTGCTTTCGCCATTCAGGCTCATGTTCACTTCGTCAAAGTGGTAATAATCGCTGTCCAGGTTGGCCACATGCACCAGCCCGTCAATATGCAGCTCGTTAAGCTGAACAAACAGGCCAAAGCTGGCCACGCCACTGATTACCCCCTCGAAGACTTCACCGATGCGCGACTCCATAAACTGGCACTTGAGCCAGGAAATCACGTCACGGGTGGCTTCATCCGCACGGCGTTCGGTCATGGAACATTGTTCGCCGATTACCACCATGTCTTCCTGACTATAGGGCAGGATTTTCTGACGCGGAATCTCCGGCAGGCTACCTGGATTGTCCACATGGGCGGGCAGCCCCTCGGAGCGAATCAGATAACGGATTGCCCGGTGCACCAGCAGATCCGGGTAACGCCGGATCGGCGAGGTAAAGTGGGTATAGGCCTTGTAGGCCAACCCGAAGTGGCCCTTGTTCTCTGCTTCGTATTTGGCCTGGGTCATGGAGCGCAGCATCATGGTCTGGATCACGTTGCGATCCGGGCGCTCCAGAATCTGTTCACGCAGCTGCTGGAACACCGCCGGTTTCGGCGCCCCTTCGGACCAGGCAATGCTCAGCCCCAGCCCCCCGAGGAACTGCTGCAACTTGCTCAGACGCTCTTCCTTGGGCGGCTCATGGTTACGGTACAGGGCCGGCACTCTGGCTTTTTCCAACAGCTTGGCGGCACAGATATTGGCGGCCAACATGGCCTCCTCAATCATGATATGTGCCACATTGCGCACCACCGGCACCATGCCTTCAATCTTGTGGTTTTCGTCGTAAATGATGCGGGTTTCTTCACTGTCGAAGTCGATGGCTCCCCGCTCTTCGCGACGTCGGCGCAGGGCCAGGAACATCTCGTGATAGGCCCACAGCATGTCCAGGGACTCATCGTCCAGACTGGCCACTGTTTCCTGAGCCAACTCGGACTCCGGGTCCTCGATCATCGCGCCCACCTTGGTGTAGGTGAGACGGTGACGCGAACGCATTACGCCCTCACGGAACACAAAACCGGACAGCCGGCCATTGGCCGAGATGGTCATGTCGCAATACAGACAGAGCCGGTCCACATGGGGGTTCAGGGAGCACAGCCCGTTGGACAACGCCTCCGGCAGCATCGGAATCACCCGATTGGGGAAGTACACCGAGTTACCGCGCTTGGCCGCTTCGTTATCCAGCGCCGAGCCCGGATACACGTAATGGCTCACATCGGCGATGGCCACAATCAGGCGCCAACCGCCACGGGGACGACGCTCCACATACACCGCGTCATCGAAGTCGCGGGCATCCTCGCCATCAATGGTCACCAACGGCAGGTCACGCAGATCCACCCGGTTGGCCTTGGCCTTGTGGGGGATGCTATCGCCAAACGCATTGGCCTGTTCTTCTACCCCGTCCGGCCATACATGGGGAATCTCGAAACGGCGCAGGGCCACTTCGATTTCCATACCCGCCTGGTCTGGGGTCGCAATGATTTCTTCCAGCCGAACCAGTACATGGTGATCACGGCTGGGGTACTGGGTAATAGTGGCACGGACATGGTCACCCGGGTTGGGCTTGATGCCGTTCTTGTCCTCGACCAGCACCTCCTTGGTGATGCGGCGGTTTTCCGGCTCCACAAAGCTGATGCCGGCTTCCCGGTAATAGCGGCCGACCACTTCGGTGGTGGCGCGTTCGGTAATTTCGACGATACGGGCTTCTTTCTTGCCGAAACGATTGACCCCGGCATCACTGACCAGTACCCGATCGCCGTCCATGACCTTTTCCATCTGGCGGGGGCCGAGGAACAGGTCACTCTGGGATTTGTCGTCGGGAATCAGGAAGCCAAAGCCATCCTTGTGGCCCTGGATCTTGCCTGCAATCAGGTCCATGCGGGACACCACACCAACCTTGCCGTTGCGGTTCTGTACCAGTTGGGCATCGCGCAGCATGGCGCGAATACGGCGGTCGAGACCGACCTCACCGTCCTCGCCCACCTCCAGCAGCGCAGCGATGTCTTCGAAGGCCAGGGGCTTACCCTGGTCATTGAGTACGTCCAGGATCAGCTCACGGCTGGGCACCGGGTTTTCGTACTTTTCCGCCTCTCTTTCGGCGTGGGGGTCGCGGTAACGCTTTTTTGGGGGCATTGAGGATTTTTTCGAAAAGGGATTTGACATTCGTCCATCATATACTAGAATGCACGCGCTTTCGCGATGAACCGAACATGAAACGGTAAAAACTTTACCAGACTCATATACGGCTCAGCACGAAACGCCGAGGTGGTGAAATTGGTAGACACGCTAGCTTCAGGTGCTAGTGGGGGCAACCCCGTGGAGGTTCAAGTCCTCTCCTCGGCACCAATTTCGAAAGGGCTCCCAGACGGGGGCCCTTTTTCGTTTCTGGCCTGCCGTCACCCGTCTCCCGACATTCGATGAGGTCGCTATTACCATGATACTGATGCGTAATCTGCTTGCCGCCTGGGTACTGGCCACCGGCCTGTTCCTGGCACCGGTTTCAGCCTGGTCTGCCAACAGCCCCGAACAAGGCGCCCGCAGCAGCGAGATCCATCCAGCCATCGCCGCCGCCGACGCCCAGCGCGAGAAGGAAGCCCGCCGCAAGCGTTATCTGTTGCTGTTCCCTGCCGCGGTGGTGGTGATCACGGTAGGCCTGATCGTCATCACCCGTCGCAAATAGTCCCCCGCCGCCGCCATCGCTGATGGCCACTGCGGCAGACGGATCAATGCGCGTGTGAGTGCGCCGGTGCCTGCATCGGTGTGCCATCGGCCTGATAGAACCCGCTCGCACCATGCTCCACAAAACCCAAAGCAATCATGCGGCGCAGGAAGGGATCGGCTTCGTTATCCCCGACATCCGCAAAATCCGTGCTCTGCCAGGCCGACCAACGGGCAAAGGTGTCACTCTCGGCGACCTGCTCCAGTGATACCAGCTGCCAGACCGTGTCGTTTTCGGCGATCCGGGCCGGCAGTCCTGCCGTCTCCAGCCACAGCACCCGGGCGCCTTCGGCATTCTCGAACTCACCCGCCTCGCACCCCTGCACGACCGCCACCTGATCACTGACTCGCTGATAACCATTCTCCTGCGGCACCGGCCAACCGGTTACCGCACCCCACTCTGAGGACTTGCCCAGCGCCCGCAAGTCCCCAGCGGGATACCAAATGGTGCGCTGATACTGGGGAAACACCCGCAACAGCGACACCTGATCATCCTGCTGTGACCAGGCACTGATCACGTCTCCACGCTGCCAGGCAACCTGATCATCACCACGATAAAAGTCCACGCTGTAACGCTGGGTGCCGTTATACACATCATATCGGGCATGAATCACGCTCCCCGCCGCAGGCTGAAGACATTGAGCCTGAGCCAGCGGCGAAAGCACCAGCAGCAAAGCGATCCCAATCGTTTTTTTCATTGTGACTCTCCCATTGGCCACACAACCCTGTTTCATATTAGCTCCATACAACAAGGAGGCCTCGCGGGCCTCCTGTTGCCACTGCCGGAGGGTTACTCGGGCAGCAGACCACCCGCATGGGCCATCACATGGAAGATCAGGCTTTGCTCGTTGGTCCCGGTGAGCAGGTGCGCCCCCGGACCGCGAGCCCACACTCCCACATCTTCACCCGCGTGGGTTTCAGAGCTGAGCGGCACCAGTGTTTCCTGGTGGTAACCCGGGCTCTCGGTGTTGACGGCGGCCAGATCCTTGCGACCGGCATCAATGGCAGAGCCGTAACGGGCGTCCGCATCGTGCTCATCGCCCAGCTCGGCAAAGCCCAGGCCATTGGTGTAGCCCAGCGTGGTGTAGGGCATGGAATCCGCAGCCAGGGCGGGTGTGCTTTCCGGCTCACCGCTACCGTCGTTGGTAACCACCTTGCCAAGGATCGGGTTGCCCCGGGTCGGATAGCCCGCAATCGTGAAGACATGGCTATGGTCAGCGGTGACGATGATCAGGGTGTCTTCTTCACTGGTCTTGTCCATGGCGGCCTGAATGGCGTTGGCAAACTCCACAGCATCCGTCAGGGCGCTATAGGCACTACCCGCATGGTGGCCATGGTCGATCCGGCCAGACTCGACCATCAGGAAAAAGCCGTCCTCATCCTTGGACAGGATATCGATACTTTTGCTGGTCATCTCAGACAGGGACGGCTCATCCTTGCTGTTGGCCTGACGGTCCGAGTCGTAGCTCATATGGCTGCTACTGAACAGACCCAGCACCTGGGTAGCGCTGGCGGCATCCAGCGCAGCCAGCTCGGTTCCCGTTTGCAGGTAAGAGCCTGAAGGATGCGCGGTTTTCCACTCGTCGGTCAGGTCGCGGCTGTCAGTACGCTTGCCACCGTCTGCGGTAGGCAAGAAGTGACGGCGGCCGCCCCCCATCACCACATCAATACCATCACCAATGTCGAACGACACCAGCTGATCGGCGATGTCCTTACAGCCATTGGTGGCGGCTTCTGCAGTCAGGTTATCGTCGGATTCCCAGTTACGCTCGGGGCTCTTGGAATAGGTAGCCGCCGGGGTGGCATGGGTAATACGGGCAGTGGAAATGATACCGGTGGCCTTACCCTGATCTTCAGCCAGCTCAAGGGCGGTTACCAGCTCCTTGCCCTGACTGGAGGCACAATCAGACCGTACCGCGCCTTCCGCTACGCCAATCACCCCAGCCTTGGTTTTCACACCACTCATCATGGCCGTCATGGTGCCGGCCGAGTCCGGGGTTTGCTGGTTGGTGTTATAGGTCTTGATCAAACCGGTAAACGGCATTTTTTCGAAGCTGAGCTGATACTCTTCACCATCGAGGCCCTGCATTTGCCCGGCCAGGATGCGTGCCGCCGTCACGGTGGAGATGCCCATACCGTCACCGACAAACAGAATCACGTTCTTGGCCGCACCCACCTCGTTATTGACCTGTTTCTGTGCCGCTGCGGCAACTACCGCCTCACCCTGCTCGTACCAGTCGCTGGCTACCTGTGACGCCGGGAAAGACAGCGCGGCCTCACCGCCGACATCGCGGCCACCGTCCCCGTTTTCATCGTTATTACTGTCGCCCCCACAGCCGTAAAGCAGTGCCGAGGCGGAAATGGCCAGTGCCAGATATTTGATTTTCATTGTCTTGCTCCTTTACTCAGCAGGGGTCACGGAGGTGGCGGTGGTCATGATATGGAACACCGTGTTTTGCTCCACATTCCCCTGCACCATGTACGCGCCGGCGCCGGCGGCATGCAATGAGATATCCTCACCCGCATGGGTTTCAGAGCCCATCGGAATCAGGGCCTCCTGGTGATAGCCCGGCGCTTCGGTATCCACTGACGAGATATCATGGCGACCGCCGTTTGGCGCCATGGCATAGATGGCATCCGCATCCGTTTCTGCCCCCAGATCGGCAAAGCCAAACCCGTTGGTGTAGCCCAGCGTGGTGTAGGGCTGGCCATCTGCAGCCAGATAGGCATCAGATTCCGGCGCACCGGAACCGTCGTTGGTAACAACCTTGCCAAGAATCGGGTTGCCCTTGGTGGGGTAACCGGCGATGGTGAATACGTGGCTGTGGTCTGCCGTCACGAGAATCAGGGTATCCTCAAGGTCTACCTTGTCTTTGGCTGCCTGCACCGCATCGGCAAAGGCGACCGCATCGTGCAAAGCGTTATAGGCATTGCCGGCATGGTGACCGTGATCGATACGGCCGCTCTCGACCATCAGGAAGTAACCGTCTTCGTTCTTGCTCAGCACCTCAATCGCCGCTTCCGTCATTTCTGCCACGGTGGGCTCATCCGCACCGGTTGCCTGGCGGTCAGCGTCGTAGCTCAGATGAGAGGAAGCGAACAACCCGAGCAGCTTGTCGGTGGCAGCCAGATCCGCGCTGGCCAGCTCCGTGCCCGTCTCGATGTACAGCGCGCTCTGCTCGGTATCGGCGTAGCGGTCCTGCCAGATCTGGGTCAGATCGCGGTCGTCGGTACGCTTGCCGCCATCGGTGGTGGTCTGAAAATGACGTCGACCGCCGCCCAGCACCACATCAATGCCGTCACCATAATCGTAGGACACCAGCTGATCTGCGATATCCTTGCAGCCGTTGGTTTTGGCTTCATCCGTCAGGCCGTCGTCGGACTCCCAGTTACGCTCGGGAACACGGGCATAGGTCGCCGCTGGTGTCGCATGGGTAACACGGGCTGTGCTGACCACCCCGGTGGAGCGCCCGGCTTCTTCCATCAGATCCAGAAAGGTGTTGAGCTCATTTCCCTGAGAGGAAGCACAATCTGCGCGCATGCCCGCATCAGAAATGTTGATCATGCCGGCCTTGTTTTTCACACCACTCATCATCGCCGTCATGGTGCCGGCGGAATCCGGGGTCTGCTGATTGGTGTTATAGGTTTTGATCAGTGCGCTGTAGGGAAAGGTTTCAAAGGACAGGTAGTTCTCTTCACCCTCATCACCTGCCAGCTGCCCCTGAAGAATTCGGGCCGCTGTGAGGGTCGAAATCCCCATCCCGTCACCCACAAAAAGGATGACATTCTTCGCGGTCGCGGCCGTACGTTCCAGCTCCGCTTTTTCTTGTACATTTGATTGGCCGTCGGTGAACCAGGCACTACCGGACTGATAAGCCGGAATGGCGACATCTGCATTGGCAGCAGCACAAACGCCAGCAGCCAGCCCACTAAGGGCAAACCGCACGATACGATTAGGCATGACAAATCCCCGATTGATGAATGAACCAAGAGGGCACTATCTAATCGGGAAGTTATTGCAGTTTGATCTCAGCAAAACGGCAAAAGGATGATTTGTGAACCGGATCCGGAATAGCTCCTGATTTACACACAGAGCCACAAAAAAGGTTCATCGCAGATTAGAGGGAAGCGGCGTGGTTTGGTCGGACGTCAGACGTCAGACGTCGGAAGTCTGACGCTCTAAACAAACCCGCCGGGGTGCGGGATGCCGGGCTTGCAATGTTGGTGTGGCGTTGCAGGGAGGTAAATCGCGCAAGGCGGCATGGGCCGCTAACCTGGGGTTAAGGGGTTTCTGTCTTTCGCGTCAGACGTCCGACTTCCGACGTCTGACCAACTGTTTCCCGCAATTCCGCGATGGACACAAAAAAGGGCAGCCGAAGCTGCCCTTGCGCATCATGCGAACGGATGTCGCTTGATGATGGTTTCTACCCGGTCCGGGCCGGTGGAGATGATATCGATCGGCGCGCCGGTCACTTCCTCAATACGCTTGAGGTAAGCCTGGGCATTGGCCGGCAGGTCTTCCACTGCCTTGACGCCAAGGGTGGACTCGCTCCAGCCTGGCAGACTTTCGTACACCGGCTTCACTTCTTCATAGCTGTCCGCATCCCAGGCACACTCTAGGGAGTTGCCTTCCGCATCCTGGTAACCGATACAGATATTCACCTCTTCCAAACCGTCCAGCACGTCCAGCTTGGTCAGGCACAGACCGGAAATGGAGTTGATCTGGATAGAGCGCTTCAGGGCCACCGCATCGAACCAGCCACAACGACGGGCACGGCCCGTGGTGGAACCGAACTCGTGGCCTTTCTCAGCCAGGTAGCGGCCATTCTCGTCGAACAGCTCGGTGGGGAACGGGCCGCTGCCCACACGGGTGGTGTAGGCCTTGGTGATACCCAGCACGTAATCCAGATACAGCGGGCCCACGCCGGAGCCGGTAGCGGTCCCCCCAGCGGTGGTGTTGGAGCTGGTCACGTACGGGTAGGTACCGTGATCGATATCCAACAGAGTGCCCTGGGCCCCTTCGAACATGATGTTCTCGCCCTGCTCACGAGCGTGATGCAGCACGGAGGTCACATCGGTCACCATGCCGCGCACGTCTTCACCCAGCTTGAGGGTTTCATCCAGGGTTTTCTGGAAGTCCACCGGCTCGGCGTTGTAGTAATTGCGCAGCACGAAGTTGTGGTAATCCATCACTTCGCCAAGCTTGGCCGCGAAACGCTCCCGGTGATAGATGTCACCCAGACGCAGACCGCGACGGGCGACCTTGTCTTCATAGGCCGGACCAATACCGCGGCCAGTGGTGCCGATCTTCTTGTTGCCCCGGGCCGCTTCACGGGCCTGATCCAGTGCCACGTGCACAGGCAGGATCAACGGGCAGGATGCCGACAGACGCAGACGCTCACGTACCGGGACGCCGTTTTCTTCCAGGCCACCGATTTCCTTCAACAGGGCATCCAGCGCCAGCACCACACCATTGCCGATGAGGCACTGAACATCTTCACGCAGGATGCCGGAGGGGATCAGGTGCAGGACGGTTTTCTTGCCGTCGATCACCAGGGTATGGCCGGCATTGTGGCCGCCCTGAAAACGGGCCACCAGCGACGCCTGATCGGTGAGCAGATCCACGATCTTGCCTTTGCCTTCATCACCCCACTGGGTGCCCAGAATGACTACGTTCTTACCCATGATTGCTAGCTGCCTGTTGAGTTAACGCTTGCACGCGGCGCGCTTGGCACACGACACGCTTTATCGTAGACAGAGGACAGGCCGAAGCCCATCTCCGCCACCATCACAACGGCGGAGATGGGCTGTCGCCCATTTCCGCCCTACGAATTCTATAAATCCTGGATGACCCAGCCGTTGTCGCCCTGTAACAGCCTGCGCTGACAGCCCAACAGCTGAGCATCATTGTCTGCGCCCGGTAACGCCAGCACGACCCGCTCGCCCTGATCACGCAACGCGGCCACGGCGGCGGCGAAATCCGCATCCTGCAAAGAGCCTTCGGCGAGAATGCCATTATCGCCCGCAGCCACCGTGCGAGCCGACAGCATTTTCAGGTCGGCACTGAAACCCGTCGCGGGACGGGCACGACCAAATACTTCACCAATGTGGTCATAACGCCCACCCTTGGCCACCGGCTCACTTTCGCCGGGCAGGTACGCCGCAAAGACACAACCGGTGTGGTAGTGATAACCCCGCAGCTCACCTAGATCCAGATGCAGGGTAACGCCACGCTGGCTCAGCACCGAGACCAGCGTATCCAGTTCATCCAGGGCTGCCAGCGCTGCGGGGAAATCCTGAAATATCTCCCGTGCCTCGCCCAGCACCGCCGCATCACCCGCCAGCCATGGCAAAGCCGCAAGCGCCTTGCTGGCGGCGTCCGGCAGGCCGCTGTCGGCCAGGAAAACCTCCAGTTCGACCCGTGCCTTGCGGACCAGAATATCTTCCAGCTGGGCCTGCTGCGCGTCACTCAGGGAGCAATCCGCCAGCAGGCCACTGAACAGGCCCACATGGCCCAGATCCAGCACGACCTCGTTGTCGACCCCTGCCAGCCGCAGGGTTTCCAGCAACAGGGAAATAACTTCCAGATCGCTGTCCACGCCAGAATGGCCGAACAGTTCAACGCCAATCTGGTATGGCAGGCGGGTACCACCGGCCACGGCAGGACGGGTACGCAAGGCACTGGAGCAATAGCACAACCGTGTGGGCGCATTACGGCGCAGGCTGTGAGCGTCCATCCGCGCCACTTGCGGGGTAATGTCGGCACGCACCCCCATCAAACGCCCGGTGAGCTGATCGGTGATCTTGAAGGTTTCCCGCTCCAGATCCCGGCCAGCCCCATTCAACAGGGATTCCAGAAATTCGATCAGTGGCGGGAAGACCAGTTCGTAACCCCAGCGCTGGTACAGATCCAGGGTACCGCGCCGCAGTTGCTCAATCGCCCGGGCGCGGCCCGGCAAGACTTCTTCCACCCCATCGGGGAGTAGCCACTGTGCTTGCTGATTCATTTCATCACCACCAGAAGGACGGCACCCAACACCATGAGCACCAGCCCCAGTATTCTGAGGGACTGCCCGGGCATCCGCGCCAGCTGAAGCGCGGCCTGACGAGCCCGATCGGGCGCCAGGAAGAGCGGAATGCCCTCGATTACCAGCACCAGGCACAGGGCCTTTATCACTATGCTGAAATCCATGATTCCTGCCAGACAGCCACAAAAAAACCGAACCCTCGGGCTCGGTTGCCGCATTCTATCACGGTCTTACGGTATCAGGTAGGTTGAAGCGGGTGCCCCGGATCAGGGACTAACCCGCACATCGTAGACCACCGAACCCTGATTGCCAGGCTGCAGCTGGCCGCTGAACAACCATTGCAGCGCGCCCTCATAGCCAGCGGCATTGGGGCCATCCGGGGTGGTCAGGTTGCAACCGCTGAGATCCGCCGGCAATGGCGCAGGACAGACGGCCGCCTGGCTCAGACTGCTGAACGCAGGTGTGCTGTCATTGATCGTCACCTCGGTCAGCGGCCGCACCCCTTGATTGGAGAAGGTCAGCCGGTAACGCAGCACATCCCCCGGGGAAGCCTGATTGGCGGTCCCGTCCTGGCTGTCCACATCGTCGGCCGTGCCGGCCAGACCATCCGGACCGATGTTTCGCACGGTCTTGTCCAGAATCAGCTTGCCTGCCGTCAGGCGAGTGGTATCTAGCACCTGGACTGTGGACTGCAGTGCTGTGCCTGCAAAAGTCTGGGTGGCGATCAGCGGACGACTGTGCAGTGCCTCAAGGGGCGCATCGGCAGGGGCAAACACCTTGACCAGCAGACACAGGCTGTCTCCTGCCTGCACCGCCACTCCGCTAACCGGTAGCGCCTCGTCTGCAGCAGACAGTTCGCCATCACAATCCGCATCACGGAACAGGGTATCGGTCCAGGCCGGGCTCGCAGGGACGGTTTGGGCTGCACCGAGGCTGAAATCCACCGAACCGGCAGTGCGTGCCGTAAAGCGATGGCTGTAGAGCAGACTGTTACCGGCATCCACCACGCCCTGACGATCCGGTTCCAGCACCGGCAACCCGGCATCACCAAACAGGATATTGTCCCAATCCACCCCGCTGGGCTGCACCTGCAACAACATTACATCATCATCCGCAGCACTGGTGTTGATGCTGGCTCCGCCATCGCCGGGATTCTCGCTGATGGAACGAAACCCGTTGGCTGTTTGCACGACCAGACACGCATTCTTGCCCACATCCGCCAGCACCGGGACCAAACGCCAGCCCCCGTCCCCGTCGGTAAGGGTTTCAGCCAGAACCGTGTCGGTGTCTTCACACACTCCGTTATTGTCGGCATCGTGATACAACACCACCCGCTGGTTGGCGATACCGGGTTCGTTACCGGCCTTGATGCCATCGTGGGCGGTGGCGCCGTCACCATTATCCTCGTACACCCAGCCCGACAAAATCCCCCCGGTATTGCCGGAAGAAATGGTCACCAGGTAATCCTCCACCTCACCATCGAACACAACCTGGCCACCCGCCGGCACGTCCGGGGTGCTGGACAGTCGGAAGCGGGAATAGGTGTTGCCGATAAAGGCGCCCGGCGGAACAAACAGGTTCAGCTCGATCACCCCCGGACTGCTATTGGCGTCCTGGGCATCATTGTCACGAACATTCAAAGCAATCTGTTCGCTGGCATCGTCAAAATCATTATCCCGGTTCCAGTCGATCCAGCCCTGAACATAATTTTCACCAACCACATCTTCGGTAAGGGTGACCGTGATCGTGGCGCCCGCACCAGGAATCAGCGGCGGGAAACTGACCCCGTCTTCTTCCGGACCATCCGCGTCTGCATTGGCCGAGTTCTGGTCCGCGTCTTCCGGGTCAGGCCCGATGCTGCCTAAATAGGGCGCCGCGGGCTGCAAGGTGGCCACAGTCAGTGTATTGACGTTGGTGTCAGTGGTCGGCTTGCTGCCACCGGAGGCATCACGGCGAGACACATGCCCGCCACTTTGTGGGTAGCCACCGGCGATATCGCCATGATCCACCTGCAGGAACACCCCAAAGCCCACTGCCTGGGTACCGCGACCATCCACGATGTGAGCGGTCTGGGTAGCATCTTCCGTCAACGCCAACAGCGCACCGGTACCTGCACCAGGGGCGGTGGTCAGCACCAGCCTGCGTGCAGCATTCTCAAAACGGGCCAGCAGGTCAGACTGTGGATCAACGGAGAAGATCTCCCAGGGCTCACCATCCGTTTCCCAGGTGAGACTCTCATTTTCATCCGTGTCTTCCACATCGGCGGCAATGATGTCCGCAGGCACTCTCTGCCCATTCAGATAAACTTCCCAGCGAATATCAAAGGCTGGCGCTGTACCGCTGGGACTGGACAGACCAATCGGGTTCACCCCCTGGTACAGATCGTCAAAACGGTCGCCCGACCAGTTACCGCTGTTATAGATGTTCAGCTGACTGGTAATGTTGTCTACGGTTGCACGGATTTCCACCGGCCCGAATACCCAGGTCTTGCGAACCAGCTCACCAGGCTGGTAATTGTTTTTACTGCCACAGTTCCAGTCCAGCCAGTAGACCGCCTCGCGGTACCCCCCCGTACCGCCACTGGCAATCCCGCCACCCGTCGCATCGGAACCTTGCGGACAGAACACCACTTCACGGGTATTGATCAAATAGTCTTCGACTTCGCCGTCATCAGCGCCATCGCCCGCATTCAGATCTTCCGTGGTCGACCAGCGGAAACGTGCAATCACATCATTGGCGTTTTCCGCCTCAGCTGAGGGCGGCACCAGTACTTCGATAATGCCGTCACCATCCGAGTCCTGCAGGTTAGTCGCTACCTGTTCATCAGCATCATCAAAATCCCCGTCGCGGTTCCAGTCGATCCAGGCCTGCAGATAACCGTCATCGCCATGGACCTCAACCTGAATCGGATCAACCCCCGGCACATTGGCCGGAAACGTGACACCATCATCAAAGGTATCGGCGTTGGCGGAGGGGTTGTCGTAGCCGGTGATATCTTCAGAAATACCGTCGCCCAGACGCACGCCATCAACGATAATGTGCGACGGACTTCCATAACTAGCCGGCGCATCGGCATAGTCCACCAGAACTTGTTCCGGCGCGTCGATAACACACACACGCTGACGGTTACTGGAACCACCTGTAGACGCGGCCCAGCCAAAATACACATTGGGATCCCCATCGAAATCCGTATTGATGAAATCCCGATTCACCACGGAAACAAGCACCCCATCAAACCGATACTGCAACTGCTGTGTAACCGGATCCCAATCCAGTGAGACCGTATGCCAGCCCCCATCTTCAATATTGCCCAAATCCACCACGCTATTGCTGATCAGATTACCGCCGCCATTGGAATCGGTGTAATTGACCGGGTCGTAGATCGCCGTGTGATCATTGGCAATATCACCATACGCATCCCCGTTGTCCCAGGTGTCGAATTCAACAGCCACTGCGGGATCAAGACCCCCTACCCCAAGCGCACCACCAAACGCCCCGGTAGCACTGCTGCCATCCGGGTCGCGCTGAAACGCGAAAGCAATGCCATCTGCGCCACTGGCGTCTTTGGTTCCAAGATTGATTGAAAATTCCACGGTGAATGGAGCAAGAAGACTGATGCGATTTTGCGACCAGGCAGAGCCAGCTTGATTCCCTGTGTCTTCTGTAAGCGTGATGATATTGCTGCTATTTCGACTAGCGGAACCGCTTAGCGATAAATTACCGCTAATCTCCGCATTACAGGTTTGCGGAGAGACTTCAAGGCGATAATCCTCGACCTCGCCGTTGCCGTTGTTTTCCGCAATCCCGGGATTGGTGCTCGCTGTGAATTTGAATCGAGCATACGTCTGCCCCGACCTTGCCGTTGCCGGTACAGTGATCGCAACCGGTGTTTGCGAAACAAAATTGCTGGAGCCATTACCACTGGAGGTTTCTCCAGCATTGCTGACCAGGCGGTTAGTGATCACTCTTTCGCCGCTGTCGTTAAAATCTCCATCCCGGTTCCAGTCAAACCAGGCATTCAGATAACCACTTCCGAAGGTGGTGACAGTCAGTTCGCTCTGCTGGCCAGGAAAAACGGCAGCGCCACTCAGAGAACTGCCATTCAGTGACACGCCATCTTCGTCATCATATTGCGTAGGAGAACTCCCACCGTCGCTATCATCGCCTGTCGCACCGGCCGAAGGCTGATTGGCTGCCTCATGATCAGGAAGCAGGCCACGCCCCAACCCCAAGGAGGTCGTTGCATTTTGCCGACCGGCCCCATAACTGGCAGGGGCGTCGCCAAAATCCAGGTTGCCATCAACAACCTCTTCAAAATCATTAATACGCAATGACAGATAAGACACCCTTCTTGCGGTACTGGTATTCGCTTCATTACCGTAGGCATTGTCGTTCTGAACACGCACTGTCGCCGTGGCGGTTTCGGCAAAAACCACAGAGGCACGACATTCAGGCTGGATACTGGAAGCACTGTCATCACAGTTTTCATCGCGGCCACGAATACGTGTGTTATAGCTACCCGTTGAGGTAGAGCTTACCGTTGTCTGCGTGTTGGTTGAGACATAAGAACGCGTTGTTGACCCTGTGGTGAAATACAAATCATCGGTGGCAGTCTGCCCCCCCGTTCCGGTGCCATCCAGATCGAACCCCGTCACGACCATTCGATCCACCGTTACCGGCGATGAGCTTCCCTGCGCCACCAGGGTCAGACGAAGGTCGGCGTAGGCAATATTTTCACCACTATCCTTGTCCCGCAGACTGACAAACAGCACACCATCCTCAGTGCCCACACATTGAAAACTGCCAGCCCTCTCGTTATCTTCCTGGATCACCTCCACCAACAGATCCAGCGCCTGACCTTCATAGGAACTATTGGTACCAAACCGATAAGTCGCCAGCGCACAGTCCGTACCACTAACCACCGTGCGACTACCGCTCAGCCCTACACTCACCGCATAGACTGGCGCGCTTACCAGACAGATCCCCACTACCAGCGCAAGCAGCAGCATCTGTACGGCAAGCAACCTGATCACCAATTTCCCCTTGTTCTTTTTCGGCCCCTTGGTCGTCATGATTACTCCACCCTCAAACCAAAGATCAGGATGGCCTGCTGGCCCGGTCGCAACTCACCCACATTAACCGACACCTCTCCGGTAGACGCATCCGGCGGCGACACCACCGCCGCGGCACAATCTCCTGCAGGTGACTCACATCGAGTCCCCGCTCCCAGCATGCTGGTGTAAGGCTGGGTTCGGTCATTGAGGGTCACTTCATACATGCTCTGGGCGCCGCTATTGGTCGCAGTCAATCGGTAGATCACGCACTGTTCGCCCGGGGTAGCCTGAAACGGCGTATACACGAAACAGCCATCCGCGCTGCAGCTGCCAGGACCATCAGGAATACCATCGCAATTTCCATCCAGAGCCTGTTCTTTGGTAATCGCGACATCGGTGTTATTCACTGTGGTCGTGTCTGTTGCCTCATCGCTGACCGTCTGCGAGGCGCCCTCCCCCGTCACGGTCAGCGTCTTGATATTCACGGTGCCATAAGCGGCGTTCGCCGGGGCAAACAGCCGGGCAAAGACAGAAAGGCTCTCGCCGACGCCAAGCACGCCGTCATTGCCGGTGGTTTGCAGTGGTGTCCCCGCCACGACCAGTGCATCGTCAGGGTCCCATTGACCATTGCCATTGCTGTCTTCGTACAGGGTGACAGACCAGCCATTATCCGCCGCCGCGGCCGGGGTAGCTGACAACAGCACGTTGCCAAGATCCACGTTGCCCGTATTGGTCAATTGGTGGCTATACACCGTCGTTGCACCGGGAGCGACCTGGCCCACCTGGTCTGGTTGTAGCGAGATCGCCGGGCCGGCCACCACGGTCACCGCATCCTGTTTGATGTCACTGATACCACTGGTGGGCGAGAGTGCGCGCAGGTAGATCGGTACCGTCTGGTTACCCGATTCGCTGGCGGGCACCGTCACCTGTACACACATCAGGCGGCTGCCACCTGCCGGTACCAGACCCGAGTTGGTCTGCACAACGCCGAGACTGCTGCAATCACCACTACCGCCATCACGATGCCAGGCCACTTGCCACTGGGACGGTAGCTGACCCGGGGTGAAATTCGTGGTGCTGGCCTGCAAATCATAGGTGTCTTGTCGTGCACCTGTGTTGTTGATATACACCACAAAAGCACCATGACTACCCGGCGCAATAGACAGGGTTCGCACCGGTGTTGCTTCCGGTCCCGCCCCCTCACCCGGCGCACTGCCATTCACCGGTTGATCGTTGGTCAGGTCCACACTATTGGTGGTAATGGCCAGCAAGATATCGCTGACGGCATTACTCACCGAGGTATCACTGACAGAACGCGCAATCTTGGTCACGGTAAACGGGCCACCCAGGGCATCCGGTGGCAGAGTTGCCCGCAGCACCACTTTAACCCCACAGGCGCCATTGAGGGTGTCAGTCACGAACCTTGTGGGGCACTGCCCGGACGCATCCGGACGGGGAATCGGACCAGTATCGCTGACACCATTGCCATCGGTATCCACCAACGGGGTAGCACCGTCTGCCTTGTAGAGCTGAAACACGCTATTGCCCGGGAAAGGCGACACCAGCGCCCCACCCTGGCGATCACTGCTGCTGTCCACCAAAATATCAAAGCTGTCTTCACCGTCGCCGGTGTTCCAGATGATATTGTCGAATGCCACGGTGCCACCCTGGCCCACTGCGGCCACCTCAACCCGGTTACCGGTATCCGAAATATCGTCGATCCCGGTGACACTGTCGGAGGTATCATTGTTTGCCACTACCGCTGGCCGAAGCGCGCGACCGATTACCCGATAACTGACGGAATTAGTGCTGAAAGGTGAAGGCGAACCGAATACGGTGTCCCCTGCCTGATTGGCATAGCGGAAACGGGCCGTGTTGCGCACGCGATCCCCTGCTGCAACACCACTGTCGATCATCACGTCAAAGGTCAGGATACCGATCCCCCCAGGGGGCAACTGGGCCACCCGGGCACGCACCCGATCGTGACAGTCCGGATTCGTGGCGTCCTCATCATAGGCACAGTAATCCATCAAATCCGGCGTATTACCCTGATTGCCATCTTCACCATCGTCCGTCAGCACGGTGCTGCCGGTCTGACTCCAGCGGGCAGAATCCGCCACATAGGTCATGCCGCCGGTGGCGCCGTTCACTGTTACCGTCGGCAATATGTCTTCAATAACGATATCGGTAGCGGTCTGGTCGGAAGCATTGCGGTACTCAAGAGTGACGGTTAGCGGGCCTGCCGGAGAGCGCCCTTCCCGTTCGCTGAGTGACTTGGCCACCTCGATGACAGGGCCATCTACAACATCCGCTTCGTCGGTGTTGGTGATCACAATGGCACTGTCTTCGTTACTGCGTGCCCGCAATTGCATGGAAGGCTGCTGGCCGGCCACCACGGTATCCGCCAGCTCGGCTTCGATAACCAGAGAAAACGTTTCATCGGCAATCAGGGTACGGGTGAACGTATCCCAACAGGCATCGGCATCAGACTGGTTAAACAGGGCACCGCCCACGTCTGGCTGGCCGTCACCATCGTCATCGCGATACACCGTCCAGGCTGTAAAGTCGTTACTGATATTGTCGAGACAGAATTGATATTGGTCCGGGCCATTACCGGTATTGGTAAGCACATGGGAAAAGTAGACATAGCCACCCGGCACCGCCGGTTTACCCTGATCGCTGACCAGCTCAAGGCCCGGCACATTGCGAATCACGGTTTGCACAAGGTTAGAGGTAACACGCTGCGCCTCAGCTTGTTCGGTACATCCTTCATCAAGACAGGCACGGTAACTGGCCGATGCCTGGTTCTTGATCAGGGTGCCCGCTGCTGGCGTGGCCGCATGAGCAAAGGCTCCGGCCAGCACCAAACAAACAAGCAGAAAACGTTGCAGCATTTTCACCTCGGATCTCCTGTCACTTTACCGGAGCCGGCGCAACAAACTCATCGCCGCCGCTGTTGGCAAAATCCGCACGCATGACCAGCGGACGCCCTGTTGCATCCAGCGGCATCAATTCCACACGACGATTAATGACTCGCTCGTCGGTAGTGCTACCAGACAACAACGGCGCCCCTTCACCAAGATAGGTGGCCTTGATTCGGCTGCCACTGATGCCTGCCGCTTTCAGGTAAGCCACCACACTGTTCATTCTTTTTTTCGAGAGGATCTGGTTAAGATCATCATCGCCTTTCTGGTCGGTGTAGGCCTGCACACTGATTTGCAAGGCGTCGTAGCGCTGCAAGACGGCCACATTGCTATCCAGTCGCGCTTTCTCACTGTCTTTCAGGTCATCCATATCGAAGCCGAAATACACTGCCGGTTCCCACACCTGACTCTCGGTGGCTCCCGCCGCTACCAGCCCATTACCTGTGGTCGCAATACCGGTCACCATTACCATTCCAGTGTTGGTCACACGTGCTTCAACCGGACACAACTCATCATACTGAGCGTACAGGGATTCGGTGGTGGCACAACCGGCCAGGCTCGCCAACAACAATCCCGCTATGAACCCTTTCAACCTGTTCATCGCGCATCTCCCATGTAACTGCGTTGACCTGCAGCCTTGCTGCCCAGCCAGCCCAGATCGTCTTCGTCAAACTTGTATTCCAGGCCTACATACACGCCTTCTGCGTTGTAGCCTTCCGGGTCCAGGTCATCATCACGGAAGCCCTGGAAGTTATAACCAACACCCATGCGCAGATTGCGACGAATCAGGGCGTTGACGGTAAAACCGTAACTGTAGCGGCGCTCATCAACACCATCGGTGGTGATCGCCCCCGCATGCAGATCGAGATCAAAACGGCGGGTCATGTCCCAGATGATGCGGCCATCAGCCACATAGGCATCCGTGTGCACATTCAGCGCACCCAGTTCCGTCTCCTGCCACTTGCCACCAACACGACCAGAGAAGATCCAGTCATCGTGAGGCTGGAAGTTATGGTGCGTAGAGAACAGGTGCACAGTGCGATCAGAGCCGGCAGCACCACCCCACTCTTCTTTCCACTTGTACATGAACAGCATGTGGTGACGGTTGTCACGACGCGGGCGACGGGCCAGACCCAGAGTCACAATGTTATCGCCCTCTTTGGGGTCAGCATCAAAGTACTGAAGGCGCAAATCATCCCGAACAACACCGGACCAATCCGTATTCAGTCGCCAGATATTGGCTGCACTCAAACCATAATACTCACGGTCATCACCAAACCGGGTTTCTACACGGGCAAGGGTGCGACGGTTCTGGTTGCGGCGATCTTCTGCACCGATAGAAAGCGCAGTGGAGTCCTGGCTGTTGCTGCCTTCCAGTGTCTGGATCCATTCAAAGGTCGGGGTGACCGTCAGTCCAGGCTCAATCTCGATGTTGGATTTAACACCGTTAGCCGCCGCCACATCTTCACCACTCGCTGCACCACGCAAACGGTATTCAGAGTAGACATCCGTATTGCGTGTAACAGCAGAACGGACCCCGGTGGTAAATTGCTGCGTCTCTACATCATCATCCAGCGTATTGATACCATTCAGGCTGTTGATGATTTCGTAACGGCTATACAGGCTGGTTTTCTCGGTCAGCTGCATGTCTGCATCCGCTGCGATACGACGGCGTCCCGGATCCTGGAAGGCCTGCTCGTATTCACCACCAATCTGGAAAGGCTTGCCCAGCAGCGTAAACCCACGATCCGCACCGAGGATATAGGTCCCGAAACGCTCGGTATCCTGCGCGTCTTTCTGTTCAATACCCCGCACCCCGCCTCGCAACGCGGTCGCACCGATCCGCTTTTCAGCGATAGCGCCCAGGCTATTCTGTTCATCTGATGCATCCAGTTGCTTGGAGCGAATACCTTCGATTTCGACAGAGAAATCGTTGGTAATCATCTGCTCATGCCCCAGTCGCATTTCTTCACGGGCTTCGCTAATGCCTGCCGCAGGGTTATCAAACCCGCTTTCAGCACGGGCCCAGCGCAACTCGGTGCGCGAACCATCGACCCACAGACGCTCACCATTAACGCTGTAGGCGCGACCCTCCGGCGAACCATCTTCATGCTCCATGGTACCGGTGGAAACATTCACCCGCGTATTTTCATCCACCTTGTACTGTGCTGACACACTGGTGAGATCATAACCGTCGGTATCGTGATCATCCTGGGTACGGCTTACACCAACTTGCAATTGGTCAGTCAGATCGTAGTTGAGGCGGGCCCCCAACACCGTGTACTCCTCAGCCTCACCTTCCACGTTGTAGTTAACGCGCACGTACACCGGATGCAGGTTTTCATCACGCGTTGGAATGACATCATGGAAGCGGATATCGCCGGTGAAGTAGTTCACCGAATAATCCACGTACCGGGTCAGTGGCGTCGTCTCAATCACCAGCCCGGGGTTGTTTCGGTCACGCACGATGATTTCCACGGTTTCACTGTCACGAGCAGGGTTATTGCTCAACGTGAAAAGCAGTGCCGTACCGTTGCCGGGAATTTCTTCGGTGACCTGTTCCATTTCCGGACGGGCAGCAAACAGCTGGAAACGTGCACGGCCGTTGTCATAGATGCCATTCAGGCCGGTCAAAGTACGCTGCGTACGACCCAGGTCGTAGAATTCATAGCCCGGATCCGTGAGGTAATCCCCCCACATCAGGCTGCTTCGGTCTTTTTCGATTTTGGCGTACAGCTTGCTGCGGCTGCGTGCATCGTAACCCCGCACAGAGGCATCACCCGGGATCGGATAGTAATCCGCAGGATTCAAGTCACGGCGTACTTCGTCTTCGGTATCCAGATCCTTGTCGGTATCGTAGGCCAGCGTCAGGTGAGCATCGCCACGCACCTGTCCCTTCATGAATACCGCGGCACGGCCATCAACACCGTCGTCAAAATCATCCGCCACATCCGCCGGCGCATTGCCGTTGTCACGCAATCCACCTGCGCGGCTTTGCACCTGCAGAAAACCGGTGGCCAGCAAGGGACGCAGCGGCGCAATCTGCTCAATCTGGATGCTGTCACTGAAACGGTCGAGGCTTGCGCGGATACGCACCGGCCCGGTGTATTCGGTGCTGCGTAAATGCACCAGGGCGCGACCATCAACCAGCTTCACCTGATGCCCGGGGGTATCGCTCTGCAGGTCATCTTCCAGCCACTGACCACGATCGGTTTCCACAGTAACGAAGTGATTGCCAACCGCCGGATTGCCCGCAGCATCGTTGAGCCGAATCCGAATGCCCAGAGTGGAGCGGCCGCCATCGGCTGGCAGGGTATCGGCTTCCGATTCAACCGTAATGGAGGTCGGCGCAGCCGGACGGATGAAGGTGCCTTCTGCCATGACCCGGGTGTTACCGAACATGTCTTTAGTGGTCACGGTGAGGGTGTTCTCGCCCTCGGCGAGCTGCACCCCGTACCAGGTAGCCACCTGTGCTCGTTCGCGCTTGTTCACGACCTGCTCGCCCAGCTGGGTTTTCGCAACAGGTTTGCCATTCACGGTCAAGATCGGATCGACCCCGGCACGCACCACCACCTGGAAACGACCATCACGGCTCACTTGTCCACGGGGCCACAGCCAAGCGCCTTGCTCAGCCTGCTCACGGGTAATGGTGGCAGCGGCTTCCCTGGTCTCCACCATGGCCGCTTCAGGCGTCTGCTCATCAACCAGCCGGGTCGTCCCGGTTTCCGCGCCGCTGACACGGGAGACCTGGTCCCAGGCTTCATTGAGGGAATCATCCCCCGTTTGGGTGTACACACCACTGCCCAGGTCACCGCTACCATCCGCCTGGCGAATGATCGGGTTGGTGGTCTGCTGGCGCAGCGGATCAAAACGGGCCGCTTCATCCAGCATCCAGTCACCGTTCATGGACGCATTACGCTGCTTGAGCTGTTCTGCCAGCGCCTCAGCCTGGTCACCAGAAGGGCAGGATGCAGCAAAGTCCGCACGGTGGTATTCACCGGAACGCAGATCCACAAACCGGCTTTCCGGATCCGCCGCATGACGATTATCAATGGGTTTGAGCTTGAGTCCGGCAGGCAAGGTCAGCGGGTCAATCTTGATGGTGTGCAGCCCGGGCTCCAGACCATAAATGCTGTACTGGCCGTTCTCGTCGGTGATAACCCAGGTGCCATCCTGCATGTACAGCTTGACGCCCCCGATGGGCCACTCACCGTCGTTCTGCAGGTTATTACAATCCGCATCCACATAGACCTTACCGAACAGCATGGCCTTGTCAGAAAGCACGCCTTCGTTACGGATTTTCACTTCGACCTGGTCTTCATTGGAGCGGTAGGTTGAACCGGAAAGCGTATTTGCCTGAGCCGTCGCCCGGTTAATACCGTTGCTGTCGACGGCACCCGCACTAAGACGCAATCCGTAATGCAGTGTGATGGTATTGCCCGGCTGCAACGGCAGTGCATCCACATTGCCACTGGCCAACAAACGTTCAATCCGGAATGTCAGCTGGGGGCCCGGACGACCCTCGGGCTCAGGCATTTCCACCCGATTTCCATTGACCTCCAGCCAGGCGCTGTCATTGATGTAGCGGAAGCCGTAAGGCAGCGAATCGAACACCCGGCCGGCATACAGTTCACCGGTATGGTTATTAGTGATATCGATGCTGTATGACACAACATCACCCACTGCTGCACTGTCTGTTTCAGAGCGCTTGTCGATGACCAGAATGCCGGCATTTAGGCTGGCACTCGGATCCACCGGAATATTCACAAACACATTGGCGGTTCCCAGCAGGAAGGAACCATTGTTGCTTCCTGCCACACGGGCAGCCTTGCGCCCCACCGGTGCCTGGTAGCCTTCAATACCGTAGGAACTGTCATTCACATCGGAATAAAAGGCGCCCGCTGCCGCAGGCGCAACTTCCGACGGGAAGGTGTAACCCGCAGGCGGGATCACGTCCAGATAGTAGCAGTGTCCCGGGGTTGCATAGGGGTACTGGTAATCCCCAAGTTTGGTTGTGTTGTCGGCATTGGTCGTATTGGTGTTTTCACCATCCAGCGACTCGCCGGTGTAGGGATCCGTACCGACCTCGTAATCGCTCTCGGCGAGGTCCGCACAGGAACCCGCACCACTGGCTGACAGGGTTTGCCGTGACTGATACAGAATGACACTGGCTCCTCCCACCGGATTGCCGTTGGTGGAATCAAATACGGTGCCGGCGGGATCTACAGCTGCGATATCACTCACAACTTCATAGTTTTCGATATTCCCGCCTGCGCCATATACCGGAAGCGTATAGCGCGCCGTCAGCGTATCTCGCTGGGTGCTGTTCAGTACACAGGCGTTGGTCAATGCATCAAGCGTCGTCGTATCGCTGTCGTACTGGCGCACATCCTGCTGACTGGCATAGGAGGGGCAAAGCCGATTATTGCCTCTTTCTTCCTCACTGAGCACAATCGGGAAAATGCTGCGAAACTCACCACTGTTGGCGCCGGTTTCGATCATCACCACCCTGACCGAATCCCCCGTCAAACGTGATTCAACGGTAACGATGATCAGCTGCTGACCATTGGGCGTCTGTTGCAGAAAATCGCGCTGGGTTTGCGATTGATTAAGCTGCGATGCAGTCAGACGGATATACACCCCATCGTGCAGCACGTCATGACTGGCCTCAGGAAGCAAACGATAAATATCTGCGGCCTCGAAATCGCCATCATTACCAAGATCCGGAGTGCGTTCTCCACGAACAACCGCTGGCGTCGGCCGCTCAAACAGGATGGCCGGTCTGACAGCCCCCCCCATCGTGTTACAGACAGTATTACTCTCAAAGTCCGCAAGGCCATCGCCATCAACGTCCACGTGGGCGGTATTGAAAATACGGGTGCCTGCAGTGGTGCCTGAGGCCACAGAGACACCGAAGGTGTAACCGCCGCTCTCGTTTCTTTCAAGGGTATCTGCCGGCATCAGCATGGCAAACCGATCTACTGGCTCACGGGTATCCCACTGTGCATAGCTGATCCACTGATCTTCCGCATCGCCCGCACGGTGCACCACCGGGAAGGACTGAACCGGAGACACATTGGTCACACTGGATGGGCGCAAGGAGACATTGCCAGGAATTTCATCCTCAACCAGCACCCCTTCATAGGGAGCACCATTCACCAACACCGTGCGCGCCTGGGGAGCCGCACTGCCGTTATTGGTGAAGCTGATCCGGTAGTCGAGATTCTGACCCGCCTGAAGAGGCGCTTCACAGCTCTGGCTAGCCGATTTAGTGATATTCAGGAAGGCTCCCCGGGAAACAGTAATCACATCCTGACGGACATCAGTGATCGCCGAATCCTCAAGAGAGGTAGCTCTCACCTCAAGACGCAATTCATCGTCCGGGTTTTGTCCAGCCGGAACACTGCCGGTAACAACCAGAGCAACACTTTCACCCGGTTTTAGTTCAGCGGTTTCAAGCAGTTCTGGCTCGCCAGCATCCGCCTGACCATTGCCATTTACATCCAGGTATACGACAGGATTAATCAGATCCCCATTGTCACCTGTCAGATTGTTCACGGTGATAGAGAAGCGATCAGCCACGTTGCCATTATTACTGATGACATGGGGCAGATTGACCGGCTGCCCCGCCGCTACAGTGGCTTGATTATCGGTATCCAGAGTGACTGCCCGCCACGGCGCCACCACCACCTGGGACAGGTTGGAGCGCATGACAATGACTTCGCCATTGATCGGGTCGAAATAGCTGACTTCTGCCTGGTTGCGCAGCACCGTGCCTGCCTCGGTGGCAGCAACGACAACGCCGCTGGCTATCGCCAGCAGCGTCATCGCTACCATTGTCCACACGAGTCTGTTTTTCACGGCGTTTTCCGTCGTTCCCTGGTACAGCCCGAATCAGCGGGCAAAATATTGTGTTTTGCTTTTTCCTCGATCCCTTGGAGGGCTTTCCCAAACGCTGGCAAGGCAGCCCTTGGGAAAGCCCCCCTCTCCCGAAGGAGAGAGGGGCCCCTTGGGAGGGGCTTAGTTCACTCGCACGCAGAACTGCGCCTTGGCGCTGTCACCGGCAGCAAGATCCCCAACGACCCACTTCACCTCCGGATCCGTACCGGAGTTCGCCACCACATCTCCATCTGAGGCACGAACAGAATCTTTCGCGGCCAGGAAGGTGGTGTAAGGGGTGGTTTCATCGGTGATGGTCACGTTCTTGGCCGTGGCTGCACCTTCATTGGTCGCAGTCAGGTCCCAGATCACACACTGATCCGGCTCCACCTGAGTGGTCTGAGTTGCAGCAAAACCAGAATCTGCACTCCAGTCAGGCGTTGCGGCATCACAGCTACAATCTGCATCGACGCCGGCCAGCTTGTTCAAACGCACCTGACCCAGAATCACTTCGGTCACGTCGTTGGCCGTGGCGGACGCAGCCGCGCCTGCACCACTGTCTTCATTTGCTGCAGTGAGGCTCAGGGTGTCCTGGGTACCTTGAGACGCTGTCGCCGGGGCAAACACGGTCACCTGCACTTCCACCTTCTCGCCGGCTTCCAGAGTCAACTCCGGCAGGTTGTCACCGTCGGCATCCGCAACACCGATCTGCACCGGGTTACCCGCCTGATCACGCACCCACAACTGCCCCGCGGTTGCAAGGCCCGCCAGCTGGCTCAGCTCACGGTATGCATCCGGAACATTGTCGCCGTCCGTGTCCACATACAGCTGGGTGGTATTGGTGAAGCCGGTCTGGCTGTTGCTGGCTGACAACTCAACGGTTTCCGTGGAGTTACCGTCGTTGGACAACACATGCGGGTAGTCCACGTTACCGCCGGGTTGCACCGGATTGGAGCCATCAGGAGTGATGCTCAGATTACGGTTCGCCACCACATCCACCGCATCCAGCTTGCTGTTGGTAATGCTGCTGTTGGATGGAGAGGTCACAGTGAACGTGATCGGATAGTCGCCATCGCTATCATTGGTGTTTACCGCATCACCGCCGGTGTAATCCGCACGGGCTTGAGCCACGTTGGACGACACAGTCACATTGGCGGTGTAGTGATAAACCGCACCGTCCGGCAGGTTCGGGGTGGCTGTGACCACATCGCCCGCATTGCTGGTGTTGTCCACCGTGCCATTACCATCGGTATCGACACCCACATCCACAAACTGCACAGACCAGCCCGCGGGTACCGTGCCACCCAGAGTGTAGGACTGGGCGTTGCCGGACTCGTTGGCCACATACAGGTTGAACGAGGTGACCGAACCTGCTGCTGCTGTGTTGGTCGTGGTCGGCGTGCCGGTGTTCTCGTCGGCATCGACCGCGCTATCACCCATACCGGTCGCGTTGGCAGTGTTGGCAATATCCACGGCCGCCGCATTAATGGTGCTCAATACACCCGCGGAGGTATCAGACTGGGCATTGTCGCCCGCAGAGGTCGCCGTCAGGTTGAACTGGTACGGGCCGACACCACTGGTGCTGGCCGGCAAATCGGCTTTCACGGTGATGTTCAGCGCTTCCGCCGGATTCAGCTCACCGGTATCCGGGTTACCGTCACCGTTGGTGTCAGTAATCTGAACCGTGCCCGCAGCATTCCAGAAGGTAAACGTGGTACCTGCCGGGAACGGATTGGTCGCATCGTTGGCTGCGCTCAGCTCGAACACATCCACGCCGTTACCGTTGTTGGTAATGGTGTGCTTGAAGTCGACCACGGCACCGCTGGCCGCACTGGGCACCGTGTAGATGTCGTCATCGGTGCCATCGGTAGCATCTTCGGTGTCGTTGGCGTCCACAGCGTAGGTCTGACCAATCACGGTGGTTACTGTGTTGGACCCAACCGCATCATCAGCATTACCGTCACCATCCAGATCCCCCTGCGCAGCGAAGGTGTTCTTGATCTCGGTACCGGCAAGCGCGGTCGGATCAAAACTCACCTGGTACACGATGGACACGGTGGTGTTCACTCCCAGGACTTTATCTGTCAATAAAATGCCTGGAATGCCCGAATCGTTAGCGCCATTGCCGTTCAGGTCGACACCGTTTTCATCGATAGTCGCCAGCGTAGCGGGGGTGTAAATGGTAGTCGCATCTCCGGGCAGCGTGGGTGCAGGCACCGTATTTGCACTATCCTGGTAAGTATCGTTATTGCTTCCCAGCAAGCCATTCACAGACTTGATCTCTACGAATGTAGAGTTAGTCGGAATCGCATCGAAGATATCCACATCGGTTGCCGCACGGCCACCGTTGTTCTTCACGGTCAGGGTATAGGTGATGGTGTTGTTGTCGGTATCCACAGAGGCAGACTTGGTCGTTACCAGTACTGCATCGGTGGTCACGGTCACCACATCGGTGTTGGTGTCGTTACCATCTGCCGAGAGGTCATCATCGGAATCATAGGTGCCGCTATCTGCGCCTCCACTGGTTGGGCTGGTATCGATAACCAGACCGCCATCGGTCGCATCTCCGTCGTAGCTGCCATCCCCACGCGTGGACTGGGCTAACAGGGTAGCGGTGATCGTGCTGCCGGCTGTCGCACTGGACCCCACCGGCACAGCCAAAATCAGCTCGACTTGCTGATCCGGATCCAGCTCGATCTGGGTGACAACGTTTTCACCTGCGTCAGGCTGGCCGTTGCCGCTGGTATCCCAATAGACGTCATAAGCAACGCCACCGGTGGCACCGCCATCACGGCCACTCAGCACAAAGGTGTCACGGGCGTTACCGGTGTTCTTCAGGCTGTGACTGAAGTACACGGTTTCGCCGGGAGCACCGGCCTTGCTACCGTCGCTACGCAGGGTCCCTGCGTACACTTCTGCAACGGTGACCACCGCCTCATTGGACTGGGCGGAGTAACTGTTACCGTTGGCATCTTCATAGGTTACGGTTGCCTGGTTCTTGATGTCCGTGCCGGCTTCCGTGAGTGCCCAAGCTTGCCCTGCGGCAAACAGCAACCCACCAGAAACCAGAGACACGGCCATTTTCGAAGACAACACGCCCTTATTGAAGGCATGTTTCATGGCTTCATCCTCAAAGTTTGATGTTTTGACTTACCCTCTAGTTTCAGAAAGCCTTGCGAGAGCGGCCCCTCGTCGAAACGAGTGGTCCGCCCCTCCCCATGCGGCTGACCATGACGATCAAGCCGCTCGCGCAAGACTTCCTCGGAGCGTTAGCTCCTACGTCAGCTCCCCCGGGAGCTACTGCACCTTCACCCGGTAGCGATACTGCTGCTCCTGGTCAGGCTTGAGGCTGCCATTTGGCTGCCAACGCACCTGGGTGTAGTCGCTGGGGGGAACCGTGACGTTCTTGCTCTGGCCGTCCGCGTCCTTCACTTCTCGAGTGACGGGCTCAGCCAGGAAACTGGTTCCGTTATCAATGCTGACGGTGAACGATGCGTCCACCTCGGTGTTGGCGCTACCGCCTACATAGGCAGTGTTGGCCGGTACGGGGCCGGTGATCACCAGCCCGGACAGGGGCTGCTCACCGGTATTTCGATAGGTAAGACGGTATTCCACCACGTCACCCGGAGACGCCTGCTCCGTCGCAACGACAGTTTCCTTGCCGCCTTTTTCCGTCACCAGAAAGGTTTCCATCTGGCTGGTCAGTGGTCCCTCTGCCCAAATCAGAGAAGACAGTGACAACAACAGAACAGACAAATACAGCTTCATTGCTAAACTCCCAGTACCGGCATATTCGCCAAAGAAGATTCCCTACTTCCCGACCAAACCACTATGAAACAAGTTTCTGTGATTGGTGTCACAATGCAGCGTTATTTTTTGTCCGCTTTCTGTGACATGGTGCCTGTTTTGCACAAAAAACGGCCGAAATGCGTGAAGAGTTTGTAAAAAAAAGGGGGGAAAGCAATGGGACTTTAGTGCACTTTTCAGGCGTCAGCAGCCTGTAATCAATGACTTACATCCGTGTAAGCTTTTTCCTGCAAATAAAAAAACCCGCCGGCGGCGGGTTTTTCTCGATAAACGGTCGAAATGCACAAATGTGCGGTAGTTCGACCTATTTGGCACCCTTGAGATAGCGGAAAAAGTCGCTATCGGGCTCCAGAATCAGCACATCTTCCGGATCCTTGAAACTTTCCTTGTAGGCCTGAAGGCTACGGTAGAAGCGGAAGAATTCCTTGTCCTGGTTGTAGGCCTGGGCATAGGTAGCTGCCGCCTGGGCATCCCCTTCACCACGGATAGCTTGGGATTTTCGGTACGCATCCGCCAGGATTTCCGTACGCTGGCGATCGGCACCGGCGCGAATTTTCTCCGCTTCCTCACGCCCCTGAGAGCGGTGCGCTGCGGCATCGCGTTGACGCTCAGCACGCATGCGGTCAAATACCCGGCCACGCACCTGATCCGGCCAATCCACTTGCTTCACCCGGATATCAACCACTTCGATACCCAAGTCTTCCATGGTGGATTTATTCACCTCCTGGCGCACCTGATCCATCAGCGCTTCACGCTGGTCGTTACCCGACGGCTCACCGGCGTCGGCCACGTCTTCGTCGCTGTCTTGCTGTCCGGCTTCACGCAGAATCGATTCATCCAGTTGATCGGTCGGCACTTCCGTGGTTTCCCCCGTGGCCGGGTCACGAATAATCGCGGTATCCCCTTCCACTTTTTCCACGTCACTCTCACCGGCAACCACCTGGAACACCGTGCGCGAGGCGAACTCGTTACGCAGCGCTTCGTTAACGCGCGGATCCAGCAACTCACGGGCGCGACGCTCCATGACCTGCGGGTTGGCAGAACCACCACCCACACTCACGATGTAGCGCTGCACATTGTTGATCCGCCAGACCACAAAGGCATCCACGTTCAGCAGCTTCTTCTCTGCGGTGAGAAAAGACTGGGTGGGCACGTCGTATACCAGCGCCCGGCCATCCACCTTGACGACCTCCTCAAACAGGGGCCACTTGGGGTAAATACCCGGGGAAATGTCCGCCTTTTCGATCCGGCTAAACTGTTTCAGTACCGCTTTCTCGGTCTGGTTAACAATATAGAAGGAGTCCAGCGCCAGCAGGGCGAGGACACCCAGCGCCAGCAGCGCCAACCATCCACGATTATTCATTAGCGCAACTCCTGTGGTCGTGATGTGCTGTACAGGCTACGGCTGGTGCTACGGCCGCTGCCTCCGTCATCGGCACCCGCCTTGGCGGCATCGCTGCTGGCGGCGCCGGGGCTCTGTTGGGGGGTTGCGCTTCTCGCGTCCCGCCCTTTCACCAGCTGCTCCAGGGGCAGGTAAATCAGGCTATTGCCGTTATCCACGTCCACCAGCACCTTGCTGGTAGCCCCAAACACCTGAGTCATGGTTTCCAGATACAGGCGTTCGCGAGTCACGTCAGGGGCCTTGCGGTATTCCGTGAGCAGATCGGTAAAGCGATCCGCATCACCCATGGCGCCGTCAATTACCCGCTGCTTGTACGCTTCCGATTCTTCGGTCAGGCGTTGCGCCTCACCCCGGGCCTGGGGAATCACCGCATTGCGGTAAGCTTCCGCTTCTTTCTTGAAGCGGTCTTCGTCTTCCTTGGCCTTGGACACGTCGTCAAAGGCATCCCGGACCGCATCCGGGGCTTCGGTCTTGTCCAGCACCACCTGACGCAACACCAGGCCGGTGTCGTAACGGTTCAGGTATTCGTCCAGACGCTGCCGCACCTGCACCCGAATGGCTTCCCGGTTGTCTTTCAGCACATCATCCATGGAGGCAGAGCCCACCACATGACGCAGCGCCGAGCTGGTGGCGTGCTCCAGGATCTGCTCTGGCTGGGCGACCTTGAGCAAGAAGGGACGCGGATCCAGCACCTGATACTGGACCTGCAGGGTCACGCTGACGATATTGGTGTCCTTGGTGAGCATTTCCTCGGTGATCTCGTAGCGGCGGTTCTGCCCCACATCCACCTTCTGGTATTGCTCAAGAATCGGCGCGCGCCAGTTCAGACCCGGCTCGACAATGCGATCGAACTTACCGAAACGGAGCACCACGGCCCGCTCGCGCTGATCCACCTGAAAGAACCCGACCAAACCATAGACCACCAGTGCGATCACGGCGACCACAGCCAGTAGCGGCAGCGGTGAGCCTCCAGGCTTGCTGCCATCGCCACCCGGACGACCGCCCTTGCCACCAAACACATTGTTGATCTTGTCCTTGAGGTTCTTCAGCGCCTCATCCAGATCCGGCGGCCCTTGATCACCGCCGCCACCCCAGGGGTCTTTCGGCTTGTTACCGCCGGGTTCATTCCACGCCATGTAGGTCTCCAGTCCGTCAGGGCCGGCATGGCCCATGACTTGTAATGTCAGCTCACCTTGGGCGAGCGTTCTGAATTGTAGGAAGGCCCATCTTCCCCTGCAACCGAGGCCGCCGATTCCGGGGCCGGCACCACCAGTTCGTCTTCGTTCAGACCCTGCTCACGCAACAGGCGTTCAAAATGGACCCGATTGACGTTGATGCGCAGCAGCATGCTGCCATCCATTGCGGCCTCTTCATCCAGCACCTCACCAGCTTCATGCAGACGGGCGCGCAGGCGCCCTGCATGGGCAGGTAACCGCACCCAGCAATCGACCCAGCCTGCGGCCAGCCGCTCCGCAATGGCCTCGAACAGCAGATCAAACCCGTCACCGGTCTGTGCCGAGATCCACACCCGCCAGGGCTGGCCCTGCTCGTCACGGTCGATCCGTGGCGACTCATCGAGATTGTCGACCTTGTTATAGACATGCAGCACCGGCAGCTGATCGCCACCGATTTCTTCCAACACCTCATTCACCGCCTCCACATTGCTGTCCCGTTCCTCGGCACTGCAGTCGGTGACATGCAACAACAGGGTAGCATTGGCGGTTTCTTCCAAGGTCGCCCGGAAAGCCTGCACCAGCCGGTGAGGCAGGTGGCGAATGAACCCCACGGTATCAGCCAGAATGGCCGGGCCGACACCCGGCACTTTGACCTTGCGCAGGGTGGGATCCAGGGTGGCGAACAGCTGATCCGCCACGTACACATCCCCAGTAGTAATGGCATTAAACAGGGTGGATTTACCCGCGTTGGTATAACCCACCAGTGAAATCAACGGTGTTTCGGCACGCTGCCGGGCCCGGCGCCCCTGCGCTCGCTGCTTTCGCACCTTCTCCAGTCGCGACTCAATGGCACGAATACGGTCTCGCAACAATCGACGGTCAGTTTCCAGCTGGGTTTCACCGGGCCCACGCAAGCCAATACCGCCTTTTTGCCTTTCCAGGTGAGTCCAGCCACGTACCAGCCGGGTGGACAGGTGACGCAGCTGCGCCAGCTCGACCTGCAACACCCCTTCGTGGGTGCGGGCCCGCTGGGCAAAGATATCCAGAATCAGCCCGGTACGGTCCAGCACCCGGCATTTCACCGCCCGCTCCAGGTTGCGCTCCTGGGCCGGACTGAGGGAATGGTTGAACAGCACCACATCCGCCTGGTGCTGCTGCACCAGTTCGGCCAGCTCATCGGCCTTGCCCGTGCCGATAAAGAGAGCCGGGTCGGGCCTGTCACGCTTGCCCGTCAATTCCGCCACCGGTTCCACACCACTGGAGGTCACCAGATGATGAAATTCGTCCAGATCCTCACGGCCCATGGAGTCCGGCAGGTCCAGATGCACAAGAATCGCCTGCTCGCCGGCGCCGGTGCGTGATTGCTCTGTACGATCAAATAAGTCCATAGGTGCCTGATATGGGGACAGTGGGGCCAATTGTAAACCGCCACAAACGAAAAGGCAGGAGGGGAAACGAAAAGAGCCACCCGAAGGTGGCTCTTTTCAGCAAAAAGGCTCGGGCAACCGTGATTACTGGTTACCGTAGCTCTCTGTGCCCTGTGCGCCCGTGGTGCCATTGCCGGTCGACATGGCCGGGTTGCCACCTGCACGCGGGTTGCGCGCCGGGACCACAGTAGAAATTGCGTGCTTGTATACCATCTGGCTGACGGCGTTCTTCAGCAGGACCACATACTGGTCGAAGGACTCAATCTGTCCCTGCAGCTTTATGCCGTTTACCAGAAAGATGGATACCGGGATCCGTTCCTTACGCAGAGCGTTAAGGAAAGGGTCTTGTAGTGAGTGCCCCTTTGACATGGCAAGTCTCCTTGAAATAACAGTAAAAAGTGGTGCCCAACACTCGGGCAATATCAGCGCTTTACCTGCAGTGAAGCCGTCCCGAACGGCCACCGCATGCCTGATGCGCCATCAGACATTTTTTTGTCAACAACCCAGTAAAATGGTTCCAGGTCCCGACCCGTTGAGAGGCTGGCGGCAACTCCCGAACGCCCCCAGCCAGCAATTCCTTTGCATTGTACCGTAAAAAGCAAGGGCTCGGCTTCAACTAAACACAGTTTTACAGATCTTCGCAAGCTGGCCGAACAGCGCATTGCGCTCTTGCTCATCGTTACTGTCGAACCGTTCCAGGTTCGGCCATTTTCTTAGCCAGGTGTACTGCCTTTTCGCCAGTTGGCGGGTCGCAATCACCCCCTTTTCGACCATGGTCTCGCGGTCGTATTGCCCCTCCAGGTAATCCCATACCTGGCGATACCCCACGGCCTTGATCGCGGGCAGGTCCCGGTGTGCTTCGGGCCGCGCCATCAATTGGCGCACTTCTTCTTCCAGGCCCTGCTCAAGCATGACGTCAAAACGGCGGGCGATCATCGCATGCAACCAGGCGCGGTCTTTGGGCGCCAGTGCCGCACTGTAGACTGGCCAGGGAAGCCCACTGAACTCACTCAGACCATCCTCTCTCATTGTGACAGTCGTATGATGCTCGGCATGAAAGGCAGAAAGCGGCTTGCCCGCGAGCCGATACACCTCCAGCGCCCTTTGCAGACGCTGACGGTCCATGGGCTTCAGGCGGTCGGCAGTGGCCGGGTCTACCCGGGCAAGCTCGGCATGCACCGCTGGCCAGCCTTGCTCTGCCGCCAGCGCAGCAATCTCGGCGCGCACCGTTTCATCCGCTTCCGGCAGCGGCGCCAGACCTTCGACCAGCGCCTTGAAATACAGAATGGTGCCTCCCACCAGCAGCGGCAAACGCCCAGCAGCATGGACCGTCTCAATTTCTCTCAGCGCATCCGTGCGAAAGTCTGCAGCGGAATACGGTTGGTCCAGGTCACGGAACCCCAACAGCCGGTGCGGAGCCGCTTGCAACTCGTCGTTTGATGGCCGCGCGGCACCAATATCAAGGTCCCGGTACACCAGGGCGGAGTCCACATTGATGATTTCGACCGGGAGAGATTGCACCGCCTCAATGGCCAGCGCGGTCTTGCCAGAACAGGTGGGCCCCATTAAAAGCAGCACGGGCAAGACAGGCCGGGTATCCCCGTCATTCTTCGGCGAGGGGCGGGAGGGCGCCATCACTGCCCCCGCATAAACAGGCGATCCAGATCCTTGAGGCTCATTTGAGTCCAGGTCGGCCGGCCATGGTTGCACTGGCCCGAGCGCTCGGTGGCTTCCATGTCCCGGAGCAAGGCGTTCATTTCCGGCACGGTCAGGCGGCGGTTGGCCCGTACGCTGCCATGACAGGCCATGGTGGAAAGCAGTTCATCGAGCTTTTGTTCAATGCGCTCGCTGCTGCCTTGGGCAAGCAGATCGGAGAGCACATCACGCACCATGCTTTCGCTGTCGCTATTGCGCAGCATGGCGGGCACTTCGCGGACCACCAGCGTTTCCGGGCCGGCGCGCTCCACCACGAACCCCAGCCGGGAAAACACCTCGGGCTGTTCTTCGGCAAAGTCGGCTTCCCGCGACGAGACCGCCAACGATACCGGCACCAACAACGGCTGGCTGCGCACCTTGTCCGTGGACCAACTTTGCTTGAGCCGTTCATAGGTAATGCGCTCGTGGGCGGCGTGCATATCGACCACCACCATGCCGTGCTGGTTTTCCGCGAGAATAAAGATGCCGTGCAGCTGCGCCACCGCATACCCCAGCGGCGGCACGGTTTCATCATCACTGGCCGGCGGCATAGCTGCTGGGGCGCCATCCTCAATACGTGGCTGAACCAACGCACCATAGGCATCTGCCTGGCGCAGGCCCTGACCATAGCCACCAGATGCAGGTGGCGGCGTATAAGGGCGGCCGGAGGGCGCGGTAAGCGACATGCTGCCCTGGCTCGGCTCACTCATCGGCATGGGCGAGTCGTCATACACCACCGCAGGCTCGGCACCTTGCCCGGGGCGCACGTCAGCAATGGTCCGGTGCAGGGAGCTGTACAGGAACCCATGCACCATACGCTGTTCGCGGAAGCGCACTTCGTGCTTGGTGGGGTGAACATTCACATCCACCATGGCCGGGTCCAGTTCAAGAAACAGGACATAGGCCGGGTGACGTCCGTGATACAACACATCCGCATAGGCCTGGCGCACCGCATGATTGACCACCTTGTCGCGAATCACTCGGCCATTCACATAGAAATATTGCAGGTCGGCCTGGGAGCGGGAGAAGGTGGGCAGCCCCATCCAACCATGCAGACGGATCCCGTCACGCTCCACGTCCACCGGGATGGCCTGTTCCATAAAGCCCTTGCCGCACAGCTTGGCCACGCGGGCCGCCCGCAGGGTGTCATCCAGACCTGCCGGTAGCTGATGGATCACTTTCTGGTTGTGGGTCAGCCGGAACGCGGTGTTGAATTCACTCAGGGCAATGCGCCGAAACACCTCTTCCAGGTGATTGAATTCTGTCTTCTCGGTACGCAGAAAGCGCCGCCGTGCCGGGGTATTGAAAAACAGGTCGCGCATGGTGACGGTGGTGCCACGGGGATGCCCCGCCGGCGTGACCGACGGCGCCATGTCTCGACCTTCGACCTGGACCTGCCAGCCTTCGGCTTCCCCTTCCACGTTACTGGCCAGGGTCAGTCGCGAGACAGAGCTGATCGCCGCCAGCGCTTCACCACGAAAGCCCAGCGTGCCAATGGCTTCCAGATCATCCAGCCCGCGAATCTTGCTGGTAGCGTGACGAGACAGCGCCAGCGGCAGGTCATCGCGTTCAATGCCATGACCATTGTCACGCACCTTGAGCAGCTTCACGCCGCCCTGCTCCACATCCACATTCACGGACTCCGCCCCCGCATCGAGGGCGTTTTCCAACAGTTCCTTGAGGACAGAGGCGGGTCGCTCGACCACCTCACCGGCAGCAATCTGGTTGGCCAGGCGGGAATCGAGCAATTGGATCTTGGACAAAACGGACCTCAGGTTCGGGGAATTTTCAGCACCTGGCCGACCATGATGCGGTCACCACTGATATTGTTGGCCGCACGGATAGCCTGCTCACTGACGCTGTACTGGCGCGCGATTTCCGACAGTGTATCACCGGGCTGAATCTTGTACTCATCACCTTTGCCACGGCGCTGGGCGGCGTACCAGCTGTTCGGCGGCGGGTGCGAGGTAAAGTAATCATCAATGCCACGCAGGATGGAACGCGCCAGCTTGGTCTGGTGCGCAGACGAACGCAGGTTACGCTCCTCGGTGGGGTTGGAGATAAACCCGGTCTCTACCAGAATGGACACCATCTCGGGCTCTTTCAGTACCGCAAACCCCGCCTGCTCCACCTTGTCTCGCCCGCCATGCAGCTTGGTGACCTTGCCCATTTCCTGCAGCACCTGCCGGCCCAGATAAAGGCTGCCCGCCATGGATCCGTTCATCTGCAGGTCTGCCAGCACGCTAAGCAACGAACTGTCGTCTTCCTCTTCTTCATACACCCCGGCAACCCGGTCGGATTCATTGGCAATCTTTGCCAGATAGCGGGCCTTGGCACTGGTCGCGCCACGATTGGAAAGCGCAAACACCGACGCCCCATGGGCGCGGGCATCGGTAAACGCATCCGCATGAATGGAAATGAACACGTCCGCACCGTGTGTTTCCCGGGCGATCTTGCGACGCTCCGCCAGTGGGACATAGTAGTCACCGTCACGCACCATCACCGCCCGCATGCCGGCCTGGTCATTAACCATCTTCTCCAGCTTCTTGGCGATCTGCAGCACCACGGTTTTTTCCCAGGTCCCACTGGGGCCACGGGCACCCGGATCCTCGCCCCCGTGACCGGGGTCGATCGCCACCACCATCAGGCGTTGCTCTGCGGGTGCCGATTGGGCAGCAGGCTTTTTCGGGGCAGGAGTGGATGCGGCAGCCGTGGCAGCGGCCCCTGACGAGGTGCCATTCAATTCCTTGTCGAACAGATCGACCACCAGACGCCAGCCATGCGGCTCGATGGGTTTGAGCAGGTTGGTGCGGGTGCGCACCCCCTCTTTCATATCGAATACCACACGGGTCTTGTCGCTGTGCTTGCCGACCCGGATATTGGCGATGGGACTGGTGGCGTAATCCAGCGTCTGGATGTCGAAGTCCAATTTGGCTTCCTGCAGATCCAGCACGATACGGTCAGGATTGGCGAGCTTGTCGAGCTTGTGATCCACAGGCGACGGCAGATCAAACACAATGCGGGTGTGGTCCGGTGCCCGGTGCAGGCGTACGGATTCGATGCTCGCCTGGGCCAGGGCAACGGGCGCCCATAGCATGGCAGCCAGCAGGGTGAAGGCGGTCACAAGCCATTTGTTATTGTTACTGCGCATTATCATAGGCGTTCAGTCACCGACCCAGTCCAGGGTCGCCTTTCTTCCGTGGCCATCCACAGCCAGTGTAATGGTCAAATCCGGCGGCGGCACCACTCCGGCCCCGCGCTCCGGCCACTCCAGCAGACACAGGTCACCAGAGCCAAAATAATCCCGCACCCCGATCAGTTCCAGCTCTTCCGGATCTGCCAGTCGATACAGGTCAAAGTGATAGATATGGACGTCACCCAGCTCGTAGGGTTCCACAATCGTATAGGTTGGGCTCTTTACCGCCCCCTCATGCCCCATGGCACGCAGGATACCGCGAACCAGCGTGGTTTTCCCGGCCCCCAGATCGCCTTCCAGATAGACACAGCCACCGCCGGTCAGTCGGGCAGCCAAGCTGGCCCCCAACGCCAGGGTGGCGGCTTCGTCAGCGAGGGTCTGGTGTTCAATGGGCATACAGGCTTCCTTCGTTCAGTTGTTCTCGCAGCGCACCCAGCAGATCGGTGGCGAGCAAGCCGCGCTCACCGGCCTGCCGGGCACACCGGTCTGCCGCCCGGGCATGTGCCATGGCGCCGAGACGGGCAGCATCATAACCGTTCAATCCCTGGGCCCGCAGCGCCGCGATCACCCCGGTCAGCACATCGCCCATGCCCCCGCTAGCCATGCCCGGATTGCCGTCCACGATCAGGGCACGACAACGCTGGCCGGCGGATTCCCCCTGAATCAAGGTACCCAGCCCTTTCAGCAGCACCGTGCCGCCATAACGCGCACTCAGGGTTTCCAGTGTGGCAAAGCGGTCAGACTGTATCTCCGGGTTGCCCACTTGCAGCAACCGTGCCGCCTCACCGGGGTGCGGTGTGAGCACCCAGTCGTGGGCGCCGATCTCGGCATGCGCAGCCAACAGGTTAAGGGCATCGGCATCCACCACCAGCGGCTTGCCACTGGCCAGCACCCGCTCCAGCAACTGCTGCCCCCAAGGCCCCGTACCCAACCCGGGGCCAACGGCGATGACCGTGGCCGACTCGATCAGTTCATCCGCTGCGCCGCTCTCGTCAGCACCACGCACCATGATTTCCGGTTGCCGGGTAATCGCCATGGCCACATGCTCCGGCCGCGTCAGCAAACTGACCTTGCCCGCCCCGCAGCGGGCCGCCGCCTGGGCCGTCATGATCGCTGCACCGGGAAAGCCATGATCGCCCCCAACCACCAGCACATGGCCATAGCATCCCTTGTGGGCATCCGCGGCTCGCCTGGGCAAGGCTGCGGGCAGCTCCTCCGGCACCGGGACACGACAATCCGGCGAGACCTGCTGATACACCGAGCGCGGGACCTGCAGATCAAAAAACAGCAACTCGCCAGCGAACACCGGCCCCTGACCGGTTAACAGTCCGCGCTTCATGCCGATAAAGGTACAGGTAAGATCCGCCCGCAGTACCGCGCCCAACGGCATGCCGGTGTCGGCATTGAGCCCGGAGGGAATATCCAGCGCCAAACGGGGCACCGGCAGGGCATCCAGCCCGGCCAGCAATGCGCTCATGTCATCACGCAGGGCGCCCGACAATCCGGTGCCCAGCAGACCGTCCACCAGCACATCCGCCTCCACAGGCAAGGCGTCCTCGCGGAGTGGTTGCTGCGGGATCGCCAACGCCTGGCAACGCTGCGCCATGGTCAGCGCATCCCCGCTGAGCGTATCCGGCGCGCGGGTATAAAAAATCTCGGGTTGCAATCCGGCCCGGTGAGCCAACGCCGCGACCACATAGCCATCGCCGCCGTTGTTGCCGCCGCCACACAGTAAGGCGATACGACGCGCTTCGGGCCAACGCTCACACAGGGCATCGAAGGCCGCTTGCCCGGCCCGCTGCATCAGCTCGGCACCGGGTGTGCCAGCCGCAATGGCAAGGCGATCCAGTTCGCGGGTCTGTTCAGCAGTAAATAGCACTGTGGGCAGTATGGTCATGGTACCCTTGGTCCTTTGTTGTGCGCCGTTGCGTACCGCAATATCCCTCATTATACCCACGGGAACCGGCCGTTCAGAAACCCATGGATTTTCAGCAGCTAAAGGAAAACATCCAGCAATGGGGCCGCGAACTGGGCTTCCAGCAGATCGGCATTGCCGATACGGATCTGTCCGCCGCTGAAGCGGACCTGAAAACCTGGTTGGCCAAAGGCTATCAAGGGCAAATGCAGTGGATGAGCGCCCACGGCGACAAACGTTTTCGCCCTGAAGCGCTGGAGCCCGGCACCCTGCGAGTCATCTCTGCGCGCATGGATTACCTGCCACCCGATACGCAACCGGTGAAAATGCTGGGCGAAAAAAACAAGGCCTACGTCTCTCGCTATGCGCTGGGCCGGGATTACCACAAACTGATCCGCAAACGGCTTGCCACACTGGCCGCCCGAATCCGGGCGGAAGTGGGCGACAGTGAACTTGCCCGCGCCTTTGTGGACAGCGCCCCGGTGATGGAAAAGCCGTTGGCGGCCAAAGCCGGGCTGGGCTGGCAGGGCAAACACACCCTGGTGCTCAACCGTGAGGCCGGCAGCTGGTTTTTCCTCGGTGAAATCTACACCGACATCCCCCTGCCCGTAGACCAACCCGGTGAAGACCATTGCGGCAAGTGCAAGGCCTGCATCACCGTGTGCCCCACCGACGCCATCGTCGCGCCCTACCAGCTGGATGCCCGCCGCTGCATTTCCTACCTGACTATTGAGCACGACGGCAGCATCCCCGAGGACCTGCGACGGGGTATCGGCAACCGCATCTTCGGCTGCGACGACTGTCAGTTGATGTGCCCGTGGAACCGTTTTGCCCGGCACACCGGCGAAACCGACTTTCACCCCCGCCACGGACTGGGCGACAGTGACCTGGTGACATTATTCCGCTGGAACGAAGCCGACTTTCTCGAACGCACCGCCGGCTCGGCCATCCGCCGGGCAGGCTATGCAAAGTGGCTAAGGAATATTGCGGTAGCGCTGGGCAATGCCCCCACCTCGCCGGACATTATCCTGGCGTTGAAAGAACGCCTGGATTACCCAGACGAGACGGTACAGGAACATGTGCAGTGGGCGCTGGAACAGCACCGAACGCCTAAGCCGTAGAGGCGACGACCCTACGGCGAGGGGTTTGCGTGTTGCCTGATGCGTTGCCATCAGGCGTCAATAAAATGCTCGCGGTAATACTGCAGCTCGGTGATGGATTCGCGGATGTCATCCAGCGCCAGATGTTTGTTTTCTTTCTTCAGCCCTTCCAGGATCTCGGGCTTCCAGCGTCGCGCCAGCTCTTTGAGGGTGGACACGTCCAGATTGCGGTAATGGAAGAAGGCCTCCAGCTCCGGCATGTAGTTGGCCAGAAAACGGCGATCCTGACAGATGCTGTTACCGCACATGGGCGACATGCCCGCTTCCACGTACTCTTTCAGGAAATCGATCGTCTGCGCCTGGGCCTGCATTTCACTGATGCGACTTTCCTTCACCCGGGCCACCAGCCCGGAGTTGTTGTGGTGTGTGGTATTCCACTCATCCATGCCATCGAGCAACGCATCGCTCTGGTGCACCGCCAGCACCGGCCCTTCTGCCAGCACGTTGAGCTGGGCATCGGTAACGATAGTGGCGATCTCGATGATGCGGTCGTTTTCCGGGCTCAGTCCGGTCATTTCCAGATCAATCCAGATCAGGTTATTGCGCTTGTCGGTCATGGGTGGCTATCTCTCGCTACGCGGTATTCAGGGGGCATGGTAGCATGCCCCCATCGCAAAGCAGGAAGAACCCGACACCACCGTGGCCAAACGCAAACTCAATCGCCGCCAGCGCTGGCGCATCGAAAAGATCCAGGCAGAAAAGCGCGAACGCGCCCAGCGTCGCAGTGAGCAGCTGGAAGACCTGGTGGCCGACGATCTGGGGGATGAACAGACCGGCATCATTACCGCCCATTTTGGTCAGCAGGTGCTGGTTGAAAGCCCTGATGGCCCGAACGGCAAAGGCAAACAGCTTCGTCGCTGCCATTTTCGCGCCACGCTGGAACAGCTGGTCGTGGGTGACCGGGTGATCTGGCAATCCCCCCAGAGCGACGGGCTTGGCGTCGTGGTGGCGATCGACCCTCGCGACAACGTCCTCAAGCGCCCGGACCCCTACGGCAACCTGAAACCGGTTGCCGCCAATGTGGACCAGATGCTGGTGGTCTTCGCTCCCCTGCCCACCCCCTCCAGCACCCTGCTGGACCGCTATCTGGTCGCCGCGGAACTGTCTGGCATTCCTGCCACGCTGGTGCTCAACAAGGCCGACCTTATCGACGAAGAGCTGCGCCCGTTCATCGATGACATGAAAGCCATGTATGAACGGCTCGGCTACCCGGTGCTGGAACTGAGCGCTCATGACCCGGCAGGCCTGACTCCACTGCACGAGGCACTGAAGGGCAAAACCTGTGTGTTCGTGGGCCAATCCGGGGTCGGCAAGTCATCCCTGGTGAATGCCGTGCTGCCCGATGCTGAACTGGATGTGGGCGATCTGTCAGCCAACTCCGGGTTGGGCCAGCACACCACCGTCACCGCCCGCCTGTTTCACCTGCCCACCGGCGGTGAACTGATCGATTCCCCCGGCATCCGCGAATTTGGCCTGTGGCACATCAGCGAAGAAGAGCTGTTGCACGGTTACCGCGAACTGTCCGAACTGGCCGGTTACTGCAAGTTCCGCAACTGCTCACACCGCAACGAACCCGGTTGCGCCTTCCTCGATGCCGCCGACAGCGGCGCCATCAGCGAGGAACGACTGGCCAACTTCTTCCAGATCGCCGACACCCTGGACGAAGAGGGGCGCGACCGGTACTCAAGTTGACAGTTGATAGTGGACAGTTGACAGCGAAACCCGGCTACCAGAACGTAGCTATATAAGGAATAATGGGCGGCTCCAAGACGCTGCTTTTTCTGACTTTTAGCTGTCAACTTTCAACTGTCCACTATCAACTATTTTTTATGTTGCCTCTGCTGCTAGAACCCGCCGAACTCGCCCAGCATCTTGATGATGACAAGCTGCTGATCATCGACCTGAGCAAGCCTGCGATTTATGTACAGGCCCATGTGCCGGGGGCTATCCATCTGGATTTCAAACGCCTGCAGAGCGGCGCGCAGCCGGCGCCGGGAATGATCCCGGATGACGATACCCTCAGTGACCTGTTTTCCAGTCTGGGGCTGACACCGGATACCCATGTGGTGGCCTACGACGACGAAGGCGGCGGCTGGGCCGGCCGCCTGTTGTGGACGCTGGACGCCATTGGCCACAAGCACTACAGCTACCTCAACGGGGGCATCCATGCGTGGCTGGCGGAGGGACACCCCACCAGCAGCGACTCTCCCGAGCCGGTGGCCAGCGATTATGAAGTGGGTGAACACGACCCGCTCACGGAAGTGCACCTGGACTACCTGCTCGAGCATCACACCTCGCCCTCACTGGCCCTGTGGGACTCACGCTCGGAAGAGGAATACGCAGGGGTACGCGCCTTTGCCCAGAAAGCAGGCCACATTCCCGGCGCCATTCACTACGAATGGACCGACGCCATGGACCGCAGCAACAACCTGCGCCTGCGACCGCTGGATGACATCCGTGCCGAACTGGAAGCCCGCGGCATCACCCCCGACAAGGAAGTGATCTGTCACTGTCAGACCCACCACCGCTCCAGTTTCTCCTGGTTGGTGGGCAAGATTCTCGGTTACCCGCGCCTGCGGGGTTACGCCGGTTCCTGGGCGGAATGGGGCAACCACCCGGACACCCCGGTGGCCAAACCCGACTAACCTGTTTGATTACTCTAAGGATGTTCCCTTGAGCCTACGCGACAAGCTTTTTGTGATTCTGCAGTATCTGGTGCCCCAACACGGCCTCTCCCGGCTGGTGGGCTTTCTTGCCCGTAGCGAAGTGCCGTGGATCAAGACCACCTTCATCAACGTTTTCATAAAGAAGTTCGGCATCGACCTGTCTGAGGCCGAGATTCAGGATGCGGACCAGTTCCCCAGCTTTAATGCCTTCTTCACCCGCGCCCTGAAACCGGACGCCCGGCCCCTGGAAGCGGACGCTACCAACGCCATTGCCTGTCCGGCCGACGGCGCCGTCAGCCAGCTGGGCGCCATCCGAGCCAATCAGGTGTTTCAGGCCAAGGGGCATGACTACTCCCTGTATGACCTGGTCGGTGGCGACAGCGCCCTGGCCAGCGAATTCACCAACGGCCAGTTCGCCACCATTTACTTGTCCCCGCGGGACTACCATCGCGTACACATGCCTTTCACTGGCACCCTGCGCGAAACACGCTATGTGCCCGGCGACCTGTTCTCCGTGAACGAGGCTACCGCCAACGGGGTGCCTAACCTGTTTGCCCGCAACGAGCGTCTGGTGTGTATCTTCGATACCGACAATGGCCCGATGGCGGTGATTCTGGTGGGCGCCATGATCGTCGCAGGTATCGAGACCGTGTTCTCCGGCCAGGTCACCCCGCTCCCCAAACAGGTGGTGACCACCGACTACCTGCGCACCGCCCCAGTTACCCTGCAAAAGGGCGACGAGCTGGGCCGCTTCCTGCTGGGCTCCACCGTGGTACTGCTGTTCCCGGAAGGCAAGGCCGGTTTTGAACCCGAGCTAAAAGCCGGCAGCGTGGTCAGAGTGAAAGGCGCGCTGGGCCACTACCACCCCTGATTCCCTCAGGTTACCCGTCAATGACCGTGATGAATGGGGTAACCGCAAGGACGTCAGCGGCGGGCCGCACGGCAAGTGCACCCGCCGCGTTCTTCCCTACAATGGCCGGCCCGAATCACAACGCCGGTGCATTGCATGCTCACTGACACCCTGCAGCAGAAAGCCCGCCCATGGCTTCACCGCCTGGACAATGGCCGTGCGCGCCTGTTCGACGCAGAGCGCCTGAGCCAGGCAGAACAGACCCCTTACGACACCTTGTTCGACGATGGTCTGGTCAAGCTGCGCTACTCCCCGCCACTGCAGGAAAAAGCCATTCCTCTCAGTGACGGAACGGTGATGCCCGTCAGCGAACACACCCAGCGCACCCCGCTGGTGTTGGTCGCGCCGCTGGCGGTGAACATGCTGATCTATGATCTGTTCCCGCAACGCAGCCTGGTGCGCTACCTGCGCGCCCGCGGTTTTGAGTTGTACATGGTGGACTGGGGGCGCCCGGGTAAATATCACAACCACCTGAGCCTGAGCAGCTACTTTGCCGACTACCTGCCCAAGATGTTGGTACAGGTACGTCAGCACAGCGGGCAACAGCAACTCAGCCTGCATGGCTGGAGTTTCGGCGGGCTGTTCAGCCTTTGCTACACCGCTCTGGGCAATGATCCGGATATCCGTAATCTGGTGCTGGTCGGCACCCCCTGCGACTACCATCGCAATGGTGCACTGGGCGCCCAGTACCGGCGACTGAGCCGCCAGGCAAAGTGGATTCGCAGCAACACCGGCCTGCGCATCCACGACGTACCGGCACGCCTGCTACGCTCCCCTGGCTGGATGAACAGTCTGGCCTTTAAACTCACCAACCCGGTGGGTAGCCTGCAGGGTTACATGAATCTGGTGAGGAACCTCCACGACCGCGAATTCGTGGCGGCCCATGCCACCAATGGCGCCTTTCTCGATGACATGGTGGCCTACCCCGGCGGCGTCATTCAGGACATCGTTCGCTATCTGTGGACCGACAACGTGGTCGCCCACGGGCAACTGCCCATGGCCAGCAGCGAAGGCAACCTGAGCCGCGTCACCGCCAATATTCTCAACATTACTGGCGGTGCCGACCCCATTGTGACCCGTGACTGCAGTCTGGCCATGGATACACTGGTGCGCAGCAAGGACAAGACCTACCTGACCATCGATGGCGGCCACATGGGCATTCTGGGCAGCAGCGCAGCGCAGACGCAAAGCTGGGGCAGGATTGCGGAGTGGCTGATAGAGAGGGACTAGCTGCAAGCGGCAAGTCTCACGCTGCAACGCGAATTTCCGTCTGGAGCAGCCCGAAAAACAGAAACCGCGCTCAAGCATGAGTGCGGTTTTTTTGGCATGCGGGGAAGGAAAGCGGGTATCGGCAGCCCTCGTTTTGTTCGTTGTAAGTGTTTTTATTGATGTCATGAACCTGTGATTCACGGGGGCATCTAGCGGGATGTGATTTTAGGGTTTGGGTTTGGGTTTGGGTTTGGGTTTGGGTTTGGGTTTGGGTTTGGGTTTGGGTTTGGGTTTGGGTTTGGGTTTGGGTTTG
>PAJO01000061.1 GCA_002706085.1 Alcanivoracaceae bacterium | reverse complement strand
TCACTGTTCACTGTTCACTGTTCACTGTTCACTGTTCACTGTTCACTGTTCACTGTTCACTGTTCACTGTTCACTGTTCACTGTTCACTGCCCGCTCGCATCCAGAGAGTCTATTTTCCAGTTGCCGTCATACACCCAGTGGCTGTCGACTTGATAGCTATCGCCATTTTCCGGTAAGAGATTGCGCCCACCCCAGACGATGGCGGTGAAGCGGACCCGGGCGGTTTTACGGGAGACTGGATCCACTTCGATGCGGATGCCGGCCAGCGTGACCTGCCGTTTGGGGTAGCGGAAAAATGCCGCCATCAGGGTTCGCTGCAGCTCCTTGCGATTCATGGGGTGGCCGCGGCTGACGTTGGCGTTGTCGGTCAGGCGGTCCATGATGGTGCCGGTGTCGCCGTCTTCAATGGCCTGTTCCAATTCCTCGAGTGCGTGACGGATGGCCTCTTCCGGCGGTGACTGGCTACAACCGGCAATCATCAGTTGCAGCACCAAAAGCAGCAGGTATGCTGGAATTTTTCTGACTGGCAGTCCTGTGCCCATGGCGTTGTTCCCCCCTATTGAATGTTATCGGCAAGGCCATTTGTCCGTTGGCCAAGGTCACCAGTTGTACCTTGAAGAGAGCGGTAATCGTGATGGCGTACCGGTCGTGGTGCTACATGGCGGTCCCGGTGGAGGCAGCTCTCCTGTGCTGCGGCGCTTCTTCGATCCGCAGCGGTTTCGCATCATTGTGTTTGATCAGCGTGGCGCAGGGCAAAGCCGACCGCTTGCCAGCACCCAAGACAATACCACAGCAGATCTGGTCACAGACCTGGAATCTATCCGGGCGCATCTGGGGCTGGATCAGTGGATGGTCTTTGGTGGTTCATGGGGCGCCACGCTGGCGCTGGCGTATCTGGCGGAACATCCTCGGCGTGTCTCCGGCATGGTGTTGCGTGGTGTGTTTCTCTGCCGGCAACAGGACAGGGACTGGCTGTACACAGAGGACGGTGCCGCCCGGCTCTTTCCTCAGGCCTGGCAGCGATTGTTGGCGGCGGCCCCGGAAGGAGAGGGTGGCCTTCTTGAGCGATATCGTCGTGGGCTCGAGACTCCCCAGGCGCGACACTATGCTCGTGCCTGGTGTAACTGGGAGGCGACGCTGGCGTTGATGCCCACCCTGGCGGACGGGGTTGGCAGTGATGATGAGCTATGTATGGCAACGCAGGAAATTCACTATTTCCTGCATCAGGGGTTCTTGCCGTCTCCCCTGCTTGAGCGGTGTGCGGGTAGCCAGGTTCCCACGGAAATCATTCAGGGGGATCGGGATTTTGTGTGCCCGGCAGATCAGGCCATGGCGTTACACAAGGTGCTCCCCAATAGCGTGCTTCACTGGGTCGAGGGCGGTTCTCACTCGTCGTCGCACCCCGCGATTGCCGAAGCGCTTGTTCAGGCGGTACGGCGGATGGAAACAAGGATAAGCGTGTGAAGGTATTGATGCAGCGGGTGCGGTCCGCCAGCGTGCAGGTGGGCGGGCAGACGGTAGGGGCGATTGGCCATGGCCTGCTGTTGCTGGTCGGGATTGAGAAGCATGACGATGAAGCGCTGGTGGCAAAAATGGCGCAGAGAGTGGTTGGCTATCGGGTGTTTTCCGATGACGACGGAAAAATGAACCTGGACCTGCGCGATGTGCAGGGCAGCGTGCTGGCGGTATCACAGTTCACCTTGGCCGCTGATACCCGCAAGGGGCGGCGCCCCAGCTTTAGTGGTGCCGCTGCACCGGATGACGGACGCAGGCTCTATGAGCACTGTGTGACCTGTCTGCGAGAACTCGGGGTGCCGGTGGAAACCGGGGTTTTTGCCGCCGACATGCAGGTTTCACTGGTCAATGATGGGCCAGTGACCTTTATGCTCGAGTTGTGATGAATTCGGAATATGCTTATTGCAAAGCCGTTGCCCTTGTTTATGATGAGTTAAGTTGCCTTGTTAAAGGGGTGACGGGGAGAGCACCGCGAAGGGCTCATTGGCTGTTTGCGGACTGCAGCGGTTGCTTGGCTGCATCCCCAGGGATGATTGATAAAAACTTGGAGGAATTCAGGATGAAAAAGACTCTGATTGCTGCCGCCATGTTGGGCGCATCAACTTCTGCCATGGCTGTTGCACCGGGTGGCCCGGGTTGTGGCTGGGGCAACATGCTGTTCGAAGGCCAGTCTGGTATGCCCATGCACCTGCTGGCGACTCTGGTCAACGGCACCACCGGTAACGCTACCTTTGGTATGACCACCGGAACCAACGGTTGTGACACTAGCGGCGCCCTGACCTACAGCGGCCAGAGCCTGTTGGGCATGACTGGTGTGATGGAAGAAGTTGCACAGGATATGGCTACTGGCGAAGGCGAAGCGCTGACCGCACTGTCTGTATCCATGGGCATTGAAGCGTCCGACCGTGCGCATTTCAACACGGTAATGCACGAAAACTTCGCTGCCATCTTCCCGCATCAGGACGTGACCGCCAAGCAGGTCATGGCCAGCATTAATGATGTGATGAAGAAAGATCAGAATCTGTCCAAGTACACTGTATAAGTACCCGGACGGGTGATCACAGGCCCCGCCCATGGCGGGGCTTTTGTTTTATTGGGGAACGTGATTTCGTTTGACCCGCCTGATGGATTTTCCCATGCGCACTGGATTGCTGTGTGTGCTGCTGTGCTGGGCAGCAGTTTCTGTGGCGGTCACGCCACCCCGACCTGATGTTTCCATGGATGCCCTGGCGGCCAGTGACCGCTGGCAAGCGCTGTTACATATCAATCCGGGGGCAACGCTACGCGACCGTCACCGCAGTTATGTGGATGATGATAACTTCTTCCTGTCGGAAACGGGCAAGGAGGATCCGCTTGCCGAGCTGCTGGCGACCCATGAGGCATTGCAGTCGCCCGGCGCGCAAGCTCGCTGCCGCTTTCCGGCCCGGTACCGTTTTCTGGCGCAGTCGCTGGGTTGGGAGCAGGCTGGCGCGTTTGATCATTGCGCGCAGTACCGTGAATGGCGGGCAGCGGTTACCGCTAGCCGAGCGGTATTGGTCTTTCCTGCCGCTTACCTGAATAGCCCCTCTTCCATGTTTGGTCATACGCTGCTGAGGCTGGACCAGGGCGAGGACTCGGCCGTCTGGTTATCCTGGGCGGTAAATTTTGGTGCCGTGTCCACGGCCCAGGACAATTCATTCTTCTATATTTATCGTGGGCTCGCCGGAGGGTATCCCGGGCGTTTTGCGCTGGTGCCCTATGTCCAGAAGATCCAGGAATACTCTCACATGGAAAACCGCGATATGTGGGAATACACCCTGGACCTGGACCAGCAGGAGCTCGACTGGTTGATTGAGCACCTTTGGGAGCTCAAGGATATCAATTTCGACTATTACTTTTTCGACGAGAATTGTTCGTTCCGGTTGCTGGAGTTGGTTGAGGTGGCCCGCCCTGGCTCGCAATTGCTTACGGATCTGCGCTTTGCCGAAGTGCCGGTCAATACAGTGCGGGCACTGGATGACCGCGGCATCATCCGTGAGCGCCACTACCGGCCGTCCAAGGCGGTAGAACTCAATAATTTGCGTGAGCAACTCAATGGTAATCAGCAGGCCCTGGCGCGACGACTCGCAGATGATCCGTCGTTGCTGACCAGTGACGCCTTTATGGCCGAGTCGGCATCGGACCGGGCTGTCATGGCGTCGGTGGCTTACCGCTATTTGCGACTCAAATACCGAAAGGAAGAGCGCACCGATGCGGTGGCCAAGGACTCCTTCGCATTGCTCACGGCCATGAACCAGCTGCCGCCGGTAGCCGTGCCGGAGACCCTCGATCCGGAGCCGCCAGAAAAGGGCCATGGTACCCAGATGCTGGCGATCAGTGGCGGCCAGCGTGAAGGGAATCAGGATTTTGGCGAGCTCAGTTATCGCCTGACCTACCATGACTTGCTGGATAATCCTTATGGGTTTTTGCGTGGAGCAGAAATCGAAGGGTTGGATCTCACATTACGCAGTACGGAATCGGGGGATGCCAAGCTGGAAGACCTGCAAGTGGTGAGTATTCGTTCGCTGGCCCCACGGAATCGGTTCATCCAGCCATTGAGCTGGTACGTGGACGGCGGTCTGGAGCGCGCCTGGGCGGGACGCAGGCGGTTGGTGCGTTATCTGCAAGGGGGGGCAGGAGGAAGCTGGCAGTGGGGGAATTGGCAGCCGTATCTGTTAACCAGCCTGCGGATGGAGAATAATAGCGAGTTCGACACCTTTGTGACCCCGGGGGCCGGGCTGGATGCAGGCATCCTGTATCGGCGGGGACGCTGGCAATGGCAGGCGGGCAGTGTCGGGCATTATTTCACCAACGATTTCTATCGCTATACCTCGCAACTGGCCGTGCAATGGGCGGTGACCCGTCAGCACGGTGTGCGTGCCTCTCTTGAACGTGAAGGCTGGCGAGGGGATGGCGATAACGAGTTTAAACTGCAATGGCGATGGTACTTCGACTGATAGCGCTGGGCTGGCTGCTTACCCTGATGGCAGGCTGCTCCAAACTGTATTTCTACCCCATGAAGCCCTGGGTGCAGAACCCGGAAAATCAGGGTCTGGCCTATGAGGATATTGTGCTGTTGCACCCTCGTGGCATGCGTATTCATGGCTGGTGGTTGCCTGCCCAGGAGGCTGCCGGTGTGAAGGGGACCGTCTATTTTCTGCACGGCAATGCCCAGAACATTTCGACTCACCTGGCCAATGTGCAGTGGTTGCCGGCACGGGGCTATAACGTCTTTCTGATTGACTACCGGGGCTACGGTCTCTCTGAAGGCAAACCAAGCCTGCCAGAGGTCTACGACGACGTGCAGCTGGGGCTGGACTGGTTGCGGAGCGTGCACGACGACGCGGGGCCCTTGATTGTTTTCGGGCAAAGCCTGGGGGGCGCCATGGCGGCAACGGTGCTGGGTGAAGAGGAAAATGCCGGTGCGGCGGACTGTGTGGTGCTGGAGGCCGCGTTTGCCAGTTACCGGGATATCACTGATGACGTGATGAAGAAAAGCTGGCTGTTATGGCCGTTGCGCTGGATGGTGGTGCCCGGTATGCCTGCGCGTGAGCAGGATCCGGAGAACCGGATTGCCGGCATCGCGCCAACCCCGTTGCTGATACTGCATAGTGACGAGGATGAAGTAGTCCCCTATAGCCATGGAGAGCGGTTGTATGCCGCCGCTCAGGCGCCCAAGACCTTCCAGCCTCTGCATGGTGGCCACACCCAGAGTACCCGGGATCCGGACGTGCAGGACAGGCTGGTGGATTTCATGGAAACCTCTGGGTGTTCAACCCAGGCGCCAGAACCGGTCAGCGACAAGCCTGCCCCACCGCCAATCCAGGGGCCAATCGTGCCCCCGCCGTCCCCGGACACCGGGAACGGGGCTTATCGGTTCTAACAGGCTGTTGAAAAGCCCCTTGCTGAAGGGGGAGGCGTCTTGGCGACAGCGGCAGGGGCGCAAGGAGGATGAGGGCCTTCTTGCGCCCGCCGCAAGCTGTTACTGATTCAGGCGGGTCTCAATCAGCTGATCAACGACGCCGGGGTCTGCCAGGGTGGAGGTATCCCCCAGGCTGTCCAGTTCGTCGGCGGCAATCTTACGCAGAATGCGTCGCATGATTTTGCCTGAGCGGGTTTTGGGCAGGCCCGGTGCAAAGTGGATCAGGTCCGGTTTGGCGATGGGGCCGATTTCCTGAGTGACCAGATCGCGCAGCGCCTGTACCAGCTCATCACTGCCTTCCTTGCCGGCCATCAGCGAGACATAGGCATAGATGCCTTGGCCCTTCACGTCGTGCTGGTAGCCCACCACGGCGGCTTCAGAAATGCTCGGGTGTAGCACCAGTGCCGACTCGATTTCCGCTGTGCCCAGACGGTGGCCGGAGACGTTCAGGACGTCGTCCACCCGGCCGGTAATCCAGTAGTAACCATCCTCGTCACGGCGGGCGCCGTCGCCAGTAAAGTAATAGCCTTTGTAGGCGCTGAAATAGGTATCGATCATGCGCTGGTGATCGCCGTAAACCGTGCGGATCTGGCTTGGCCAGCTGGAGCGAATGGCCAGATTGCCGGAGGTGGCTCCCTCCAGCTCGTTGCCGTCGGGATCCATCAGCACCGGTTCAATGCCGAACATGGGCAAGGTGGCAGAGCCTGCTTTCAGGTCCACAGCGCCGGGCAACGGGGCGATCATGATGGCACCGGTTTCGGTTTGCCACCAGGTGTCGACGATCGGGCAGCGCGATTCCCCCACGACCTTGTAGTACCACTCCCAGGCCTCGGGGTTGATGGGTTCACCTACGGTACCGAGCAGTTTCAGGCTGGTGCGGGAGGTTTGTGTTACCGGTGCATCGCCCAGCCCCATGAGGGCGCGAATGGCGGTGGGGGCGGTGTAGAAGATGTTGACCTTGTGCTTGTCCACCACCTGCCAGCAACGTGAGGCATCCGGGTAGGTGGGTACCCCTTCGAACATGACGGTGGTGGCGCCGTTGGCCAGCGGGCCATAGACGATATAGCTGTGGCCGGTAATCCAGCCCACATCGGCGGTGCACCAGTAGATGTCACCTTCCTTGTAATCGAAGACGTACTTGTGAGTCAGGGCCGCATTGAGCAGGTAGCCGGCAGAGGTATGCAGCACACCTTTGGGTTTGCCGGTGGAGCCGGAGGTGTACAGGGTGAACAGCGGATCTTCTGCAGCGACCCATTCCGGTTCGCACTCTGCCGAAGCATCGCCGATGGCATCGTGGTACCAGACATCGCGAGTCTCTTGCCAGGCCACATCGCCGCCAGTGCGTTTCACGGTCACACAGGTGTGGACGCTGTCGATACCGTCCATGGCCTTGTCCGCATTGACCTTGAGGGGCACGATCTTGCCGCCGCGAACGCCTTCATCGGCGGTGATGACGGCGCAGGCGCCTGCATCAATGATGCGATCTTTCAGCGCTTCGGGAGAGAAGCCGCCAAACACAACTGAGTGGATGGCGCCGATACGGGCGCAGGCCAGCATGGCATAGGCGGCTTCGGGGATCATGGGCATGTAGATTACGACCCGGTCGCCTTTTTTGACGCCACGCTGTTTGAGGATATTGCCGAACTTGCTGACTTCCTCGAACAGCTGCTGATAGGTGATGTGCTTGTCTTGGTCGGGCTCGTCGCCCTCCCAGATGATCGCGGTCTGGTTGGCCCGCTCGGGCAAATGACGGTCGACGCAGTTATAGCAGACATTCAGGGTCGCGCCCTGAAACCAGGCCGCGCGGCCCTCAGTGAAGTCCCAGTCACTGACCTTGTCCCAGGGGGTTTTCCAGTCCAGAAACTGATTGGCCCGGTCTGCCCAGAAGGTCTCCGGGTCTTTGATGGACTGTTGGTACCAGGCATCATATTGCTCGCGGGTCATCAGGGTCTGGGCTTTGAAATCGTCTGGAACAGGGTGAACGATGGGCTTGGACATCAGGGCCTCCTTGGAATACTGCCTGTAGAGAGCCGCGTACGCCGCTCTCCGTTTTTCCTTCATTATTGTGGCTCGTTCCGCCTACGGGTATTCCACCATGGTCGTAGGGGGAATCGGCGTGCCCCAAGAGTAAACAATGCGTAGAGGAATGGCCAAGTAGAAGAGCCGCGAATAGTGATTAGTTAACAGTGAATAGCTGCGCGGTTTATTAGGGGGAGTGCGCTGTGATTTTGGTGGACGCGAATCAGAGCTGGGGGAAGCCGCTTTGGGAGCCTGTTGCCGCGTAAAGGCATAAAAAAACGCCGGCATGAGCCGGCGTTTCAGAATCCTTGCAGTAACGGATCGAGTATCAGGCAACCTGTACCGGGATCGCGTTGCTGGTGCCCTTAACTGCGTTGCCTTCATCCATGTAAATAAGGCTGGGCTTGAAGTTGACCAGTTCGGCGCTGGAGTAGCTGGCATAGGCGCAGATGATCACACGGTCGCCGGGCTGGGCCTTGTGGGCGGCAGCACCATTTACCGAAATGATCTTGGAACCGGCTTCGCCACGGATCGCGTAAGTTTCAAAACGCTCGCCGTTGTCGATGTTATAAATCTGGATCTGTTCGTACTCCAGGATACCAGCCATGTCCATCAGATCACCATCGATGGCGCAGGAGCCTTCGTACTCGAGTTCCGCGTGGGTGACACGAGCCTGATGGAGTTTTGCTTTCAGCATGGTGCACTGCATGTTGGTTACCTCTCACACTACCTGAAGCCTGCGGTATACGTTGTTTCTACCAAGCAGGCGCTTCAAGGGGCCCGAAGTATGCACGAATCACCAGTTGTCTACAACGGCCAGTGAGACATTGTCTATCAATCGCGTTTGCCCCAGTTTGGCGGCTACGGCAATCACCAGATCGGTGTCGTTTTCGGCCGCGGGAGCGAGGCTCCGGGCGTTGGAAATGGTCAGGTAATCCACCGCAAATCCGGCCTCGTTCAAGGCATCTGAAAAGCGCGCCTCCAGGCTCCGGTAGTCGCGCTCGCCGCCCTCGATGGCCTGCTGGATCTGTTGCAGGTTGGCGTAGAGCTGCGGGGCAAGTTTGCGCTCACTTTCGCTGAGAAAGCCGTTGCGCGAGCTGCGCGCCAGGCCGTCTTCTTCGCGGCTGGTCGGCGCCCCCACAATTTTGACCGGAAACAGCAGCTCTTCGGTCATGCGGCGCAGTATGGCCAGCTGCTGAAAATCCTTTTCCCCGAAGACGGCGACATCCGGCTGAACGATATTGAACAGCCGGGACACGACTGTCGTTACGCCGCGAAAATGCCCTTCACGACTGGCGCCACACAGGTAGTCACCCAGGCCGTCTACGTCTACCCAGGTCTGGTTCTGGCCCAGCGGATACATTTCGTCGACAGAGGGGGCAAACAGCAAATCGGCTCCGGCATCGACCAGTGCGGCTGCATCGGCATCCAGCGTGCGCGGGTAGCGGTCGAAGTCTTCGTTAGGGCCAAACTGGGTCGGATTGACGAAGATCGAGACCACGACCACATCGCAGCGGGCCCGTGCTTCGCGCACCAGGCTGATGTGGCCATCATGGAGGTTGCCCATGGTGGGCACGAAACCGACGGTGTGTCCCTTGCGGTGCCAGCCACGAACGTACTCACGAACCTGAGCGACAGAATGAACAGTTTGCATTGAGGACCTCGGTGAATTAGCGACAAGCTTCAAGCTACAAGGCGCGGGTGAGGGCAGTGCCAGTTGATAGACGTTCTGCCCGCTGTTCTTTGCCCGGAATGGTCTCCGGGCGTTTGTGCGCGGTTACGGACATTGAAGGTTCGTCATGCCCAGAACCGCGTTGTAGCTTGAAGCTTGTAGCTGGTTTTAAAAACAGTGCTCGTCGGCCGGGAAGCTGACGTCCTTGACGGCCTTGTCATAGGCGGCAAAGGCGCCACGGATATCGCCAGCCTCGACCATGAAGTTTTTCACAAAGCGGGCGGGTTTGCCGGGGCTGATGCCGAGCATATCGTGCATGACCAATACTTGGCCGTCGCATTCAGGCGCGGCGCCGATACCAATCACCGGTATGGCCACTTCCGCAGTGATGCGCGCGCTCAGCTCACGGGGGACGCATTCCAGCAGCAGCATGGCGGCGCCGGCTTGCTCCAGGGTGCGCGCCGCCTCCAGCATTTCCAGCGCGCTGGCGTCGTCCTTGCCCTGTACCCGGTAACCGCCCAGAGCATTCACTGCCTGCGGTGTCAGGCCCATGTGGGCGCAAACAGGGATGCCATTGCGGTTGAGAATGTCAATGCTGTCGGCCAGCCAGGCGCTGCCTTCCAGCTTGACCATGTTGGCGCCCGCCTGCATCAGGGCGGTGGAGGCTTCCAGGGCCCGTTCTACGGTGGCGGCGCCCATAAAGGGAACATCGGCAATAATCAGGCTGCCGCGATTGCCTCTGGCAACGCACTCGGTGTGGTAGGCCATTTGTTCCAGTGTCACCGGCACGGTGCTGGTTTGCCCCTGGATCACATTGCCCAGGGAGTCGCCCACCAGAATGGCGTCTACACCGGCTTCGGAAACCAGCTGGGCGAAACAGGCGTCGTAAGCGGTGAGAACGGAGAATTTTTCGCCGTCCTGCTTGCGTTTCTGCAGGGTACGAATGGTCACGGACATGGGAAACCTCCCAGGGAAATTCAGGGGCGAGCTGCAAGCTTCAAGCTGCAAGCTACAACACGGTCTAGTCTGTCAGGTTTTGGGGCGCAGGGGCCCGCGTACAGACTTGATCGCGGCTTCCTAGGCTTAAGAGCAAACAGAAGCCTGTCGCGTTGTAGCTTGCAGCTTGTGGCGTGTAGCCCGTTTTCAGTCGACCAGCGGCCGGGGGTTAAAATAGTGGCGCCCGGAACGGATGTCCAGCAGCTCGCTGACCAGTTGCTGATAATCCCGGTCGTGACTGACCAGATCAATCTCGGCGGCGTTGACAATCAGCAGTGGCGCGCGGTCATAGAAGTGGAAAAACTCGGTGTAGGCATTGCTCAGGCGGTCCAGATAGTCCCCCTGGATCCGCTGCTCGAAGTCATTGCCACGGCGGGTGATGCGTTGGCGTAGCACCGGGGATGGTGCCTGCAGGTAGATCACCAGATCCGGTTGCGGGGCATCGACGGTGAGATGGTCATCCACGTTCCGGTATAACTCGAACTCGTCCTCGTCCAGGGTGACCTCGGCAAACAGGCGGTTTTTGTCGATCAGGAAATCCGCGATGCGGGGTCCGGCAAACAGGTCCTGCTGCTGGATCTGGCGTAGCTGGTCGGCGCGCTGAAACAGGAAGAACAGTTCCGTCTGCAAGGCGTAGCGGGCCGGATCCTGATAAAAGCGGGTCAGGAAGGGGTTTTCTTCCGCCTGCTCGAGAAGAAGGTCATAACCGAAGGTCATGGCAAGCCGTTTGGCCAGACTGGTCTTGCCCGCGCCAATGGGGCCTTCCACGGCGATAAAGCGTGGCAGGCTGCCCACACGGCGGCGCTGTTCGATCCGTTCGTTCAGGGTTGTCTCATTCAATGAGTGCATCTCTGTCCAGTTCTGACATCGGGGTCACGGCCTGCTCGGCCACCTCTTCCAGAAAACTACTCAGTGCGGTGCCGTCCGGCAAGAGGGCGCCGGGGGCAATCTCCAGTAGTGGCTGCAGTACAAAGGCCCGACAAGTCATCTGTGGGTGGGGAACGTGCAGGTCAGGGGCGTCGATGTGCTGGCTGTCCAATAACAGGATATCCAGATCCAGCGTGCGCTCGCCCCAGTGCCGAAGCCGTTGGCGGCCAGCGGCCAGCTCCAGGGCCTGGAGGGTGTGAAGTAGCTGGTGGGGCGTGCCGTTGACCTGTAACCGGGCGACGGCATTGACGTAATCAGGTTGGTCCTGAGGGCCGATCGGGGCGCTGCGATAGAGCCGGGAGTGACTGAGCAGATCGATGCCGGGCAGCCGCTGCAGAGCATGCAGGGCGCTGATCAGCCGCTGTGCCGGCTGATCCAGATTGCTGCCAAGTCCGATAAATGCCTGCATGGAGCCTGCCTGAAAGGGGGTTTAACCTTCTGCCTTGGGCTTGCGAGGGCGGCGACGTCGACGGCGTTTGCCAGTGCCTCCCTGGTTGCCAAGCTGGGTGATCATGTCGCGACGGCCGGTTTCGTCCTCTTCCTGGTAACGGGTCCACCAGTCGCCCAGGCCCGGGTTTATCTCCCCAGCCTGCTCACGCAGCAGCAGGAAATCGTAGGCGGCCCGGAAGCGGGGGTGCTCCATCAAAGCGTCGGCCCGGCGGCCTGCGCGTTTGTCCAGGCGGAATTGCAGTTCCCACATTTCCCGCATCACGGTGGAGAAACGGCGCGGGATGGCGGTGTGCTGAATCTGCTGATTGAGCGCACGGGTAGCGGCCTTGTGCAGGGCTTGTGCCGGCGGCAGACCGCTGGACAGGTAGCCTCCCAGGCGCTGCTGGATGACGGGCCACAGCAATACGGCATAGATAAAGGCCGGAGTGACGGGCTTGTCCGCTTCCAGGCGGCGATCGGTATTGTCCATGGCTGCGAGCAGCATGGTTTCCCAGATCTGGCCTTGCTCCCCTTCGAGGGCCTGTTGGGTTTCCGGGAACAGGAAGCGGAACAGGTTGAGCTGTTGCAGCTGCTCATAGGAGGCGCGGGCATGGCCGCTGAGGAATAGCTTGAGCACTTCATCAAACAGCCGGGCAGCCGGAACCTGCAGCAACAGCTCGGCGAGCTCGGGAATCGGATCGGCCGTGGCCGGATCGATATGGAAGTCCAACTTGGCGGCAAAGCGTGCGGCGCGCAGCATACGGACCGGGTCCTCCCGGTAACGGGTCTGGGCATCGCCGATCAGGTGAATCACCTGATCGTTGATATCCTGCATGCTGCCGGTGAAGTCGTGCAGGCTGAAATCAGCAATGTTGTAGTACAGGGCGTTGATGGTGAAATCCCTGCGTAGGGCATCTTCCTCAATGCTGCCCCAGGTATTGTCACGCAGTACCAGCCCGGTTTCTTCATGGGCGTGATGCTGTTGTTTGTCCGGGTTGTCGTCAGTGTTCATGGCCCGGAAGGTAGAAACCTCAATGACCTCTCGGCCAAAACGGACATGCACAATCTGAAAGCGGCGGCCAATGATCCGGCTGCGCTTGAACAGGCGATTGACCTGCTCTGGTGTGGCATCGGTAGCCACGTCGAAATCCTTGGGCTCGCGGCCGCTAAGGATGTCACGCAGACAGCCGCCGACCAGAAATGCCTCGAAACCGGCCTTGTGCAGGCCGTACAGCACGTTGAGTGCGGCGCGTGAGACCTGCTGCCGGGAGATAGGATGCTGGTCGCGGGGAATGATCTGCACAGAAGGCATAAATTCTTCTTGCGGCGAGGAACTTCTCCGTCGTCGTTGCGTCACAATGAACAGAGCGATCAGGGCAACAGCGAGGATCGCGATGACAGTCGCCACAACGGGCGTGCTGGTTAGCTGAGAGAGCATTAGGTGGCGTGTGACTCGTTAAAAGCTGTGAAGCGGCGATGGTAGCACTTTTTATCGCCAAGTGAGACGTTCCTGGCGTATACTCGGGAATGGCCCTGCGCCACAAAGTAAAAAGGAGCCACAACCGAAGTTGTGACTCCCATATTTTGCGCTGATTCTGTTGTTATTATTGTTTGTGTTGTTTTCTGCCTTGTCGCTGCAATCATCAGTTGCAGCAGCACTGCATTGGCTCGTGAAATTATTCTTCTTCTTTCTTGTTGTTATTGTTGAGCCGTTTACGCCGTTGTTTTTGTTGTTTGCTGGCGTGGGATTCATAGTGCCCGTACACCCCTGGCAATGCAACAAACCAAAAACCATAACAGAAACAATGCCTTGCAATGCTTTCTCAGAAATCCCCTTAAAAACCCCCTCACCAAGGTAACGAAGTTGTTACTTTCCTGAGTAGTGCGGTAACACTTGCTACTCAAATGAGGTAACAGGTCACGTTTTCGCCGTTTCAGCGCAGGCCAGCAAGAAAAATTCTGTTTGGCAGTAGAGACCGGCGGTGTGGAATCTCCGGTCAATGGCGTACTGCCGGGTGGACGGTCCCAGAGGATGGCTTAACGGCGGCTGCCGGCCTTTTTTCTAGGAATTCCAAGACGTTGGCGACGTTCCCACAGGCTTTTTCGGCTAATGCCGAGTTTCTGGGCTAGCTCGGTTTCCGTCATGCTGTCCTGGTTTTCCATGACAAAGCGGGTGAAATAATCCTCCAGTGACAGGTCTTCACTGGGGTCCAGACTGGCGCGGCTGACCCGTTGCGGGGTGCGGTTGGGGTTCAGGCCCAGTTGCGCCGGCCCGATACCGTCCTCTTCGCAGAGGATGATGGCCCGCTCGATGACATTCTCTAGCTCGCGCACATTCCCCGGCCAGCTATAACTGTGCATGGCCTGGCGTGCGGCGTCGGTAAAGACGAGGTCGTGGCGGTTCAGTTTCTCGCATCCACGTGAGAGCAGTGCATCGGCAAGCGTATCGATATCGTCCTGGCGTTCGCGCAGCGGGGGCAGGGTAAGCTCCATGACGTTCAGGCGGTAATAGAGATCCTGGCGGAAATGGCCATCGGCCACCCGGCTTGGCAGGTCCAGCTGGCTGCTGACCAAGATACGCACATCGACCTTGCGTGGGGCGAGGGAGCCCTGACGATGAATTTCGTGATGAGTTAGCAGGGTTAGGAGGCGGCTTTGTGCATCGCTGGTGAGTTCGCCGATTTCATCCAGAAAAAGGGTGCCCCCATCTGCTTCTTCGATGCGCCCGGCGGTGTCTTCATCGCCGAACAGCTCGGTGAGTTGCAGGGTCTTGGGCAGGGCGGCACATTGCACTGACACCAAGGGGCCGTTGGCGCGCTCGCTCTGCTCATGCAGCGCTCGAGCGGTCAGCTCCTTGCCGGTGCCGGCTTCCCCCATGATCAGCACAGGTGTGTTGGTGGGACCGACACGGCTGATGCGGTGTTTCAGCTCTTCCATGGCCTCACTGCTGCCGACCATGTTGTTGACCGGGTAGCTGCGCTCCAGATCCCGGCGCAGGGCACGGTTGCCGCGGTTGAGTCGGCCTTCTTTTAATACCCTGTCCACGGCAATCAGCATTTCGTCGTGATCAAAGGGCTTGGGAATGTAGTCCACCGCTCCCTGGCGCATGGCATCCACAGCAGATCGCAGACTGGCATAGCTGGTCATGATCAGTACCGGGGTGCTGCCTGCGATCTCGATCAGGGTTGTGCCCGGTTCGCCCGGCAGGCGCAGGTCGCTGATAATGAGGTCAAACTGATTCAGATTATTGTCGCGCGCTTGCTCGACGGAGTCGGCTTCAGTGACGGAATGGTCGTGGCGTTCGAGCAGTTTACGCAATGCACCGCGAATCACTGGCTCGTCTTCAACAATAAGAATGTGACTCATGTTCTCGCTGTATCCTGTACTGACCTGGCGTCAGGAAAACTGTTGCAGCTCAACCCTACAGGGAAGCGGCGTGAATCGGTAGCCGGATAATGAAGCGGGTACCACCGGCATCACAGATCGGGCTTTCCACACTGATGCTGCCAAAGTGCTCTTCGATAATACTGTAAACCAGCGCCAACCCAAGCCCGGTGCCTCGCCCTGGTGCTTTACTGGTGGCGAAGGGTTCGAAAAGCGTGTCGTGCATCCCCTCAGGGATGCCGTGCCCCTGATCTTCCACGCGCACTTCCAGATAGGCTTCGGTCTCTTCGCAATAAATGCGAATGGCCTGTTCCGCTGTACAGGCATCGGCGGCATTGCCGAGCAAGTTGATGAATACCTGGAGCAGGCGTTGAGGGTCGCCGTGGGCCCAGCCGTCGCTGGCGCAGTGATTTTCGAATTGCTGCAGGCGATGGTCCGGATCGAGAAGCAATAAGGAAATCGCTTCATCCACGGTGTCGCGAACATTGACCGGGACATGATGGGCGCTTTGCTTGATGCCGCCGGAATGACTGAAGGTCACCAGCGATTCCACAATACGGGTAATGCGCCGGGTCTGTTCGAGAATTTGCTGGCTGGTTTCCAGTTGCTCTTCGGCATCGCTTTCGCTGTCCAGGTTTTGCGCCAGGCAGGCAATAGCGGTGACCGGGTTGCCAATTTCATGGGCAACCCCGGCGGCCAGACGACCGATGGAAGCCAGCCGTTCATTGTGGGCAAGGTGTGCTTCCATGTGGCGCAGTTCGGTGATGTCCTCAATGACCAGTACCTGGCCACCGGCTTGTTCGGCGGTGCCGATGCCCATCACTGACGACTTGTGCAGGCTTAGCCAGCGGGTCTGGCCCTGCACTTCCAGAGATAATTGTGGCTGGTGTGGGTTGTCGTCACGACTGAAACGGGTAAAGAACTCGCCCCAAGGGTCGACCAGATCCGAAAGCCGGGACCCGATGGTATCGGCGGCGCTGATGTTGGTGAGCGCTTCCATCGCCTGGTTCCAGCCAATGATCTCATCATCGGCCCCCAGCGAGATCACCCCCATGGGCAGTTCGAGCAGGGTTTGCCGGTGGAAGCGGCGCAGGCCGTCGAGTTCGGCGGCCAGCCCGGACAACCGGTCGCGATATTGTTCCAGACGGGATTCGATGAACTGGATGTCCTCGCTGGAGCTTTGTTCTTCTTCGGGCAGGTAGGGGAGATGATCATCCATTAACTGATGTGAAACAGAGGGGCCGAGCAGGCCTGACAGATTGGTCTCCAGCTGGTCGCGAAGCCGGCGCAGGGCGTACGGGCGTGTTTCGGTGCGGGGAAGGCGCAGGTCGCGCAAGGCCATTTCCACTTCGCGGGTGGCGGTGATTGGTCCCAGCGGTTGGCTCAGGGCATCAATGAAATCATCGACACTTTTCGCTTCCAGCTCCCAGCGATAGGGGCGGCGCAGGCTGTCCACGGCGCAGGCTTCCGCTGCGTTTTTTTCCGCCCGGGACATGGGGGTGACGATAGAAACAATGGCGAACACCAGGGCATTGGCCGAGACCGAGGCTATGGCCACGTGGTGCCACTGGTCCGGCCCGGTGTGAAAACGCATTCCCAGCAATTCCATCAGCTGGGGGAGTTGCCAGCTCGGGTAGGTGATCGGCAGCAGTAGCAATAGCAGCCAGCAGAGAAAGCCGACGGTGAGACCGGCAAACAGGCCGTTGCGGTTGCCGCTGGGCCAGAACAACGCACCAATCAGTCCGGGGACGAACTGCAGGGTTGCCACGAATGACAATACGCCCAGCTCCACCAGGGTATGGCCGGCACCCGTAAAGCGGTAGAACAGATAGGCCAGTGCCAGAATCGCGGCGATCAGAATGCGCCGTGTCCATAGCAGGTTGCGATACAGGTTCTGACCCTGATGCAGCGGGCTGGCCGGCAACACCAGATGATTGAGGCACATGCCTGACAGCGCCAGAGTGGCTACGATCAGCATGCCGCTGGCGCCAGCCAGGCCGGCCAGGTAGCCCAGCACAGCCCCGTGCCCGCCGGTCACCAGGCCAATGCCCAGCGCATAGTAATCGGGCGAAGTGGGGGCGTTGCTGGCGGCGGCAGCCCACAGAATCACGGGAACACACAGGGCCATGACCAGAAACATCAGTGGCAGCGCCCAGCTGGCAGTAATCAGTGCCCGTGGATTCAGGTTCTCAGTGAAGGCCATGTAGAACATATGTGGCAGTACCACGGCGGAAACAAAAAACGCCATGATCATGGAATGCCAGGTGCCATCCTGTAGTGGGTAATACAGTCGCGACAGCATCTCAGGGTGATCGTCCAGCCACTGACCCAAACTTTCCGGGCCGTCGAAAACACCGTACAAACCGAGCAGTGCCACCGCGCCGAAGGCCACCAGCTTGATCAGCGATTCTGTGGCAATGGCTACCACCAGCCCTTCGTGTTTTTCCCGGGCGGTGGCGTGGCGGGCGCCAAACAGGATGGCGAAGATCACCATCATCATGCAGAAGCCCGCGGCCAGTGAGCGAGGATCATCAGTGCCACTGAGGATCTGGATTGATTCCGCCACTGCCTTGAGCTGCAAGGCAAGCAGCGGCAGCACACCAATCAGCATGATGATGGTGGTCATGGCCCCGGCCATGCGGCTGCGGTAACGGAAGGCGAACAGGTCAGCGAGGGAGCTGAGCTGGTAAGTGGCCGTCAGGCGCAGGATCGGGGCCAGCAGGATGGGGGCCAGCAGGAATACGCCGGAGATACCCAGAAAGTAGGACAGGAAGTTGTAGCCGTACTGGTAGGCGTAGCCTACCGAGCCATACACCGCCCAGGCGCTGGCATAGACCCCGAGGGAAAACACATACACGGCGGGGTGGCGCACCCAGTGTGCCGGCAGCCAGCCGCGCTCGGTGATCCAGGCAACAAAGAAAAGAAACAGCAGGTAGCCACCGGCGATGGCAATCAGCTCACTGACACTATAGACCATCGACATCTTTGCTCTTTGCAATCCAGTAGCTCAGGGCAATCAACCCCAGCCAGATCAGATAAGGGCGATACCACGCTCGCCCCCCTTCGCTCCACCAATCAATAATGGCAGGGGACAACAGGTAGGTTCCCAGAATAAAAATGATAAGCAGGCGATCTGTATACATGTTGTTAGGTCCCTCTGGCCGAAGAGGATACGTCAGGTTAGGGAGGCGTGTAAAAGCGGGGGGGGGGGTTCAGTTGACAGTGGACAGTTGAGAGTTGACAGCGAAAAGCAAAAACTGTGGCCTGGTTCGGGGGGCTGAGTTGAAAGTTGAAAGTGGAAACGCGCGAGATGGGGTTGTTGCGTAGGGTGGAAATGAGCGTCAGCCGATCTCCACCGAATGATGCTGAAATCCAGGGTCAGGGTGGCCGAGATGGGCTGACGCCCATTTCTGCCCTACGAGAGTGACGTGGGTAAAGGTTGCTGGCGGCCGGGGGGCCAGTGGTGTTCAGGGTAATGGAGTTTGCCCCATTCCAGCAGGGTGGCAGGTGGTGCGCCCTGGAGATCTTTCGGCGGTTGCAGACCCATGCAGTGCAGGGCCGCTGAGAGGAGTTGGCTGGCATGGGCGGGGGCGAGCGCTTCGCTGCCGCCGGACTTGGATAGCTTGGTATCGCGGCCGTCAGTGACCACGGGCAAATGGGCGTAAAGCGGAGCGGGGCGCCCCAGGCATTCCAGTAGCCAGCGCTGGCGCAGGGGGGAATCGATCAGGTCGGCGCCGCGTAGCACATGGGTTATGACGTCGTTGGCATCATCCAGGGCGCAGGCCAGTTGGTAGCCGAACAGACCGTCACGGCGACGGATCACAAAGGCGCCGCCGTCCTGATGGAGGTTGTTGCAGACCCGCCCCTGTATGCCATCGTCGAAGCAAAGCTCACTGTCCGGCACGTCGAGGCGAACCGAGGCATCGTCACTGGTGGGGGCTGCAGCACTGATGCCCGGGTGGTTGTGATTCAGGGTCGCCAGCTGCTTGCGGGTGAGAGTGCAGTAAAAGGCGTGATGGTCTGCCAGAAGTTGCTCCACCGCCCCCTGATAGGCCTCATGGTGCTGGCTTTGATAACGCACCGAGCCATCCCACACCAGCCCGAACTGTTCCAGCTGCAGCAGAATGGCATCGGCCGCCCCGGGCACTTCCCGGGGGGGATCCAGATCATCTATCCGCACCAGCCATTCCCCACCATTGGCTCGTGCGTCCAGCCAACTGGCGAGCGCCGCCACCAGCGACCCGAAATGCAGCGGGCCGGAGGGCGTGGGGGCGAAACGTCCTCGATAGCTCATAAGGTAATTAATAGTGAATAGTTAATAATTAATAGTTGCACGAATTAGAGTGGCTGGATGCTGAAACGCAGGAAGCCGCGCACAAAGCATTGGCGCGGCCTCTGGGTTGGCAGAATCAACAGCCAGCTGTCGCAAGCTATTCATTATTCATTATTAATTATTAACTGCTTTTAGCCTGCCAGCTGCTTTTCCTTGATCTCCGCCAGTTCCTTGCAGTCGATGCACATCTCGGCGGTGGGGCGGGCTTCGAGGCGGCGGATGCCGATTTCGATGCCACAGGCTTCACAGTAGCCGTAGTCGTCCTTGTCGACCAGGTCCAGGGTCTTTTCGATCTTCTTGAGCAGCTTGCGCTCGCGGTCACGGGTACGCAGTTCCAGGGCAAATTCTTCTTCCTGGGTAGCGCGGTCTGCAGGGTCAGGCAGATTGGCTTGTTCATCCTGCAGGTGGTGCATGGTGCGATCGGCTTCTTCCATCAGCTCCTGGCGCCAGGCCAGTAGAATCTGACGGAAGTGTTCACGCTGTTTCTCGTTCATGTATTCCTCATCCTTGGCTGGCTGATAAGGTTTGAAACCGTGCAGCAGGGCCTGGGATGAAGTGGAGGAGGTCTTTTTCACTGTCTTTTTTACCTGAGCAGAAGAGGTGGATCGGCTCGGCGACATTCCTTTGCCGGCAAGCGCAGTCCTTGCGGTACCGGAGTTCGATGGTCGTTGCGCGGCAGGAGTTCCCGCCGGTTTTGCCTTGCCGGAGGCAGGCAGTTTTGTTCTTGGTGCAGCAGGTGCTGCTTTCTTGGCCGCAGCCTTGGGGGCTGCTGGCCGGGTAGCCTTTGCCGGTTTGGCAGAGGTCGCCCTGGTTGTCTGTTTTGCAGCGGGTGTCTTGCTCTTGCCCGCGACGGATTGGCTTGCAGCCTTGGCCGGCGCTTTTTTGGCGGGGCTTTTGCTGGTGGCCTTGGGCTTGGACACAGCGGCTTTCTTCACGGTGGCCTTTTTGGCAGCCGGCTTGCTGGTAACGGCTTTTTTGGCGGTGGGCTTTGCTGCGGTTTTCTTGGCTGGGGCTTTTTTCGCCGGCGCTTTTTTTACTGCCGCTTTCTTGGCGGCGGGCTTTTTGACCGCAGCTTTCTTCGGCGCGGGCTTCTTGGCAACAGCCTTTTTCGCAGCCGCTTTTTTCGCTGGTGCTTTTTTTGCCGTAGCCTTCTTGGCCGCAGGCTTTTTCACGGCAGCTTTTTTGGCTGGCGTTTTCTTGGCGGCGGGTTTGCTGGTGGCTGTCTTGCTGGCAGATTTGCTGGCGGGTTTGGTAGAGGCTTTACGGGTGCTGGCAGCAGTTCCGGTGGCTTTTTTGGTCGCCGCCTTTTTCGGGGCTTTCTTTTTGCCGGTGGCCATCTTCAGTAACTCCCTTAGCATGGTCTTTGACTCTCTATCCTGTGCCCGCACTTCCCTCATGGGCATAATGTAATCTTCGACCTTACCCCTTATAGGCAAGTCTTGTCACCAATTACAGGGCCTGCCTCCAGCAGGTAGCCTGATTGATGAAAATCTGGCCGATTATAGCCATGCCGGCCCGTCTTGGAAGAGGAAACTTGTGATGACGCTATCCCGCTATGCCAGTCAGATCCCGCCTTTTCATGTAATGGCGCTGTTGGAAAGGGCCCAGCAGTTGGAAGCTGAGGGACACGATATCCTGCATCTTGAGGTAGGAGAGCCTGATTTTGGGACACCATCACCGGTAATCGAGGCGATCCAGCATGCCATGGAGCAAGGGCGAACAGGCTACACGCCCGCGGCGGGACTACCGGTGTTGCGTCAGGCCATCTCCGATGATTACCGGGAACGTTTTGGCGCCGAGGTGCCAGCTTCGCGCATTGTGGTGACCCCTGGGGCATCGGGTGCCTTGCAGTTGGCTCTGGCAGCGTTGATCAATCCTGGTGAGGGGGTGCTGTTATGTGACCCGGGTTACCCCTGTAATCGCCAGTTCGTGAATCTGGTCGGCGGGGATCCGCAGCCATTATTGCTGGATGCGACCTCCCATTTTGACCTTTCGGCAGCGGCGTTGGAGGCTGCCTGGCAGCCCTCGACTCGCGTGGCCATGGTCGCCAGCCCGGATAATCCCACGGGCAATATGCTCAGCCCTGACACCCTGGCCGAGCTGGTCTCGGTGGCGCGCAGGCACCACGGCACCTTGCTGGTGGACGAGATCTACCAGGGGCTGTGTTATACCCAGCCAGCTTCCACTGTTCTGAGCCAGACTGACGATGTGGTGGTCATTAACAGCTTCAGCAAATATTTCTGCATGACGGGCTGGCGACTTGGCTGGCTGGTTGCCCCCGAACCCCTGGTGCCGGCCATCGAGCGGCTGGCGCAAAATCTGTTTCTGGCGCCATCGACACCAGCGCAGTACGGCGCGCTCGCCGCGCTGGAAGAAGCCTCTATGACGATTCTGGAGCAGCGCCACCAGTTGTTGGCTCGCCGCCGCCAGTGTTTGCTCAATGGTTTGGCGCACCTGAAATTACCGGTGGTGTCTCGGGCTGACGGCGCCTTCTATGTGTATGTGGATGTGAGTCGCTATACCCATGATAGCCACGCCTTCTGTGCCGATCTGCTTGAGCGCGCCGGGGTGGCCATCACGCCGGGCGTGGACTTTGGCGAGGGGCATGACCACAAGCGCTATGTGCGGCTCGCCTATACCTGCACAGAATCACGACTGACCGAGGCGTTGCATCGTCTGGAACACTATCTGGAGTCCCTGTGAAATTTTCCCCGCAGCTGGAGCGCGTCACCTTGTTGCGTCGCTACAAACGGTTCATGGCCGACGTGGTTCGTGACGATGGCAGCGAAATCACGGTGCACTGTCCCAATACCGGGTCCATGAAAAACTGTGTGCTGGGTGAGCCGCAGCAGGCGTTGATTTCCGATAGCGGCAACCCCAAACGCAAGTACCGCCACACCCTGGAGGCATTGCAGGTGGCCCATGGTCACTGGGCGGGGGTGAACACCAGCCGCACCAACGCGCTGGTGGAAGAGGCGGTTCGCAGCGGACGGGTGGCGGAGCTGGATCCGTGCAGCGGAGTGGAGAGGGAGGTCAAATACACGGACAGCCGTTTTGATCTGGCACTGGGTGAACGGGCGGACCCGCATACCTTTATCGAGGTGAAGAATGTGACGCTCGGGCCGGGGCCGGAGGATGCGGATGATGGTGTCATTGCCTTTCCTGACTCGGTCACCGAGCGCGGCCAGAAGCATCTGCGTACCCTGATGGAGGTAGTGGCGTCGGGTCGCCGAGCGGTGCTGTTTTTCTGTGTGCAGCACAGTGGCGCCACGGCGGCGCGACCGGCGGATGAAATCGATCAGCGTTATGGTGAGCTGCTGCGTGAGGCGGTAGCGGCGGGGGTAGAGGTGCTGGCCTGGCGGGTCGCCCTGTCGCAAACGGAGTTTGTTCTGGAGGCGCCGGTACCGGTGCTGTTGACGCGGGGGACGTAACCGCCGCGTGCGTCTATCTGTCTACGCTTGCCGGTCCAGTTCACGCAGTTGCTGCTGTAACAGGGTGACCTGGTTGCCCCAATAATGCATTGATTCAAACCACGGGAAGGCCGGCGGGAAGGCGGGGTCGTCCCAGCGTTTGGCCAGCCAGGCGTCATAGCCGATCATGCGACGGATGCGCAGCGGTTCAATCAGCCCTTTTTGTTCCCAGGGGAAGGGCAGGAAGGTGTCGTAGCCTTGGGCAAGTACCCGTAACTGATGTTGCTGCTCGTCCTCTTCCCCGGACAACAGCATCCAGATGTCCTGCATGGCCGGGGCGCGCAGGCTGTCGTCCAGATCCACAAAATGTGGACTGTCGTCGCGCCACAAGATGTTGCCGGTGTGGCAATCGCCGTGAACATTCAGCAAGGGAAAAGCGGTGCCTGCCAGGCGTTTCTCAATGCGTTCCAGCAATTGCCCCACCGTATCCCGGTACTGGCCGCGGTAGTTGAGATCCACCACTTCATCGATCAGGAAGGTGCTGGCGGTTCGGATATCCTCGACCACATCCAGTGTGGGGCGATGCTGGTAGGGGCGGTCGCTGCCGCAAGCATGCCAGCGTGCGAGGGTGCGCCCCAGTTGCTCCAGATGGCTGTCGTTGGCCAGTTCCGGTGCATGGCCGCCGGCGCGCCGAAACACCGCAAAGGCGAAGTGATCACAGTGAAACAGGCTGGTGCCGTTCTTCGCGATGGGGGCGACCACCGGCAGGTCGCGCTCCGCGAGGAACAGGCTGAAGGCATGCTCCTCAAGGATCTGTTCGTCGCTCCAGCGTTGTGGGCGATAGAACTTCACAATCACCGGGGCACCGTCTTCCTGGCCGACCTGATAAACCCGGTTCTCGAAGCTGTTCAACTGCAATAGCCGGCCGTCACTGAGAAAGCCGGCGGCGTCTACGGCATCAAGCATGTAGTCCGGGGTCAGCAGATCGAAAGGGTGCCCTGTGATGTCGCTCATGCGGGTTGCGGAACCTCTCCCAGCCAGATTTCGTTACCACGCACTTCCACCGGTACCGGGACCAGCTTGTCGCCCATGCACGGGCCCGACAGACAATGGCCGGATTCCACCTCGAACAGGGCGCCGTGATTGGCGCACATGATGAACTGGCGATCGCTGTCCATGAATTCGTCGGGCATGAAGTTCAGTTCAATCCCCAAGTGCGGGCACCAGTTGATATAGGCGTGGACCTGGCCGTCAAATTTGGCCACCACCACGGGCTGGCCATCTTTCTGAAATTCCCGGGCGCTCTCGTGTTCGATGTCGTCCAGGTTGCAAACGTGTTCCATGGTGCTTCCAGCGTGGCTTGGTAGGGTGGAAATGGGCGCGAGCCCATCTCCACCTTATTGAACAGGGTGGCGGAGATCGGCTGACGCTGATTTCCGCCCTACGATTATTCGCCGAGAACCGCCTTGCGGATTTCCGGGTGCGCTTCGGCGGGCAGGCGCGGGCCGAACTCGCTGACCAGTCGTGCCGAGGCGGCAGAGGCCAGTTTGCCTGCTGTGGCGAAGTCGTGGCCGTGGGTGATGGCATAGAGGAAGGCGCCAGCAAACATGTCGCCCGCCCCGTTGCTGTCCACGGCCTTTACCGCGACCGGGTCGATGGTGTGGGTGGTTGTGCCATCCCATACCAGAGCCCCCTTGGCGCCCAGCGTAATTACCGCTGAGCGGCACACCGATTTCAGTGACGCCAGAGCGGCGTCCACGTTGTCGGTATCGGTGTAGCTGGTGGCTTCGGCTTCATTGCAGAACAGCAGGTCCACGCCATCGCCGAGCATTTCGGTCAGGCCATCCTTGAAGAACTGCACCATGGCTGGGTCGGAGAAGGTCAGCGAGGTTTTTACCCCGTGTTTCTCCGCCAACTGGCGCAGCTTGACGGTGGCCGCCCGTGAGCTGTCACCGCTGACCAGATACCCTTCCAGATAGACATACTGGCTGTCGGCGATGGCGGCTTCGTCCAGCTCGAATTCGGAAACCTGGCTGGAGATCCCCAGAAACGTATTCATGGTGCGCTCGGCGTCCGGGGTTAGCATCACCAGGCACTTGCCGGAGATGCCGTTTTCCCGGTGGCCGTTCATGTTGGTGTCCACGCCGGCTGCGGTCAGGTCGTTGACGAAAATGTCGCCGGTGGCATCGTCGGCAACCTTGCAGGCGTAGTAGCCGCTGCCGCCAAAGTAGCGGGTGGCAATCACGGTGTTACAGGCAGAGCCGCCACTGGTCTGTTTGCGTGGTTCGGCTTCGTCTTTCAGGGCGGTGAGCAGTTCTGTCTGGCGGGCTTCATCCACCAGGGTCATCAGGCCCTTGCCGACCTCCATGCGTTCCAGAAAGGCGTCGCTGACCTCGATTTCGGTATCCACCAGGGCATTGCCGAGGGCATAAACGTCATATTTTTTGGTCATGGAGGCTCCGTTCTGGATTATGCAGGGGGAGCTATTATGGGCTGCCGGGCGCGGCTTGCAAAATTATACGGTCGGACGTCGGAGGTCGGACGCTGCAAAATCAAAGGTTCATCGCAGTTTTGAGTGTATGGCTAGGAGCATGGCCTTGCCGTAGGAGCGTCGCTCGCGGCGCGATTCCAGACCAGGATCAAAAACATGTTCACCACAGAGGTCACGGAGACCGCTGAGGAAACCCATTCTTTTAACGCAGTGATCTCTGCAAGGGCTTCACTCAGGATGGCGTAAAACGCTGGAATCGCGCCGCGAGCGACGCTCCTACGGGAAGGCCTCGGTTGCAGCAGCTTCCCTCAAATCCGCGAAGAACCCAATTAACGCCAGCCCGCCTTCCGTCCCCGGCCTTTGCTGTTGGCTTTTGACTTTGGCGTCTGACGTCCGACCTCAGACGTCCGACCCTTCTCTTTTTCGCCCGCGGAACATAATCGTCACCTTGTACTCATAAAGTACCCACACTTTTCTCTATACTGCGTCCCCATGGCGAAGAAAACGAACAAGACCCCGGCGCGATCGCGGGGGCAGGCACAACGCAAGAAATCTCCATCTCGCAAGAAATCTGCGGCCCCGCGGCGCCGTTGGTTCAGCTGGGCTTTTGTTGCCAAGCTCAGCTTGGTACTGCTGGTGATCGGCGCTGCCGGGCTGGCGTACCTGGATGCGATGGTCCGTGAGCGTTTCGATTCCCACGTCTGGCAGTTGCCGGCACGGGTCTATGCGCGCCCTGTGGAGCTGTATGAAGGGCGGGTATTGTCCCGGGAGGACATGCTCAAGCTGCTGGACCTGATGCGCTATCGTCGCGATGCGGCAGCCTCGACGCCGGGCAGTTTTGCCGTTCAGGGCAGCAGTTTGCTGATTCATACCCGTGGATTTAAGGATAGTGACGGCGGGGAAACGCCCAAGCGTATCCGAATCAGTCTGTCGGGCGGTCAGATCCGCAATCTGGACGCCGGTGGTGACGGTCTGGCGCGACTGGAGCCGCTTCAGATCGGCAGCATCCATCCGCAGCATGCGGAGGACAGGGTGCTGGTGCCGCTGGAAAAGGTGCCCCCGTTGCTGGTGGATATGCTGGTGGCCACCGAAGATCAGAGTTTCTACGAGCATCATGGTATTTCCCTGCGCGGGCTGGCACGAGCCATGGTAGCCAACGTCAAAGCAGGGGGGCTGGTGCAGGGGGGCAGTACGCTTACCCAGCAGCTGGTCAAGAATTTCTGGCTGACTTCCGAGCGAACCCTGTCGCGCAAACTGTTGGAAATGCCCATGGCCATCCTGCTGGAGCTGCACTACAGCAAGCAGGAAATTCTCGAGGCCTATCTCAATGAGGTCTATCTCGGCCAGGACGGCGCACGCGCCATTCATGGCATGGGGCTGGGCGCACAGTTCCTGTTCGGGCGCCCCCTCGAAGAGTTGGAGCCGCATCAGTTGGCCACTCTGGTGGCGCTGCTCAAAGGGCCCAGCTGGTATGACCCCCGGCGCCGTCCGGAGCGGGCGATGGAGCGCCGCAATACCGTGTTACGCGTGGCCATGGAAGAAGGCGCTTTGTCCAAAGCCGACTTCGACAAATACAGCGCCCGCCCGCTGGAAGTGGTCCCACGCGGGGCGTCGGCTCTCTATGCCTTTCCGGCGTTTATTGATCTGGTGCGCCGCCAGCTGGCCCGCGACTACCCGCCGGAAGTGCTGAGTGACGAGGGGCTCAATATTCATTCCACCCTGGATGTGCTGGCCCAGCTGGCGTCTGAAGGGGCGCTACAGGAGCACCTCAACAATCGCGACCCGGGTGAGAAGCAGAAACTGAACGGCGCCGTGGTGGTGGTGGCGCCGGCCCAGGGGGATGTGCTGGCACTGGTCAGCAATCGTAATTCCCGGGAAGCGGGTTTCAACCGTGCCCTGGATGCTCAGCGCCCCATGGGGTCGTTGGCCAAGCCGGCAGTGGTGTTGGCAGCGGTACGGGAGCCGAAGCAGTGGTCTCTGGCCTCACTGGTCGAAGATGGTCCGATTCAGGTGAAACTGCCAAACGGTGATGTCTGGGCACCCCAGAACTTCGACAAGCAGGCCCATGGGGCCATGCCCATGGTGGATGTGCTGGCCCAGTCCCGTAACCAGGCCACCGCTCGCCTTGGGCTGGATGTGGGGCTCGACAAGGTGGCCAAGACCATGGAAACCCTGGGCGTGACCCGCAAGGTTCCGCAGTACCCCAGTATCCTGCTGGGCAGCCTGGCGCTGACCCCGTTTGAAGTGGCCATGATGTACCAGCCGCTGGCCACTGGCGGGTTCAGTACCCGTTTGCGCTCCATTACCGATGTGCTGGACAAAGAGGGCAAGCCGTTGGCCCGTTACCCGGTCAGCACCGACGAAGTGGTAGAGGCGGGGCCAGCCTTCCTGACCCAGTGGGCCATGCAACAGGTCGTCGAAAAGGGCACCGCCCGTTCAGCACGTGCCTACTTGCCGAAAGATTTGAAGGTGGCAGGCAAGACCGGCACCAGCGACGATTTCCGCGATGCCTGGTTCGCCGGGTTCTCGGCCAATCACCTGGCGGTCGTGTGGGTGGGTCGTGATGACAATGCCGGGGCGGGTATCACTGGATCCAGCGGCGCTTTGCCAGTGTGGGCGAGGTTGATGGGCAAGCTGCCCCAGCGCAGCCTGTCGCAGACCCCACCTAACGGCGTAGAGTGGGTATGGATGAACCCGGACGGTCAGCGTGTCAGTGCCGAAGGTTGTGGCGACGCCCGTCGCTTCCCGATGATGGAAGCGTCCATTCCTGAAGACACGGATGGCTGCGGCAGCGTGAAACAGTCCGGCAAGGGCATCAAGAAATGGTTCAAGGGATTGTTTGATTAGGGCCTGTTAGCGGTGTCAGGGCTCAACCTGGAGGGCTGATCCGTTGTTCCGCCCAGCAGCGCCATCCGCTGTTTATGTAGAATGACTACACTGCACACCAGCTGGCACGACTGGATGAAAAATGCATTCAGCAGGAGCTATACCAGTAGTGCTAACAGGCTCCAAGGCTGCCAGGCCCGAAGAACACACAAAGGAACAAGTATGCAAAACAGGCAAGGGTGGATTCGGATACTGGTCGTTGCGTTAGTGATGTCAGGCTGTGCCGTGCGGCCTCCCGAAGCGCCGGTTGAACCCATGACGGCCAGTGTCGAGCTGGAAGGTTCGCCCGCAATGGCGTTGCTGCAGCGGGCGGAAAGTGCCCGGCAGCAAGGCCAGGGGGCGGCGGCAGAGCGCTATCTGGAGCGGGCCCTGAATATTGCCCCGGATTCCTCCTGGTTGTACCGGGAGTTGGCGGATCTGCGGTTGTCCGAGGGCGATGCCCGGGGCGCGGAGGGGTTTGCGCTCAAGGCGCTGCGGTTGGCACCGGACCATGATGATTATCAGGCGAGCCTGTGGGAGATGGTGGCGACGGCTCGTGACCGACAAGGGGACCGTGACGGTGCCCGCGACGCACGCAGCCGGGCCGCCGCGTTACGCAATCCGGTGGCGCGACCGGTATGACGCCCGCAGTGCAGGCAGCAAAAAAGGCCAAGGTCGCTTTCCAGTTGCACAGTTACGAACACGACACCAAGGCGGAAAGCTACGGGCTGGAGGCCGCCGAGCGACTTGGGCTGCCGCCGGCACAGGTCTTCAAGACGCTGGTGGCCCTGGTCGATGAGGTGCCGGTGGTAGCCATGGTGCCGGTGGCCCATCAGCTCGACCTGAAGTGTCTGGCCCGGGCGCAGGGAGGCAAAAAAGCGGTGATGTGTCCGCCGGACAAGGCGCAGCGCCTGACGGGCTATGTGCTTGGCGGGATCAGCCCGCTGGGACAGAAAAAACGGTTGCCGCTGTTTCTGGATAGCAGCGCACAATCGCAGCAGGACATCTATATGAGCGCGGGGCGCCGCGGTCTGGAAATCGCCATGGCGCCTCAGGATCTGCTCACCCTCACCGGCGGCAAACTGGCCGCCCTGGTCCGCGACTGAGCAGCCTCTCCCTTTGCAGGAGCGTCGCTGGTGGCGCGATCCCCCGAGTTTCGAGTCACGAGTACCGAGTTTCGGAATTCAAAAGCGGAAACCCGCATTGATTGGAGGTTTTCGCTTCTCGTAACTCGGTACTCGCAACTGCTTTCATCGCGCCGCCAGCGACGCTCCTACGGATAGGTTTGGTTAGAGCTTGCCGAAGGCCTTGCGCGCGGCGGTGAGGGTGGCGTCGATGTCTTCGTCGCTGTGGGCGGCGGATACGAAGCCGGCTTCAAAAGCGCTGGGGGCAAGGTAGATGCCTTGATCCAGCATGGCGTGGAAGAAGCGGTTGAAGCGCTCGCTGTCGCAGGCCATGACTTCGGCAAAGCTGCTCACCCGGCTCTGGTCGGTAAAGAACAGCCCGAACATGGCGCCTGCCTGGGCAGTGGTGAATGCGACGCCTTCGGCGTGGGCCGCTTCCGTGAGTCCCGCCAGCAGGCGGGTGGTTTTTTCGGTGAGAGCCTCGTGGAAACCGGGTTCGCTGATCAGGTTCAGGGTGGCCAGGCCGGCCGCCATGGCCACGGGGTTGCCGGACAGGGTGCCTGCCTGATAGACCGGGCCCAGCGGGGCCAGGTGCTCCATGATGTCTTTCTTGCCGCCAAAGGCCCCCACCGGCATGCCGCCACCGATGATCTTGCCTAGGGTGGTCATGTCCGGAGTGATCCCGTACAGGGCCTGGGCACCGCCCAGGGCAACCCGGAAACCGGTCATGACTTCGTCGAAGATCAGTACGCTGCCGTGGTCATCACAGTGCTTGCGCAAGGCCTGCAGGAAAGCGGGTGTGGGCGGTACGCAGTTCATGTTGCCTGCTACCGGTTCCACGATCACGGCCGCAATCTGATCGCCATAGTCGTTGAACGCATTTTCCACGGCGGCGGCGTCGTTGTAGTTCAGGGTCAGGGTGTCCGCCGTGACCGATGCCGGGATGCCTGGGGAGCTGGGGTTTCCCAGGGTCAGGGCGCCAGAGCCGGCCTTCACCAGCAGGCTGTCCACATGGCCGTGGTAGCAGCCTTCGAACTTGATGATCTTGTCGCGGCCGGTGTAGCCACGGGCCAGGCGAATGGCGCTCATGGTGGCTTCGGTGCCGGAGTTGACCATGCGGACCATATCCATGGACGGCACCAGCTCGCAGACCTTGTTGGCCATGGCGATTTCGGCGGCGGTGGGGGCGCCGAAGCTCAGGCCGTGGCTGACCGCCTGATTCACGGCCTCAATCACTTGTGGGTGGTTATGGCCGAGAATCATGGGACCCCAGGAGCCCACATAATCGATGTAGCGATTGTCGTCTTCGTCGTACAGGTAAGGCCCTTGGGCCTCGTGGAAGAACACCGGGGTGCCGCCGACGCCTTTGAAGGCCCGCACCGGGGAATTGACGCCACCGGGAATGTGTTTTTGGGCCTGACGGAAAAGCTTTTCGGATTGCTTGCGGCTCATGGTTGTTCTCCTGAATCTGGGATCTGAACGGATCAGAAAAGGGCGCTGAGTTGACGGGCGGCAGCTTCGATTTCGGCCGGATCGGAATGGCCGAACAGGGCATGAATGACGGCGACGGCAGCGGCGCCAGCCTCAATCAGCTGCGGCGCATTATCCGCATTCACTCCACCGATGGCTACCACAGGTACATGAAATGCCTGACAGGCAGATTGCAGGGTGGACACCTCGGCCGGCGGCGCCAGGGGTTTGGTTCGTGAGGCAAAGAAGCGGCCAAGGGCTACATAATCGGCGCCTGCGGCGATGGCTTTCCGGGCCAGCGCCAGATCGCTGTGGCAGGTGACGCCGATAATGCGGTCGGGCCCCAGCAGCTGACGGGCCAGCGCAATATCCGCATCGCTCTGCCCAATGTGCACCCCGTCTGCCTGCACGTCGGCGGCCAGTGCGGGATCATCGTTAACGATAAAGCCGGCGTCATACTGGTGGCACAGCGCCCGTAACTGGCTGGCCCGGCGGCGTCGCTGGTCGGCACTGGCTGTCTTGTCGCGATATTGCAATAAGCGGGCGCCGCCATGCAAGGCCGCCTCTGCGGCGGGCAGCAGCAGTGCGTCCGGGGTCAGCGCCGGGTCGGTGATGGCGTACAGGCCTTGAATGCGTGAAGTCATCAGCGGCGGTCGGGGACGTGCTGTCCGTTGCCGGGCTGGAAGGCGCCGCGCAGAAAACGGTCCACATGGGCCTGGCCATCGGCGACGGCGTTGGCCAGGGACTCTCCGTGCCCTCGCAGGCAGGCGATGGCGGATGCCAGGGTGCAGCCGGAGCCATGGTAGCTGTGTGGCAGACGCTCCCATTGCCAGGCCTGCTCGCCGCTGTCAGTGAACAGGTGGTTGGTGACCTGCTCGGTGGTGTCGTGGGTGCCAGTGATCAGGGCGGCGCGGCCGGTGCGTTGCACCAGGGTTTCGCCGCAGTCGGCAACGCTGTCCTTGCCGGTGAGCAGCTGGGCTTCTGGTAGGTTGGGCGTCATCACTTCGCAGTGAGGCGCCAGGCGGTCAAGCATGGCATCGGCCAGGGATTCCCGGGTGAGACTGCCGCCGGCCTCGGCGGCCAGAACGGGATCGAGTATCACCGGGATACCGGGTAACTGCTCAAGCAGGCGGGCAATAAAATCGATGATGGCCACTGACCCGGTCATGCCAATTTTGACGGCCTGATAGGCGTAGTCTTCCAGCAAGGTGTCGGCCTGCTGCTGCAGCAGGTCGATATCGGTGAGTTGAAAGCCTTTCACGTTCTGGCTGTTCTGGACGGTAAGCCCGGTGATCAACGTGGAGGCAAAGCCGCCGAGAGCGCGAATCGCTTCGATGTCGGCATGAATGCCGGCTCCCCCGGAGGGATCATGGCCGGCAATGACAAGAATATTCGGTTTCATAAACGGCGAACCTGAGCGAAGGAAAACGATCGTCAGAAGGGTCTGACGATCACCAGAATAACAATGGCGACCAGCAGGAAAACAGGGACTTCATTGAAGATACGGAAGAATTTGTCGCTCTTGGTGTTGGTGTCGGCGGCAAACTTCTTCATGTACGCCAGACACATGTGGTGGTAACCCACCAGCAGAAACACCAGCGTCAGCTTGGCGTGCATCCAGCCGCTGCCTTTGTAAGCTTCCATGTTGGCCATGAACATCCATAGTCCCAACACGATAGTGATGATCATGCTGGGATTCATGATGCCGCGATACAGCTTGCGTTCCATGATCTTGAAACGGTCCTTGCTGGTCTGGTCTTCGGCCATGGCGTGATACACGAACAGCCGCGGCAGGTAGAAGATGCCGGCAAACCAGCAAATCACGGCGATCAAATGGATGGCTTTAATCCAGAGAAAGTGGTCTAGCGCGAACTGCATCATGGGCTTCCTGTGTGGGTGGCATTGGAGTGTCGCTTGGCTGGGCGTACACTATACAGCCTTCCCTTTGTCGTTACCGAATCCGAAAGGAGTCCTGTGAACAAGCGCTCCCGTCAACGTCGTCTGATGCGTTACTACCTGTTTCGCACGCGGCGCTTGAGTCGGCGGCAGCTGGGTTCCTGGCAGGACTGGAAGCTGCGCATGGTGTTCTGGACCGGCGCGGTGCTGGTTGGGTTGCTGGTGGTGGCGTTTGCCTGGGTGGCTGAGCTGGCGTCCCATACCTTTGTACAGCTTCATGAGCGGTCTCCGCTGCTGCCTATCCTGGTGACGCCGTTGGGTATGCTGATGATCGTCTGGTTGATGCGCCAGCTCGGTACCGAGTCCCAAGGCAGTGGTATTCCCCAAGTGCTGGTGGTGCTCAAGCAGCGTTATCACTGGTTGCGCCCCACGTTTTTGTCCCTGCGGGTGATTTTCGGCAAGTTCGTCCTGACCTGCCTGGGGTTGTTGTGTGGCGCCAGCATTGGTCGCGAAGGCCCCAGTGTGCATATGGGGGCGGCAATGATGTACTCGGTGGGCCAGGTGGGGCGCTTGCACCAGAAGTACGTGGACAACTCGCTGATTGTGGCGGGGGGCGCTGCCGGGGTCTCTGCGGCCTTTAATGCGCCGTTGGCCGGGATTGT
>PAJO01000060.1 GCA_002706085.1 Alcanivoracaceae bacterium | reverse complement strand
CTGTTGTGTCTTGACTCGACGGTAAGGGTGGTTCCCTTTCCTAGAGGCAAGGCGCAGCAGATGTGCGCTCCAGGCCGCGCCTTTATGCTCGCCAGGGTACGTAGGGTCTTCCAGGCTGGCCCGCACTCGTTGTTGCGCTTCCTACGAAGGTGAAGAGCCGATGGATGGACATACACCTTCAAAATCGCGCCCCTCTTTACCTTTTGACCCATAGAGGGTCGAACCAGCCTGAAAGACTGAGCACGCAAGGAGTTATTCAGAGGCTCCTTAACTGCTCACTGTTAACTATTCACTAAATGCGGCTTTCTATAGAATCGCCGCCATGTCAGACGATACCCCCGCAGCGAACCGTGTCAGCTTTGTGACCATCGACGATGGCCGGCACGGACAGCGCCTTGATAATTTCCTGTTCACCCACCTGAAAGGGGTGCCCAAATCCCGTATCTACCGGATTATTCGCTCCGGTGAAGTGCGGGTGAACAAGGGACGTGCCAAGCAAACGACCCGGTTGGCCACTGGGGATGTGGTGCGCATCCCGCCGATTCGTACCAGTGAATCCGATGCTCCGCCCAAGGTCAGTGATGGCCTGACCGAACGCCTGTCACGGGCCTGTGTCCATGAAGATCCCCATTTGTTCATCTTCAACAAGCCCGCGGGTTTGGCGGTGCATGGGGGCAGTGGGGTCAGCCTGGGCTTGATCGAGGCGTTACGGGTGATCTACCCCGACGAGAAGGAGCTTGAGCTTGTGCACCGGCTGGACCGCGACACCAGCGGCCTGATCATGGTGGCCAGGCGTCGCTCTTTCTTGCGCAAACTGCAACGGCTGATGCAGGCCGGGAAGGTGGAAAAGCGCTACTGGCTGATCTGTCAGGGTTACAAGGGCAGGGAACGCACGATCGAGGCGCCCCTGCTGAAGATGCAGAATGGCAATGAACGTATCGTGCGGGTGTCTCGTGAGGGTAAACCGTCGGTGACGCATTTTCGCATGATTGAGCGGCTCAAAGACGCCCAGTTGGTCGAGGCGACCCTGGAGACGGGTCGTACCCACCAGATTCGGGTGCATAGCCAGTTTGGCGGCTTCCCGCTGCTGGGGGACGACAAATACGGTATCGACAAGGGCGCCCAACTGCTGGATGCCCTGGGGCACAAGCGTTTGTGTCTGCATGCCCGAACGCTGGTGTTCCCGCACCCGGACACCGAAAAGACCCTGAGTGTCACGGCGCCGCTGGATGAGGACTTTGAGGCTATTCTGGCTGCATTGCGGGGGAATCAATGAAATACGATCTGGTGATTTTCGACTGGGATGGCACGGTGATGGACTCTACCGGCCGGATTGTCAGTTGCATGCATGCGGCGGCCCGGGACCTGGCGCTGCCCGCGCTGGCAGATGATCAGGTGTGCGGTATTATCGGGTTGGGTTTGCCAGAGGCGATCGCCAGCTTGTATCCGGTGCTGGATGCGGCCGGCGTAGAGCTGATGCGAGACCGTTATGCCTTTCACTTTATTGAGGCCGAGTCGACGCCCAGCGCCCTGTATCCCGGTGCGGAAGAGGTGTTGACCCAGCTACGCGGGCAGGGGCTGAAACTGGCCGTCGCCACGGGCAAGAGTCGTAAGGGCTTGCAGCGGGTGTGGGGCAATACCGGCTTGGACCGGTACTTTCATGCCTCACGCTGTGCCGATGAAAGCGGCTCGAAACCGCAGCCCCATATGGTGCTGGAGCTGCTGGACGAGCTGGCAGTTGCGCCTGAACGGGCGGTGGTCGTCGGGGATACCTCTTTTGATCTCGACATGGCCCGCAATGCCGGCGTTGACCGCATAGCGGTCAGTTATGGCGCTCATCCGCTGGACAGGCTGTTGCCTTGTGAGCCGCTGGCGGTGATTGATAGATTGAACGACTTGCTGCCGCTGGTGGGTTTGGCGGCGAATGAACTGGTCACGGAGACGGTATAGATGGAAAACGATAACGCCCCGCAGCGTCCTGCCAATGAGCGTGAGTGGAAGCTGATTGAAAAGCTGCTCGGCCAGGCCCAGGACGAGCACCGGAAATCCCGACGCTGGGGTATCTTCTTCAAGGCGCTGACTTTTGTGTATCTGTTTGCGGTACTGGTAATGGTGCTGCCGGGCAAGACCAGCAATGCCATGGCGGTGGCCGAAGAGCATGTGGCCATCGTTGATGTTTCCGGGGTGATTGCCCCGGATCAGGATGCCAGCGCTGATCTGATTGTCAGTGGTCTGACCCGAGCCTTTGAGGCAGAAAACAGCAAGGCGGTGGTGCTCAAGATCAATAGTCCAGGCGGCTCCCCCGTGCAGTCCAACCAAGTCTATAACGCCATCAAGCGTCTGCGCGATGAGTATCCGGACAAGAAGCTGTATGCCGCTATCACGGATGTGGGCGCGTCCGGGGCTTATTATATTGCGTCTGCCGCGGACGAGATTTATGCCGACCCTGCCAGTATTGTTGGTTCCATTGGTGTGATCATGGCCGGTTTTGGTCTGCAGGAAGCGGCAGAGAAGCTGGGCGTCGAGCGCCGGGTACTGACGGCCGGAGACAACAAGGCGATCATGGATCCCTTCTCGCCGGTCAAACCCCGTGACCGCCAGCACATGAAAACCATGCTTGGCGAGATCCATCAGCAGTTTATTACTGCCGTCAAGAATGGGCGTGGCGATCGCCTGAAGGTGGATGAGTATCCGGACATGTTCTCCGGATTGTTCTGGACCGGTGAGCGGGCGCAGAAAATGGGGCTGGTGGATGGGCTCAAGAGCCCTGGAGATGTGGCGCGGGATGTCGTGGGTCTTGATGAAGCCGTGAATTACAGCGCCAGCCGCTCTCCCTTTGAGGAATTCATGCGCAAGTTCGGTGTGTCCATCGGTGAGGGGCTGGCCAGTCAGCTGGGCCTGGATGCTGTGGTGCCGAGCATTCGGTGAGGCAGCTGCGAGCCGGGAGCTTTCAGCTACGAGGAAAAGCAAAAATCCGGGGTGTCGGATTTTTGCTTTTAAGGGGGGGGGCGCTTTAGTCTGGTCAGGTCACCATTCTGCAAGCTCACAGCTCACAGCTCACAGCTCAGGCGGCAGTTGAACTCCTTCCGCCGCCAGAAATTCCGTCAAGGTAATCAAGGGAAGCCCGATCAGGCTGTTGGGGTCGCGCCCCTCCAGTGCCTTGAACAGCACAATCCCCAGCCCTTCTGACTTGAAGCTGCCGGCGCAGTTGAGCGGTTGTTCCAGCGCCACATAACGGGTGATCTGCTCGGGTTTCAGGGTACGAAATTGTACATTGAAGGGCTCACAGGCGACCTGGGTGCGCCCGGTGGCGGTATTGAGCAGGCATAACCCGGTTAGAAAGGTTACCCGCTTCCCGCTGGCGGCTATCAGTTGCTCAACGGCTTTTTCTTCGGTGCCAGGTTTGCCCAGCACCTGCTCGCCCAGGACCGCCACCTGATCCGAACCGATAATCAGGGTGTCCGGGTGTTGCGCGGCCAAAGCGGCGGCTTTTTCTTTCGCCAGCCGCATCACCAGCTCGGTGGGGCTTTCGCCCGGTAGACGACTTTCGTCGATGTCTGGACTTTGGTGAATAAAATCCAGCTGCAGCTTGCCCAGTAGCTCACGGCGGAATGGCGAGGAGGAGGCGAGTAGCAGGGTAGGGATGTCTGTCATGGGGATCTCCACTTCTGGCGGGCACGAGTGTAGTGATTTTCCGCTGCGGGAAGAAGGTTTGCGGCAGGGGATTTGGGGTAAAATCCCCGCTGACGGGCAAAAAATGTGCATTTTGCTCGCTGACTTTTTTCTGTTTTGGAAAAAGTCTTTTTAGTTCAAATGGTTAGCTTCCGAGATTAACTTTGACAGGCGGGCCTCTCGGCCCTAGAATTGCGCGCTTATGTTTTCAGGGCAACTGCCACAGTTCCTCGATCCCCGCAAATACGCGGATCAGGGTCGCATTGTTGAAGGTCAACTCACCGTTGCGGACCTGCCTCGCCTGCAGGATTACCATGACAGTCTTGACCAGCCGGTGAATATTTCGCTGGCATTCGGCCGTGATGAAGAGGGGCATCGGCGTATTGAGGGCGAGGTCAGCACGATACTGGTGCTGCCATGTCAGCGCTGCCTGGAGCCGGTGACTTGCGACATCAAGGCCAATATCAACGTGGCACTGGTGTGGAGCGAGGATCAGGCCAAGGCACTGCCGGAGCGACTTGATCCCTGGCTGGTTGGCGAAGAACCCATGGTTCTCACCGACCTGCTCGAGGAAGAACTGTTGCTGGCCATGCCGTTGGTGGCACTGCATGACCCTTGCCCGACAGCTTTGCCGCAAGACAGCGGCAAACCTGAGAAACAGGAAAACGCGGATAATCCTTTTGCCGTGCTGGCCAAGCTTAAAGGTCAAGGCAAGTAAATTCAGGCTGATTCAACGCCCGAGGAGCTCGAAATGGCTGTTCAACAGAACCGTAAAACCCGTTCCAAGCGCGGCATGCGCCGCTCTCACGATGCGCTGACCTCTTCTGCGCTGACTGAAGACACCAACACTGGTGAAGTGCATCGTCGTCACCACATCTCTCCGGATGGCATGTACCGTGGCCGTCAGGTGATTCGTCAGGTTGAGACCGACGACGAAGAATAAGTGGTAACGCAAAACGGGGGCTAAGGCTCCCGTTTTGTTATTGGCCGCAGGTGCTCGCCAGGGTGCCCACAAAATCCTCCTTCGGGAGGATTTTTTGTAAGCGGATACAAGGAAGCCTGTTTCCCGGCCGCTTTTTTGTCAGAATGGCGGCCAGTTGATAACTGGCCGCAAGGCCGGGCTATTTGAACGAATATCTTATAAAGGAAGCAGCCCATGTCGGTTGTGACGTTGGCGGTGGATGCCATGGGGGGCGATCATGGTTTGTCCGTGACTGTTCCCGCCGTGGCGAAAATGCTTTCCCGCCATGCTCATCTCAATATCATCCTGGTGGGGCAGGCTAGGCCGCTGGCTGAAGCGGTGCAAAAGGCGGGATTGTCTGGCCATGCCCGCCTGGAGATCCAGCCCGCTACGGAAGTGGTGGCCATGGATGATCCCGTGGCAGTGGCCTTGCGCCAGAAGAAAGATTCCTCCATGCGGGTCGCCATCAATATGGTCAAGGAAGGACGAGCCCAGGCGGCAGTCAGTGCCGGCAACACCGGCGCCCTGATGGCGGTCAGTCGTTTTGTTCTCAAGACCTTGCCCGGCGTGGATCGCCCGGCGATCTGTACCGCCATTCCTACCGCCACAGGCCATTGCCATATGCTGGATCTGGGCGCCAATGTGGATTCCGAGCCGGAGCACCTGATGCAGTTTGCCTTGATGGGGCAGGCGCTGGTGCGGGCGGTGGATGGCGTCAGCCAGCCCAGCGTCGCATTACTGAACATTGGCGAGGAAGACATCAAGGGCAACGAGCAGATCAAGGAGGCCGCCGCCCTGTTGAAAGCTGCCCCGGACATGAACTACGTGGGGTTTGTCGAAGGGAACGGCATCTTCGCCGGTGAGGCCGATGTGGTGGTCTGCGATGGTTTCGTGGGTAATGTGTCCCTCAAGACCATGGAAGGCGTGGCCAAGATGATTGGCAACATGATCCGCGAGGAAATTGGCCATTCCTGGTTGCGCAAGCTGAGTGGATTGCTCGCCTTACCGGTACTCACCGGCCTCAAAAAACGCATGGACCCGGATCGCTATAACGGGGCCAGCCTGGTAGGGCTGCGCGGTATCGTCGTGAAAAGCCACGGTGGTACCTCCGAGCAGGGGTTTCTCAGTGCGCTGGAGGTGGCTGAAGTGGAAGCACGCCGCAATGTACCGGCGCTGATCAGCGATGCCCTTGCGCCCGCCGCTACGGCCGGGCAAGACCACTGATTTCATTCATACTTTGTTGCAGCGTGGCCCGGACAGCAACGACGAAACCGGGCATACTGCCGCCGAATTCAAGGGGATAACCAATGTCCAAGACGGCTTTCATCTTTCCCGGTCAGGGCTCCCAGGCACTGGGTATGCTGTCCGATTTCGCGGATCGACCCGCGGTAAAACAGACGTTTGCGGAAGCGTCCGGTGCGCTGGATCTGGACCTCTGGGCCTTGTGTCAGGATGGCCCGAAAGAAGCGCTGAATCAGACCGAAAATACCCAGCCGCTGTTGCTCACGGCAGGTGTTGCCCTGTGGCGGCTGTGGGAGCAGAGCGGTGGGCCGCGCCCGCAGTTTCTGGCTGGCCACAGTTTGGGCGAATACACCGCTTTGAGCTGTGCCGGGGTGATCAATCTGGGCGATGCGGTGCGTCTGGTCCGCACCCGGGGTCAGCTGATGCAGGAAGCGGTGGCGGAAGGCCAGGGCAAGATGGCTGCGGTGCTGGGTCTGGATGATGACCAGGTACGTGCTGCCTGTGAGCAAGCGGCTAACGGCGATGTGGTCGAGGCGGTGAACTTTAACGCCCCCGGTCAGGTGGTGATTGCCGGGTCCGCCGAGGCGGTCGAGCGTGCCATTGCTGCCTGTAAGGAAGCGGGCGCCAAGCGTGCCATGCCGCTGCCGGTCAGTGTGCCGTCGCACTGTGCGCTGATGAAGCCTGCCGCCGAGAAGCTTGCCGAGACCCTGAATAACACCAACTTCCATGCGGCGGAAATGCCGGTGATCAATAACGTGGATGTGGCGGTGGAAACCGATCCTGCACAGATTCGCGATGCCTTGATTCGCCAACTCTATTCGCCGGTGCGCTGGGTGGAAACCGTACAGGCGCTCAAGGAACAGGGTGTGATCCGGGTGTATGAATGTGGTCCGGGCAAGGTACTTGGCGGCCTGATCAAGCGTATTGATCGTGATGTGGCCTCCTGCGCGCTGGAAACCGCGGATGCCTTCGAGGCGGCGTTGACCGGAAAGTAACCCGGCGGTCATGTGTGCCGGGCAGGATTGCCCGGCAGCCTGCGGATGGCACGGACCTCAGACCAATTCAGAACAAGGGGATAAAGGATGACAGACAAGAAAGTGGCCCTGGTCACCGGTGCCAGCCGTGGCATTGGCCGTGCTATTGCCAACCAGCTGATTGCCGATGGTTTCTTTGTGGTAGGCACGGCGACCTCTGAAGGTGGCGCCACTGCAATCGGTGAGGCGTTGGCTGCAAACGGTGCTGGCAAGGTGTTGAACGTGGCCGATAAAGCGTCCGTTGAGAGCACGCTGAAAGCCATCACCGAGGAATTCGGCGCGCCGCTGGTACTGGTGAACAATGCTGGCATCACCCGTGACAACATCATGCTTCGCATGAAGGATGATGAATGGGAAGATGTGATCAATACCAACCTGAATTCCCTCTACCGTGTCAGCAAGGCATGCCTGAAAGGCATGACCAAGGCGCGCTGGGGCCGGATCATCAATATCAGTTCAGTCGTTGGCACCATGGGGAATGCCGGTCAGGCAAACTATGCGGCTGCCAAGGGCGGGGTAGAAGGGTTTACCCGTGCATTGGCCCGTGAGCTGGGTTCCCGTAACATCACGGTAAATTCCGTGGCGCCAGGCTTTATCCAGACGGATATGACCGATGGCCTGGCAGACGCGCAGAAAGAATCCCTGCTGTCCGGGATCCCGCTGGGGCGCCTTGGACAGCCGGAAGAAATTGCCAGCGCAGTGGCCTGGTTGGCCAGCGATGGCGGTGGGTATGTGACCGGTACTACCGTGCATGTCAATGGCGGCATGTTTACCGGTTAAGACTCTGGGCCCCGAAGTGGGGCACGCAAGTGTTTCTGTGTAAGCGGCCTAATTGACTGTTTTTACAGAAAAAAATATTTGGAAAAACTTGAAGGAAATGCACCGGGCCTGTTCGCTTGCAAGCGCAAACTGCGTTCACCTAGAATAGCCGCTGACAGGTGCTAGCACACCATCAATCAGGAGAGTTAAAGGATCATGAGCAGCATCGAAGAACGCGTAAACAAAATCATCGTAGAACAACTGGGTGTTAAGCCGGAAGACGTAAAGCCAGAAGCGTCCTTCGTTGAAGATCTGGGTGCCGACTCCCTGGACACCGTTGAGCTGGTTATGGCTCTCGAAGAAGAATTCGAGACCGAGATTCCGGACGAAGAAGCTGAGAAAATCAGCACCGTTCAGTCCGCAGTCGACTACATCAAAGCCCACAGCTGATATTCAGTTGCTGAGCACCACAAAAAAACCGCAGGTTCAGTGAGCTTGCGGTTTTTTTGTGCGCGCGTTTTGGTAGCGAAGGCTGCCAGCGCATTGAGGAGATAACCGCTTACATAATGGCGGCCTGCTGAAGGGGCGAGTGTAGTAATCTTGTCGCACTGGCAGCGTTTAATGCTCCAAATTTGAAGAACTGGAGGAATTCGGGTGACAACACGGCGAGTTGTAATCACTGGGCTTGGCATGCTGACCCCACTGGGCACGGATGTGGCTTCTACCTGGGATGGTATCAAGGCAGGAAAAAGCGGGATCCGACCCATTGAGCATTTTGATACGGAGCCGTTTTCTACCCGTTTCGCTGGGCTGGTGCCGGAATTTGATATTACTGATTACTTCCCGGCAAAAGATGCCCGCAAGATGGATGTTTTTATCCAGTATGGGTTGGTCGCGGCGATTCAGGCGGTACGTGATGCAGGGCTGGATATGGAAAAGGAAGATGCTGAACGGGTAGGTGCGGCCTTCGGTTCAGGCATTGGCGGCCTGACCAACATCGAAGAAAACCATATCAAAATGCTCAATAATGGCCCTCGCAAGCTCACGCCGTTCTTCGTGCCGGGAACCATCATCAACATGATTGCGGGTAATCTGGCCATCATGTACGGCATGAAAGGTCCGAACTTTGCCACCGTGACAGCCTGTACGACTGGTACCCACAATATCGGATTTGCTGCCCAGCAAATTCAGCTGAACCAGGCCGACGTGATGGTGGCCGGTGGGGCGGAGAAAGGCTCAACTCCTTTGGGGCTTGGAGGTTTTGCAGCGGCTCGGGCGCTGTCTACCCGTAACGATGATCCACAAGCCGCTAGCCGTCCCTGGGACAAGGACCGTGATGGCTTTGTGCTCGCGGATGGCGCGGGTGCTGTTGTGCTGGAGGAATATGAGCACGCCAAGGCCCGTGGAGCGACCATTTATGCTGAGCTGGTGGGGTATGGCATGAGCGATGATGCCTACCACATCACCGCGCCTGCTGAAGGGGGCGCGGGTGCCATGCAGGCCATGCGTAATGCGCTTCGCAATGCCGGTATCAGCCCTGATCAGGTGGATTATATCAATGCCCACGGCACTTCCACGCAGATGGGCGATCTGGCTGAAGTGGCGGCCATCAAGACCCTGTTCGGAGATCATGCCTATAAGCTGGCGGTAAGTTCTACCAAGTCCATGGTCGGCCACCTGCTGGGCGCCGCAGGTGCCATTGAGGCGATCTTCTCCATTCTGGCGATGCGCGACTCTGTGGCACCGCCTACCATAAACCTGCAGAATCCGGACGAAGGCTGCGATCTCAACCTGGTCGCCAATGAAGCGCAGCAGCGCAACATCGACTATGCCATGTCCAATTCCTTCGGTTTTGGTGGCACCAACGGCACCCTGCTGTTCAAGAAGGTGTAATGCGCCTGGACCCCCGTGATCGTGGCCTTGCCTATGGCGATGGGGTTTTCGAAACCCTGCGCATAACGGCGGCCGGTGAGGCCCCGTTGTGGCCTCGCCATCTGGCCCGCCTGCAGGCGGGTTTGCAGGCCCTGGGCATTCCGGCCCCGGCCCCGAGTTGTCTACAGGGCGCCCTGGCGTCCGCGATCGGAGCGCTGGCAGGGCGCCAGGGGGTGGTCAAGATGACGGTCACTCGCGGTGTGGGTGGGCGGGGTTACCTGCCGCCATCGCGCGTTACCCCGACCCTCTTTGTGCAACACGGAGACCTTCCGCAATGGTCCCGGGCCCAGCGAGAGCAGGGCATTGAGCTTGGCGTGTGCCAGACGGTTCTTCATCCTGATCTGCTGGCAGGCTACAAGCACCTTAACCGCCTGCCCCAGGTGCAGGCGCGCCGGGAGGTCGCCCGGTACGGGTGGGATGAAGGCTTGTTGTTATCCCCGCGTCAGCAACCGCTGGAAGCCACCAGCATGAATCTGTTTGTCCGTTTTGAGGATCACTGGTGGACACCGGATCTGGCGAGGGCGGGTGCGGGGGTCGCCGGGGTCATGCGGGATGTGCTCCAGGAAAAGCTGGTCGGGCAGGGCATGCGAGTCTGCTCTGATCTGCGGCCGCTGTCACAGCTCCGTCACGCTGAAGCGCTGTTTTTGTGCAACAGTGTTGTCGGCGTGCTGCCGGTGCGTAAACTGGCGCAGTGGCACTGGCCGGTGACGGCCGAGCTGGCCGCATTACAGGCGCAGGCGGAACAACTTTTCCATCAATAACTCCCTTGGTGCGCCTTTCAGTCAGCCAATACAATCTTGCTGGCTTTCCTTCTCACAGGCCCTACAATTTCGCTATGCGTAAAAAGATTCGAATTTTCGGACTACTGGTAGTCCTGCTGGTAGTCGCTGTTCCTCTGGCCGGGGCCTGGGTCAGCAGTTATCTCCATCGCCCTCTGCCTGTTGACGAGCCCCGTGTGGTAGGCGTTGAGCCCGGTGAGGGGCTCAGCCGTGTGCTCTGGAAGCTGAAAGGCGAGGGGATTCTTGGTGCTGCTCAGGAGGCTGAGTTCCGCCGTATGGGCGCCCGTCTGTATAGCAGCTTTACCGGCATGGACTCGCGTTTGCACGTGGGGGAGTACCAGCTGAATCCAGGCGATTCGTTGCTGGCCCTGCTCGAGAAAATGGATCGCGGTGAAGTCATGCAGCGAAGCCTGACGTTGGTAGAGGGCTGGAATTTTCGTGAGCTGCGTGCCCGTCTTGAGACGGAAGATACCCTGACACAAACCCTTGAGGGATTATCGGATCAGGAGGTGATGGCCCGGTTGGGTTATCCGGATCGCCATCCGGAAGGCTGGTTTGCGCCGGAAACCTATTTCTATACCCGTGGTACCTCAGACCTGACCGTGCTCAAGCGGGCTCTGGAGCGTCAGGAAGCTGTGCTTGAACAAGCCTGGCTGGAGCGAGAGGAAGGGCTGCCTTACGAGACGGCCTATGACGCTCTGGTGATGGCCTCCATCGTGGAAAAGGAAACCGGCGTGCCCAGCGAGCGAGCTGAAATCGCTGGGGTATTTGTGAACCGTCTGCGCAAGGGCATGCGGCTGCAAACGGATCCCACGGTGATCTACGGCATGGGCGAGTCCTATCAGGGCAATATCCGTCGCAGTGACCTTCGTCGACCGACGCCCTACAACACCTATGTGATCAAGGGTATGCCGCCCACGCCCATTGCCATGCCAGGCAAGGACGCGATTGTGGCTGCCTTGCACCCGGCGAAAACCGAATCTCTCTACTTTGTTGCCCGTGGCGATGGCAGTCACTACTTTTCCAAAACCCTGGCTCAGCACCAGAAAGCGGTGCGTGATTACCAGCTGCGTCGTCGTGAAGGCTATCGCTCGTCCCCGGGAGCGTCACAATGAGTGGACGCTTTATCACCCTGGAAGGCGGTGAGGGAGCCGGCAAGAGCAGCAACCTTGAATGGTTGGCCGAGCAATTGCGTGCGTCGGGCAAAACGGTGCTGTTGACCCGCGAGCCCGGTGGGACACCGTTGGCGGAATCCATTCGCCATGTCTTGCTGAACCCCTCGGATGAACCCATGGCAGCACATACCGAGCTGCTATTGGTCTTTGCTGCCCGGGCCCAACACCTGGCGGTAAAGATTCGCCCGGCTCTTGAGCGTGGCGACTGGGTATTGTGCGACCGGTTTGTGGATGCTACCTGGGCCTATCAGGGCGCAGGTCGCGGTCTGGATCCTGAGGCCATTGCCCAGCTGGAAACGCTGGTGATTGGCGAAAGCCGTCCGGACATGACGATCCTGTTTGATGTGCCTGTGGAGGTGGGTATGAGCCGGGCTGGCAAACGCGCCGCCCTGGACCGTATCGAGCAGGAGGATGTGGCCTTTTTCGAACGAATTCGCACGCATTACCTGCAACGGGCCAGCCACGAGCCGGGGCGCTTTCGGGTGCTGGATGCGGCTCAGCCGCTGGAACAGGTGCGCGAACAACTCAATCCTCTGCTTGAGGAGATGCTGGCATGGCCGTAACCGCTCCGATTCAGGTTCCCTGTCCCTGGCACCAGGGAGAGATGGAGCAGCTGCTCGATCAGCATCAGCAAGGGCGCTTGCCCCATGCCCTGTTATTGAGCGGCCCTCGTGGCATAGGCAAGGTGCGGTTGGCGGAATCACTGGCCCAGACGCTGCTGTGCGACAACCCTGCCGGGTTGCCTTGTGGGCGTTGCCAGGGCTGTCAACTCAGTACCGCCGGGACGCACCCCGATTACCACCGTCTCAGCCCGGAAGACGGCAGCAAGGCCATCAAGATTGATCAGGTGCGCCAGCTGGTGAGTTTTGCGACCCGAACGGCGCAATACGGCGGTTACCGGGTGGCCATCATCCAGCCAGCGGAAGCGCTTAATCGCAATGCGCAGAATGCCTTGCTGAAGACCCTGGAAGAGCCCGGTAACCAGACCCTGCTGCTGCTGGTCAGCCATCAACCCAGCTTGTTGTTGCCTACCATCCGTAGCCGTTGCCAACAGCGGCCGCTGGCGGTGCCAGCCACTGGCCAGGCACTGGAGTGGTTGCAGGGGCAGGTCAGTGAGCCGGAATCGCTGTTGGATGCCGCGCAGGGGGCGCCCTTGCAGGCGCTGGCGCTGGAGCAAGCTGACTGGTTTGCCGATCGCCGCAAGTTGCTGGAAGCGCTGGTCATGGTGGCAGAGGGGCGGCAGTCGCCCGCGCAGGCTTCGCCAGTGCTGGCAAAGCATGACCCGGTAGAATTGGCAGGGGTGATTTACGGTTGGTTGGCCCGAGGCCTGAAATCCGTCGTGGCTGACGATAACAGTGCGGATGCGGAGCTGGCCCCGTTGCTGAAGCGCCTGGCGACGGCGGTGCCTGCGGCACGCCTGATGCGCGCCGCCCAGCGGGTGCTGGAAGGTCGCCGTGCCTTGCTGGCCGGGGCCAACCCCAACAAGGATTTGCTCTACGAGCAATGGTTGCTGGTGCTGGTGGGCGTTGACGCTGCCCCGGCTGGCCACTAATCTTGATTGAAAATTAATAATAAAGTCGTACGGACGGGCCCTTTACCCTAGAGTGGCAAGAGTGGCGTTAGACGGATGACCAGAGCAAAGAGGCGGTTCCCATGAAAATGCCTGGCGGGCGCAGCGGCATTGTGTCGCTTTCCATCAAGGACAAGGCGGTGCTGTATTCGGCCTATATGCCGTTCATTACCCATGGTGGCTTGTTTATTCCCACCGACAAGCAATACAAGCTGGGCGAAGAGATTTTCCTGTTGCTGAATATCATGGATGAGCCGGACAAGATCCCGGTGGCCGGTAAGGTCGTCTGGATTACTCCCAAGGGGGCTCAGGGTAACCGTAGTGCCGGGATTGGGGTGCAGTTCTCGGATCAGGATGACACTGCCCGGGTCACCATTGAGAACCATCTGGCCGGCTCGCTGGAATCCGACCGGCCCACCCATACCATGTAACGCAACACGCAATTCGCAACACCAAGGCAGGCCGCGTCCAGGGTTGGAACGCGGCCTTGTTGTTTCCGGGGGATCAATCCAGGCCTGGAGCGTGAAGCATGGCGGTGATCTACGCTACAATTCCGGGCCTTAATCGTGCCGGAGCTGTTCATGTCTGCTGCCACTTTTGTGGATTCCCATTGTCACCTTGATCGACTGAATCTGGATGCCCACGGCGGTGACTTTTCCGCCATGATGGCCGCGACGGAAGAGGCCGGGGTCAGCCATATGCTCTGCATCGGGGTCGACCTGGAAAGTTTTCCTGATGTGCAGGCATTGGCGGACCGCTACCCCCATGTGTTTGCCAGTGTCGGCGTGCACCCTTTGTACAAGGAGTCCCGTGAGCCTTCTGCTGAAGAGCTGGTCGAGCGGGCGTCACACCCGAAAGTGGTGGCCATTGGGGAAACGGGGCTCGATTACTTTTACGCCAAGGAAGAGCGTGACTGGCAGCGCCGCTACTTCATTGCCCATATCGAGGCGGCACGCGAAACCGGCTTGCCTCTGGTCATCCATACCCGGGGGGCCAAGGACGACACGCTGGCGTTGCTCCGCGAGCACGGGCAGGGTGAAGTGAAAGGGGTTTTGCACTGTTTCACCGAAGACCTGGACATGGCCCTGCAGGCCATCGAGATGGGGTTCTACGTCTCTATTTCAGGCATTGTCACCTTCCGTAATGCCGAGTCCTTGAGGGACACAGTGAAAGCGCTACCGATCGAGCGCCTGTTGATCGAAACCGATTCCCCGTGGCTGGCGCCGGTACCGTTTCGTGGCAAGCCCAACGAACCCCGTTTTGTGGCTCAGGTGGCGGAGTGTGTGGCGGAGCTTAAAGGGGTCCCGGTGGATGAGTTGGCTCGGGTGACGGCAGATAACTTCTTTACTCTTTTCAGCAAGGCGCAACGATGAATACCACGGTAATGATTGCTCTGGCATCGGCATTGGTCGCAGCCCTGATAGCGGCTTTGTTGGTCTGGTTGCTGGAGCGCCGGCGGCAGTCACAGTTGAGCCTGCAATTCCAGCAGGAAAAGGAGCAGCTGCGTGAGCCGTTGGCTCAGGTGCCCCTGTTGCGAGAGCAGATAGAGATCACCAACAAGCGGCTGCAGGACAGTGAAAGCCGGGCTCAGCAGCTGGCTGCAGAGAAAGCCCGTCTGGAAGAGCGGCTGGCCGGGCAGGAAGAAAAACTTGTGTTCGCGGAGAAAAGCAGAGAGCTGCTCAAGCAGGAATTTGAAAACCTGTCCGCGCGGATTTTTGAACAACGCAGCAAGCAGCTTCACGAACAGCAACAACAGGGCCTGGACGGTCTGCTCAAGCCCTTTCGTGAGCAACTCACGGACTTTCGTCGTCGGGTCGACCAGATTCACAGTGATGAGACGCGCACCCAGGCGACCTTGCTGGAACAGCTCAATCAGCTCAAGGGGCTGAACCAACAGATGCACGAGGACGCCCGCAACCTGACCGATGCCCTGAAAGGGCAGGTGAAGACCCAGGGCAACTGGGGCGAGATGATTCTCGAACGGGTGCTGGAGTCGTCAGGCCTGACGCGGGGCCGGGAATATGAAACCCAGGTGAGCCTTAAGGATGAGAGCGGTCAACGTCGCTTGCCGGATGCCATCGTACACCTGCCGGAAGACAAGGATGTGGTGATTGATGCGAAGGTATCTCTGGTGGCCTACGAACGGTTGGCGTCAGCCGCGGATGCCGAGGAGCGGGAGCAGGCGTTGCGTGAGCATCTGGCGTCCCTGCGCAGCCATATCAAGGGGCTTGATGCCAAGGACTACAGTGGTCTGGAAGGTATCCGCAGCCTGGATTTCGTACTGCTGTTCATCCCCATTGAGGGAGCCTTCATGGTGGCTATGGAGCAGGATGCCAGCCTGTACACCGATGCCTTCGCACGCAATATCGTGTTGGTGAGCCCGACCACACTGCTGGTTACCCTGCGCACGATTCAGAATATCTGGCGGTATGAATACCAGAACCGTAATGCACTGGATATTGCCGATCGGGCCGGCAAGATCTGCGACCAGGTCTCGTTGCTGGATGAGTCCCTGGGCGACCTGGGCGACAAGCTCAACAAGGCGCATTCTGCCTGGGAGACCACCCATAATCGTCTCACTCAAGGAAGGGGGAACCTGTTACGTCAGGCCAACAAATTGATGGATCTGGGCGCCAAGGCGCGCCGTGCGTTACCGCGTGTAACTGACGATGATTCAGAATGACTGACGGGTCTGTCTGACAAAATAAGCGATACAATGTAAAACTTACAGCGATATGCAGTTGTTTTTTGGTTAAAAAACTTCAGTAAAAATCCTTTTTAAATGACGTCATTTGTCGTAAATGGCGTCGAAATCCCACACAAAGTGACCGGACTTGCCAGTCAGGTTTGGCGCTCATCTAGTACCTTTGTACCACCATCGTAATATCAGAACTGCATCACAAGACGCATTGATATTCCGTGGTTAATATTTCGCCGGTAACGAAATATTAGCTGAGGGTAAAGAAATGTATCGTTTGATGTTGGCTCTGTTTCTGGTGGCAGGCCTGGGTCAGACGGTTACGGCGCTGGAAGCCCAGCCCCGGGTAGTCGGGGGACAGGACGTAAAGACAATCAGGCCGTGGATGGCCGAGGTGGAAATCAGTCGTACCGGCGACCCGGAACGTGGGGCAACCCTGTGTGGCGGCACCTTGATTGCGCCCCAGTGGGTTGTGACTGCAGCCCATTGCGTCACGGCTGACGGGGTGACGCACAGTGCGTCGATTCTGTTTGTGTCGCTGGGTTCAGTGAACCGCAACAGCACCCCGCCGGAGCGCCATGGGGTGGCTGCAGTGCGGGTACATCCCCACTACGACAGTCGTACTTTTCATAATGATATCGCCTTGCTGAAACTGGACTCCGCCAGTGGTTACGCCCCGTTGGAGTTGGGCAAGGCGTCGGTTATCGCTGATCTGACCCGAGGTCCTGCGGATGAAGCGCTGGAGGTGCTGGGTTGGGGCTCGACTGCCAGCAGTGGCTACGGCATGTCTGATACCTTGCAGAGTGCCATGCTGGACTATGTGTCTCCCGCCTATTGTGCCAGTCAGTGGAGCAATCTGGGTAACAGTCAGATCTGTGCCGGAGAAATGAATCCGCAGGGCCAGCGTCAAGACAGTTGCCGCGGTGACAGTGGCGGTCCGCTGGTTTATGCCCAGGGTGACAAGCAGTGGTTGGTTGGGATCACCAGCTATGGCCACGAAACCTGCGCGACCTCAGGGGTGCCTGCGGTCTATACCCGTGTTGACAGTTTCCTGTCCTGGTTGGAGGGCACCACCAGTAATGGTCTGGTGGATCTGGAGCCACAGGGGCTTGATGGTGAGACCTATCAATCCATCGGCGTCCCCGTCACCCTGAGCCCGAGCCTGTACAACAGCAGCCGTCAAACCCGGGCCCGAAATGTGGGCCTGCAGATTGATCATCAGCGTGGGCTCAAGGTGGCCGTCAGCGGCCTGAACTGTGAGCGCTACGCGACCTATACCCGCTGTGACAGCAGTCAGTCGCTCAGTGCCGGGGCGACGGGTAGCCGTTACAACCTGACGCTGAGCGCCAGTGACCGTTGGGCGGGCGATGTCACGGTGCGACCGGTGAGCGATTCACACGATTATTTTTCCAGGGCCGGGGAAAGTTTCCGTCTGGTGTTCAGCGATGAGCCGGACCTGGTGCTGTCGTTAACGACGCGCCGTGGCGATGATGGCCGTGTTCGAGTCAATGCCCAGGTGGAAAATCGGGCTACGCACCGCAGCGCGGCTCGCGTGCGCGTGGCGTTTTATGTGCCTGATGGCTGGTCTGCCGAGGTGCCGGACAATTGCAGTGGCAGTACGACGGTGCAGTGCGGTCTTGGCGATGTGGCACCCGCTACGCTCGCCGCGCAGCAGCTTCTGCTGCAGGGTGACGGCGATACGGTTATGTCGGTGCAGGTCTGGTCTGACAACGGGGATTATCCGGCGGGGGACACCTACGCCACCACACGGCCAGCTCAGGCGCGTGCTGCTACCGTCACTCCGCCCGCTCAGTCTGGTGGCAATGGGGGCGGCAGTGGTGGTGGTGGCAGCCTGTCCTGGCTGTGGCTGACGACGTTACTGCTGGTTGCCGTTCGCCGGTTCTACCAGTGACAGGTGGCGCTGGCGCTCGGGCGCCAGCGCGCCTTGATTGCCCTTCCAGGGAACGGCGTCCACCCCTTTGGGGATTTCCGTCAGCTGGAAGGGGGCCTTGATGATTTCGAAATAGGGCGAGTGATCAAAGTCGGCGGCGGTGACCGCTCTGGGCTGCAGCCGGAGTAGGCGCGCGCCGCTGCCATCTTCCTTGACCAATGGCATGACGGGAAACTGGACGAAGCTGAAGGCATCGGCAACCACGGTGCCGCTGAGTGCCTTGATCAGCTCTCCGGCCCAGCGTCGGTACATGCGGGTACGCCACAATAGTGGAAGCCAGCGCCACGGCATCATGCCGAGCAGGGCAAGGGCGCCCCAGGACTGCCCGCCACCGGCACCAATACGGCTGATGGCATAACGCATGACGTCCTGGGCTTCGCTGTCGCTGAGCCCTTGGGCCCGGCACACACGCATCTGTCGACCCTCAAGGGCTGACAGGGGCTCTACGATCAGGCCCCGTTCCAGGCGGGCATCAATTACCAGTTGGGTGTCCGGTTCGCAGGGGGTGTAGTCGGCCAGCAGGGCGCGAAGGGCCGGGTCGGCCACATCATGAAGTCGGCCCACGTAAAGTACGGCACGGGCGTAGCGGCTATCGCCGATCACCTTGAACGTGCGGTCTACGGTACTGTGGCCAGAGACCAGCAGCACATCGCAGGGGCGAATCACCGAGCGCAGGCTTTCCAGGTCCGCACTGGGGTGTCCCAAGGACTCGTCCCGTTGCAGACGGCGGCAAATCCATTCGTAGACCGCGCGCTGTCGACTCATTCTCTATCCCACCCAACAATCAAAGTCACTGGAGCTTACAGCAGGGCCAAAGCCCGGTCGATGACCGAATACGACGTATAGAAATGTGGTGAAAATCGCACGCCGCCGCCTCGTTCAGCACAGACCACCCCACCTTGTTTAAGGCGTTGAAAGGTCGCTGCAGGATCTTCTCCGGGCAGGGTGAACGTAACGATACCTGCGCAGCGTTCGGGGGCAGCTGGGCTCAAGAGCGAGGCGCCGCGCTGTCGCAGACCGTCAATCAGGTACTGGACACGTTCCGCCAGCCTGTCTGCCACGGTTTCCATGGTGGTTTCCTGCAGCAACGAGAGCGAGGCTTCCAGCGCATGAACACCCAGCATGTTGGGGCTGCCGCATTCGAAGCGTTTGGCGTTGTCGGCGACCTGCCAGTCCTTGCGGGTGTAGTCTCCCGGGTTGGCAATCATATGCCAGCCATGCTGACGCAGGGTCAACTCCGGCTGTACTTCCCGGCGGCAGTAGAACAGTGCCAGCCCTTCCGGGCCCAGCATCCATTTATGGCCATCGGCGACCACAAAATCGGCCATGCAGGCGCGGGCGTCAAAGGGCAGGGCGCCCAGGATCTGGATGGCATCCACACAGAACAGAATGCCCCGCTCACGGCAGGCCTTGCCAATGGGGGCCATGTCTATCAACAGGCCGCTGCCGTATTGCACCGCTGACAGGGACACCAGCCGGGTGGCTGGGGTTAGCGCTTCAATAATGGCCTGCTCTGGATCGTCGACGTCCAGATTGACCTCAACGACGTCGACTCCCTGATTGGCCAGGGCTTGCCAGGGAATGCGGTTGGACGGGAACTCCTGATCACTGATCACAATCTGGTCCCCGGCCTGCCAGTCCAGCCCCTGGGCAATCACCGACAAGCCCTCGGAGGTATTTTTCAGCAGGGCGATCTCATCGGTATCCACCTGGCCGATCAGCCAGGCGAGCCGCTGCCGTAACCGTTGCTCCACTCCCAGCCACTTCGGGTAATCCCGGGCGCCGAGACTGCAGTTGGCCTCGGCAAAGGCGCACACCGCATCGCGGGTGCGCTGCGGCCAGGGGGCAACGGCCGCATGGTTGAGATAGAGCAGGTCATCCTGCTGGGGAAATTCCGTGTGGTCTGGCACTGATGAAGGCATCCTGGCTCCCTTGCTTGCGCACCGGTTCTGGCGTTGACACCATGCTAACGCGGCAGATTGTCTTATGCAGGTAAACAGCGCAGGGTATTCGTTCGTATGCTTATAAAAAAGGAATACGTTAGAATTGCCGGCAGGAGTGACAAGTTCTGTTGTGCTCAAGGAGAAATGGATGGGTGACCTGGAAAAAGCCACGCGCAAGGCGCAAGAGTTTCGCCAGCGTGAACGGCAAATTCTTGATGCTGCTCTGGAGTTGTTTCTGGAGGAAGGCGAAGACCGTGTCACGGTGGAGATGATTGCGGACCGGGTGGGCATCGGAAAAGGCACCATCTACAAGCACTTTGAAACCAAGAACGAGATCTATCTGCTGTTGATGCTCCGCTACGAGGAGGATCTGGCAGAGGTGTTCAAGCAGATCTCCGGTGCGGACGACAAGGAGAAACTGGCCCGGGAGTATTTCCGTTTCCGGATCAGTGATCCCAAGCGTTACCAACTGTTTGATCGCCTGGAAAACAAGGTGATCAAGGATCATGCGCTGCCCGAGCTGGTAGAAAAGCTGCACAGCATTCGTGAAGCGAATTTTGCCCGCTTGACGGAGATCGTCGAAGCGCGGATGGCAGAAGGTTCGCTGGAAGATGTCCCCCCGATCTACCACATCTGTTCCGCCTGGGCGCTGGCCCATGGTGCGGTGGCACTGATGGAATCCCCGTTTTATCAGCGTCTTATTGATGACAAGGATGATTTCGTGGATTTTCTTATCGAAATCGGTATCCGTATGGGGAACAAGGGGCAACGGGGGGCCAAATGAGCCAGCCCGACGATCTGCTGACCTTGTTGGAAAAGGCAGAGAAAGACGAGAGCGGCTTGCCGCCGGTACATGCGTGGAAGCCGGAACGGCATGCAGATATTGATATGCGCATTGCCCGAGACGGCACCTGGTATTATGAGGGATCGCCCATTGAGCGTGAGCGCATGGTCGCCCTGTTTTCCACCATCCTGTTGCGTGAAGGGGAGGATTACTTCCTGATTACGCCGGTGGAAAAACTCCGTATCCAGGTAGATGATGCGCCCTTTGTAGCGGGTGAAGTCCAGCAGGTCGACAACAAGCTGGTGTTCACCACCAATGTGGGTAGCCATGTCATCGCGGGTGCCGAGCACCCGATCCGGGTGGACACCGACCCCTCAACCGGCGAACCCTCACCCTACATTACCGTACGCAAGAACCTGCACGCCCTGATCGGCCGAAGCGCATTCTACCAGTTGGTGGATTGGGCAGAGGAGGTGGATGGCAGGTTGGTGGTTGAGAGTGGTGGGGAGGGGTTTGTGTTGGGTGCTCTGGAATAGTTAACAGTTAACAGTGAATAGTTAACAGTTACGCGAGCAACGACATTCTTTCTAAAACGCATGAGGCCGCGCCCAAACCCTGGACGCGGCCTCATGCGTTTTAGACCCAACCCCGTTTATTCCGCGGGTTTTCGCTGTTCACTATTCACTGTTAACTGTTCACTGATTAAGGCTCACACTAATCAACAACAACATCACCAGCACCAGACTGGCACCTTTCCACAATCGCAGCTCGTTGATGCTGTTGTCCTTGGCCGGTTTGCTGGCGCGGACAGGGCGGCGCAGGGCATCGCGGAACTCTGCGGCGTCGGCAAAGCGTTGCCTGGGATGCCGTTGCAACCCTATCTGAAGGACATTGTTGATCCACAGGGGGACAAAGGCGTTCACTGTTTGCAGGGCTGGCAAGGGTTTGTGTCCGGCTTTTTCATAGCGGCCCTGCCAAGGCAGGGTGCCGGTCAGCATTTCGTGGATAATCACTGCCGCAGAGAACAGGTCGCTTTGCTCGCTGGGGGTTTCACCGTCTACCAGTTCCGGTGCGCTGTAGTGCCTGGTACCTAATGGGATGGATGAGGTGTGCTGTTCCATACCGCGGCAATGGCAGCTGCCAAAGTCGACGATGCGTACCAGTCCCCGGGTATCAACCATGATATTGTCCGGTTTCAGATCCCCGTGAACCACATCTGCCCGGTGCAGGGCGCGAACGCCATTGAGAAGTTGGTCAGCCAGATACAGCTTTTCCTCTACCGCAGCATCAGGATGCTCTCTTAGCCACTGCTGAAGGGTGACTCCATCAATGAATTCCAGATGCTGGTACAGGCAGCTGGGATTGTCTGGCAAGGGCAGCGCATGGAGCAGATGCGGGTTGCGCAGGCGGCTTCCGACCCAGCCTTCCATCACGAACCGCTCCAGGGCATCGCGGTCGTCTTCCAGATTGACCGAAGGAGTTTTCAATACGGAACGCTTGCCTTCCTCATTTTCCACCAGGTACAGGTGGCTTCTCACACTGGCATAAAGTTCTCGTTTGACGGTGAACCCGTCGACTTTCATGCCGGGGCTGAGGGGAGGGGGAAGTGGCAGGCTGCCACGCTGTTTCAGGGTTTCATCGGCACTGGCATCCGGCAGGCCGTCGACTCTCAACACCTGGCAGCTGAGGTTGTCATCACTGCCGTTGGCCAGTGCGGCTTCTACCAGTGTCTGGGCAATCACGTCGGGGGCCTCGCAGCCGCGAACAATGCCTTGCATGCGCGAACGGCTCAGAAACCCGTGAATGCCGTCGGTGGTCAGCAGGTAGATATCGCCTACTTGCAGGTCGGTGCTGCTGTAATCCACGTCGAGCCGGGTGTCGCCGCCCATCACCCGAGTCAGCACCTGCCGGTTTTCACCGATCATGCGACTGTGGTCACGGGTCAGGCATTCCAGTTTGTCGTTGCGCAGTCGCCAGATCCGCGAATCCCCGACTTGGAAAAGGTGGGCAGTGCGCGAACGCAGAATCAACAGCGACAGGGTGCACAAGTGGCTTTCGCCGGCCAGGGTCTGGCGGCACAACCACCGGTTCAGTGCTTCGAGAACGCGCTGGGCCGAGCGGGGGATACTCCACAAAGCGGGAGTGGCGTAGTAATCACTGATAAACCCGAGGACACAGGACTCCGCCGCTTCGCGGGCGGCTCCGGCGGTAGACAGGCCATCGGCCAGTGCCGCTACGATGCCTTTGGTGCGAAGCAGGGGGCCATCAGGAATCTGCATGGCCAGGGCATCCTGGTTGTGCAGTTTGGGCCCGGCATCGCTGTACTGACCAATACGAACCTTCGGGTGCAGCTCGGGTTCGTGCTCCGCGGTAGCGTCAAGCGCACTCGGGGCGGGCAGATCAGCGGTGGAAGTTTCCATATCCGGGCTCCAGGGTCTCACGGTTAACTGCGCCAGCCGCAGGGGCCTTGTGGCGGCCTGCGGCTGGTGAGCAGGGGTGGCGATCAGCCCACTTCAATAAGCTGGACTTCGCCTTTTTCGTCCACTTCGGCAATGTGACCTTTTGGCTCGTCCAGGAACTGGACGGCGGCCAGGGCCACGGCTGCACTGGCAGCAATCACCAGGAAGAAGGTGCTGGCGTCCACAAAGGTCAGGACGGTCAGGAAAATGACCGCACCGGTATTCCCGTAAGCGCCTACCATACCGGCGATTTGCCCGGTAAGACGACGCTTGATCAGCGGTACGGTGGCAAACACGGCACCTTCACCCGCCTGTACAAAGAAGGAACAACACATGGTGGCAACCACGGCCAGCAGCAGCGGCCAGGTTCCGCTGATCTGGCTCATCAGGCCGTATCCCACCATCAGGCCGGCAAGCAGGATGATCAGGGATTTCTTGCGTCCAAATTTATCAGACAACCAGCCGCCACCCGGGCGTGCCGCCAGATTCATAAAGGCATAACCGGACGCCAGCAGGCCGGCGGTCACGGGTTCAAGGCCAAAGGTGTCGGCGAAGAACAGCGGCAGCATGGACACCACCGCCAATTCGGAACCAAAGGTCACCAGGTAAGACAGATCGAGAATGGCGACCTGTTTGAAGTTATAGCGATCGTGTTCTTCGACACCTTCTTTCAGGTGTTCGCGGTTTACACGCCAGGCCTGGCCCATTTGCAGAATTGCCAGCGACAGGATCAGGGCAATCAGGACGTACTGAGCGGTGCTGCCAAACAGGGACAGGTTGCTCGGGCCAAGGCGCCATACGATGACCAGCAGGGCGGCGTACAGCGGGATACTCATGGCCAGATAGAAATACAGATCACGTTTGGTGCTGACTTCCAGTGCAGAGCTTTTCTTGGGTTTGAAGTAAGAGGCGCCAACCGGGGTGTTGCGGGCCCGCCACAGGAAGAACATACCGTACAGGAAGGCCAGAACACCGGTGCTGGCAATCGCCCGAGTTATTGTCAAATCTGGTGTACGGGCTCAGGCGGCGTTCCTGTCTGACTGATCCTGTACTTGTTCCCCATCCTTGAATTTCACGTTGTTGACCACG
>PAJO01000059.1 GCA_002706085.1 Alcanivoracaceae bacterium | reverse complement strand
GACCTTTTTACCGTTTTTGCTGGCTGTATAAAGCGCGATAAGCTGTTCGGAACAAGCATCTAAAAAACGTACCTTCTGTTTCTCATCAATCGTTATCTTATTCTTTCCTTCGGTGGCTTGTATTCAGACACCTTAGCGAGATTTTGATACGATGGGTAGATGTAAGCTTAACTATACGAGTTCAAATAGCGTTATGCTTGGTTGCTGCCTTGGTATTTGCCCCCGTTGTTGTTGCAAAAGGAAATGCTCATCATTGGGAAACGTCACCCCATCATTTATCTGCATTGGTAGGTACCACTTACACAAAAAAGTGCGGTGGTTGCTGGATTAGCAATTGGTATGTCGTTTTGATTAGTGTGCAGCGACAATAAAGTTTGTACACTAGATCTTTACTTGGAACAATAAAGTTTGTCCACTAATTTGATCCGGAGGAGTGGTTATCAGCCGGTTCATCAAGCTCGTCTTGGGGAGTGTCCTGATCTACACTCTCAAGCTCCCTGAGAATCTTTTCAGCTTTGTCTTTTGCTGCTTCAACCACCTCGGGCTTCTCCTGCTGGAGAAGTTCTTCCAATGTTCTGGCCATAGAACCACCTTTTGATCATTTGTTGTTCAGATTGGGCGTTTCCGCTATTGTAGCAGTGCGAAGATTCCTACAAAATCAGCGGATCCAGCGCTTTCGCAGCCGCCTTTAGACGCGCTTCACGTTCTCTGCGATAAGCTTGTGGTCCTCCTGCGGCAGTAATAGCCTTACTTTTCTCAATACTGTCTCGCACAAATCGCTCACCATCAGTTACTTTCAATCGCCTTTGATGTAACTCAACATCTGATTCCAGATTATCCAATGATTTATCACATTGATTCTCTGCTGATGATAAATATCCACCTGTGCAACTTATAATACCTGCCGCTGGGCAAGACCTGAAATCGTCGACATTGCGCTTCAAGCAGTCTACACATTCTCTATTATTAGGTTTAATCACCCAGTGCTCTTTACCAAAATGGCAAATAGCTATGATCTCAAGATCTTTGATGCAATGCTCCATTAATGAGTGATAATTATTACTCAATTCATGTTCATAAGCTTCCTCAAGATGATTTTTCAACGAGTCTCTTTTCCTCTTTTTAAACAGGAGATCTCTCTGGATCTTGGAGAGAAAACCATAGTCAGCAATTGAAGAGAAACCTGTTGGATAATAATCAGAACTACTCATAAAGTATTCGACCAGCTCTTTTTTGGCGCAAGGAGAGAAACTTAGCATTCGGTTATCTCTTGTTAAATCTAACTCCTCAATTTTATAATGCTCATTCTCCGGTAACACTTCTTCTGAAACCAGATCTAAAATTTCAGGCCAATCAGCAAGAAAAACAAACTTCAATGTATTTCTAATTTTTGAAAGAGATAAGCTTTCCTTAACTTTGAGTAGAGGTGTCGCATGAAATTCACAGAAGGTTTCGTACAACCAAGCCAGTTTAAAATACGAGAAACCCCTTTCGTAAATTTGTTTTTCTATGCAGGCTCTACAGAAACGTAATGGTACTCTGCTTCCACAAAATGTTTTTTTCTTATGAGGGAAAAAAGTCTCTTGGAATAGGCTTATATGTGAAAATCTTTTATCAAATAAACTGTACTTTTTGTTTGTATAATACTGGTTTTCAAAGAGATCCAAGAGTACAGAAGCATTAAATGCATCGAATTCCTGTTTAATCTCGTATGGAACAGACGGATTATTCCCCCATCCTCCATGAGTTATAAGGGTTGTAACATCGCTCCAGCCAACACGAATCATCACCCTAAGAATAAAGCTTTGAAGCGACTCATCCGATTGGGGACATATACCACTAGCCTGACTCATTGAGAAATAAATCTTACTGCTCTATTAGGTTGGCAAAAATCGTGATCTTGCTCTGGATTCAGGGGGACCAAAGTCATTGCCATCCCATCCAGCCGCGCTTTAGTCTTTTCCCACTTCGGCATGACCTGATTCATCAGCCGATAGAACCGTTCGCTGTGGTTATGTTCGGCGATGTGGCAAAGCTCATGCAGAATCACGTAGTCGATGCACTCACGAGGGGCTTTGACCAGGTGCGGGTTCAAGGTAATGCAGCCATTGGGTGAGCAGCTTCCCCACTGAGTTTGCATAGTCAGTATGCGCAGCGGTGGTCGTTCTTCTACCCATAGGGCTTGCTCCAGCATGGCATCCAGACGTTTAGCGAAGATTTCCTTAGCACGTGCCCTGTACCATTCTGCCAGCAGCTCCCTAACCTTGTCGGTACTTTTGCTTCGCACCGACACTTCGAGCTTTCCGCGCAGCAGCTTCACGCTCTGGGCCTGATCCGGCGCTTCAATCACTTTCAGCAGGTACTGTTTGCCCAGGTAGTAATGACTTTCGCCACTGATGTACTGACGCGGGGTGGTAAACTCAAGCTGTTTGCGGAAGTCTCTAAGTTGTTCATATATCCAACGGCCACGCTTTTTAACGGCAGAAATAACCGCATCGTTGTCAGCATCCTCGGGACTCGATACGATTACCCTGCAATCTGGATGAACTTTGATTAGTATTCTGTTTGAGACGGATCTTCTCGTTACTCGTTCGAACGGGATAAGATGATCGCCGTAGCGGAATTCAAAGCGTTTTGAATCAGTCATCTTCAAACATGTCTCTTACATTTGAAGCAGATACTTTGTTCGGGCGTGCATCAATTAATACAAAGCCTTTGTCTTCTTTTAGCTTTAACTCCCTCATAACCTTGCTGACGGATTCAAGTTCGGAATCACTGAAAAAGAGAATTACTTTAATTGACTGATGAGTGCAGTTTGCAGCCTCATAAATCTCAACCTGGTGTTTCAGGTTTTGTTTAAGCTTTCTGTTTGATGCCAACTTAAACTCAACAAGAGATTTGTCTTTGCTCCCGTTTGATATTTTGAAATCAACGGGCCCTCTGCCATTATTAACTTCTGCATTTACATCATATTTACTGGCAAACCATGTTAGCTTGAATAGGAGCTGAAGATCTTGCTCTCTTTTTATTGGATTTCCTTTTACATAGAAAAACCTGTAGCCATCATTGTTCTCTATCATCTGCTTTAGAAAGAGTATACGCTGATACGCTTCGTCTAAGGAGTTTGATGGTTGCTCATAAAACGACGTATCTTGCTCTAGACTGCTTACAAGCTCCTTAACTTTTTGAATGAACAGATACTCTGTCTCATTTACCTTAAGTTCGCTAAGCTTAACAGCCTGATCACCATTCTCTTCTTTAAGTTTTATAAAATAATCAATATATTGAGGGAATTTTATGATCGTGCTTACTACGGCTTTATCAAACTCTTTTTTATCAGGATCTTCAGGAAGCATCCTGGTTAGATAGTCATTCAACTGTGCTCTTAATTGGTCATTGGGAATGCTTTCGAGTACACCTCTAAAATCACCAATCATGTCGGACTTGTTAATCCAGTTTTCATCTTTGGTGAGGATATCTTTCGGAGTTAAAAGTACATAATCATGTTGAAATGTTGGTAGCGTATAGGTTTTCGCCACCCATGATCTTGTCTTGTAGTTAAACTCGACTTTATCAACCAGATGGTTGGATAAAAAACGAGCATTAATATGCTCTTGGGCGAACGCTTGAGTGTAATCAAGTAAAAACTTTTTGATAAGATTGGTTGTGAAGTCACTTATATTATCTCTTCCAACACCATCTTTGATTAAACAAAGCTTCTCAAGGTGACTACCGTTGGTAATCTCCTCAGTGCCAAAATTTGTAAATACTGTGTTCAGGTTTTCGTTAAGAGACTTTGCGAACTTCTGGCCAAGGCCACTACCACCATTGCCAATTTTGCTGTATCCAAACCATGTTTGTTTTACTTCCGGGAATAAGAACCATGCTTTTATTAAACCTTTGCTGATCCCTTCCTTTTCAGAACGATCACGCAGAAATGCAACATATTGGATAATGTCATCATGTAGTTTCTGATATTCTGGTTTGTCGCTATTGAATAAGAGGAATGGGTCAATGAAAAGGGGAAGATCATTGATTAATGAAGGGTCAAATGAACCATAAGCCTCTAGCTCTTTGGGCGATACTTCGAAAAAATCAGAAAAATAAATTTTCATATCAAACCCCGCTCAAGCCTACGCGAGTGATCTGTACAATCATCTCAACAATCTTCTTGGCCTGATCCATACCGCCGCCAATCGCTTTGCACTCCTGGAACATGCGTGGCAGTAGCTTCTTGCGGATGTCCGCTTCGATATTCTGCGGGTTGATCGAGTTTTCCGCTACCGAGGTTTCTACCAATTGGTCGATTTCAAAGGCCAGTTCTATCCATTTATCCTGTCTTTGCTGATCAAGCACGGCCAGAGCCTCCGGTAGCACCTTTTTGAATACACCGAAGTACGCCTGTGCATGGCGGTTACCAGCAAAAGCATCGGGGATGTCATTCAGGCGTCTGTCTTGTACTTGCTCTTCAAACTCTCGGAACAACATGTATTGTTTTAGTGGGTGGTCGAATAGCTTTTCGGCTTCTTCAATGGCCTGGCGCAGTAATTTGGAGAAGGCCTCCTGAGCGTAGGGGTCATCGCGCAATTCCTGTTCAATCATTCGCGTGACGCGGGTTTTGATGATGTCGGTTTCGTTGCGGGTTTTGTCGTCGCTCCAGTCTTCCGGTTGTTGCTTCTGGCCCATCTTGCCTACTTCATACACACCACCGGGTTCTTTTACCTCTACACCCACCACATGCTTATCCAGTAGCTTTTTCACTTGGTCGGCATACTCGTCGTAGTCGATTTTCTCACCAGCATCTTGCTGCACTAATTGTCGCAAGCTGGAGAATTGCTTTACCGTTTCTTTATAGTGGCGGCGATCTTGGTCGCTGAAGCTCTTATCTTCAAAGAAAGTAGCCGATTGCAATGCGACTTTCAGGCAGCTGGCAAAGGCGGTGAGTGCTTCGTAATAGTCTTCCCGCACCTTCAGGTGCACATCAACCAGCTCTCCATCACGCTCTTCAATCTTAGGCACCAGAACCTGACGCAGCTGTTCAATGTCGTTCTTATTCTTTACGCCATCAAAGATCGCCCACAGCTTTTTGTAGAGATGCGGTAAGCGCTTGTACTCGGTACTCATCTGGTTATAGAGGCCAGCAATATCATTGATGTCGTATCCGCCCTGAGTGCGGGAGGCCAAGTCCTGATATTTCTGAATGGTGGTATCCAGCTCAGCAAGAATGCCGCGATAGTCGATCAGCAAGCCAAACTTCTTTTTCGGGTACAGGCGGTTTACCCGTGCAATGGCTTGGATCAGGTTATGCTCCTTCAGTGGTTTGTCAATGTAGAGTACGGCGTTCTTCGGTTCATCGAAGCCCGTCAGCAGCTTATCGACCACAATCAGAATCTTTAGTGCACTATCTTTGTCGAAACGTTCAATCAGGTGTTTGGTATAGGCCTGTTCGTCCTGGTTACCGACATTTTCTTTCCACCATTGGGTAACTTCTGGCGTGGCGGCCTCATCTACTGCCGTGTTGCCTTCGCGGGTATCGGGTGGGCTCATGACCACGGCGGACTCAAACAGACCTGCTTCATCCAGATACTTTTTGTACTTAATGGCCGAGGCCTTGCTGTCACAGGCCAATTGGCCCTTTAAGCCTTCATCGATGTTCTTCACGAAGTGGTTGGCAATGTCCAGCGCAATCAAACGAATGCGATCATCCGCTCCATATACCGGGCCTTTCTTGGCAAATTTACGCTTCAGGTCGGCTTTCTGCTCATCAGAAAGCCCTTCGGTGATGCGTTCAAACCAGCTGTCGATGGCGCGTTCATTCACATCTAAATCAGGGACACGTTCTTCATATAGCAGCGGTGTAACGGTTTTGTCTTCCACCGCTCGCTGCATAGTGTAGGCGTGAACAATGGGGCCGAATTTATTGGTGGTTTTGTCGTCTTTTAATAGGGGTGTGCCGGTAAAGGCTACAAACGCGGCATTGGGCAGCGCCTGTTTCATTCGGGTATGGTTTTCACCACCCTGGCTGCGGTGGCCTTCGTCAATCAGGACGATGATGTCAGAGCTGGTATTCTCACACTCCGGCATCTTCGTTGCGGTATTAAACTTCTGGATCAGCGAGAAGATAATGCGCTCAGTGCCTTTGCCAATCTGTTCTGCCAGGCGTTTGCCGGAGGTGGCCATAGCCGCTTCTTTGTCTTTTTTGCCAGCCAGTTCACCGCCTGAGGCAAAGGTTTTGCTGAGCTGGGTTTCCAGGTCTACCCGGTCGGTCACGACCACAATGCGACACCGCTTCAGACTATCGTGCAGAATGAACGCCTTGCTTAGAAACACCATAGTGAACGACTTGCCTGACCCTGTGGTATGCCAAATCACACCACCTTCACGCCCACCGGTTATGCTGCGGGTACTGATGCGTTCAATCAGACGCTTTATGCCGAACACCTGTTGGTAACGGGCAACAATCTTGCCTGCTTTTTTGTCGAACAGGGTAAAATAGCGGGTCATCTCCAGCAGGCGAGCATGGCTTAGCAGGCTGACTAGCAGTTGATCCTGTCCGGTTACAGCCAGTTCGCCAGCAGCGGTAAGGCTTTGGTACCAATCCTGGTCTTTCGCGGGGCGATGGCCAAACAAGCCTGCGCGTTGCTCGTCGCTGAGTTTTTTGTTCTTGACTGCGTACATCTCGGCGTCGGAGATATCTTCCTCACGCCAGACTGCCCAAAACTTGGCTGGGGTACCGCAAGTACCATAACGGCCTTCATTGCCGTTTATGGAAAGTAGCAACTGGCTGTAGGCGAATAACAGCGGGATTTCATCATGGCGCTGGTTACGCAGGCTTTGCGAAATGCCTTCGTCAATGGTCGGACCTTTCTTAGCATTACCATCGGGGCGCTTAGCTTCAATCACCACCAGTGGAATACCGTTCACAAAACAGACTATATCCGGGCGACGGCTTTCCACACCACCAGAGCGTGTCACGGTAAACTCTTCGGTAAATACAAAGCTGTTATTGGCGGGGTTTTGCCAGTCAACCAGGGCAATGGTCGGACTGGCTTTTTTGCCATCCACAAACTCAGTCACCGAAATGCCATACAACAGATGGTTGTACATGCGTTCATTGGCAGTCAACAGGCCTTCGTTCAAAGCTGGGCTGCACACCTCGGCGATCAGGTTATCGATGGATTTTTCTGATATCGGGTAGCTTTTACCTGAAAAGGTAAAAGTGCGCTTTTGCAGTTCGCTGCGAAGCACTTGGCGCAGCACCACTTCGTTAGTCTTACCACCACGAGCGGCTAGGGCTTGTTCTGGAGAGAGGAAAGACCACCCTAAGTTGGTCAATAACGTCAGGGCCGGTAACTTGGCACTGTATTCTTCCTGAAATTTGGGTGTGTATTGTGTCATTCGTTATCTCTCTTCAACCCTAGGGCGAGCTCATGAGCGCTCAATTTATAAACAGCATGCTCAATCAACAAACTGAGCCTTGTTCGGTTTAGCCGACCTTGATTGTTTAGCGAACAAATTCTGTACATATAGAAATCAATATGTGCTCAATAAACGTTCGCGATCTTGCCCTATCTTCAACCCCTGATACCCGAAGTGCAGCTTCGGGTTATGGCTTTGATATATTGCAAACAAGTGCTGCGATGTCAGAAAGCGACCAAATTAACCCAGTAATTACAGTAAGCATTGTGAGCCACAGAGATAAGGGAATCTTATCGCGAAAAAAATTGAAATTGAGCTGCTCATTTACCCAGTCAATTTGATGTTCCCAATAGAACTTATAGTGCGCATACCAGTTACTAAATAAAATCTGCTTGCTGATGCATGCTGGATAGTAGCGGCTTTCAAGCTCTGAAAATTCTTTCTGTAATTCAGAAAATTCAGCGTCCTCTTCAAGACTTTTTACTTTAAAATAGAGTGACTTCAATTCGTTGTATATCTTCGTTAAAGCAACACCTGACTGCTCATAAGAAGATTTCTTATGATCATACAGGTTGATGTACAGACCTATAACACCCAATACAATAAATATGGCAGATGTTGTCTCAGTTGAAAGACCTTTAACTGCCAGAGCAAAGATGCCAAAGGCCATTGAAGAAAAGCTAATGAATCCTGGGGCTTTCTCAATGATGTCATAGGTGGCAAAGTGCTTCTTTGCGCCAAAACCAACGTCATAGCCTTTTTCGGCAATGCTTTTTAGTAAATCTGATTTTTTCATATTGCCTTCCTACCGAATCGGGACATCAATAGATGCGCGAGCTACGACAATTCCATCCTTAATGGCATAACATTCAACAAAATGTTCACCTCTGAATGTTGTGGATTCATTCCTTCTTCTGTAACCTTCATCAGTGACGATTTGGCCACGAATCTGATCTCTATTCTGAGCTTCAACCCCCCGGTTTAGAACCTTCCATTTCAACGTAAAATCTCCAGGAACGTCGTATTCGACAACCCTGAATAGAAGCTTTTTGTTCGCTAAAAGAGGGATTTTTTTCATCAACATATAACCGAGAGTATTCTCACGAAAACCGTTCTGTGATACATCACAATCTAGTCTCATGCTATATCGAATATCAACAGGGTGTTGATCTTCGATAAATTCTTCTGTATTCCGCCAAGTGGTGGATGCTTTTTCTATAGATTCCTCTACAGCTTTTGCTGAAGGGAAGTTTCGCCCATAAACCTTCTTCCACTTGTCATTTGCATTGCTGTTTCCTTCTGCTTTTATAGCAGCTAGGCAAAGTTCATAAGCTTCCTTAGCCCTCTTTTGAAACTTTTTCTTAACTTTTACGTTTTGATTGCTACCGGGAGCCTTATAGTGTTCTCGGTCTGGCAGCTCGGATATGTACTTAAAAAAATCACGGCTAAGCCAATCAAAGTAAATGTAGCCTTTATCATCAAACTCTGTTGTTGATTTCATGAAGTTAAAGGCAAGAGTGTCGATTAGTAGCCCACCCATAACCACACCATGCTTATTTCGCCAAGCTCTGATCATTTTGCAAAGCAATCTTACATTCTTGTTCTTTTCATCATTAAGATCTTTTACAGCCTTCATTTCTTGTCGAGGCTTGGTGACCTTCCAACTACCGCCGTTGTAACTGTCTGGGTATTGGAAATAGCTTTCGTCGTTTTCGTCGGTCTCTTCAAAAACAGGTTGAACTTCGACATGGAAGTTTTGATACGTAACGGTTACAACTAAGCGGTCAACCCGAACATCCGTTTTAGGGTATCTAGCCTTAATTGCGTCCTTGACATCGGTCAGAAGCTGGGATTGCTTTCCATTCCTATAGGTATCCCACTTAGATTTAGGCATGATGTACAGCATATCAAGGTCTGAAATACCCTTGATACCTGTGTACCTCCCATAAGAACCAACCTGTAGCGTGTTGGCAGTAGTTGATTCTGAGTCACGAAACTTTTGATTCAGGCTTTTCGTAATCTCCCCATAACGTAGAGAAACCTTCTCTGCGTTATCCACCTTCAGGTTGTTGAGAAAATCCTTGAACATATCCGCTACTGACATTGGTACCTCACTTCTTATCTTTAGGTGGGTGTGGGTCGTTACCGTAACTGTTCCCCGCACGGATTTTTCCGTCAGTGCCATGAATCTTGGTATCGGACTGTTGGTTACGGGCGATCTTTTCGGCAATCTCAATTGCTTCTTTTTGCGTTTTCGTTACTTTGGTCGCTCTTGAGTTCCCGGTACCTTTTACTGCCCAGCCGCCATGGTGTTTAACCACGTGTTGGTTCTTACCTTTCGCCATTACGCAACCTCCTTATTCTCAAGCTTTACCCTTCGTTTGCCCGTCAACAGCTGCTGCATTAGCGCTTTCTTCTCATTCTTTAAGGTATCAAGCTTGTGTTGCAGGGCGCTGATTTCCTGATCGGCTGTGGAAAGCACGGCAGCGATTTTTTCCTGCTCCTCAATAGGAGGTAGCCTGAAATGAGCTTTATTAATACCGCCAATAGATAGTCCGAAGCGTGTTGCGCCTGTAGCCAGGGTAAAGAAATAATACCTAGTTTTCGGCATTGAGAATAAATAGCTTAAATACTCGCCAGATAAGCATTCCTTAATGGGTCTTATAATCGCTAGATGATAACCACAAACTACACCATCCAAGTCCTCAGAGACTAGGGCTGGCACGGCAATGTCACCAGGAGTCTCAGAATCCTTAGTGATGATTACGTCGTTAACCTGAAGTGTATATTTTTCAATTTCGGAGGGCTTCGCTGTAGCTTTCATAAAGTTCAAGCTACGAGTAATTCTATTGTTGTAATACACGTCAGTGTAATTGCAAAGCTCGACCGGTAGCTCGCCCTCAATAGTCTTTTTGTCTACAGGGCTCACTATGACTTGTGCTAGATCTGTTAGATAGTGATCATTCCATTCCCCACCAAACCTAACCCCATTCTGGTTCAGCAAGCGTTTTTTGCCGGTGAGCAGTTGTTGCATCAGGGCTTTTTTCTGCTGCTGGCTGTTGGCGAGCAGCTGTTCGGTGGTGGTGATGGCCTGATCCCAGGTCGATAGGATTTGAGCGATTTTCTTTTGTTCGGGGAGCGGGGGAACGGGAACTTGAATGGACTTGACGATTCCGCCACTCAAGTTTTCTTGGCCTCCACTATTTGCCATTTCCCGAATGTTTTCATATTGGCTCACGAGAAATTGATAGTAGTAATCAACTTCATAACCGGGGTGTAAAACTATCGCTGCACATGCCTGATTGGTTGATGCCTTAATACCTAACTTGGCAACTTGCCCTCTCGTTTTCCCTTGCCCGTACATCGCCATAAGGATGGTATCCACCGGAAATAACTTGGCAGACGAGTTTGCAAGGCCTTCTTCCGTGATCTTTTCAGAGGTATCTTCTATAACCTTAAATTTAACCTCAGCAGTTGTTACCCAAGGAATAGTGCCATTCCAATATGCGTCATTTTTTCTGCTGGGAGTCCCACCAGAAGAAACATTGGATATTTCCTCAATGGTGCTTAACTTCCACCCATCAGGCACCATAACCCAACTCCTCCAGATACTTGGCCATCTCGGTTTCCAGCTCGTTCAACTGCGCTTTCAGCTGCTCACGCTCAGCGCGTACCGCCATCAGGTCGATTTCTTCCTCTTCTTCAAAGGTATCGACATAGCGTGGGATATTGAGGTTGTAGTCGTTTTCTTTGATTTCATCGAGACTGGCGACGTAGGCATATTTATCGACATCGCCACCAGAGCGGTAGGTTTCGACGATCTTGGCTATGTTTTCTTCGGTGAGCAGGTTTTGGTTTTTACCGGCTTTGAAGTCGTGGCTGGCGTCGATAAACATGACGTTATCGTCGCTCTTTTCCTTTTTAAAGATCAGAATTGCGGCCGGAATACCAGTGCCGTAAAACAGCTTTTCCGGCAGGCCAATCACCGCATCCAACAGGTTTTCTTCAATCAGTTGTTGGCGAATTTTTCCTTCGGACGAGCCACGGAAAAGCACGCCGTGAGGTACGACTACGCCCATACGACCGGATTTAGGTTTCAGGGTTTCGATCATGTGCAGGATAAAGGCGTAGTCACCTTTGGTTTTGGGCGGTACGCCGCGGCGGAAGCGGCTGAACTTGTCGTGCTCGGCTTCATCGTGACCCCACTTATCCAACGAGAATGGCGGGTTGGCGGTCACGATATCGAACAGCATCAGGTCGCCGTTTTTATCCAGTAACTTGGGGTTGCGGATGGTGTCGCCCCATTCGATCTTGTGGTTGTCTTCACCGTGCAGGAACATGTTCATCTTGGCCAGCGACCAGGTGGAGCCGATGGCTTCCTGTCCGTACAGGGCGTATTGCTTGCTGCCGTGGTTTTCCACCACTTTGCGACCACACTTCATCAGCAACGAGCCGGAGCCACAGGCCGGGTCGCAGATACTGTCACCCGGTTGCGGGTCGAGCAGTTCGGCGATCAGATCACTGACTTCCGGCGGGGTATAAAACTCACCGGCTTTTTGACCACCGCTGGCGGCGAAGTTTTTGATCAGATACTCGTAGGCATTACCGATTACATCCAGGGTGCCGACTCGGCTGGGCTTGAGGTTAAGTTCTGGCTTGGCGAAGTCTTCCAGCAGGTGGCGCAGGATGGTGTTTTTCTGCTTTTCTTCACCCAGTTTGTCGGTGTTGAAGGAGATGTCCTGGAACACGCTCTTACCGGCGTCTTTCAGTTTGGTGCCATTAGCTTCTTCAATGGCGTGTAGCGCCTGATCGATACGCTCTCCATTGCCGGGTTCGTGACGACGTTCCCACAGGGCGTAGAAACTGGCATCGGCAGGCAGCACAAAGCGCTCGTTTTTCATCATCTCTTCGATCAGTTCCGGCTCGTCGCCGTACTCAGCTTTGTAGTCGTCGTAGTGATCCTGCCAGACGTCCGAGATGTACTTGAGGAACAGCATGGTAAGGATGAAGTCTTTGTAGGTGTCGGCGCTGATAGTGCCACGGAAGGTATCGCAGGCATTCCAGAGCGCTTTGTTGATACTGTCTTGGTTGATTTTTGGCATGTATTGATGGTCCTTAAGTGAATTCGTCGATGTTACTTCAAAATATCTTTGGCTACGGCGTCCGTCTCTAGACGGCGCAGTTCGATCAGCTTCTCTAGGCTTTTCTTTTCTTTAAGCACCCGGCTTACGAGTTCCACAATTATCATTTGCTTTTCTATAGGCGGAATAACGATCTGTGCCTGTTCTAGAACAGCCTTGCGAATACTCACGTGCACTGACCCTTCTGCGGACTGCTGAAAGTACTTTTGCAGTTGGGTTTGATTGAGCTGCCATGCAATGAACTCAGGCAACACATCTTCTCTGTCTTTGAGATCGATGATGAAAAAGTGCGGCGAACAAACGACAGAGATGTCTATGTCAGGTACCACGGAAGCTAAGTTTCGCGACCCTCTCGCTGAGAAAATGATGTTTCCCCTTTTGAGCCAGTCGGGCTGCTTTCGACCGGATATGTCCGCACGGACCAAGGCCTGCCAGTTGATCTGAGCGTCCCTATCTACGTCGCGAAGCTGGATCACATAGCCATTCCCTTCCCTCGACTCCGCTATTGAGCCCCGGAAAGGATGCCCAGCCTTAATCTCGGCAATTTGCTGTAATGTTGCTTTCACATCTTTGCACCATTCTAATGATGCACAAATAGTGCTTGACGAGCAGTGAAAAGTCAACATATTCTTGGGAAATTAGTGCAATATTCACATGATGCAATAAAAGAGGGGTGGCAAATGGGGTATGAGGTAGATGTTCTCGGAGTAGGTGAAAAATCGACCAGCGGTGATGCGATCGCCATACGCTACGGAAACTTGCATGGCTCACGCGAAGAACAGACCGTCGTCGTCATCGATGGAGGCTACAAAGGGGATGGCGCCAAGCTGGTCGAGCACATCAAGACTCATTACGGGACCAGCAAGGTTGATTTGGTCATTTCCACACATCCAGACCAAGATCATATCAATGGGCTTACAACTGTGCTTGAGGAACTGGAAGTCTCCGAGCTGTGGATCCATAAGGCCTGGGAACATAACCAGGGCTTAGCCGCCAAGTTTCACGATGGCCGAATCACGGATAACAGCATTGGGGAAAAGCTGAAAAACAACCTTGAGGTAGCTCACGATTTGGTCAGGCTCGCCGAATCCAAAGGGATCACGGTTTCGGAACCTTTTACCGGGAAAGTCTTTGATTCAGTCACAGTGCTTGGTCCAAGCCAAGACTATTATGAAGAACTTTTGCCTCAGTTCGATGGCATGCCGAGCGTCAAGCAGGCGGAAGACGCTCGCGCAGGTGTTGGGCTTCTCGAAGGTCTTTTCAAGGCAGCAGAAAAGGCCTTGAAGAAGATCTTCGCCACTTGGGGAGAAGACAAGATTGATGACGAAGACACAACGTCTGCCAAAAACAATTCCAGTGTCATTGCCCAAATCGTCGTTGATGACAGGCGACTGTTGTTTACAGGCGATGCCGGAATTACCGCTCTGGACAAAGCCGCCGACCAGCTCGACTGCTGCACCACAGGGGCGGAACTCCGTTTCATGCAGATCCCTCACCACGGTAGCAAGCGCAACGTCGGGCCGACGGTCCTGAACCGGATCTTGGGAGAGCCAATCGCTCAAGGGAGTAGCCGGTATATTACTGCTATCGCCTCATCTGCAAAGGAAGGGGAGCCTAAACACCCGCACAAGGCCGTGTTAAACGCATTTACACATCGAGGCGTGAAGGTGCTTGCTACCAAGGGAATGGGCATTCACCACTATAACGATGCCCCTCAGCGTCACGGATGGTCCAGCTTGGAGCCTGAGCCCTACCATTACGAATACGAAGAGGAGGCGTGAGGATAATGGATAGCCTGAAAGATAAAAACAAGCTTTCGCTGGCTGGGCTCATGGGAGCCCCGCTTTTGATTATTCTGGTCCTCCAGGTAGGGCTGGAAGGCACGAAAACTGCCTTGGACTTCCTTGTTGCTGCAGGGCTGGCTACAGTGGCCAGTGGCGTTCTAGTGATGTTGTCGGATTCGTTCCCGCAATCCATCAAGCACAAACTGGTCTTCCTGCGCCTTCGGCATGAACTCCCCGGTCATCGTTGCGACAAGCTTTGCTTCTCAGACTCGCGGCTGGAGAAAGATGAGTTGTTGAACAACTGGCCCCATGTTTTCGGTGAGGAGGCATCCATCGCAGCCCGAAATATGCTGTGGTATAAGCATATTTACAAACCAGTAATGAGCGAGCCTCCGGTGCAATCTTCTCATCAGAAGTTTCTGCTGTATAGAGATGCTGCGGCTGGGTCACTGTTGATATTGATACTTTTGGCATTATGGACATTTAGCGGTTTTAATGCGCCACACTTGGGCACCTTGCATCCATGGGCAATCGCAATTGAAGCTGTTTTCCTTGTAATCATGATGGTCAGTGCCCAGAATTATGGAAAGAGAATGGTTATCAACGCTACTGTTGTGCGAGCCTACGGCCAGTAGGATTAGCAGCGGCAAAGCCATTCGAATATCGCCCGGCTGGTTTCATCGGCTCCGGTAAAGCGGAATCCAGCCAGATAGGATCGTTGAGATATAACCAAAAGAAAGCCGCATTACACTGAGATTTGCAATCCCTGCGAAGCGCTCCAGGATGCGATTTTAGATATTTGGCAATCTCAAGCCGACAACGCCGACGCTTGGACTCCCAATGACACCGCTTACGGTGTTCGACAAGTCCCGGCTGGCTGGAAATAACCTGCTCCACTGAGCCAATACCGATACCGCACCGCTCCGATATCGCCTTTCTGTGCATCCCGGCGTAGGCCAACCCAATGATCCTTTTTTGGCATTCCCCGGTCAGTTTCTTGGGTTTAAGCTTGAGTGGAATATCATTTAGTAGGGCAAGTCGCCTGAGGTAGCAGCGGCTTTTACCGGTAAGGCGATAAATCTCACTCAATGAGTACTGCTGTCGAAGCAGCTGTAAACATTGCTGCTCTGTACTAATTTCCCCTTCTAGACTTTTCAAAGATATTGGTTGTAATGATTCTGCACAAAGATGCTTGGTAGAAAGCATTTTTTCCGGCTCTCTAAATAGCCAATAGGCAAACAAGAGGTGCCGAAATGGGTGGTGACTGGTATGAGGGTCCAAAAGCTGGGATAGGTATCGATAGTCATGGGGATGGCGAGGAAATGGGGTATCAGGGCCTGGACGGTAGTGCTTTATATCAGCACAGAAGTCCTCCATTAAACTTTTACGCCTTACTCGATGATGAGCTGTAATAAACCCCAACTCAGACAGCTTCGAGCGGTAGGTTAATACAGTGTCAACACGAGGGATGCCGCCCGTGACCAATTGAAGAAGTTTGAAGCCAAACCTGGCTACCTGAACCTCAGCATCAAAAGCAACTCGTGGCTGGTCGATGAGGGTGGGGAGTAATTCCGCAATGATCCGCTGTCGCCTAACCAGTTCCAGCTTCTCCAGGAGTACGGGATGAAATGCACAAGCTGTTACGCCTGGTATCTGGTGTGTCCGGTGCCAATAGGCAACACCGTACAGGCGCAAATCTTGTTGAGCACACACCGGGCACCATTTTAAGCAAAGCGAATTACCGCAACCAAATAAAGACAGCTGGCTTGCTCGATGTGCTTCTGCGCCATCACCAGCCAGCATTGATCGCTTAAGCCTATCAGCATACGTCGGGAGGAAAAAAAGAAACAACGGTGCCAGCGTTTGCTGAAACAACATTACTTCAGCGCTCTCTAGGCCCCATTCGGCCAGCTGCTCAAGCCTCGCTGTCAGAAAGGGATGGATGGATACCTTTCTTGATCCAAAAACCTTGCTAGCAAAGTTATCCCCTTTATCGCCTGAAACCGTAACATAGCGGATCAGGCGACTTAGTAGTAATTCATCGGGTAGGCTTACGGGTAATTTCATGCGGTACGCCCTAAAGACCTTTACGCGAAGACCTTCAGCGGATGTTCACAGAAAATGCCTTCTTGCCGCAACAGCTCCAGTGGCTGCTCCTCAGCCGCCGCATGCTGCATTAGATCGGGATTACCGATTCGCTCAAAAAGGTCATCCGCAGTTTGCAATATGGTAAGCGCATCGGCAAACTCAGGATGGTGAGGTCGACTCAGGTCACCGGGTATTGATTGAGGCACTCCCTCAATTGCCACCAATTCCGTCTTCTGTGTACGAGCCTTATCTGCGCTGGCCGGAAGTGAAGTAGTTTTCCGCGTTCTTTTCAACGCAGTAATTGAGCGTTCTCGCCTGATTTCATCGGTGACCGCCTTGGATGCCTTGATAGCAATACTTGCGGCATGTTCAAGCAACTCTCCTGTGATGCGTTCATCGCCACAACCTATGATATAACGCTGTGCTTCACGGAAGATTCGAACGGCCAGATCCATGTTGCCAACAGATAGCTCATAAAGCTTGTCGTTCAACTCTACAGTCAATGGAGTCCTTACGTTGGTCCATTGAAGCTCCCACAACTCTTCTATAAACAGTTCCCATACACTGTCATTTTCCATCAGCACGACATCGAAGTAACCATTGCTCTCTGCCCGTCGTGCCGCTTTAAGAGTTCTACTGAGCAACTGATTGAACGGCGGGTTGGCACAGAACAGGATAGGAATACCGAGATTGTTAACCAGATTGTGGATAAAACCCAGTAGGCGGTCAGCACCACCGGTTTTAGCCAGATTCAGATTCTGCATCTCATCGATGACCAAGATCCCTAAAAAGCTGGATTTGATACGAGCTTCGATTTGGTCTAGCAGAAGAGGGATAGTTCCGGCTCGCTTAGTCGGCTCAAAGCCAAGCTTGCTATCCAATTCGGACAGAATCTTGTGGCACAGAGCTCTAACGCTGGAATCATCTGGGCAATCTACTTTGATCCATACTACTTGGCGTATTGGTATCGAATGATTTTTATATTGCGAGTGCTCAATTGTGTCGGGGAAACATCCTAATATCTGTTCGAGCATGCAAGTTTTTCCAACACCGCTTTCACCTATTACCGTGATTCCGCATCCTTTTGGCTTGAAATATCCAGTTCTTGGTTCAATATTTGGACGACGATCTGTTGGATAGTGTAGGTAATTCATCGTCGTCGGTGAAAGCGGATTCTTGACTGAGTAACCCTCCTTTATTGCCATTTCCACCGCTCTAAAACAGTCCAAATAGATGGGTAATGGTTGCCGTAGATCTTTCAGTCTGGTCAGATACTCAACTCGTTCGAAGGGAGCGAGTTGAGTCTCCTCAAAAGAGCGCGGCGGGTAAAAACTGAGCTTGTCTACAAGCTCCTCATCGGTATGCTTCGCTGGTAGCGCCTCAATTAACGGGTTACCCCGATGCTCGGGGAGAATCGCAGGCCGGTACTTTGCTTTCTCAAGTTTCACTATTAGAACTCCGATCCCTCTTAAGTAATGATACGACCTTGCTGGCTCTATCAGCAGCTAATTTATCAACTGATGACTGATTTTCTGAAGGCTCTGTATAGTTACTATCATCACTGGAAATCCTGGCTTCCATTATGGCTTCTCGTCGCCGCTCTTTTATGCCGAGGGTTTTTTCTGCCTTTGTTTTGAGAGCAGGTTCTTTTTTAAGTTCTTCCCTAGCATTCGCCGTGATGGTTTTTCTTCGATTGTGCCTTTCAATGGATTTACTGGTCGGTTTAGAACGTTTTTTCGAAACCTTTTTCCAATCCTCAAAGTACAGTACATCTGCTCTATGGCGCTCCTCAAAGCTAGACGAGCGCGTCATCAGCGTACACCGAGTAAAACCTTCGCTTGGACGAAGGCGCACATAGATAAAGGAGGCGTTATCTTGGTCAATCCTGGCTTCCAGCTTCCAACGTCCATTCGAGCGAGCTATCACCTTCCAGTCTTCAAACTCTGCTCGGTCACATTCGTAATACATATCATCATTGAGGCGGATTCCTTTGCTGGTCATAGAAACCTGCTCAACGGGAAGCAGCCGGGCTCTGATATCTGCTTCATCCGCTTTATTTAATGCATGGCGGTGTCTTTTCAGATGTGTATTCCAGTAGTTTAGTGGCGTAGGGGGAAGCCCTGACTCCACTAGCAGAGGTGTTTGACCAGCCAGTCCATCAAAAATAGAGCTGTTGTGCTCTAAAACCTGATCAATGAGAAGCTTGGTTACCTCAGAAAGAGTCAAAGTGGCGTCCAACCTAGGATCGCGGTCTCCACGGATATAATGGCGCCCCCTCGTCGTCCCCATCAGCTCATGGACAAGCTTTTCGTTCAGAATTTGGAATCGGTGCTCGACGATACCTTTCAACTCTGCACGATAAGGGGGAGCAATGCTCAGATGCCCTATCAATGGGACCGCAAGCTCTTCCGGCTTATTACAGATGAATTCCCCTCGGTCACACAGGAGGCGCTGGGGAATGTGATGACAGGGCCATTCCGATTCTTCAATCTCGATGCCAAAACGGGCACAATATGCTTTCTTCGAGGTAAAACTATTAACCAGTGCCTGCCTTCCTGCTCGCCAGGAAGCATACTCCATGGATACATGAAGGCCGACCATCATTCGGCTCTCTTTATCCACCACACAGTAAACTGTAGGACGCCCAAGCACATGGTTTCGGTTAAACTCTGAAACTATATGGACATCCAGAACTGTCGCATCCAGCTCAAAGCAGCTACCAGGCACTTCCGTATGATCCGTAGCCGCTCCTCGCAGCCCCCTCCTGTTTCGTTCAAAGTCCCCAGCCGTCGTTTGCTTACGGATCAACTCGGCTTCAGGAACCAGCTTTTTAATCCAGTAGCGAAATGACCTAAGGCTAGGGATCTCAGGCTCTCGATTTTCTTTTTCAGCTGATCGGAGTTCATCAGCATAGAATTCTTTAAGCATTTGTTCATATACACGGCTTAGAGAAACCTTCTTTCCCTTTAGTCCATACTTTTTCATGCCCAGAAGAAACTTGGCCTTATCTTCTTCCTTCGTATTCACTCCCGAAGGGGACACCATGCTGGGTGTCGACAGTTGGATCGGTGCCCCTCTTTTCGCCTCACCGGACAATCGGGGTTTACCTGAGCCACCACAATGTTTGTATGCTGGCAGTAGCGCATTTATTTCTTGACCGTATCGCCAGAATTGATTTAGCGAACGGTAGATTTTTTGGACATAGACCCCTCGTTTTTTGGCATGACTAGCTACTATTTTGCTACGCTGATTTAACGCTACATCAAGCAAAAATTCCGGATTACTGATCAAATCATATATCAATTCGAAGCGCTTATTCCGCTTATCCCGATGAGCAGAGGAGATCTCTTCTTCAGATGTTAGCTGGTAAAAAGGTATCGGATAACTGGATGTTTTGCTGTTTCCGCACTTGGCAGATTCTAAAAATAGGGGATATTCTACGGGAACTGGCTTTTCCAGACCTTTTCCATCATGCAGTCGAAAAAGGATCAAGATGTCATCATTTGCATAGTGCTCAAGAACTCTGTACTTACCATCCGTAATGCCGTCAACTCTAGTAACCTGCCAAACACTGTTACGCTCAACTTGCATGATGCCGCACCACTTTAAAGTCTGGAACTTTGACGATATTCAAAATACCTATATCAGCTATGGGCTTATCGAGATCAACATTAACCATTTTGGTCGCAATCAAGGTTTTTAACAGGACCAAAGCATCGTCATGCTCAATTTCAAATTCTCGAACAAACTCATCGCATATCTCCTCTGTCAGTATGGTTCCGGGAGAAATCAGTGCTAAAGCGCTTTCGACTAAGTCAGTTGGAAATTTTCGGCCTTGCCGGACAGGAGCCGTTACCCATTGAATGTTTTTTGACTGGATTTGGTTTTGTTTGGTCATCACGAACAGATGGAACGGAACTCCCTGCAACTGCCACCAGTTACGCTCGATATCCAGCTTCTCCGCAATCCTTTTATCGGTCAGCTTCTCCGCTGGTTTGACACTCACGGCTTCATACCAGGTGTTCACTCCGTCAGAGCGAGTCAGGACAAAGTCCGTGGTCATGACATTAGGCGACTTGGTTCCAGGTACAATGGGATGGTCCACCCCAAAGGTTTTGGCAATTTTCACCGATAGGTCTAGAGGTAAGAGAGGGAACTGCTCCCTGATATCTATGACGGAATCGCAAAACTCGGCAATGTAGAAAAAGCAACTTTCGTGTTCAGAAAGCATGTGATGCTCTCGGTTGACCTTGATGCCCTGAATCTTCCCGCTATTACCCCGAGAGCGAACATCTTGTACCCGAAGCCATGGCTTGTAGCTGTCGCCTTCGCCAAGACCGTATTTGTTCTTTAATGCTCGCTGAAAATCAGCCAGTGCCTCTAACTTTCTACGTCGGCCCAAGGAACTTCACTCCATTACAGAAAACAGAATGCAGTATAGATCAGTGCACAAACTTTATTGTTAAAAAATTGCCTTGTGTACAAACTTTATGAGCAATGTACAAACTTTATTGTCACTGCACAATTAGACCACTTGCCCTGCTGCCCAGCCGCTGCTCCACGCCCATTGGAAGTTAAAGCCGCCTAGCCAACCAGTTACGTCAACCACTTCGCCAATGAAGTACAGGCCTTCGACATTTTTCGCCATCATGGTTTTTGATGATAGGTCATTGGTATCTACACCG
>PAJO01000058.1 GCA_002706085.1 Alcanivoracaceae bacterium | reverse complement strand
ATGGATGGACATACACCTTCAAAATCGCGCCCCTCTTTACCTTTTGACCCATAGAGGGGGCGAACCAGCCTGAAAGACTGAGCATGCAAGGAGTTATTCAGAGGTTCCCCAGACCCGCCGCGACGGTTCCCTTGCCCGGCTGTGCTCATCAGGGTACCCCAATAACAAGAAAGGCAGCCAGATGGCTGCCTTCTCGGTCGATCAGGATGTCGCGACGGGTTTACCCGAAGGCGGCCAGTCCGGTCTGAGCACGGCCTAGAATCAGGGCGTGCACGTCGTGGGTCCCTTCATAGGTATTCACCGCTTCCAGGTTCATGACATGGCGAATCACATGGTATTCATCGCTGATACCGTTACCGCCGTGCATATCACGGGCCTGGCGGGCAATGTCGATGGCCTTGCCACAGTTGTTCCGTTTCATCAGTGAAACCATCTCTGGCGCCCACTGCCCGGCATCCATCAAACGCCCCAGCTGCAATGCCCCCTGCAGACCCAGGGTGATTTCGGTCTGCATGTCTGCCAGTTTTTTCTGGATCAACTGGGTGTGGGCCAGCGGGCGTCCAAACTGTTTGCGGTCCAGGGTGTACTGGCGCGCCGCCTGCCAGCAAAATTCCGCCGCCCCCATGGCGCCCCAGCTGATGCCGTAACGGGCCTTGTTAAGGCAGCTGAACGGGCCTTTCAACCCTTCCACATCCAGATGATTTTCTTCCGGCACGAAGCAGTCATCCAACATGATTTGGCCGGTAATCGACGCACGCAGGGAAAACTTGCCTTCAATTTTCGGCGTGGTGAAACCCTCGGCACCGCGCTCGACCACGAAGCCGTGGATCTTGCCCTCCAGATTGGCCCACACCACTGCCACATCGGCAATGGGCGAATTGGTGATCCAGGTCTTGGCGCCATTCAGCAGATAACCGCCATCGACCTTTTTGGCGCGGGTACTCATGGAACCGGGATCCGAGCCATGATCCGGCTCGGTCAGCCCAAAACAGCCAACCCATTCGCCGCTGGCCAGTTTTGGCAGGGCCTTGCGCTTGATACTTTCACTGCCAAACGCATGGATCGGAAACATCACCAGGGATGATTGCACGCTCATGGCAGAACGGTAACCGGAATCCACCCGCTCTACTTCCCGGGCCACCAGCCCATAGCTCACATGGTTGACGCCAGCACCACCGTATTCCTCGGGAATGGTCGGGCCCAGAAAACCGAGCGCCCCCATTTCGTTCATGATCTCGCGATCAAACACCTCATGCCGGTTCGCCTCCAGCACCCGCGTCATCAACTTGCTCTGGCAATAATCATGGGCAGCATCACGAATCATGCGCTCGTCTTCGCTCAGCTGGCCTTCCAGCAATAGCGGATCTTTCCAATCAAATCGTTGCATCATTGATCCTGTTTCGTTTGGTCCCGGCGTTGGCGGAGTGGGTTTGCGCCAATTTCCGCCTACGCTCTGAAAACTCTTTGGTTCATGGCCGATTAGCTGAGAGCTGACGGGTCAGACGTCTGACGTCCGACCCACTCATTGCCTCTCAATCACCATGGCGACCCCCTGGCCCAAGCCGATACACAGGCTGACCAGGGCATAACGGCCACCACACGCTTCCAGCTGACGCAGCGCGGTCAAGGCCAGCCTCGCACCAGAGGCGCCCAACGGGTGCCCCACCGCAATAGCCCCACCGTTGGGGTTAAGTCGCTCATCATCACCGGCAATGCCCAGCTGTTTGCAACAGCCCAGCACCTGGGTCGCGAAGGCTTCGTTGATTTCGATCACATCCATCTGTTCCAGGGTGAGGCCAGCACGGGCCAGCACCTTGCGGCAGGCTTCCACCGGGCCCAACCCCATCAAGCGGGGTGACACGCCGGCCACTGCGCCGGCCAGGATACGGGCACGAGGCGCCACACCGGCGGCATCACCGGCTTCACGGGACCCCAGAATCAAGGCCGCCGCGCCGTCGTTCACACCAGACGCATTACCGGCGGTGATGATACCGCCCTCCACAATCGACGGCAGGCCTGCCAGCTTGTCGAGCACCACGGCGGGGCGGGGATGCTCATCGGCAGTGACGTCCAGCGGCGGCTGCTTGCGCCCCTGAGGCACAGAGACTGCTGTCAGCTCCTGGTCGAAAAAACCCCGCTGCCGTGCCGCTTCATAGCGCGCCTGGGAGCGAGCCGCAAAGGCGTCCGACTCTTGCCGGCTGATTCCCAGCGCATCGGCAATGTTCTGGGCGGTTTCGGGCATGCTGTCATCCCCGAATTCCGCTTCCACTTTCGGGTTCGGGAAACGGGCGCCAATGGTGCTGTCGAAAATACGCAGGTCGCGGCTGTAAGCCGCCTCGGCCTTGGCCATCACGAACGGAGCCCGGCTCATGGACTCGGTGCCACCGGCAATCAGCAACTGCCCTTCTCCACAGCGAATGGCCCGGGCGGCATCCAGCACCGCCGCCAGACCACTGCCACACAGACGGTTGACGGTAATGCCCGCCACCGATTCCGGCAGCCCTGCCAGCAAACCGGCATGGCGAGCCACATTGCGGGCATCTTCACCGGCCTGATTGGTATTGCCGATGACGATGTCCTCATACGCGGTGAGCGCAAAAGGATTCCGGTTGGTGAGGGAACGAACCACGCCCGCAAGCAGATCATCCGGCCGTACCGGTGCCAATGCACCGCCGTGACGACCAAAAGGAGTCCTCAAACCATCGTAGATATAGGCATCAATCATTGTTGTTCTCCGTACTGGCAGCACAGCATTGGCGGCACAGATTGTCCGCTATGCGGAATTCAATTCCAAAACTTGACGGGCAGCATAGGCCGTGACAGAGTCCGGTGCAAGTGATCCACAGCGACCCCTACCCGATCGACGCGACAACCGGACCCCACCATGATTCGTGATCCTGAAACCCTCAACCAGCTCGTTGATACCATCGCCCGCTTTGTTCGCGAGCGTCTGGTGCCCGCAGAACAGTCCGTGGCTGAAAACGATGCCATACCAGAGGCTATCGCTGAAGAGATGAAAGCCATGGGCCTGTTTGGCCTGTCGATTCCAGAAGAATACGGCGGCCTGGGCCTGACCATGGAAGAAGAAGTGCTGGTGGCCTTCGAGCTGGGCCGGACCTCCCCCGCGTTTCGCTCCCTGATGGGCACCAACAACGGTATCGGCGCCCAGGGGATTCTGATTGATGGCACCGAGGCACAAAAACAGCAATACGTCCCCAAGCTGGCCACCGGTGAAGTAATCGGTGCGTTCTGCCTGACCGAACCGGATGTGGGATCGGATTCCGGTGCGGTAAAAACCCGCGCCGACAGGGATGGGGATCACTACATCCTCAACGGCACCAAACGCTTTATCACCAATGGCCCCCATGCCGGGTTGTTCACCGTGATGGCACGCACCGACGCCAGCATTCAGGGCGCCGGCGGCGTGACAGCCTTTATTGTGGAAGGCGATACCCCCGGTATCAGCCGCGGCAAGGCCGATGTGAAGATGGGACAAAAAGGGGCCCATACCTGCGACATCATTTTCGACAACTGCCGGGTCCCGGCGGAGAACATCATCGGTGGCAAGGAAGGCACAGGCTTCAAGACCGCCATGAAAGTGCTGGACCGCGGCCGCCTGCATATCTCTGCGGTCTGTGTCGGCGTTGCCATGCGGCTGATTGAAGATGCCCTGAGCTTCGCCATGGAGCGTACCCAGTTTGGCAAACCCATTGTCGAGCATCAGTTGATTCAGGCCATGCTGGCCGATTCCCGTGCTGAAGCCTTCGCCGGCCGCGCCATGGTGCTGGAAGCCGCTCGCAGCAAGGACCGGGGCGAGAAAGTGAGTCTGGATGCCTCCTGCTGCAAACTGTTCTGTTCGGAGATGGTGGGGCGGGTTGCCGACCGGGCCGTCCAGATTCACGGCGGTGCAGGCTACATTGCCGAATATGCGGTGGAGCGGTTTTACCGGGACGTTCGCCTGTTCCGTATTTATGAAGGCACCACCCAGATCCAACAGATTGTCATTGCCCGTGAGCTGGCCCGGCAGGCCGCCCATGCCTGACAGGCCAGGATCCTTACCCGCTTCGACGCCATGAGAGTCCTTTCTTGCCCCTGCTGAACGCAACGCTTCCGCTTTGCATGCTGGGCACGCTGCTGTTTCTGGTATTCGACCTGGAAACCGGAGCGTGGCTGGCACGGGTAGCGCTGCTCATCTACCTGCTGGTGCAATGGCCCCGTCAGGCTCGCATGGCCAAAGGCATCCTGCTGGTGACCTTGTTATTGGCGGGCGTCGTGGTTTGGCGGCTGCCGGAGCCTGTATCGGTATTGCTTCAAGCGCTGGACCGGCTCTGTTTCTTTGCCACTTTCGTCTCGTCGCTGGGCCTGCTGCGTGTGTCTGCCATGCGCTCGCGGCTGGTCCGCGAGGCGGGCAACACCCTGATCCGGCAAAAACCGGCGTTACGCTACCCCACCCTGTCGCTGGGCACCGCCCTGTTCGGCTTGATCATCAATATTGGGGTGCTCAATCTGTTTGGGGCCATGGTCCAGCGCAGCAACACCCTGAAGGCCGCTGGCGGGCACAGCGATATTCAACTCGCCCGCGAGCAGCGCATGATGCTGTCGATTCTGCGCGGCTTTGCGCTGGCACCGCTGGTCTCCCCGCTGGGCGTCACCATGGCGGTGATCCTCGCCAACATGCCAAGCCTGACCTGGGCAACATTGGCACCGGTGGCACTGCCGACGGCAGCCCTGTTCTTCCTGCTGGGCTGGTGGCTGGACTGGCGACTGCGGCCGCAACACCTGGCCAGCAAGGTACCCGCAACCCGGGCGCCGTCCCTGCGCCCACTATGGCACTTCAGTCTGCTGGCGCTGGCCATCACCCTGAGCGTGTTTGCGGTGGCCGGGCTGGGCGAACTGCGGCTGCCTGTGGCCGTGCTGGTAGCGTGCCCCGCAGCCGCCATTATCTGGATGGCCTGTCAGCGCCGACGCCTGGGAGGCGGCACCGGGCTGCCCCGTGCCCTGACACTGCTGGGCCGCCACTCACGACTGATATTCGGGGCAAGCCGGGGCGAAATCGCGGTACTCGGTGGCTCTGCCTGTCTCGGCGTCCTGCTGACGCCATTGATTGACGTGGACGCCCTGCACGCGCTGCTGATCGCCACCCACCTGCACGGCGCCGCCATGGCCATTGCCGCCATGCTGCTGGTCGTGGCATTGGCACAACTGGGACTCAACCCCATCGTGTCGGTCACGTTACTGGCCACCCTGCTGGGGGATGGCAGCCTCGCCGACCCGCGCTTGCTGGCGGTGGGCATGATGTGCGCCTGGAGCCTGTCGATGATTTCTTCCCCTTTCACGGCCTCAATGCTGGTGCTAAGCCAGCTGATCCGGCGTTCGCCTTACCAGATTGCCTGGCGCTGGAACGGGGTGTTTTTTGTGCTGGTGGTGCCGATGTTGGCGTTGTGGATCGGGATGTTGGGGCGGTGGTTGTGAGAGCAGTTGAAAGTTTAAAGTTCAAAGTTGAAACGCGCGGGAAAGACCTCCGTGTTTGGCGAGGCTGTACCCGCGCCTTTACCGTTAATCGCGGGCACAGAATGGCGAAAAACAACAACCAGATCCGCGTTTCAACTTTGAACTTTAAACTTTCAACTCCTTCCCGAATCAGGCGGCAAAATGCCAGACCCCTTCCTTGTCCTGGCGCTGCACCCGACCCTGCTCCATCAAACAATTGAGGTGTGCAATGCTTTCCCCCATGGCAAACATGAGTTGCTGCACATCCAGTTTGCGATCAAACATCACCGGGAGAATGTCATGGGCGCTACGGGCCTGAGAGCGACACTCTTCCCACACCACCTCCAGCTGCCGTTGGTGATGGGCCACCAGATCATTGATACGCGACGCCATACCGCGAAAAGGCAGGCCGTGGGCCGGCAACACCAGGGTATCGTCTGGCAAGGCATCACGCAGCGCCGTCAGGCTGTCCACAAAGGCGGTGACCGGGTTCGCCTCCGGTGCGGACGGTCGCACCATCAGGTTACTGGAAATGGTCGGCAGCACCTGATCGCCACTGATCAACACGCGATCGCTGTCGCGGTACAGGCACAGATGCTCCGGGGAATGCCCTCGTCCAATGTGCACCTGCCAGCGCTCACCATGGATGGTCAGCGAGTCCCCCGCGCCGATCAGTTGCGGATTCTCCGGCATCGGCCGTACCACCCGGCGAAAGCCGTTGCCCTTGCCCGCCACCTGATCCAGCACCTCGCCACCCAGCCCATGGCTGCCAAGAAAAGCCTTGAAGCCGCTGATGGACTGCTCATCGGAAGACGCACAGATCATACTGGCCAGTGCCCACTCGCCGGCACTGGTCACCACGGGGGCCTGGCAACGCTGCTGCAACCAGCCCGCCATCCCCAGGTGATCGGGGTGATAGTGGGTCACCACAATGCGGGTCAGCGGTTTGCCGTCCAGCTGTTCGTTCAGCAAGGTATCCCAGATCTTCTGGCTGGAACGTACGCCAAGCCCGGTATCCACCACCGTCCAGCCGTCGCCATCTTCCAGCAACCAGAGGTTGATATGGTCCAGCGCGAACGGCAACGGAAACCGCAACCAATACACGCCCTCGGCGACCTTGAATCGCGTCCCTGCCGACGGCAGATCAGTGAACGGATACTGAAGAGACATAACCGACCTTGTGTTTTTCACAGAGACCTTTGCGCAGGAACGTCACAAGCGGCGCGCTTGCACAAAGGACATCGTTTTTTTGAAAGGGAGCCCGCCCATGCGAGCCTGGATGATTGAAGACAAGCAACTGCAACTGGCGACTCTGCCGGATCCCAGCCCCGGGCCGGAAGAGGTCGTCGTGCAGGTTAAGGCCATCGGCGTCAACCGGGCCGATCTGCTGCAGGTGCAGGGTCGCTACCCTGCCCCGCCCGGCACCGACAGCCGTATCCCTGGCCTGGAATACGCCGGGGTCGTCATCGCCGTGGGGGAACGGGTGCAATCGCGGCGCGTGGGGGATCATGTCATGGGCCTGGTGCCCGGCTGCGCCTACGCGGAACAACTGGTGACCCACGAACGCGAAGCCCTGACACTGCCGGCCGGCATGGACTTTGCCCGCGCTGCCACACTGCCCGAGGCTTTCCTCACCGCGTATCGCGCCCTGTTTCTTGAAGGCGGACTGCAACCTGGCCAGTGGTGCCTGATTCGCCCGGCCACCGCCGGTGTTGGACTCGCCGCAACCCAGCTCGCCGCCGCATTGGGCGCGCGCCCCATCGGCAGCAGCCGCGACCTGAGCAAACTTGAGACCGCCAACGACATGGGGCTGGACGCACAGGTCAGCGACGACGACACCCTCAAGGCGCAACTGGATGCGGTCACCCATGGCGAGGGGGTAGCGGTGATTCTGGATATGGTCGGGCCGCAGTGGAATACCCTGCTGGGGGGCCTGCGTGTCGAGGGTACGCTGGTCAATATCGGTATTCTCGGTGGCATGAGCACCGAGCTGAATCTGGGAGCCCTGTTGATGAAGCGGCAAACCCTGAAAAGCATGACCATGCGCAGCCAGCCGCTGGAAAAACGCATCATGATGAGCCAGATCTTCAACGACCGACTGGCTCCGCTGTTTGCCAGCGGCAAACTGTTGCCTCTGCCACTCGAACGCTTTGCCTTCGACAACGCCATTGCCGCCCATGAACACATGGCCGGGAACGCCTTCAGTGGCAAACGCGTGATTGTGGTTGGCGAGTAACGGCATCGGGCCCAACGTGTAACAGTATTCAAAACACTATTTCACGTTGGGCGACGCCGCCTCAATGACCAAAAGACTCAACCGCAACCTGAGGCAAGGGGGCACAATCCGGGATTAGAACGTAAACCCGGCCCCAAGACTGAAGGCGTACACATTCATGTCCGCGTTGAATTCGGCATCTCCCACCGCCGCGTACTGGTACTGGGGCAGGCCCGGCGCCCGGATGAAGGTGCGCTCCATGGTGGCCGACACATCCCTGACGCTGATGTATTTGAAGTCTGCCGCCAGCCACCAGTAATCGCTGATACGCCAGTCCACACCCAACTGCCCTACCCAGCCGAACTTGTCCTCGATTTCCAGTTCCGGCTCGCCCACTTCGGTGAGAATCGGGTTGGTGACATGACTGTCATAGGTGAAAAGGTAGACCACGCCCAACCCGGCATAGGGACGAAAGTTGTGTTCGTTACGGAAGCGCTTCACCAAGGTGAACATGGGAGGGGCGACTTTGGTCTCCGCCACTTTCTCGCCCAGTGCAGGCACCCCGGTGGGAATGCCATTGGCTTCCGTGACCAGCGGCACATCAGCAATGCGCCCCTTGGCTTTCAGCTCCAGTGTCGGCGGGAGCGCCGCCATGGTTTCTACTGACCAGCCCCCGCCCCACAACCCCCATCGTAATTTGTAGCCGATGGTGGCTGCCGGGATCGTCAGGGGATCACTGAATGCCTCCCCTTCCTGCTCACCCGGCTCTACCGCCACTTCTGCAATTTCTGAAAGATTGCTCAGGGTAATGGAGTTGGTCTTCACGTCCGGGCTCATGTAGAGCGCACCGAGGCGAAAATACAGTCGGTCTTCACCAAAAATCTTCTGGGTAAATTTCACCCCCGGATAATCCGGGCCATACATTTCCTGGCTGGCAATCGCATGGCTTCCTAACAAGGCCAACCCGGCCGCAAGGCACAACCGTTTCTTGTTGTTCATTGTTCTTCTCCCGCATTTTCCTGGCCGGCACTCGTCAGTCGAGCATGGGTCGGGTTATTCACAACACGAATACGGAAGTCATCCTTGGCAATGCCCAGCTCAAGCGCCCCCACCCCTTCTTCCGGCAGGATTCCGCCGATAATCAGATCGAGCAAATCACCCAGCACCGGGATCAACGCTCCCAGGTCCACACTCAGGTTCAGCGAGGCGGCAATGGAAGACGCATTGCTGGATTCCAGGGTAATCTGGCCGTTACGCAAGAATTTCACCGGCCCGGTCAGGTAAGCGGATACCGGCAGGCTGCGAACATTCGCGTCGGCCACGTTCGGAATGGCTTCGCCACCGGGAAGCAGAGCAGAAAAGAGACGCACATCCGGGGCATCCAGCCAGGCATCCAGTCGGGTAAGAAAGACAGGATCATCAATTTCCAGGCCCGTTTCAGGATCGATAGCGTTGATGACAAACCCACGCAGAGGCTGCGGCGGCATATCTTCATAGGGCTTGAAACGCAGCACCAGCGCACCGGTCTCCAATGGCAGGGGGATCAAGTCACCGAGGACGGGAATCGCCAGCGTGGCATTGGCGATCAGAGAGGTCCCCATCACGTGCTGGGCATTGATCTCCACCGGAATCGCGGTATCACCTACCGTCTGGATGCAGTAGATATCACCATCGGCATCTTCCTTGGTCGCGCACCAACGGCCGTCCTCTTCTTCCACCAGGCCGATATAACTCAGGTCCAGCGGCGCCTTCGGCAGGAAAGCCATGGGCAGGGCGGCATTGGTAAAGATCTGGTCACCGTCATCCAGATTGGCATCGCCAATCAGACCGCTGGTGCTCTTCACATGGCCACGGGCATGATTATTTTCCGCTTCCAGCTCATCGTCATCCCAGACACCATTGCCATTCACATCGGTGTACTTGCGGGTCAACACGGTGGCATAGGCGGCACCGACATCCGGCGTTGCCGTAAAGTCGATAAGAATTGCCGGCCCGCCTTCGCAGGGTTGATTGGACAACGGGCCACAGGTGCCCATGCCGTTAAGAGGGTCCGTGTTGATACCAAGGTTGTCGAAACGACCATGGCTGCGGAAAACCTCTTCGCCATTGTCTCCACCGTTGATCACGATGCGATACGCATTGCCGGGCACAATGCTGTTGGGCGCCGGTACCGCTCGCAGGCGCAGGCTGTTTCGGCGGGCCGACAACTCAATGTTCTGCCAGCTGCCCTCCACTTGTTCCGCCAGACACATGGCCCCGCCTTCGCAGGATTCCCCGTCCGCCGCAATGGTCCCGAACGTCATGGAGTTCAGATCCATAGGCATGTTGAAGCTCACCTCAATGGGACGACTCACGTCGTAGAAGAACGGGTAATAGAGAGCATCCTCTTCCAGGCCACCCGCGCAGCGACCGGCCATTTTGAGGGTATTGCCCTGGGCATCTTGTTGTTCGACACCGCGGTCTTCGAGGGCACAACCGATGCCCGGATACATACCAAGCACAACCGGGGGCAGCACAGGCGCATCATCGTTGGCTGCATAACTGGCGGTATCGAACACAATCTGGCCGGAGCCATCAGTGGCATCACCGGGGACAAACTGCAGCTGTGAAGGATCAAAAATATCCATGTCCTTCAGGTTGTCGCCCAGATCCAGGTTGTAGCGCACCCCCGCTTCCAGTTCATTGAAGGGCGTAATCACCAGGTTCGAGCCACTGCTGCGCACCTGCACAGGAACCGGCTCACTGCTGTCCTGGCGGAACAGTTGCACTTGTTCCATGCCATCAGCGCTGACCGGTTCATTGAAGACCACAATAATGTTGTTACTCGGCTCTACCTGTACCTGGTTGTTTTCCGGGAACGAACCGGTGGCCTGAAGTTGATCGCGATTGATTTGCTCAAATTCAAAATCCACATCGGCACGTACCCCAAGCGCAAAGTCCGCGCTCACCTTGGCGGCCCCACTGAGTACATCCAGCTCCAGAGTCCGGAACACTTCAAAGGTAAGCGCACCGTCTTTCACATCCACCACACCCACGGCCTGAATGTGCATCAGGTTCTGGTTCACCGAGGCATTACCCCGGGGCTCCACCGCATGCATGGCCAAATCGAAATTCATGTACACATACATCGGTGCGAAATCGTCATCAGGCTGAAAATCAGCTGGGCGATAAGGATTCGTGGTGAGGAAACCGGTCACGTCGGTCACAAATGTGCCGATGATGTCGCCGGTGAACATAGGAGTGCGTACCTCCCCACCCAGCATGATCGGATCAATGCCGGTAATGCGCAGTTGCTGGCCTGCCCGGGCAACGACCGGCACTGCCTCTACGTGCTCACCCGGGCGCCCCAGCCAACCCTCCAATACCAGGGGCCGTGCATCGACCTGGGTGATACCCAGCGCTTCGGTAACCAGATTAAACTGGTTAAGCGGCAGCCCGTGCAGGCGTGACGTTTCCGGATAACCGGGATCGCCCATGGCGGGCTGGGCTTTCATCAACTGTTTGATCGGTGGGTTGAGATCTGCCACGTCATCTTTGGAAAGCTTGGCTGTCAGCTCGTAGGTGACGGTGTCGATCACGTCCTCGTCAAAATCTTCCAGTCCTTCGAGGGTCAACGTATAGGTCTCGCCTCCAACCAGGTCTTCCTTCGGATCCAGCGTGATGTAGTGACGCTCGTTAAGAATCGCTACATCCACCAGCTCTCCCGTGTCCTTGTGTTCAAGCTTCACGGTTTCGCCATAACGTACCGTGGTTTCCACCAACGGCTCAGTGAAAGTAATGCGTACCGGTGAAAAATCCATGAACGGGAAACGCGCCGTTGCGGTCGGTTCCGGCAGATAGCTCCCAGGGTTTTCCTGGTTGATGGACAGAACCGCCGGCGTCTGATTAGGCACCGGATCGTACTGGCGGGTACGGAAAGTGATCAGCGGACCATCCTGATTCAGGTTGACGACCCCAGGGGCAATCTCCGGCGACACCCACAGGCGATACTCTTCCCCGGCCCGCAAACTATCCATGGAAAAGGTCAACGTGCGATCCCGGTTCGACACCGTCGCACTGCTCAGATCGACCAGGTTGCCGTCAGCATCAGCAAGGCAAAGTGCGCCGCTGAAGTTGTCACCGTCCGCCTGACATTCGGCTTTGGCCGCCGCTTCATCTATAGCGTTGGAGAAGGTCAGCAGCAGCTTGCTACCGAGCGGGAGATCGACCATGCCATCCGACGGATAGGCATAAATCAGCGCATTGCCAGGATCCGGTGGAACGAAGACATCCGGTTCTTCTTCACAGGCCTGCAGCAGCGGTAGCAGCAACAAGCAAGAGATCGCGGGGAATTTTATTGTACGCATCATGTCACCCTGTTCTTGTTTTCGGACTACATAGTCACGGAGGGTGGGCAATGCGTTCGATGGTGCGCTGGTATCCGGGCGTTAGCGTTTGTAATTTAAAAATCCACAAAAATCAGTATTTTATCTACACAACAGGTAGACGCGGACACAATTCGTGTTTCTGTCTCATAGGCAAACCCCTTCTTTTACAGGCTTTTGCTCTGGCGGATTTTTCAAGCGTACATTTGCGTTTATCAATTTGTTGCTTAACACAATGGTGACAAAAAAAACCGCAGCATGACGATTAGTATCATGCTGCGGCCTGATTGAAGAAGGTTCAAAAAGAGTTTCGCGAAACTTCAGGCAGCGTTAGCCTTTATCTCCACCGGCTGTTCATCCAGAACCGGTTCGCCTGCATACCAGACACTGTCAGTATTGCCATGAAAAACCCGCTTCGCGGTGCGTCGTGACATCTCCAGCAGCAACAGGCCGGCCACCAATGCGGAGCCATCCACCGCCAATGTCCCGGGGGCAGTCTGCACCCACGCCGGGATACCAGGCACCAGCCATGCCAACAGAGCGGTAAACGGTACCGTCAGCCAAGCCAAACCGGCAAAGGCAATCAGTTCCACCGCACCTCGCCCGGGCCCACGCCAGAATGCCCACGCGACAGACGCCAGAAAGACCACGTAATACGCCCACATGTACAGGGTGTCCGCAGCCATGGTGTCATACAGCCATTTGCCGGCACTCATCGACAGAGCGACCCCGGCCACCGCCCCCCAGCACACTCCGATGGTCGCACTGGCCATCAACCGAGTACTGCGTTTCTGCTCTACGGGTCCACCCTTGCGACGCTGCTTGCGACGGCGGGTCTCCACCCAAAGCAAATTACCGGAATAGAAAATAAACGCGCCTGCCAGCCCCATAAAGACATAGACCCAGCGCATGAAGTCACCACCAAAACTACCAAAATGGAGACTGAAAATGGTGATGATGATTTCTGTCCATGGGTCTTCCTGACCGGGCAGGTATTCGGTGCCTTCCACCTCTCCGGTGTAAGGGTCCATCGCCACAAAACCACGGTCAGATCCACGCACCATGTGATCATGGTTCTCACCGCCAATACGTACTTCGGCCCGCTCGCCCAGCGGATTCGAATACGCCATTTCCCGTGGCACAAAATCCGGAGCGGTTTCCTTCAGATTCGCCAGCAAAACGGCAGGAGGCAAGAGATTATCGGCAACGGTTTCCATACTGCGCTCGTGGGGCGCATGCCTTTCAAACAAAGGACGATCCTTATAGGTCGTACCGGCAAGCGCTGCATAGAGCTGGTCGTGAAACGCAAACACGATCACCGTCAATGCAATCATGATATGAAATGGCAGGCTGGTAATGCCGACGACGTTATGAGCATCCAGCCAGAAACGTTTCAGGTTCTTCCCCCTTCGCACGATGAGAAAGTCCTTGAGCAACGTCGGCAACAGCACGACCAGACCAGAGACGATTGCCAGCGCATAAAGAACTGAAATCACGCCCATGACATATACGCCAAACAGGTGATGTCCTTCACCGGGAATGCCTGCCGTCTGGTGCAGCATATCCACCAGTTGAGCCATGGGTGAGGCCGCATAACGGTAGGTTACCAGCTCGCCATCTTTATTGAGCGTGGCGCCCCATGGCTCTTGGGGATCGTGATGTGAGCGCTCCGGATTGGCATCCCAGACCAGTGGTGCCGCCACGTTTTCAGCAGGGCGAAGATTCAGCACGAAACCGTTTTCTGCTTCGGGATGAGTAGCCAGCGTTTGCTGCATCAACGTCAGCCATTGCGAATCATCCACCCACTCGACGCTTTGAGGAGGTGTCGCCCAGCGATCCAAGGTGCCTTTGAACATCGTCATGGCGCCGGCGAAAAAACAGATAAACAGCGCCATTCCGGCAATCAGCCCCGTCCAGGTGTGGAGGGTCTTGTAGGTCTTGATGATATCGGCGCGCATATCAGGCAGCCCCAAGAATCTGCGGTGTCACAAACAAGGCAATATGGGCCGCCGCGGTGGCAGCCCCCAGCACCAGCCAGGCCCGCAATCCCGTGCGGAAGAGATAGACCAAACTCCATATGGTCATCCAGTAAAGCGGGATTACCCACATGTTGAACTGCACCTTGTTGGGAGTATCAATACCGCCGGCCCCCCACCAGGCAAACAAGCCGCTGATAGCAACAGCCAGCCCCAACCCCAATAAGGCACCAGCCAACGTCTTGCTAATCCAGTCCGGTTGAATGACGGCGGTTTTCGACTTTGCCATTATTTCTCCTCCGTACTTTTCAGCAGGGCCAGTAACGGCAACACGCCCAGCACCAGCATCAACATCACCAGCGCAGCAAAAAAACCTGCCTTTCCATCCATAATCCACATCCAGACCCCAAAGCTGGCCGCCAGAGCCACCAGCGCCAGCGGACGACAACCCGCTGGCAACGGCACTTTTAGCCATTGCTGATTGCTCAGGGTCAGATAAAAGAAAAGGCCCGCACCAACCGTAGCGAGGCCTGTTAAAAGGTATGTCATAACCTGTCCATTCTTTCAGCCCGGCCCGCCTGACGGCGGGCCGGCGTAAGACTTACCAGCGATAGCTTAAACCTGCGGTCACATGCCGAGCTGTACCATATGCACAACCAAAGTTATTACAGTAGCTCAAGAATTCCTTATCCTGCAGGTTGCGCCCGGTGAGAGATAACATCATCCCTTCGAGGCCGATGTATCGCATGTCATATCGCAGGGACGCATCGTAGAGCGTATAACTATCTACCGGATAGGAATTTGCTACATCACCGTAAACACTATCAGTGAAACGCGCTCCAGCACCCAACCCTAGCCCGCGCAAGGCGCCTTCCTGCCATTTATAGTCTAGCCACATAGCAGCGCTGTTCTTCGGTACAAATTCCTTGTAATTACCCTGCACGTTTTGATCGGTATCTTCTGTAATTTCCGCATCCAGATAGGTGTAGCTGACAGTGACGCTCAAGCCATCTTCCTGCCAGGCCTTGCCTTCCAGTTCAACACCCCTTGTACGAGTTTCACCGGTCTGACGCTGACAGGAGTTATCAGCAACACAGGGCGCACTTGCGGGCGGATTCGGATCAGTCACTACCAAATTCGTTTGGGTCAAGTCGAAGACAGACAGGGTCACCAGACTGTTGCTGCGAGGTGGCTGATATTTAATACCTACCTCGAATTGCTCCCCCTTGGACGGTTCGAACGCGCTTTCACTGGAATCAAACCCGGAAATCGGTTCAAACGAGGTGGCATAGCTGGCATAAGGTGCTGCGCCATTTTCGAACAAATACGTTGCACCGGCACGCCAGGTCAAGGCGTCGTCATCAGCCTTGTCCTCACTGCCATTTGCTTTGTTTATAGATTCATTATCAAAGTAATCTTGTCTTGCACCGATAGTGAAACGCCACTGATCAAGGCGGATCAAATCCTGAAGATACAGTCCGATTTGCTCATCGCTAACATCATAATCGCTCTGCACCCGCATATTGTTCTCGAACCCTGCGGCGCCACCGTATACAGGATCATAAACATCAATAGGTGATATCGGTGCCGTTACTGCGTAACGGATATGGGTCCAGTCGGTGTTCAGATAATCAAGTCCCATAATCACGTCATGACGCAATTCTCCAGTGTTAAACAGCACCTTGAACTGGTTATCTACAGCGATACTGTCCAGATCACCGTCGCCGCGTACAGCCCGACGATTAATGGTGCGGTTATCCGGCAGCAGCCCACCATTGGTAAAGGTTCCAGACACGACCGTATCGAATAGGGATTCCACGTGATTGTATTTGGCGTTCTGACGGAACGACCATGCATCGTTAATGTAGTGGGTCAGGTCATACCCAATGGCCCACTGTTCACGATCATAGGTGTTCCAATCCGGTTCACCCAGGAAGGTATTGCGGTCGATATATCCGTACTGTGTAGGCTCCAGCATCCCCTTGATCGGTAGAAACTGGAACGTGGATCCCCCTTCATCCTTTTGGTAATAGGTCAGGAAGGTGACTTCTGTATCGTCGGTCAGAAAGACTGTGGCGCTGGGCGCCAGATAGGTGCGGCTCAGTTCGGTCTTATCCACCTGGGAGTTACCGTCGTTGTAGCTACCCACCAGACGACCAATCACCTTGCCGTTTTTATCCAAATTACCGCCCAGATCGAAAGAGGCTTCGTACTGGTCGTAGCTTCCACCCTCTACTACAACTTCATTGGTCTGATCGAAGGTCGGTCGCTTGGCCACCATGTTGACCAGCCCCCCCGGAGCCACCTGGCCATACAGGACGGCGGCCGGGCCTTTTAGCACTTCCACACGCTCCAGCCCATAGGCATCAATTTGAGGGGTGGTCCACTGGCCGCCTTTCGGCATGCGCAGGCCATCAAGGTACATGTTATTGCTCCAGCTGGACGCATCGAACCCGCGAATATTGATGTCATCCACCCGGCTATCGATACCGGCCACTTCCGTTTGTACACCTGCGGTATAACGCACTGCATCCATCACGCTTTCGGAACCGCGATCGTCCATTTCCTGACGAGTGACTACCGATACCGACTGGGGAATTTCGACAATCCGTGCATCTGTCTTGGTACCGGTCGAGCTATGAGTGGCCATGTAACCATTGCTCGCCGCTCCCCAAGCAGATTCTTCTACCGCTACGTCCGCCGACACTTGAATCGCTTCCAGAGCGTTGACCTCCCCTGATTCACCGCTGCTGGCACCAATCACAACGGTGCCGTTTTCGCTAACGGAATAGGAAACCCCGGTACCCGCCAGCAGACTCTCCAGCGCTTGGCTCAGCGGCATGGTGCCGTTCACCGCATTGACCGTGGTATTGGTATCCAGACCGGAGGCCTCGGCCAGGGGAATACCGGTCTGTCGTGTGAACTGCGCCATAGAACGCCCCAAAGCCTGGGCCGGCAAAGCAATGCGGACACGTTGCTGCTGAACCGCCTGGGCATCGGCAACCGACTCCGCATGGACAGCAGAGGCAGTCATACAGCCCCCAAGAACAACACCTCCCAGCAAAACCCCACGGGAAACGTGATGGCGCAAATATTTCATGGAACACCCCAGCAAGAATGAGAATGGTTCGCGATACTACGCTTGTTGCGAATAGCATTCAATTACAAAGCTGACAAATTTCCAGATCTCGGTGGCCTGACCTGGTCGGGCTGAGGCAAGGAATGTGCGGGAACAGGAAGGAGCAGAAAACACGCCGCTGGCGACGGGCGCCAACGGCTTTCAAGAACATGTTAAGGCGCTACGCCTGACGCATGCGCAACGCCACCAGAATCGTCTGCAGATGGGGCACCGGCACCTGATGCTGCCGGGCTATCGCCACCACGTTCCCCAGAATGGCATCCAGTTCAATGGCACGACCCTGCAGATAATCCAGTGCCATGGAATTCTTGTACGCGCCCATCTTGCGCGTACCCTCCAGGTTCTTGTCGATAATGCCGTCTGGCATGGGGTAACCATCGGCTTCTGCCACGGCGATGACTTCTTCCATCAGCGTGCGAATCAGTGATTCGCCACCAGGAGCATCCAGCATACTGAGCGTGTCTGCACCGTTAGCCAGCACACTCAGGGGATTAAATGGGGTGTTCCAGACACACTTGCGCCAACGCTCCCCCACCACCGCATCGGTCTCATCCACCTTGATACCACCCTGTTGGAAGAGCTGACTGAGGCGGGCGCAATGTTCATCAAATCCACGCGGGAAATTGCCCATCACCAACTGGCCGTAGGCTTGATGATTCACCTCCCCCGGCCCGGTACGGCTGACGGCAATAAAGGCCAGACAACTGACCAGAGGATTGGTCGGGAAAGCGTCGGCCAGCTCACGTTCAATATCCAGCCCGTTTTCGATCAACACCAACCCGGTATCTTCGCCCATCCAGGGCCGTACCAGGGCCGCCCGATCCACGCCCGGCAACACCTTGACGCACAGCAGGATGTAATCAGCGGTCTGCACCGGAGTATCGTTCGGGCCATAGACCTGATCCGGCCGCCAGGACAAATCGCCAAGGGAGCTGGTAAAGCGAAAACCGTTGGCGTTGACGGCCTCATAATCGGACCGCAACACCACAGCCACTTCGCAACCGGCCCGTTTCAGAATCGCACCGTAAAAACTGCCAATGGCACCGGCACCAATCACCAGTACCCGTGGAAACCTGTTCATTTTGTCTCTCCCACTTTACCTGTCAGCCCCCGATGCATGTACCACAACGGCATCAACGACAGCAGGAAAATCATTAATAACAACCCGAAGGCACGATCGAATCCGTACTCCCAGTGCTGCGCCAGAGCCGCCGACGGGAAACGATTCGAATGCTGGTGACTGAACCATTGAATGGTCAGGGCGCAAAGATTCACCCCCACTGCACCACCGATCTGGCGGGCAAAATTGAACACCCCCGAGCCCTGGGGAATCAGCCCCGGGGGAAGCAAACCCAACGCCCCGGTAGACGACGGCGGCATCATCAGCCCCAGGCCCACACGCCCCAGCAAGGTCCACCACACCAGCCACACCGCAGAAGTGGCCAGACGGGCCCCGGCCATCAAGGCCATGTTGAGCACAAACAACACCAGCCCGGCCACGATGAGTCGGGCTTCAGGCAGTCGGTCAGTCAGGTGTCCGGCCACGGGAAAGGTAAAGGCCATGGCGAGTCCGGCGGGCATCAGCATCAGCCCCGCACTGGCGGCACTCTCCCCCAGCACCTGCTGGAAATACAATGGCGTCACATAGGTGGAGGCAAACACACCCGCACCGATCACCATGGACATGATGAAACTGCCGGTGAAGCCGCGATAACGAAACACCCGCAAGTCCATCAGCGGGTGCCGAGCCCGGCGCTGCCATGCCACAAAGCACACCAGCAGCAGCGGGCCGACAAACAGGCCGGCCAACAGCGCGGGATCCTCCAGCCCTCGCCGGTGGCTATTGGCCAGCGCCCAGAGCAACACCGTGATGCCCACGCTCAACTGCAGCAGGCCTATCCAGTCCAGGGTCACCGGCCTGGCCTTGGCGTCACGTCCGGGCAAAAATCGCCAGGCCATGACCATCCCCACAACGCAAGCGGGCAAGACCACCAGAAACACCGCCCGCCACGACAACGTATCCACCAATACGCCACCAATGGCCGGAGCCACTGCCGGCCCCAACACCACCCCCAGGCCATAGATTCCCATGGCCTGACCACGACGGTTCAGGGGGAAGACCTGAAAAATGGTGATCATGGCAAGCGGCTGGATCAACCCGGCCAATAACCCTTGCCCGACCCTGGCCGCCACCAGGGTGACAAAATGCTCACTGACCGCACCGATCACCGAGACCACAATGAACGCCGCCATGGCCAGCAGGTATGCTCCGCGGGCACCAAAGCGGTGAGTACACCAGGCATTGGTGAGCATGCCCACGGTCATGGCCGCCAGAAAGCCGGTGGCCAGCCAGTGCACCTGATCCTGAGCCAGCTGGAACTCCACCATGATGGTAGGAATGGCCACATTGATAATGGTGGATGCCAGCACCACCGACATGGTGCCCAGCATCACGGTGACGGTGGCCAGCCACCGGTAGCGGGCCCCGTAACGGTCGAACAGCTGTTCGACCTGGGCTTCAACGTGGGTCATTAACGGGTAGGATCTTCACTGATGCGCACCAGCAGCTTGCCGCGATTGCGGCCTTCCAGCAACCCCTGAAACGCCTCGACGGCATTCTCCAGTCCGTCCACCACATCTTCCTGATACTGAATCTTGCCCGCCTGCATCCAGCTGCTCATGTCCTTGACGAAGTCTTTCATCAGGTGGGCATAGTCAAACTGGATAAAACCCTTGATCAGCACTCGCTTGACCAGCAGCTTGGTCAGGAAGGCCGACAGCTGATCCGGGCCCTGTGGCGCCTCGGTGTCGTTGTAGTGGGCAATACGGCCGCACAGGGGAATGCGCGCAAAATCATTCACCAGCTTCATGACCGCATCAAAGACCTTGCCACCCACGTTTTCAAAATAGATATCGATACCGTTGGGGCACGCTTCGGCCAACCGGGTTTCAAAGTCGTCGTCCTTGTAGTTGACGCACGCATCAAAACCGTAGGCCTCGACCACATGGCGACACTTGTCTTCTGCTCCGGCGACACCCACAACGCGGCAGCCCTTTAACTTGGCGATCTGCCCGACCACCTGACCCACCGCGCCACTGGCAGCAGAGACCACCACCGTCTCGCCCTCTTTCGGCTGACCGATTTCCAGTAGCCCCGCGTAGGCAGTAAACCCTGGCATGCCCAATACCCCCAGCGCCGTGCTGATCGGTGCCTGGCTCGGGTCCAGTTTGCGCAGGGTGGTTTTATCCTGCACTGCGTAGTCCTGCCAGCCACCGAAGCCGAGCACGAAATCCCCTTCAGCAAAGCCGTCCAGCTTTGACGACACTACCTGCCCCACGGTACCGCCCTGCATGGCAGTGCCCAGAGGCACCCCGGCAGCATAGGATTTCGCCTTGCTCATGCGGCCACGCATATAAGGGTCCAGTGACAGATAGATATTTTTCATCAGCAGCTGCCCGTCCTGGAGTTCAGGCAACGCCGACTCCTGCAAGGGCAGATCCTCAGCGGTGGGCATTCCCACCGGGTGATTCGCAAGAATAATCTGGCGGTTAGTTGTCATAATGCTCTCCCGTGTTTCGTTTTCACCTCAGCAGACACACGTCACAGAGAAGATGTTCTCCGTTAAGCCCGTGCCCTGTTGGGTAATGTGTTTTTATCCTCGCCCGGGCTTGGTATCGCCTTGCAAGCAAGGCGCCTACAGCCCCTCTCCTGTTTCAGGAGCAGCACTGGAGCCGCTCCCCCGGTCCATACAGAGCCGGAAGAAGGATAGCGTCAAAAAAGGCGGCCGAGGCCGCCTTGTTTGTCTGCAGGGTTACGCAGCGTCTTCATCCACATCCAGAAGACTTTCCAGCATCTGCATGTGGTATCCCAGATCGCCCAACTGATGATCAATCATCACGATACGCTTGGCGTAATGAGATACGGCCGTTTCTTCCATCATGCCCATCCCACCGTGAAGCTGAATGGCTTCTTCTGCCACCTTGCGACCGGATTTGCCAATAATGGCCTTGGCCGCGGCCAAACGCTTGGCGCGCACCTGCGGTGCAGCATCCAGCGAGCAAGCCGCCAGAATGGTCATGGAGCGGGCCTTTTCCAGTTCCATGCGCATTTCCACCATGCGGTGCTGCAAGGCCTGGAACTTGCCGATGGCCACGCCAAATTGCTGACGCTCCTTGATGTACTCGAGGGTCTGGTCGCATGCCACTTCCATGGCACCGGCCGCTTCCGCACACAGCGCCACAATGCCCAGGGCAAGTGAAGCTTCCAGTGCGTCCGCTGCGCCCCCTTCTTCACCAAGCAGCTCGCCGCTGGCATTGTCAAAATGGATCTCTGCGGCACGCAGACCATCTATGGTTTCATAACCACGACGGGATACGCCGTTGGCATCCGCGTCCACCACAAACGCCGACAAACCCTCACGGCCGCGAGTCTCGCCACCAGTGCGGGCAATCACCACCAGTTTGTCCGCGCTGTCGCCGTGCAATACCACCGCCTTGCTACCGGAAATCACATAGCTGTCGCCCTGCTTTTCCGCCTGGGTGGCCACATGGGTGTGGTCGTAGCGGCCTTCCGGCTCGTAGGCAGCCAGGGCCAGACGCAGCTCGCCACCCACGATGGCGCTGATCAGGGATTCTTTCTGGGCATCGTTGCCCAGCGCATCGATCAGTGTGCCGCTGAGTACAACGGTCGCCAGGTAGGGCTCCAGTACCAGGCCACGGCCAAAGCCTTCGGCAACAACCATCAGCTCAGGGCCACCACCATTAAAGCCACCGAAGTCTTCGGCGAACGGTACACCCAGCAGGCCCAGTTCGGCGAACTGCTGCCACATCTGCGTTGAATAACCCAGCTCGCTGGTGCGGGCCTTTTCGCGTGCATCGAAGGGATAACCATCGCGAACCAGACGGCCCACGGTTTCTTCGAGCATGCGCTGTTCGTCGTTCAGTTTAAAATCCATGCTCATTCACCTCTTACAAACCGAGAATCATCTTGGCGATGATGTTCTTCTGAATTTCATTGGAACCGCCGAAGATCGACAGCTTGCGCATGTTGAAGTACTTGGCAGACACAGTATTGGCGAAGTCCGGACCGACACTCTCGCCGTCGTAATCGGCTTCAAAGCTTTCCGGCAGGAAGGGCTGCGCGTACGGACCCGCCGCGCGGCGGAACAGATCGGTGATCTCCTGACGCAGCTCGGTGCCCATGATCTTGAGGAAGGAACTTTCCGCCCCCGGTACACCACCGGCTTGCGCCGCCGCTACGGTGCGCAGGTTGGTCATTTCCAGCGCCATCAATTCCATTTCCACGTCGGCAAGACGATTGCGGAACAGCGGATCCTCGATCAGCGGTTTGCCATTTTGCTGCACCTGGCGCGCCACGGTTTTCAGATGCTTGAGGGCGGCCTTTGACTGGCCCACACCGGCAATACCGGTACGCTCAAAGGTCAGCAGGTACTTGGCACAGGTCCAGCCCTTGTTTTCTTCGCCAACCAGGTTTTCCACCGGGACTTTCACATCGTCGAAGAACACTTCGTTCACTTCGTGTTCGCCATCCAGGGTGATCAGCGGACGCACGGTGATTCCGGGTGTTTCCATGTCGATCAGCAGGAAGGAAATACCTTCCTGTTTCTTGGCGTTCGGGTCGGTGCGCACCAGACAGAAGATCCAGTCGGCGTGCTGACCCAGCGTGGTCCAGGTTTTCTGGCCATTCACAATGTAGTGATCGCCCTCGCGTACAGCCTTGGTTTTCAGGCCTGCCAGATCAGACCCGGCACCCGGCTCGGAATAACCCTGACACCACCACACATCACTGTTGAGGATCTTCGGCAGGTAGGTTTGCTTCTGTTCCTCGGTGCCGAATTTGATAATGACCGGCGCCACCATGTTCACCCCGAACGGCAGCACAGTCGGAGCTCCGTACTCGGCACACTCTTCCTCGAAGATATGCTTCTGGATCGGCGACCAACCGGTGCCACCGTGCTCTACCGGCCAGTGCATGGCCATCCAGCCCTGCTCGTTAAGAATTTTTTGCCAGCGGACGGTATCGTCCTTACCCAGGTGCTGACCGTTTTTCACCTTGCTGGCGATGTCTTTGGGCAGCTTGTTATCCAGGAAAGAACGCACTTCATCACGAAACGCCAGTTCTTCCGGGGTGTAGTTGATATCCATCTTCAAACCTCTTCAAAGGTTGTTCTTTGCTACGCAACCGCCGTTAGATCTTTGTGGAAAAGCACCGACGGCTGGTTGCCACATTTTTAGCGGTTAAAAGCCGTGGGAGCCTCTGAATAACGCCTTGCGTGCTCAGCGTGGCCTGAAGCGTGCAGCTGTTGTGTCTTGTCTCGACGGTAAGGGTGGTTCCCTTTCCTAGAGGCAAGGCGCAGCAGATGGGCGCTTCAGGCCGCGCCCTTCGGGT
>PAJO01000057.1 GCA_002706085.1 Alcanivoracaceae bacterium | reverse complement strand
TGCTGCCCTCAAGGCCCAAGCGGATGATCTTGTCGTTGGCGGCTGGGATAACGGTGTTCTAAACAACATTCATAATTTTGAGATTATTGCAGAAGCTGGCAAATAATTTTGGTCTTCTAGCTTGTTTGCTCACAATTAGCCTAACAAAGTGTTCAACTGGACCCAGCTACGCTGGGCCAGTTAACACGGCGTTATGTAATTTATTCTGCAAGAACGCTTGTCGGTCCTTTCCCTGTCATTGAGTCCCTTCCCGCATTCCCCTACATTCATTCCTGGCTGTCTTGAGGGAGGCAGCATGTGATGGCTGTCGATTTTGTGGGGGATGGCCATCTCAGTCGTTACTGTTTCTTGAGGCTGCTGGGGCATATTCAATGACTTCATTCCTGTTTAGGGGTTGGACCAGGGCGGGTGTCCGTGGGGTGGTGTTTGCCGGGATTTTGACGGCGTCGCTCTCCGTGGCGGCCTCACCCTTGCTGGATGCGCTTGCGATGGCGGATCACGATGCCATGGCCGATCAGCTCAAAGCGGACCCTGGTCTGGCGTCGATGCCGGATGGGATCGGTGATTCCCCATTGTTGTTGGCAGTGCGTGCGGGGGATCTGGCTGCGGTGAAGCTGCTGGTGGACGCGGGGGCGCCAGTGACCCAGAGCTCTGCCAGTGGCGAGACGCCATTGCAGGTCAGCATGCTTTCAGGGCGGGGTGAGGTGACCCAGTGGTTGCTTCGTCATGGGGCGAAGCCGGATCAGTTTAACGGGGGTGGGCAGTCAGCACTGCACTGGTGTGCCCAGGCCGGTGAGGTGGCGCTGTGCGAGCGATTCCTTAAGGGCGGCCTGTCACCTCTGCAGCGGGATGCCACCGGGCTGACGCCAATGGATTTGGCGATTGGCTGGGGGCGGTTCGACGCACTGGGCGTTTTGCTTGCTGCTACCCCGACACCGCCCTCCCGGGATGTTGTGACACTGGACTTTGATGATGATCGCGTCCGCTACTGGAGTGCCCTCTATTGGTCGGGTGACGAGGCGGCTTTGCTGGCCAGCCTGGGCCAGGATTTGCAGTCCTCCTATCCCCATCCTCTCGCGCCCTATATCTGGAGTGCGGTGCACCGCCGCCAGGACACCCTGGAAGCGGCGTTGACACAGGCGTCGCCGGCCCTGAAGCAGGCTCTGGGGATAACGCCACAGGTGCTGATGGCCGTGGATGCCGCCCCCCGTGAAGCCTGGAAGGCGTTCCCGGCGACTGCGACCTATCGGCTCGGTGAGGTGTATGCCCTGGTGGAGTTGGCCGATTCGGCCCGGGATCTGGGTGAGTTCGGGGTCTTTTACGACTACCTGGAAACCGCGGTTACGCTGGCGCCCAATCACTGGCAGCTGGCCTGGATGTTCGACAACATGACGGCACTGGATCAGCCAGGGATGCGAGAGCGGGCGGCGGCATTTGCGCAAGCCGAGGCAGTGCATGGCGGGTTTACGGGGGGCTATCTCCAGGCGGTGGTGCCGCAACACAGTTGGAAGAACAGTGATCAGCTGGCCCATGTGGAGCGCTACCTTGAGCGCTGGCCCCACGATGGTCGGGCCTTGGTCGCCCGCTCATTGACGCTCAAGGGAAATGGCTATTACCGAGAGGCGGTCGAGAGCCACATGGCGGGGCTGGCACGCTTTCCGTTTTATGCGGGACGCAGTGATGCCATGGAGCTGTTGATTAAAACCGGTCAGCACGACCGGGCCCGGCGCGTGGCGGAAGGCCTGGCGCGCTGGTATGGAAACGAGGGCGTGCCGGCCCGCGCGGCGCGTTATTACGCGGCAGGCCTGCTGGATGACGGTGACAAGGGTGCTGCGCGGGGCGCCTTGTCGGAGGCGTTGGCTCGTTACCCGGACGAGGGCCGGCTGTGGATGGAGCAGGCGCGTCTGGCGTTGGCAGAGCAGCGACCGGATGAGGCGCTGGCGGCGGCCGCGACCGGTTTCCCCTTGATCGAGAGTCCTTCGTCCGGGCAACTGGCGGACTGGTTGCAGGCGTACCGCGACAGTGGTGATCCGCGCGGTGGCGTTAGCGTGTTTGAGCGTTACCGCGAACGGGTTGGCATGCCGTCTGCCAGCCTGCTCAATAGTGTTCTGGAAGATCTGGCGACGCTGCAGGATACCCAGAGGTACCAGGCGTTACTGCGCGAGGCCCGTTCCTATTACCCCCATGACCGTGAGCTGTTGTTGCGTCAGGCGCGGCAGGACGTGGCCGAGGGTCGCCAGGCCTCGGCGCTGGCGTTGCTGGAAGACGGCTTGGCCCGTCATGGCCATTCCCTCGACTATCTGAGCCAGACCTATGACGTCCTGTTGGCCGTACGGGGGGAGGCATCGGCACGACGTTTTGTGGTTCAGCGGCAGGAACGCATGCCTTGGGAAAAGGCGTCATGGCAATTGGCAAAGCAGCACGGTGCTGGCGAGGAGCCGGCTCTATGGGAAGCGGCGATTGTCGCTGCGCCGACGGAGACGTTTGGTTGTGAGGCGCTGATTGATTATTACGTGTCTGCCAAGGCGTGGCGCCAGGCCCACGATTGGGCGCAACAGTGCCATGAGCGTTTCGTGTCCACGGGGCGGTTGAGTGCCCGCCAGTCCATGTTGCTGTACGGCGCCTGGGTCTATGAAAACCAGACCCGGCAGGAGCGGGTGGATAGCGAGACTTTGCGTGAGGCGCAAACGGCGTTTGATGAATTTGCCCGCGGGCATGGCCATTACATGGATTATCTGCGTTACCGGGAAGCCTTTTGTCTGGCGCGGGGGGACAAGTCCTGTGCGGCACAGTCCTTGGCGCAGCGCAGTGCTTATCAGCAGGACAGCACCAGCCATTTTCATGATCTGGTGGCGCGTTATGCCAATGAACTGGGAGCCGACAAGACCTTTGGCTACGGTGCCCGGATGCTGGCGCGATCGCCCTACGACAGCAGCAAGGTGGCGTCGTTTCTGCACAAGCATTTGTTGTGGGGGGGCAGTTCGATTGTGGCACTCAAGGCCATCAATGATGCCGAAACCCGCGGTGTGAGTGTGGACAAGAAATGGCAGCGCCGGGCGCTGGGGAATCTGGGGGATTCCCTGTCCAGTTTCGAGCGTTACACCGTGGCGGGCATGCGCCCCTCGGCGTCACTGCGCTATACCCGCTGGTTCGATGAGGCCCGCCGTGATGCTCTTAGCGCTGATGGTACTCGGGTGTTTTATCAGCTCGACAGCGAGATCCCCGGGGTGGAGATTCTGCTGCCCAGTGGCGAGCAGGTTGTGCGTCAGGATCACCCGGTGTTTGGCAAGCCTTTGTACTTTGCCCGGGGCGCCACGTTTATGCGCCTGGGGTATACCGAGACCGGGCAGCTGACCCGCATTGAAGATTCCAGCGGCCAATCCATGACGTTGCTGTACGACAAGGATGACCATATCCGCACGCTGATCAGCCCGGAGGGCACGCTGCACTTTACCTACAATGCGTTGGGCAAGCCTGTGCGTATCGTCGAGCAGGATGTGGGCGTGTTGGAGGTAGCGTACGACGAGCAGGGCGAGATTCTGTCGGTGAATTCTGAGCAGGGTCAGCAGATGGCGTTGCGTATCACCCGTTCGTTCCAGTCGCTGCTGGGCATGGTCAATCAGGTCAAGCGGATTCACGATGTGAAACGGTTGCCGCGTCTGAGCGTGAACGACCCACAGGTGGATGCCCTGCGGGTGGAGTACGAAGACACCGAATACCACAGTGCGGAGGAGCAGAAGGCAGCGCTGGCGCTGGCGAAGTATTTGATCGGCCAGGTAGGGGACGACCCTGACTATGTCGGAGAGTCCGAGCGTTTGTTGTATGGCGTTGTGGCGACCGCGCAGGTCCACTCCCGTGAAAAGGCATTCCGCCACCGGGGTGCCCAGGCGGTGACGCTGTTGCATCAACTGTATCGGGAGGTGCGTCCGCGCGGGCTGCCGCAGGAGACCTTCAGTGAGTGGTCGGAGGCCTGGAACTGGTTACGCAGTGCGGAACTGGAGGCGTCGTCGTCCACGTTGCGCAAAGCCCTGGCTGCAGTCAATGAAGCTCCACTGGCGTTGCTTCGGGATGCCCACCGGTTACAGCGTTCCGATTTCAGCAATACCGCTTACTGGAAACGGTACGGCGATCATGAGCTGTTTGGCAAGGCGTTGGCAGGGACAGAAAAACATCAGGTCGTGATGCGTGCCAACGGAGATGTGGTGGTGGCCACCAGCCAGGGATTGTCGGTGCTGCGCGAAGGCTATTGGCACTGGTACGGGTTTGATTTTCGCCAGCAGCGGCTGTCGGCGACTGCAGTGCTATCGGAGCAGGATGCGCGCGCCAACATTCTGGCCGTGACAGAAACCGAGGATGGCATTCTCTGGCTGGGAACGGCCAAGGGCTTGCTGGCGATTCCCGGAGACTACGACGGTGACCTGAAACGCTGGAGTGTGGCCGAAGGTTTGCCGTCGCCACGGGTCATATCGCTCACGTCACGCGGTAGCCGTGTATGGGCGGGGACCGGTGCCGGGCTGGTGGTGCTGGAGTATGCGCAAGCGAACCCGCAGGCCGTTACGGCGGCAGGTACTCATCCCATTGATCAGCTCTACCGCTTGCCTGGCCGACCCGATGCCTTGCTCTACCGCGCCAACCATCAGGTGTGGTTGTTGTCTGGTGACGCTCCCGTGAGTCTGGGGCGGGGGCAGGACATGACCTTCGACATGGGGCGCATGCGGGTTTACCGGCTGGAGGGCAATCAGGTCTTTGCCCATGCCGTGACGGATGAAAACGGGCGTTGGGAGTGGCTGCAGCAGGATGCTGAGCTGGTCGCCACGGACAGTGACTTGCTGCTGTCAAAACAGGTTCATGGGCTGTCGATGTGGGACCTGGGTAGTGGCGAGGAAGCGTTGGTGGTGAGTACCGACCGGGCCATGAATGTCTTGCAGGGCCACTATTTTGAGGCGCTGGCGCTGCCGTTTGCCGAGCAACGCGGGGGCATGGCTGTCGGGCCGCGGCACTCTTTCAGTGATTCGCGTGGCGTGGTGGTGCTGAGCGACGAGGGTGTGTACACCCGGCTTGGCGAGGGCGCGCAGCAGCTGCAGCAAGCGCCGGTGTACGACCTGTTGGTGAGTCAGACGCTTAACAGTCTTTATGTGGCCATGGGGGACCACATTTTGTTGCTGGGCAATGATAAGCCACTGGAGTCAGCCCAGTATTTTTCTTCGGCCAATGCCCGTGTGCTGGCAGAGGATCAACACGGCAATCTCCTCACCCATGACGGCTACACGGTTCTGCGTTTTCCTGCCGGCAGCGATCAGCCCCAGGAGTTGTTCTCCGCGCGGCCTGCGGTCGAAGAAAAGGGCTGGCAAGGTGGCGTGGTCGACATGCTGGTGGACCGCGAAGGCACCTTGTGGGTGGTGTCCGGTTCGTCCCTGTTCCGTTACCGCCAAGAGACTCTCACCGAGTTCAACTATCTGCTCGACAGCGAACGTTTCCCGTCACGTAGCCCGATGCTGGCGGGGGTGCATGAAACCCTGGCGGGCGAGATCGAAGTGGTGGCATCCGATGAGGGGCATCTGACCCATCAGGGGGTGTCGTTGTCTGGCGGGTTGCTGCGCTGGACTGGCAGCGGTTTCGAGCATGTGGGCAAGCCGCCACACTGGTTTGTCACAGGCTACACACCGGTGGATGACAGAACGGCGGTGATTGGCACCAACACTACCTTCGCCCGTGAACTGACGGGGGGCGCACGGCAGTCGTTTGCCGAGCTCAACGATCCCAGTTACCAGGCACTGGCGGACAAGACCCCACTGCTGTGGCTGGGGGGCGAGGGGGCGCGTTTCCAGGGGAGCAATAGCTGGTTGTTCCCGTCGGCGGGCGGGGTGCTGTTGTATCACGGCGGCACCTGGCTGTACCCGGATCGTCTGAATCAGTTATTGCCGGAGGACGCCGCACTGGGCCAATACGGTGGGCGCACTGTGCATGCGGTAGCGGTGGCCGGCAATGGTCGGGTTTATGTGGGCACCGACCTGGGGCTGTTGCTGTATGACTCTCAAGGGGTGGCGTCGTTACTCAATGACAACCATTTCGGTCAGCTTGCTTTCCGTGAAGAGGACACCCAACAGCAACAGGCGCTCAGTGATATTTTCCTGCCTGCCATATCGGGTGACAGTGACGCCGGGAAAATGCTGGCTCGCTACCGGCAGATGGAAGCGCAGATACGCGAGCTGGAAACCCGGGTGGCGCAGCCGGTGCCCGAGGCGGATGCTGCAACCTTGAGTGGGGCGGCGGCGTCCGGCAGTGCAGTAAAGGGCGTGTCGGATTCGCCCCGTGCTGAGCGTCTGCGGCAGCAACTGAAGAGCAAGAACCGGTTGCGGGAAACGTTGCTGGCACGCATGGAAGCAGAGCATGCGGGGTTGTACCAGATGCTCAAGCTGGACCCCCGTGAAGTGGCCGCCTTGCACCAGCGTCTGAGTGAGGATCAGGCGCTGGTGCAGTATCTGCCGACGCCGGAAAAGTTGCTGATCCAGCTGGTAACCCGTGAGGGCGCGCAAATTCGTGAAGTGCAGGTTAGCCGTGCGGATCTGGAGGCCGCCAGTGCGCTGGTGGTAAAAGGCATGCGGTACCGGGCAGCGCATCTGACGGGCAATGACCGCGGGTTGTCGGCTTCCGGGGAGCGTGCGGCAGGGCCTGATGACGATGCGCAGGATGCCAGCCTGGCCTGGTTGTATGACAAGTTACTGCGGCCGGTGGAGCGTGAGCTGGAAGGCAAGCAGCAGGTACTGGTCACACCGGTAGGGGCATTGACGTATTTGCCGTTCCCGGCGCTGTTACGCAAGAAAGAAGGCGATGTGCGCGAGTATGCCGCCGAGCGTTTTAACATCGGTGTCATTCCGTCCATGTATCACCTCAGCCTGGTGCTGCAGCAGAACGAATCCTTCAGTGACGGTTTGACCATGGTGGCCGATCCGGATGGCAGCTTGCCTGGGGCCCGGCAGGAAGTGAGCCGGATTGCCCGGGGAGCACTGGTGGCTCCCACCGTGCTTGAGGGCGCTTCTGCCACCTATGCGAATCTGGCGGGTGCGGTGCAGGATGCCCGGGTGGTGCATCTGGCGACCCATGGTAATCTTGATCCGGCGGTGCCGGCAGACAGCTACCTGTTATTGGCCAATAACTACCGCCTCAGCGTGATTGATATCGCCGGTCTGACCCTGGATCAGACCGATCTGGTTGTGTTGTCGGCCTGTGAAACCGGTATCGGCAAACCGGGTCTGGAGTATGCGACGTTGGCGCGGGCGTTTGCGCTGGCCAGCGTGCCTACCGTGATTGCGTCCTACTGGAAAGTGGATGACGGGGCGACGGCCCGGTTGATGGAGCAATTTTATGGCAACCTGAGAGAATATCCCGGGGAAGGGTATCTGGTTGCCATGGCCCAGGCTCAACGGGCCCTGATTGAGGAAGGGGGACGGTATTCCGAGCCGGCAGCGTGGGCTGCGTTTACCTTGTTCGGGAAACCGTAAAAAACAATCTTCATTGCTGTCGAAAAGCGGCTCGCTGGCCATCCCAATTCAACAGCAATGGACAGTATGGGTGCAGGAACAATGACGCTATCGGGAACCGGGAAGTGGCTGTGCGGCGCGATGTTGGCGGGTGGCATGCTGGTGTCACCGGTACAGGCTGCCAGGCATGCCTTGCTGGTAGGGGTGGCGGATTACCCAAATCTGCCGGCCTCCCTGCAGTTGGATGGCCCTGCCCATGATGCTGAAATCGTGCAAGCCATGCTGCGTCAGCGCGGATTCAAGCAGGACAATATCGAGCAGCTGATTACTGCAGAAGGCAAGACCCTGCCTACCCGGGCTAATATTCTGGCGGCGCTGGAGCGGTTGGCGGCATCTGCCAGCGAAGATGATTTCTATTACCTGCATTTCGCCGGTCATGGTAGCCGCCAGCCGGCGAAGGCCACGGACAATACCGAGCCCGACGGGCTGGATGAAATCTTTTTGCCCACCGATGCTGCGGAATGGGACAGCTATATCGGTTCGGTAAAGAACGCGATTCTGGATGATGAAATCGCCCACTATGTTGACCGTATTCGTGATCGCGGGGCCGATGTGTGGCTGGTGTTTGACAGTTGTCATTCCGGCACCATGACCCGGGGGGCAACGGCCATGCCGGAGGTAAAGTACCGCCGTGTGGACAGTGCGGTCCTGGGGATTCCCGACGCACCATTAATTCACCGTCCCTCCCCCATGGTGTCCGAGACCCGGGCGCGGGGTTTCCTGGGAGAGGTGTTCAGCGGTACGCCGGAAGATGAACCGCCGCGCAAGCGAGGTGAGCTGATTGCCTTCTCTGCGGCGCAGAGTGCAGAGACCACACCGGAAATGAAACTGCCTCGCGGGGCGCCGGACCGCCGTTTTCATGGCCTTTTCACCTACACCTTGATGGAAGTGCTTGGGGCCAACCCGCAGCTGAGCTATCAGCAGCTGGCCCAGCAGGTGCTGTCCCGCTACCAGAGCTTGCCGTGGCAGGCGACCCAGCCGTTATTCAGTGCCAGCGACATGAGCCGGCCGGTATTCAATGACGATGCTCCGCCAGAGCCGTCTTATTTTGCGACTTTCAAGAACGGCAAGCTGGATATTCAGGCGGGCTCCCTGTCGCTGCTGGGCACGGGGGCCACGGTGACGATCTACGATTCGCCGGTAGGCAAGGCAAAGAACGCGCTCGGCACAGTGAGGCTGGATGGTGCTACCCCGGTGCGTAGCTGGGCCATGCCGGAGGAAGAACAAAGCAAGGACTGGCCGGCAACGTTGTACGTACGACTGGACAAGCCGGTGCTGACGACCGAGGTCAACGTGGCCCTGTTGCCATCCGCCTCCATGAGCAACAAGGACGAGAAGCGCCTGCAGAAGGCGTTGGCAGAAATCGAGAAGTCTGGCATCGGGATCAAGGTGTCGGCACTGGATGCCGCCGACATTCTGGTCAGCGAGTTTGATGAGCAGCTGTGGTTCCTGCAGGCAGATCAGAGCCTGCCCTGCGAAGAGCAGCGGCTGGCAGAAGCGGCGCGCAAGGTTTGTGCCGAAACCCGTCTGCCGCAACGCCTGCTCAACCTGGCATTGCCGGACAGCAAGGATCGCCAGCTGGCGGTCCTGCAAGGTGGCCTGAGCAAGATCGCGAACGTCACCCGCTTGATGTCCAGCGTGCAGCACCTGCCCGGTGCCCAGCAGCAGCTCAAGGTGAGTTTCCGCATTGAACATGACGGTGAGCAGAGCGAGTTTCCGGTGAATGGCCAGCCGGTGCTGACCGAGGGTGACCGCATTTTATTCAGTGTCACGAACAAGGGACGTCAGGCCCAGGATGTCAGCATCCTGTTTGTGGACAGCCAGTATGGGGTTACCCAGCTGTACCCGGAAAGTGGTCAGCCTAACCGTTTGGACGGCGGCGAGTCGCTGAACTTTGAGTGGGATGTGAATGTGGAAACCGTGGGTATGGAGCACCTGTTGGTAAGCAGTCAGCCTGGTGATGGAGTGAATAGTAATCTGGGATATCTGCAACAGGCACCGCTGAATGTCTCTACCCGTGGGCTCGGTAGCAGCAAGCCGCCGCAGTCATCAGGATTGAATCTTTTTACCTGGCAGGTCAGTCACTAGGCCGCATCGCGAGCGGTTTTTCTGTGCTTAAGGTGAGAAAACAAGGTTAAAAATAATGTTCAAAAGGAAGGAAATGTTATGAAAAAAATGGTCGGAACCTTTGCGATTATGGCGACACTCGGGCTGGCATCCAGCCCTGCTCTGGCCTGGCGCTGTGATGCAGCCAGCCCCTCTGCCTGGGGGTGGGGTAGCTCCAGCTCACGTTCTACTGCGGTGAGTATTGCATTGCAGGAGTGCGCAATTCGCACCCCTTGGGGACAGGCTTGTTACATCCAGCGCTGTGTTAATACCCGTTCTCTGGAAGGTGATGCCCTGGACGCAGGTGGTGATGCAGGCAAGCCAGAGTACATGGGTAAGGATGACAAACTGGACTTCAGCAGTGAAGCCCATGAGACGCAGGGCGGTGCTATGGAGCCCGCCAAGTAGCCCCCGTCCAATGGATGGTGAAGTAAAAAGAACCGCCTTTTCAGGCGGTTTTTTTATCGCGGAATTGCGAGAATGTGCTGCCCCTAACGTTTTAGTTTGCCTTTGGAGAAATGGATGTCCGGTGGGAGATTCTGCTTGCTGAACTTCCCACAAAAACAACAAAGGTAGTTTCACCACAGAGGCCACAGAGACCTCTGTGGTGAAAAGATCCTGGTTCGTTATCGCGCCGTCACCGAGCGTAGCGAAGGAACGCCCGCAGGGCGGCCCGAAGGGCGGGCGCAGCGAATAACCGACGCTTCTGCGGGGTGGGCAACTTGCGAGGAGAAGCTGGAGCAGCTTTGTGGGAGCGTTGGTTCCACCGCGAATCGTGGTCGTACCCGGAGGGCATAGCGAACGATCACTCCTGCAGGTGTTGTCGTGTTTTTTGGAAGGCAGGATCAGTCACAAAAAATGCGCCTGATCTTGCTGTAGGAGCGTCGCTCGCGGCGCGATAATCCAAACCTTGAAGGCGACTGTTACCACAGATGGCACAGAGATCATTGAGTTAGAACAATAAATTTCTCTGTGGATCTGTGAACTCTGTGGTGAAAAGGGCTTTGGTCCTGGCTTGTGATCGCGCCGCGAGCGACGCTCCTACGGGGAGCTACTTGTGCTTGGGCAGCAGTGACTGTGCTATCGCGTCAACCGTTGCTGAAGCTCGTTGCGCTGCGTGGTCACGTCATCACAACTGACGCTTTCCGGCAGCGGGGCGAAGCCGTCGATGTCTGCGGGGCGGGTGAGCTGTTCCAGTTTGTCGGGCGCCGTGTTGCAGAGGGCATCGCTAAGCAGTAGCCAGCGGCCCCACTCATGGCGGACGGTGAGCTGTTCGCCGAACTGCTGGCGGTAGTGTTCGCTGGCGAGGGCCAGTTGGGCCTTGCCGATGCCGGCAAAGCTGCTCAGTACGCCTTGGGATTGCTGCCCATCGTGGATTCCGGCGAGGATCTCGTTGATGTCATCGTCTTGTGCAACGGGCAGGTCGCGCATGTTGGGTTGTTCATCCAGGTAACTGCTCAGCTCGGGAGAAAATTGCTGATAGGCCTGATCCAGTGTCAGCGGATCCATGCCGGGTTTCAGTGCCAGCCACCCAGCAAAGAGTGCGGCTGCCGCTGCGGTGAGGCCGCCGGCCGGTTGCCACCAGCGCCGAGGTTTGCGTGCGGCGCTCGACAGGTTGAGCGCATTGTTGTGCTCGACCCACAGGTCCTGATCGTTGAGTAATCGGTGCCAGCGACGGTACAACGCAGGGTCATGGGCAAGGTGGCTGATGACCTCGGCACGGCGCTGCGGGTCCAGCAAATTGTCCAGTAAGGCCGCCATGTCCTCATCATCCGGTGGCGTACCCTGAAGAGTGGGGCGCTCCGATAACGCCAGAGCAATACGGCTCAGGTACTCCCCCTGCCGTTTGCTGGATGTGTGTTCTTTCATAGTCGCTTACCCCTGACTACTGAGATGGACAGTTGCCCTGGATGAACGCAGAAACCGGACATCATTGCCAGTCCTCCGGCAGCAAGTGGTGCGCCTGTAGTACTTCCCGTATGTGGGCCACAGCCCGTTTCGCCTGTCGTGCAGGTTGATGGGCTGGCAGGTTAAGCGTGCGGGCAATCGCACTGAACTTGATGCCATCGACATGGGCCATGCGCAGTATCAGGCGTTGTTCATCGGTGAGGCGCAGTGCCGCACGAACTGCGTGCAGCGTCTCTGTGCTCTGCCATTGGCTGGCTGGCCGGGCGGGTTCTTCATCGAGAATCAGTTGATGAAGCAGAAGCAGCAAGGGTTCGAGTGTGTCAGCGGATGCGGTGTCGTTGACGTCCGGTTCCTGATAGTGCTCTTCCAGTGAGACCTCGCCCGTTTGTTGTCCACACCAGGGCAGTTTCCCCTTGATGGTGCGAACCATCTGCTCAAGGGTGTCAGGGTCACGTAACGTTTCGTCCTGACCGGCCAGACGTTCGATGGCCACCGGGACCGGTTGGCGTTCCAGGCAGATGAACTTCCACAGCGTGAGCCAGGCGTCCCCCAGCTGTTGCAGCCATGCGGGCGGGCGGATACGGCCAAAGCGTTTGCGGGCGTATTCCTCTACCAGGTTGCTACAAAGGGTGTACAGATAGGTTTCCGGGCGAGATTTGCCGGTAAATTTCCGGCACAGCTTCCAGTCGCTTTCACACAGATGTTCAAGCACGTAGTCGCTGGCGATTTCCGCATCGGTGGTATGGCCGAAGCGTCGTTCGCACAGGGCGCGTATCCGGCCCTGTGTCTGTTCGCTGAACACGATGCCAGGCCAGTCTGTGTCCATTGCTGACGTAGTAACAGCCATTCTCCTTTTTCCCCAGAGGCTGATTCAAGCATAAACACGGGAAGCATGAAATCCTGTTAAGGCCGGTAGTAGCCTCGAAAAAAACTCTATAGGGTAGAAACGAGCATGGTCTTTCATTCATGAACAACACAGGGAAGAGAGATGGCTGAGAAGGGAATAATGCGAAACTCCACAATTCTGGTCCCGGTATTCCTGCCGGCGGTGATTGTTTCGCTGCTGCTGATCATCGGTACCATTACCGACCCGGAAGCGGCCGGCGAGCTGTTCCAGCAGGCGCAAAGCTGGATCACAGAAACGTTTGGCTGGTTCTACATGCTGGTGGTGGCGCTGTTTTTCATCTTTATCGTCGGTATTGCGTTGACCTCCTGGGGCAATATCAAGCTGGGGCCGGATCATTGTGAGCCCGAGTACTCCTTTCCTGAATGGTTCGCCATGCTGTTCTCTGCCGGTTACGGCATTGCATTGCTGTTCTTTGGCGTTGCTGAACCGGTGCTGCATTACGCCGAGCCGCCGGTGGGCGCCCCGGAAACCGTGGATGCCGCCAAACAGGCCATGCAGATTGCCTTCTTCCACTGGGGGTTTCATATCTGGGCGATCTACGGCCTGGTAGGGCTGGTGATGGCGTATTTTGCCTTCCGTCACGGCTTGCCCCTGTCCATGCGTTCGGCCTTTTATCCGCTGATCGGGGACAAGATTCATGGGCCCATAGGCCATGCCATCGATGTGTTCGCCATTCTTGGCACCATGTTCGGGATTGCCACCACCCTCGGGTTGTCTGCGGCGCAGATCAATGCCGGGCTGAATTATTTATGGAATGTGCCGGTGGCCACCTGGGTGCAAATTACCGCGATCGCCCTGGTTACCCTGGCTGCCACCGCGTCAGTCGTGGCTGGCATGGACAAGGGCGGGAAGCGCCTGTCGATTCTGAACATGGTACTGGCGATTGCCCTGATGTCGTTTGTGTTCGTGGTGGGGCCGACGATTCATATCCTGGAAAGCTTTGTACAGAACACCGGCAGTTACCTGAGCAATATTGTCGAGCGGACATTCAATCTGCAGGCCTACACCCACAGCGACTGGATTGGTAACTGGACCCTGTTTATTTTCAGCTGGACCATCGCCTGGGCGCCTTTTGTCGGCTTGTTTATTGCCAAGATCAGCCGTGGTCGCACCATTCGCCAGTTTGTGGTGGGGGTCATGCTGGTCCCGACCATTTTCACGTTCTTGTGGTTCTCGGTCTTTGGCGATACCGCCCTCAACATGATCATGAACCAGGGTGTGACGGTGCTGGTGGAAGAGGTACAGGCAGACAAGGCTGTGGCCTTGTTCCAGATGTTTGATCTGCTTCCCTGGTCTACGTTTATTTCTTTCCTGGCGGTGTTGTTGATCATCACCTTCTTTGTCACGTCGTCGGATTCTGGCTCGCTGGTGGTGGATTCACTGGCGTCGGGTGGTGTGCTGCAAACGCCTGCCTGGCAGCGGATTTTCTGGGCGTCCCTGGAAGGGGTGATTGCGTCGGTGCTGTTGCTGGCGGGCGGGTTGAGTGCGCTGCAGACCATGACCATTGTCAGTGCACTGCCGTTTGCAGTGGTGATCATTCTGGCGGCAGTGGGGATGTGGCGTGCGCTGGTGATCGAGAAGCATCGGGAAGTCAGCTTGCAGGCTCATATGGCCACTATGCGGAATATGACGGGCTCTCAATGGCGCCATCGTTTGACCGCCATGATTCGCTACCCGACTCGTGACGAAGTCGAAACCTTTATTCGCGGCACCGCCATGGAAAGCCTGAAAGAGGTGGTGGACGAATTGCGCAAGGCCGGTTGGGATGCCGGGGTAGAGTTTGATGAATCCCTGGTGCGCGCTGAGCTGGTCGTCAATCGCGATGGCCATGTGGGCTTCATTTATGACATTCGCCTGATTACCAACCCGATCCCCGAGTTTGCCTATGCGGGCAAGGCCGGGCCGGAATCGGAAAAGGAATACTGTCGGGCCGAGGTGTTCCTGCGCCGGGGTGGTCGTTCCTATGATGTGTATGGCTATGATGGCAACGACATCATTCAGGATGTGCTGGATCAGTTTGGTAACTACCTGCACTTCCTGGACAGTACCCCTGGCAAGTTGCCCTGGGAGATGGCAGAGCACGATGACTTGCTGCATCCTGCCACGGACAAACCGGGCGACCCATAGATCGCCTTTCGAAACGCCGCATCAATGTTTAACTCACTTACATAAAGGGCAAAAATGAAACAACCGTGGTTTTGGGTATGGGGGCTGATGCTGGCACTGCTGGCTGGCCATGCGCTGGCAGATGAGCGCAATGACAAGATCGCGAGGCTGTTGAATCTGGCGGGGGCTGAGGGGCAGATTACTGGCCTTACCGACTCGGTGATTGCCGGTCTGGAGCAGGCGCAGCAGTCGGCCCAGGATGTGGATGCCGAGCGCGGCGAGGTGATGCTTCATGTGGCGAAGGAATCGTTTTTGCCTGAAGTGATTTACCAGCAGGTGTTCGAGGCAGTGTCGGCGGCGGTGCAAGACGACCAGCTGGAAACCCTGCTGCTGTGGTTCCAGTCGCCATTGGGCAAGCGTATTACAGAGATGGAAGTGCAGGCGTCCTCCCCGGCGTCGCGCCAGGCCATGATGCAGAATGCCACTGCCTTGTTGTCGAATGAGCCGATGATGGAAAAAGCGGCGCAGTTTGATGCCTTGCTCCACCTGACGGATTACAACATGGCGTTGCAAAAGCGCATGTTGATTGCCGCTCAGACTCAGGTGCGTAAGTTACACAACCCGGATCAGCCCGTGGATACCTCGGATGTGGAGGCGTTCTTCGAGCAACGCAGGGCGCTGCTTACCGAGCAGACTCGCAAGACGGTGATGCTGTCTTTTGCCCATACGTACCGGGAACTGGAAGCCGACAAGCTGGAAAGCTATCTGGATTTTCTGTCTACGCCGTCGGCCAGACAGTTCAACGAGGCGATCAAGGTCGGCCTGGGAGAAGGGCTGGATCTCGTGTTTGAGGATTATATTGCTGGCCTGGCAGAGGAGTAAGTCTGCGCCTCAGCAACTGCCGCCATCCAATGTGGGAGCGGTGGTTCCACCGCGAATAAAAGCCGGGCAAGGCCATCGCGGTCGGACGACCGCTCCCACTCTTATTGCTCCGCCTGTGGGTGTCTACAGGGGGGGCAGGCTCACTCGCTGGCAAGTGTTGCTGCACACTAGACTTTCCCACTGCAAGCAAGCCGCCGGGCCTGAGTGCCTGCCTCGCTGACGCTCGTTATCGCTATGCAAGCATAGCTCCTACAGTGGATTGATAGTGGGGGGGGGATGTGGGAGCCAGCCTGCTGGCGGTAGTGTTTGCTGCGCTGGCAGGTGAAAGGGTTCCCTAGCTGCGTTTCTTGCCGGCCTTTTCCAGCACCATCAGGGTTTCCACGTAATTGACGAAATGCTCCAGGTAGGCCGGTGAGAGGGTCTGCAGGGTGCGAATGGCGCTGGTGACCAGGCGATGGGAATTGAGTGGGCCGGCGTCGCTGGGCGTCTGGGTCAGGGCCAGGTCAATGCGTTGGCGCTTGCGCTGTTGTTGCTGGCCCCGGCGGGCACGGGTGAGGGCTTTCAGTTCCCGCGGGGGCGTGTGGGCCTGGGTGGGCTCGGGGCTGTCGTCCAGCAGATCACTTTCCTGAGCGTGTAACAGCGCGGTGAGAGGGTCACGGGGGTGGCCACTGTCTGCTTCCGGTTGGCTGTAGTGTTCGCGCAGGGCGGCCAACGGGGTGCGGGTATCCGGGCGACGTTGTTGGCGCAGCCAATGGCGAAGCGCCTGTGGCGATGCCGGCGGGCGGTCTGCACAGGTTTCCGCTTCCCGGGTAGCGGCGTCCAGTCGTTGCTGATACTCGCTCACCGCTGCCGACAGCCGGGCCAGGCTGGCAGCACTGCAATGGCGTTGTTGCTGCAGGCGTTCGCCCTGACGCTGCACAAAGCGAAAGCGCACCGGGTCGAAGTGATCTGCACCGTTCTCCTGCCACTGGGCAATGTGGTCGAGCAGGGCCTGCAGCGTTGCCGTATCAACCATCGTTGTCCCCGTTTGCCGGGTCGGTTTTGCGGCGCGGCACGGTGGTCAGCTCCACCCGTCGATTCTTGGCCCGGTGGGCGTTGCTGTCATTGGGGGCAACAGGTTGATGCGGGCCGAAGGCCGCGGCAAACACCTGGTCGGCGGGCATGCCCTGGTCGATCAGGGTGCGGGTCACGGTCAAGGCACGCTGGGCGGATAACCCCCAGTTATCTTCGTAACGCCGGTTGCCGCGCTGAATAGGCAGGTCGTCGGTGAAGCCACTGACCATCAACATCTGGTTTTGCTGACTGAGGTACACCTGCAGCGGTTTGACCAGGTCCTGCAACAGGGCGACGCCCTCGGCTTGCAGCTGATCGGAGTTGAGCTGGAACAGTACGCTGCCACTGATGCCGATACGGCCATCTTCAAAGGTAACCCGGCCGCTCGCCAGCGGATCCGCCAGGGCCTGCTCCAGCGCCAGGCGGCGCTGTTCTTCGGCCAGCCGCTTGGCTTTCTCCTGTTCCAGTGACTGGCTGAGTTCCAGCTGAATGCCGATGACCCACACCAGCACCAGCACCAGGATGCCCACCAGCGCCGCCATCAGGTCGGAAAAGATGGCCCATACCGGGGAGGCCTGGGCGTCGTTGTCGTGCAACTCGTCCATCAGCTGGCCTCGGCGGAGGACAGGGCGCCGAGCGCCTCGATGACCTCTTTCTGGGACGCCATGCTCAGTTCGATCACTTCACGGGCCTGCTCCACGTAGTAGCCCAGCTGCTCGTCAGCCCGGGCGGCGGATTTCTCCAGTGCGGCTTCCACTTGCTGCAGGTTATCCAGCAACTTGTCGTTGCTGTCGCTGAACAGCTGTACGGCGGTGGCAAAGGCCTCGCTGAGGCTGGCTACTTCTGCGGCGCTGCCGGTGACATCGCCCGCTACCTCGTTGAGGCGTTCGCTCTGTTCGCTGACCTGACGGGTGAAGGTGTCGCCCACCTGGGCCAGGGTGTCGCTGGCGCGGGTGATCAGGGTTTCAATGGCATCGCGTTGAGCGCCGGCAGTGTCGCGTTGGTTGCTGAGCAGGGTGTCCAGCTCTTCCATGATGCGGCGGCGCTCGTCGAGTAGCTCGTTGTCCCGCTCGCTGCTGCGGGTCATTTCTTCGCGCAGGCGGCTGATGACCTCGGCGGCAGCCTTGGGGGTTTCCGATGCGGTTTCGATCAGGCGCGTCATGGGGGCTTCAAGGGCCGTACCAAGACGGGCGAGGTGCTCGCTGACGGTGGCTTCCAGGGTGGCCAGGCGGTCGCTGGCTGCGCCGGCCCGTTGGGCCTCGGCATCGCGCAGGGCCTGCAATTCGTCGCGAATACCCGCCACCAGTTGATCAAGCCCTTCGCGCTGCCCTTGCAGCAGGGTGGTGGTGCCTTGCTGGAAATGCTGCTGGTGCTGCTGCAGGGTCTCTCGCAGCTCGCCGATCAGGGCACTGCCGCTGGCTTGTTGCTGTTCGCCGTGCTGCTGCCATTGCTCCGCGGCCTGCTGCACGCTGTGCTGGAACTGGTCGGTGATGCGCGTCAGCTGCTGCTGCTGTTCACCGGCCAGTTGTTGTTGTTGCTCGCGGGTCTGTTCCAGCAGCTGGCGGGCAACCTGTTGTTGCTCGTCTTGCTGTTGTTGCCACTGATGCAGACTTTGCTCGCTGGCGCTCTGGAAGCGATCGGCCACGGCTTCCAGGGTGCTGGCGCTGCTGTTGGCCAGCTGTTGCTGACTATCGCGCAGGGCGCCGAGCAGGGCGTCACTGTTATCGCGGAAACGGTCGCGGTGCTCGGCCAGAGAGGTGCTGATGTCTGTCACCAGTCGGGCGCTGGTTTGCTGGTGGGCATCGAGCCCTTGCTGCCAGTGCTGGGCGGCGGCTTCAGTGGTATCGCGGAACTGGCGGGTCAGTTCGCCAAGCTGGGTTTGGGTCAGTTCTGTCAGGCGCTGATGGGTCCCTTCCACTTGCTGGCTAAGGCTGGCGAGGGATTGCTCCATGAGCGGCTGGAGATTTTCCACTGCCAGGCGGCTGCTGTCGGCCAGGGGGTTTTTGAGGGAGTCGCCCACGGACTGGGCCAGTTGTCGGTACTGCTCTTCCAGGTTGGCGTGGAACTGTTGCTGGTTACCGGTCAGGGAGTCACTCAGGCCAGTACCCAGTTGTTCCATGCGCCCGGCCAGCCCTTGCAGGGCGTTCACCAGCGCCGGGAAGGATTCGGCTTGCTGATGCAGCGCCTGATAGGCGGCTTCGCGCTGATGATCCAGCGAGAAGGCGTGCAGGGTGGTATCGGTAAGGCTGTCGAGCTTGCGCGAGACCAGCAGCCGGTCGCGACGGCACAGGGTGGCGGTCAGGCCAAGCATGGCGGAGGCCGCGACCCCGGCAATGGAGGTGCCAAAGGCCAGGCTCAGGCCGGCGATCGGGGCGGACAGGGCGCTGCGGATGGCGCTCAGCTCGCTGCTGCCGTCCAGCGCTGTGGCGGCACCCTGCAGGGTAACGATCATGCCCACGAAGGTGCCGAGCAGCCCCAGCATCACCAGCAACCCGGTGAGGTAGGGGGTCAGTACTGGCCCGGGCAGAGGCGCGGGGTGGCCATCAATGCGCCGTTGCACGGCATGACGCAGGGACGCCGGCAGGCTTTGCAGCCAGTGGCGCAGGCTGTCGCGACTGTCGGGCAAGTCGTCCAGGCGCTGGTCCAGCCGGGTGGTATTGCGGCGGAATCGCAACAACTCGGCAAAGCCCATGGCATAGACGGCGGCAATGATCAGGGTCACGGCCAGAGCGACCGGGTGACGCATAAAGGTGGCAGCAATCCACACGACAGCGATGGCGCCGATCACAAAGGGAACGGCAAACAAAAAGCGTTTCATGGGGTGGGGCTTTCCTCGTTCACACTGGCCGGGCAGGCGTCGCGGGCGGCGGCCAGCAGGCCGAGCACCGGTTCCTGTCGAGCGTCCAGCTCGGCCAGTAACAGCATTTTCAATTCCCGGCGGAACTGGGTCAGCCAGCCATGGGGGCCAAGCCAGTCCGCGGGGGTGTGGAAGGGGTCCCGTTGTTGCCAGAGCAGGCGGTAGCGCTGCTCCAGCACACCGGAAAGGGCCGCGAAGCCCTGGCGCGCCCAGGCGGTCAGGCTGCTTTCCATGACCGCATCGATTTCAGCCAGATGCGCCAGGGGCTCACTGTGTCCGGCGAGTAGGCGCCGGCAGCGTAGTCGCAGATTGGTGAGCCCGGCAATCAGTTGTCGCTGGTGTGCCTGATAAAACCGCTCGTAGGCGCCGAAGCTGGGGCGCTTTTCGGCCCCGGCATCCTCGCGCAGGGGCGGCAGGGCAACAATGGATGCCGCCTTTTCGCCCGCGAAGCTGCGGCCGATATAGTCGAGCAGTGCACGACGGGTTCGCAGCAGGTCGGCCTGCAGTTGTTCGGGCAGGTCATCGTTGGCGGTGAAAGGCCCGGATGGGGTATGCCGGGTGGCGCCGTCCAGCGAGATGGCATCGGACAGGTCGAACAGTCGCCCCAGCCGCTCGGCGAAGTCACCATGGCCTGCGCGCACGGCTTTGCTGTCCAGGCTCTGCAGAAGCTGGACCAGGCGGCTGGCGGGAGCGGATTGTGGGGCGGTGTGCGTCCGTTGCATGCAGTATCCGTTGATGAAACCGGGTGCCGGGGCGGGGCGCCGCGCCGGCGAGCCGCCCATTCTAATCGGGAAAGGGGTACGATGATAATGCGTCTGTCGGTTGGCTGGGCAGTGTGCTGACCATCAGGACGCGGGGACAGGTCAGGTCAAAGACTGGATCAAAGTGAATGAGGTGGCGGGTGCAAGGGATAAACCGAATGAAAGCCGGGCTGGTGTGGCTGCTGGTAAGTGTGCTGGCGGGCTGTTTCAGTCCGCCGGGTGGTGACCGGGACCGGCACGGCTGCCTGGGCTCCGGCGGATACCAGTGGTGTCCACGGGTAGCAGAATGCGTGCGTTCCTGGGAGCTGGCCGAGGAGCGTGGCTTCGAGGCAACCCCCGAGGCGTTTCTGGCCTGGTGTACCGCAGAGACGAGTGACGGGGCCCGCTGAGCGAGCCGCTATTCACGCTAAATCTGTGATTCGATGGGCAGTAGCGAAAGGCTCCAGACCTTGAAGCGTTGCCATGCGGAGGTCTCCGGGTCGTGATCAATGCGGATTGGTTGATTGCCGTTGGCCGCTTTCCACTGAAGATCGCCTTTATCGTTCAGGCTCAATTGCCACGCCGATGACGCCTGTATCCAGTCTTCGAATACCTGACTGAGCTGTTGATTGATCGCTGCGCTATGAATCAGCAGGCCGACCTCGGTGTTCTGGATCAGTGAGCGGCCGTCCAGGTTGATTGAGCCGATGAAGGTGCGGTCGTCATCGAACACGAAGGTCTTGGCGTGCAGGCTGGCCCGCGAGCTTCCCTTGAACCAGTGGATGCGCTGCTGTTGGCCGGCTTCGGAGCGCAACTCCCACAACTTGATTTGTTGCTCCAGCAGCGGACGGCGATAGCGGCTGTAGCCACTGTGTACGACGGCCACATCGGTGGTGCTGAGAGAGTTGGTGAGGATGCGTACATCCATGCCCCGGTCTACCAGGCTGGCCAGGTAATCGACGCCCTTGTCGCCCGGAATGAAATAGGCGGAAGTTAACCAGGCTCTGCCATTGCTGCTGTCCAGTTCGTCACGAAGTACATTGCCCAGATAATCCTCTTCCGGTGTGTCATCACGGGCATAGGCTTTTGAGGGCGGGTCGGCGTGGAAGTGCGCCTCTCCCCAGGCTAGCGGAATTTCGCCGGAGAGAATGGCTTGTCCGAGCATGGAGTCTGCCAGTGCCAACGCGAACTCGCTGTCGCGCTGGCTGTGCAGTAAGTCGGCAAGAACGGCACGTAACTCGACCAGATTCAGGTCGGAATCGTCGGCGTCCAGCAGGTCGCTGGCCGGCACTGAGACCGGGCTGTTCCAGTACTGGTCAAAGCTTGCCGCGCCTTCGCGAACCACATCCCCCATGGCAATGATATCGATATCCTGAAAATCCACTTCGGTATTGGAGAAATATTCGTCGGCCACATTCCGGCCGCCGGTGAGCAATACACTGTGGTCTGCCAGCATGAGCTTGTTATGCATACGGTGGTTGGTGCGGGAGAAACCAAAGGCGAGTTGCAGCGAGCGGGAGAACCCCGCGCGGCCAGCCACGGGATTGAAAATACGAATGGCAATATTGGGGTGCTGGGCCAGTGCTGATACCTGGGGGTTGTCGATGGGTGTGCCAATGTCATCCACCAACAAGCGGACCCGGACGCCGCGGTCGGCAGCTTCCAATAGCTTGCTGATGATAAGGCTGCCGCTGACATCGGAGGAAAAAATGTAGTACTGAAGGTCAAGTGAAGAGCGGGCCGCTTCAATCATGGCGACTCTGGCAACAAAGGCGGACAGGCCATCGCGGAGCAGGTACAGGCCCGTTTCACCCTGGTGCCCGGCCAACAGTTCACGGTTGGCTTCAGCGAGAGGGCCAGTTTGTGGAGCAGGAAGGCTTACGCTGTGCGGGCGGTGGGTGAGATCGAACTGGCTATGGGCATGGCAGCCCATGCATAGCAGTATTGTCAGCAGCAGGGCTGTGTGGCGAATTGGCAAAAGCATGATGTGTTTTTATCTGGCAAGTCTGCGATTATCAAAGCCAAGTGTGGAGGAAATTTCAATTCCGGCGGCGAGGAACCCCTGAATGCTCAAGCGAATTACGCTAATCGCCTGCATGGTAACCACCGCTAGTCCGGTCAGTGCCGACTTTTTTCGCGATTAGATGATTGATCCGGAAGACGGTATGTTGGACAGCAGCCGCTTTCTGTCGGAATTACCCATGAGCTTAATGCCGGTTCCTGTGGTTATCACCGAGCCGGCGGTGGGTAATGGGTTGGGCATTGTCGGCGTGTTTTTCCACGAGAGTGACGAACAAAAAGCGATGCGGGTAGACGGTGATGCCCCTGCCATTCTGCCCAACAACATTAGTATCTTGGGTGTTGCCGCGACCGAGAATGGCACCCGGGGGGTGGCCGCCGGGCACCTGGGCTTCTGGCGCAATGACACTATCCGTTATCGGGGGTTTGCTCTGGTGCCGGACCTGAACCTGGATTTTTATACCTTTGCCGGGCACACCATTGACCGGCCGGTAGAGTTGAATCTCAAGGGGCCGGCTGCATTGCAGGAGCTGAAGTTCCGGGTGGGAGCTAGCCCGTGGATGGTGGGGGTGCGGCAGTCTTACCGGCAGGTTGAGCTGGATCTGGCGGAAGATATCCAACTTCCCAATCCACGCTTGAATGCGGCGGTAAACCAGTTTCTGGATAACCACCTGGGAGACAAGATTCGTACCTCTGGCCTGGGCGTGCTGGCGGAATATGATTCCCGGGATAACCCGATGGCGCCGCAAGACGGGCTGTATTACGCCGCCAATTACGTCTGGTATGGCGACAGTATCGGCAGCGATCTGAACTACGGAAGTTATACGCTGGAAGGATTGAACTACTGGAACGTCAATGAGCATTTCAATTTTGCCTTGCGCTTTCAGTATGACGGTGTAGATGCCGGTGACAGTGCGAGGCTTCCTCCCTATGTGTTGCCCTTTGTCGATTTGCGCGGTATACCGGCGGTGCGCTATCAGGGCAAGGCGGTGGCGGTGGCGGAAATTGAAGCCACCTGGAAAGCGAGCATGCGCTGGCGGTTCAATGCTTTTTCGGGCTGTGGTCGCGCGGCAGAAAGTGCCAGTGAATTATCCGAAGCAGAAGTCGCTAATAATTATGGCGCAGGGTTCCGCTATTTGATGGCTCGCCGTTATGGCATGACCATGGGGGTTGATGTGGCGCGAGGCCCAGAAGAGACCGCCTGGTATATTCAGGCAGGCTCAAGCTGGTGAGGGTGGGGTTCCCTAGTCTTCGCGGTTTTTATCCATATTGCGGTTAGCTGCTTCGGCGTCTTCCAGGGCGGCAAACTGTTCGGAGATCAGGCTGCCAATTTCCTGGTTTACCTTTCGAATCGTGTCGTAGACCATGCCGATGGTCTTGCGTTGTTTCTCCTTGAAAGAACCTGCCTGCTCTTCAAACAATCCGAGCTTCTCCAGTGCATCAAACGGCAGGCCGGCAATATGCTGATGAACGTCTTCCACGGTGGTGGCGCCGTCTTCGATGGCTTCCTGAATCATGTCCTTGAGCAGTTCTGCCCGTTGCAGGGTTTTTTTCATGGTTATGCGTCACGGTGATGAGAGTGGGTTCAATGTAGCGAAAAGCGGACAGGGGGGCCAACTTGTGAATGACTTTTCTGACCGATTGTCTGACGTAATAAGCCGTTACATCCTTACTGGTTGACCGCGTTCATGAAATGGGGTCACTCTGAAAACGGGTTCATCATCGAATCCTGATCGAAACACGGAGTGCGATTATGGAAACTGTGAAAAACATGATTGCCGATATCAAAGGCAAGCTGGATGAACTGGAAGCAGAATTGATGCAGATCGAAAAAATCGGGGTGGGCGCCAATGGCGATACCAACACCGAAGCCGAACGTCACCGTCTTGCCTTGCAGGATGTGTTGGTAGATCTGCAGCAACGAATTGATGAATATCACGAACTGGCCGGCATGGACGACGATGGTGGCCAAACCAACTGGCAGCAGATGGATCGGGATCTGATGGATCTCAACAATGATCTTTATGGGGCGAATTAGCCTCTCGTCGATACTTTTTTGACGCGTCTGATGTCCTGATCCTCAGGGCTCGGGCGCTGTCCTTATTTGCAGGAAACGCATGACTTCCTCGACCGGGATTACGGTGCAGGCCGAGGTGGCAGATGATGTGGCTGCCATCCATTCGCTGACGGCGCAGGCGTTTGAAAACGTGCCCTACAGTGACCAGCGTGAGCCCTTGATTGTTGATGCCCTGCGGGACCAGCAAGCCCTGACCCTGTCGCTGGTGGCGCATGCCGGGGATGAACGGGTCGGGCATATCGCTTTTTCCCCGGTTACCCTGTCGGATGGCGCGTCGGGCTGGTTTGGTCTGGGGCCCGTGTCGGTGTTGCCTTCTCGGCAAGGCGAAGGGATCGGCAGCGAACTGGTGCTGGCGGGGCTGCAGCAACTCAAGGCGCGGGGAGCGCAGGGCTGTGTGCTGTTGGGAGACCCCAACTGGTACAAGCGCTTCGGCTTTGTCGCGACCCCCCTGGTGCGTTTGCCCGGTGTGCCTGCCGAGTATTTTCAGGCGTTGCTGTTAAGCGGTGAATGGCCGGATGCAGACGTGCATTACCATCCGGCCTTCAACGCCTGAGCGACAGCCGCGGGGGTGTTCCCGCCGGCCCAGTTACACCAACGAACCCAGCCCTAGCACCGCAAAGAAGCCCACACTATAGGCCACGAGCAGGTAGCCGAAATAACGCAGATAGCTGGTGAATGTCAGCGCTTCAACTTTGCTCATGGCAATCACCCCGGCGGCAGAACCGATCACCAGCAGGGCGCCGCCCACGCCGACGGAATAGGTCAGTGACAGCCATTCCGGCAGGGTCATTTCTATCCCTGAATTCAGTAATGCAGCCGTCAGTGGCACGTTGTCGAACAGTGCCGACGCCAGCCCGACCAGGAAGTTGGCTGCCACGGGGGGCATTACGTCGTACAGTGCCGGGAAGTAGGCCAGCATGCCGAGTTCCTTGAGCATCCCCACCAGCAGCAGTACCCCGAGGAAGAACAGTAGTGTGTCGAATTCGATCTTGCGGATGTATTCCAGTATCGGCTCATCCTTGTTCATGAACTGCACCACCATGAACATCAGTGACAGGCCAAACAGGAAGCACAGTACCGGTGGAATACCGAAGGCCACATTGGCGGCAATGGTGCCAAGAATGGTGGCGAAAAACAGCAGCGCGATGACCTTGTCGCCGCGATCGATGACGGTGCTCTGCTTTTCGATCTGCACGTCACCGCTGAGACCAAAAGACAGCATCACCGCCAGGACCGCCACGGCACCGGCGGCGGGCAGGCTCAGCATCAGCAAGTCGGGAATTTCCACCTTGCCCGCCAGAAAGATCATCAGGGTGGTGACGTCGCCGGTGATCAGCGCGGTACCACCGGCATTCACCGAGAACACCACCAGCACAATGTAGCGCAGCAGCTTTTTGGCCGACAGGTTCAGGTTCATGAGCACGGCGATACACACCAGCGTGGCGGTAATGTTGTCGGCCATGGACGAGAACAGGAACGCAAACAGACCGGTAAGCAACATCAGTTTGCGTTCACTGATGCGCGAGGGCAGCAGTTTATTGACGATGCTGTCGATGATGCCCTTGCCGGACAGGTAGGCCACAAACGTCATGGCGGCCATCAGGAACAGCCACAAGGTAGCGATATCCAGCAGGTTTTCGTTGAGGCTTTCCATCAGTGCTTCATGGCTCAGGTGGCCGGGCGGGGCAATAAAAAACAGCAGCCAGGCAAAGGAACCGAAGAACAGTGTGGTTTTGGCCTTGTCGATATGGACGATATCTTCGATGACGATGGACACAAAGCCCAGCGCCACCAGGATCAGCAGAAGGGTGGTCATGAGGGGCGTCTCGCAAGGTAATGGGCTGCAGGGCAGCAGGGGGAGCGCGGCGCCATTCTAGGGCGTTTGTGAATGCAGTTCACTAAAATACTCCCTGTATAGGCCCGAATCCTGCCATGAAAGTGGCCTCTGGTTGCGTGGCAGTGCGCATTTTTTCGTCGTTGCCTCTTTCAATCAATGAGAATAATTCGCATTATGAGCCCCTATTGGGGGCTCAAGGCCCGTTTTGCTGTTCACGCATACTGAGGAATTTCTATGTTGACCCGTGTTGCCGCCGGGGGGCTGATGCTGTCCTCCCTGTTCCTGTCTGCCTGTAGCGATGAGCCCAAGGTGGAAGAAAAGGCCGCCCCGTATGAAGCGGCCCAGGCTCGGGACGTGATCAGCCATTATGCGGACCTGGCGCTGGCTGGTTACAGCGATGCCCTGGCGCAAGCCCGCGAATTGCAGACGACCATCAACACCCTGCTGGACTCTCCGAACGAAGAGAATCTGGCGGCGGCCCGTGCCGCCTGGCGTGATGCCCGGGTCCCCTACATGCAGACCGAGGTCTTCCGTTTCGGCAATAGCGTGGTGGATGAGTGGGAAGGGCAGGTAAATGCCTGGCCGCTGGATGAAGGGCTGATTGATTATGTGGATGACAGCTATCAGGCGGTGATGGGCAACCCTGGTGCCCGCGCCAATATCATTGCCAGTGAGTCGCTGACCATTGGTGAGGAGCGTCTGGACCTGACCGACCTGAATGCGGACCTGCTGGCCAGCCTGAATGAGCTGGGCGGTTCCGAGGCCAATGTGGCCACCGGTTACCACGCCATCGAGTTTTTGCTTTGGGGCCAGGACCTGAACGGTACCGAGGCAGGGGCGGGCGAGCGTCCGGCCACGGACTTCGCGCTGGGCGAGGAAGCGACCGGTGGCAATAACGAGCGTCGCCGTGCCTACCTTCAGGTGGTGACGGATCTGCTGATCAGCGACCTGGAAACCATGGTGGCCGTATGGCAGCCGGAACAGGAAAACTATCGCGCCGAATTGCTGGCGGACACCCCGGAAAACGGCCTGCGCAAAATGCTGTTCGGCATGGGTAGCCTGTCTCTGGGTGAGCTGGCGGGTGAGCGCATGAAGGTGGCGCTGGCGGCACACTCCCCAGAAGACGAGCACGATTGTTTCAGTGACAACACCCACTTTTCGCACTTCTATAATGGCAAGGGCATCCAGAACGTGTATCTGGGGGAGTATCAGCAGGTCAATGGAGAGACCCTCAGCGGGCCCTCTCTGAGCGATCTGGTCGCCGCCAATGACCCGGCGGTGGACAGTCAGCTGAAGCAGGCTTTTGAGGCCAGTGAAGCGGCCCTCCAGGCTCTGGTGGACAGTGCCAACACTGGCGTTCACTTCGATCAGCTGATTGCACCGGGTAATGCGCAAGGCGCTGCCACTGTGAACGCGGCTATTGATTCCCTGGTAACCCAGACCACGGGCATTGAAAAGGCTGCTCTGGTGTTAAACATTCAGGCGTTGAACCCGGACACGGCCGATCACGAGTTCTGAAAACGATTCTCTTTAAGATCTGGTAAGATGGCGCCGCCCTTTGGGCGGCGCTTTGCTGTGGCCGCCTGATCCCCTGGTTCCTGAAGGAAGAGTGTCTTGCGTTATCTGCTGCCCACCTTGCCCCTGATCGCCCTGTTGGCCGCCTGCGATTCCGGCCCCACCTTTACCGAGGCTGAACCAGGCGAACACCTGTCAGCGGGGGAGGCCACGGTCACCAAGACCGACCACAACGCCTTTTCGTTGCCGCTGGCGAACCTGTCTCCGTCCCGCAGGCTGGATTTCAGTGTGGGCAACAGCTTCTTCCGTAACCCGTGGGTGATCGCACCGGCCTCCACCGATGCCCGTGATGGCCTGGGGCCGCTGTTTAACACCAACGCCTGCCAGAACTGCCATATCAAGGATGGCCGCGGCCACCCGCCGGGGCCGGACGCGAAGCAGGCGGTGTCCATGCTGGTGCGCTTGTCGGTGCCGGCCGGAGAGGCAGATGATCTGACCCAGAGTGGGTTGCTACCCGAGCCTCACTATGGCGGCCAGTTCCAGGATGCGGCGATTCCCGGTATCGAACCGGAAGGTCGGGTGCGGGTGGACTATGAGCCGGTGGTGATGACGTTTGCGGACGGCCATGAAGTATCGCTGCGCAAGCCGAAGCTGACGTTCAGCAATCTGGCCTACGGCGAGATGCATCCCGCTACCTTGTTTTCCGCCCGTATCGCGCCACCGGTGATTGGACTGGGGCTGCTGGAATCGATCAGTGACAAAGACCTGCTGGCCCATGCCGATCCTGAGGATGACGATGGCGATGGCATCAGTGGCAGCGCCAACCTGGTCTGGGATCGGGCCACTGAAACTACCCGCATCGGCCGCTTTGGCTGGAAGGCCGGCCAGCCCAGCCTGCGCCAGCAGAATGCGGAAGCCTTTGCCAACGACATGGGGCTGACCAGCCATCTGGTGCCCACGGATTCCTGTGCTCCCAGCCAGACCGAATGCCTGGCGCTGCCTCATGGCGGCGTGCCAGAGGTGAGCGACAGCATTCTCGACAACGTGACCTTCTATACCCGTAACCTGGCCGTGCCTGCCCGCCGTAATGTGGGGGATCCGCAGGTGCTGGCGGGCAAGACCCTGTTCTTCCAGGCCAACTGCCAGGGCTGTCACGTGCCCAGCTACACCACCGCCGCAGAGGCCGCCGAGCCGGAGCTGGCCAACCAGACCATTCGCCCCTACACCGACCTGCTGCTTCATGACATGGGGCCGGGGCTGGCGGATGGTCGCCCGGAGTTCCTGGCCAATGGCCAGGAATGGCGCACCCCGCCGCTGTGGGGGATCGGCCTTACCGAGGCGGTCAACGGGCATACCCAGCTGCTGCATGACGGCCGTGCCCGTAACCTGATGGAAGCGATTCTGTGGCATGACGGAGAAGCGGCCGCGTCCCGGGACCTGGTACTGACCTTTGATGCCGAGCAGCGTGCCGCGCTGCTGGCGTTCCTGAATTCGTTGTAAGGAGTGGATCATGCGTAGTGCGATTGTGCTTGGCTGTGTCGTCCTGCTGGCGGCGTGCAGCAACCCCCGACAGGAAGTGACGAGCCAGCTGGCGCAGCAAGTATTGTTGCCTGCCCATCAGCAGTGGCATGACCGTAATGCTGCACTGGTTCAGGCGGTGAAGGGATTCTGTGAGGGCGACGCTGAGCGTGCCTCAGTGGCGCAGGCGTTTATGGCCAGCCAGCAGGGCTGGTCTTACCTGCAGCCGCTGATGGTGGGGCCGCTGTCAGAAGGCAACCGTAGCTGGCAGGTGCAGTTCTACCCGGACAAACGCAACATGGTTGCGCAGCAGGCCGAGGCCTTGCTCGACAGTCATGATCCGCTCACCCAGCAGGCGCTTGATGGCGCCAGTGTGGTGGTGCAAGGGCTCACCGCATTTGAATACGTGCTGTTTGATGACAAAGTGGATCTGCAGGCGGACAAGGCACGCTATTGCCCGATGCTGATGGGCATTGCCCATCACCAGCAGGGCTTGTCCGGCGAGGTGATGGCACTGTGGGAGGAGGCCGGTGGCATGCTGGCCCAGCTAACGGATTTCCCCAATGACCGATACGCCAGCGCTGAAGAAGCCCTGGGCGGTGTGTTACGCGTGCAGATCACCGGTGTGGATGTGCTCAAGAAAAAACTGGGCACCCCCATGGGGCGCCTGAATCAGGGGGTGACCCAGCCGTATCAGGCGGAGGCCTGGCGCAGCCGGCAATCGGTGGCCAGCCTGCAGGCCTCTTTGGCAGGAGCCCAGGCCGTGTGGGAGCGGGTGCGCTCACTGGTTAGTGATGGCGAGCTGGCAGGCAAGATCGATCAAGCCTATGCCGAGACCCGCGACAAGTTGGAGGCATTGCCAGCGCCGTTGTTCGAGCTGGTACAGGATCCGGCCAATCAGCCGTTACTCCAGGACCTGTATCGCAGTCTGGATACCCTGGAAACCCTGCAACAGGCCGAGCTGGCCAGTGACCTGGGTATCCAGATCGGCTTTAACGCCAACGACGGAGATTGATTCCGCGCCACGTTTTTCGGTGCGGTTCCATGGGCCAGGCGGGAGAGAGTCATGCCACTGACACGACGAACATTATTGAGCGCCGGGGCACTGGCCGGGGTGGCTGCCGTGGGTGGCTGGTCGTTCTGGCAGGGACGCGGGCAGTCGCCATTGCTGCTGTCGGCACGCAACGATGATGCCGGCCAGCATTATTGCGCGGGCTATTTTCTCGATGGCAAGCAAGCGTTCGCCACGCCGGTGCGCGAGCGTTGCCATGACATTACCCGCCATCCGTTTTTGCCGCTGGCCCTGTTTGTGGGTCGCCGTCCCTCCCGGGAAAGTTATCTGATCGACCTGCGTGACGGGACTCTGGTGCAGACCCTGCACAGCGAACCGCAGCGGCACTTTTATGGCCATGCAGTGTTTCACCGGCAAGGCGAGTGGCTGTATGCCACCGAGAATGATCTGAGCGACCCCGGCCGCGGAGTGCTGGGCCGCTACCGGCTGGATCTGGACGCTCTGCGGCTGGTCCGTGATGGCGAGGTGCCCACCCATGGGGTGGGGCCGCACCAGTTGAAATGGATGCCGGATGGGGAGTCGCTGGTCATTGCCAACGGCGGTATCCGTACCGAAAGCGACAGCCGCGAGAAAATGAACCTGGATGCCATGGCGCCCAGCCTGGTGATCATGGATCGCCACGGCGAACGGTTCAGCAAGGAAACCCCCGAACATCGCCAAAACAGCATTCGTCACCTGGCTGTGGCCGATGATGGCACGGTGGTCTCCGGCCAGCAGTACCAGGGCCCGGCCTGGGACAGTGTGCCCTTACTGGCGATCAAGCGTCCGGGACAGCCCTACCAGACCTTCCCGGTGGCAACAGAACAGTTGGCCATGATGAATCAGTACACCGCGAGTATTGCCATCCACAGCGAACAACGGTTGGTGGCCATGACGGCCCCCCGGGGGAACCGGTTCTTTGTCTGGGATCTGGATACCGCAGAGACGGTGGTGGATACCCCCATGTCGGATTGTGCCGGGGTTGGGGTGGTGCCCAGCGGCTTTGCCGTGACCTCCGGGCAGGGGCGCTGCCGGCACTTTGATTGCCGGGGGGCCACCGTGACCAGTGAATGGCTGGACTTGCCCAGCGGCTGGTGGGACAACCACCTGTGGCTTAGCTGACGTCGCCGCCTTTTTGTGGTGGGACTGGCGGAGTCAGTGTTCGCCCGCACACTCGTTGTGATCGCTCAAGACTTCAATCACGCGGCATTCCCCCTGATGGCCGTGGGCGCATGCTTCAATCATTCGGTCCAGTTCATCGCGCAGGGCGCAGAGGGCGCGAATGCGTTGCTCCACGGCCTGGCGGTGGCGGCGGGCAATGGCATCGGCATGGCCATGCTGTTCGCTCAGTGCCAGTAGTTCGCGAATATCGTCCAGGGTAAAGCCGAGCTCCCGGCTGTGGCGGATAAAGCCCAGCCGTTCCCGGTGACGCGGTTGATAGCGTCGCTGCCCCCCTTCGCTGCGTGCCGGCTCTGGCATCAGCCCGATCTTCTCGTAATAGCGAATGGTTTCCACCTTGCAGCCGGTGACCTTGCTCAGGGTGCCAATGGAAAACAGGGTGCTCATGCTGCCTCCAGCAGGACAATGAAAAGGTGCGTCGCGGATTAGGAAAAGCTGGTTGTCAGACGTCAGACTTTCAAGCTGGCCACTTTCCTTTCTTCTCGCCCGCGATGAACCAAAGAAAAGCCTTGAACCTGTAGTCACTATAGCTTATTTAATGGGGGCAGAGTGAATCAGAACAAGGAGACAGGCATGGCATGTTGCGATACCGATCTGAGCGCCCCCCAGGCCCCCGCATACCGTCGGGTGTTGTGGGTTGTGCTATGGATCAATGCGGTAATGTTCGGGGTGGAAGCCACCACCGGGGTATTGGCGGATTCCCGGGCTTTGCAGGCCGATGCCCTGGACTTTCTCGGTGATGCCAGCACCTATGGCCTGACCCTGTGGGCATTGGGCCAGTCGCTCACCTGGCGGTTACGGGCGGCGCGGATCAAGGGCTGGTCCCTGCTGGTAATGGGCGTACTGGTGCTGGCCAACAGTGGTTGGGCGCTGGTGCAGGGCAGTGAGCCAGTGGGCGAAACCATGATGGGCGTTGCGGCGCTGGCGCTGGTGGCCAATGTGGTCAGCGCGGTGTTGCTGCTGCGTCACCGGCAGGGGGATGCCAATATCCGCTCGGCCTGGCTGTGCTCACGCAATGATGCCATCGCCAATCTGGCGGTGCTGGCGTCTGGCAGCCTGGTGATTTGGGCAGACAGTCGCTGGCCGGACCTGTTGGTGGCAGGGGTGATTGCGGCCCTGTTTACCCACAGTGCGGTGTCGATCTTGCGGCAGGCAAATCGCGAAGATGTGTCTCATGGGGCATGTCATTAATGAACATGGAGCTGCGGTTTTCGTCCCGGCTACCGGTGCTGGCCGAGCGCCTGTGGTCGGATATTACCCACATGGACGCGATCAATGCAGAGATGTGGCCATGGCTGTCCATGGGGGCCCCGGACGGGGTGAGGAGTCTGGAAGATAGGGCGTGGCAGCCGGGCAAGCCACTGTTTGGCAGCTCGCTCAAGGCGTTTTGTTGTATTCCTGTGGGGGTATCGATGCTGACGCTGGAGCGGCTGATGACAGGCAAGGGGTTTGTCGAAGCTTCGCCCATGACGGGCATGGTGCTGTGGCGCCACGAGCGTTGGCTTGAACGTGACCAGCAGGGCTGTGTAGTACACGATCAATTGACGTTTACACCTCGCTGGTGTCCGCGATTGAGTCGCGTTATGGTGCAGCTATTCTTCCGGCATCGTCATCGCCGGTTACGTCGCCGTTATCGTCAATGCTGATTCCATGGATTTAAAACACGAAGACCTGAAAGCCTTGGTCGAGCGCACCATGCCATTCGGCAAATATCAGGGGCGGGTACTGATCGACCTGCCAGAGCCTTACCTGCTGTGGTTTGCCGACAAGGGTTTTCCGAAGGGCGAACTGGGGCGTTACATGGCGTTGGCCTTGATGCTGAAAATGGATGGCACGGAAAAACTGCTGGATCCGCTGCGCGCCTGAGAGACTGCTGGAGCCATGCTTGCATGGCAATGCCGAGCCCCGGTGAGGCGTTAGCCCCTGGGCTTTCACACCGTTAAAAAGGAAACAGAGCATGTCCCGATTGCAACCGCTTACCGAGTCCGTCTGGCACGTTGCGGTTCCTCATGCCTTCATGGGGCTTCATGTCGGCGCGCGCATGACGGTGGTGAAACTGTCCTCTGGCGGTTTGCTGCTGCATTCTCCCATTCCGGTGGATGATGCCCTGGCAGAGGAGCTGGCGGCACAGGGCGACGTGACCCACATCGTTTGCCCTAACCTGTTCCATCATGTTTATGCGGGTGAGGTAAAAGCCCGTTACCCGCAGGCGCTGTTGCATGGTCCGGCGAAGCTGGTCAGCAAGCGCAAGGACCTGACCTTTGATGCGACCCTGTCTGAAACCCCACACCCGGACTGGGGCCAGGATTTTGAACTGGTCTTTATCGACGGCTCCATGATTCACGAGACGGTGTTTTTCCATGTGGCCAGCCAGACCCTGATCGCGGCGGACCTGATCGAAAACTTCCAGCAATGTGATCATGGCGTGACGCGCTGGTACCTGAAACTGGGTGGGTTATGGAAAAAGCCGGGCTGGCACCCGCTACTGCGGCTGGTGTATCTGAACCGCAAAAAGGCGCGGGCCAGTGTCACTCGCATTCTGGACTGGCCGACGGAGCGGTTGTGTCTGTCTCACGGTGAGGTGATCACCGAGCATGCCCGCAACGCGCTGTATCTGGGTTTACGCTGGCTGTTGTAGCCGACCCTGACGCACAGCGACTGCCGTCAGGCGCGGTCGCTTGTCCTGTCCTTCTTGCCAGCCTCTGGCTTGCACGCTCTCTCCACATTGTTTGCACCTTTTTCGGCTATATTTCCCACCGTCATTAATGGTGTGTGGAAATGTCATGGCTGCCTGGATTCGCCGTTACCCGAAAACGGCTGTTACGTCGCTGGTTCTGATTGTGTTGTTGCTGGTTATGGGATGGCGATGGGGGTTCGCGTCGTCTCCTGAAATACAGTGGCAGACCGCTACTGTGGAGCGGGGGGATGTGGAAGAGCTGGTGACGGCACTGGGAACTCTCGAGCCGAAAGATTACGTGGATGTGGGTGCCCAGGTGTCTGGCCAGCTGACTCGCCTGCATGTGGATGTGGGCGATACCGTAGAAGAAGGGCAATTGCTGGCGGAGCTGGACGCCTCGGTGCAACAGACCAAGGTGGATGCCGGACTGGCCGAGCTGGAATCCCTGCAGGCACAGCTGGAGCAGCGTCAGGCGGAACTGGAGCTGGCGCGATTGCAGTATCAGCGTCAGGAGCGCCTGCGTGGTGCCGACGCCACCAGTGAGGATGCTTTCCAGAGTGCTCGCTCGACGCTGACGGTCACCCAGGCCCAGATCAAGGTGCTCAAAGCCCAGCTGCGACAGAAACAGGCGAGTGTGGAAGGGGATCAGGCGAACCTGGGGTACGCCAGAATCTATGCCCCGCGCAGCGGTACGGTGGTGAGCATGGAGGCCCGCGAAGGCCAGACCCTGAACGCCAACCAGACCACGCCTACGCTGATGCGTATCGCGGATCTGTCCACCATGACCATTTCCACCCAGGTGTCAGAGGCCGATGTGCATCGCCTGCGGGCGGGCATGCCGGTGTATTTCAATACCCTGGGCAATAGCCGGGAGCGCTATAACAGCGATTTGCGGCAGGTATTGCCGACCCCGGAAGTGGTCAACAATGTGGTGCTGTACACCGCAGAGTTTGATGTGGGCAATGATCAGGGGCGGCTCATGTCCGGTATGACGGCCCAGGTCTTCTTTGTGGTGAATGCGGCGGAAAATGTGTTGAACCTGCCGGTGGCGGCGGTGAAACGTGCCGGGCGCGGGCAGTGGAAAGTCCAGGTGCTCGATGGCAAGGGTGAGCCACAGGATCAACCGGTACAGGCGGGTATCAATAACCGCGTGCGCATCGTCATCAACGAGGGGCTGGAAGAGGGTGACACCGTGGTGCTGGGGGCCGCTGGTCCGGCCATGGGGCCGTCGCAGGATAATGATCGCCCGCGCCGTCGGGGACTGTTCTGATGGCGTTGATTGAACTGCGCAATATCCGCAAGCGCTACCCCGCCGGGGAGCAGGATGTGGAGGTATTGCACGGCATTGACCTGGCCATCGAAGCCGGTGAATTCGTTGCCATCATGGGTAGCTCCGGGTCGGGCAAGTCCACCCTGATGCACATTCTGGGTTGCCTGGATCAGCCCAGTGATGGCGAGTACCGTTTTGCCGGCCAGGCGGTTACGGCCATGGACCACGAACAGCTGGCCTGGTTGCGCCGGGAAATGTTCGGCTTCGTGTTCCAGAGTTATCACCTGATCGGGACGGCCAGCGCTTGGGAGAACGTGGCACTGCCTGCCATTTATGCCGGGGTGTCCCGCGAAGAGCGCAAGCAGCGTGCACAGGCATTGCTGACCAGTCTGGGACTGGAAGAGCGTCTGGAAAATCGCCCGAACCAGTTGTCCGGTGGTCAGCAGCAACGGGTCTCCATTGCCCGTGCCTTGATGAATGGCGGTAAGGTGATTCTGGCCGACGAGCCCACCGGGGCACTGGACAGTGTCAGCGGTGAAGCCGTCATGGCACAGCTGCGCAGCCTGGCCGAGCAGGGCCATACGGTGATCGTGATTACCCACGATGCCAAAGTGGCGTCCCACGCTGACCGGGTGGTGGAAATTCATGATGGTGATGTGATCAACGACACCCGTCATCAACCCCATCAGCAGGAACGTGCCCAGCCGGTGTCCAGCCCGCCGCGCGAGTCGGCATTGCCCGACCTTGGCGAAGTGCTGGAGGCGGTGATCATGGCGTTGCGTTCGTTGCGTGCCAACTGGATGCGAACCGTGCTGACCTTGCTCGGTATCGTGATTGGTGTTGGCGCGGTGGTGGTGATGCTGGCCATCGGCGAAGGCGCCAAGCAGGACGTGGTCGCCCGCATCAATGACCGTGGCACCAACCTGTTGGTGATCCGCCCGGACCGGGGTCAACAACGGGTCGCTGACGGCGTGATTGCGACACTGGTGCCGGAGGATGCCGAGGCGCTGAAAAAGTTACCCAATATTCGCACTGCAGTGCCGGAGATTTCCGGTAACGTGACCGCCCGCGCCAACGGCAAGGATGTGTCTACCAGTGTGCAGGCCGTCAGTGAAGATTTTCCTTCCCTGCGTGACTGGCAGCCCGTGTCGGGCATTTTCTTTGGTCAGCAGGACATGAACAGTTATGCCCCGGTGGCGGTGATCGGGCAAACGGTAAAGACCAACCTGTTTCCTGATAGTGATCCGATCGGCCAGTTCTTGATGCTTAACAGCATTCCGTTTCAGGTTATCGGGGTGATGGGCAGCCAGGGCGCGACGGACTGGGGTGATGATCAGGACGATGTGGTCATCGTGCCGCTCTCGACCGGGACCCTCCGGTTATTCGGTCAAAGCTATCTGCGTTCCATCACGTTGGCGGTGGAGGATGTCTCGCAAATTGATGCCACCGAAAAGGCGGCGGTGGCATTGCTGACCGCCCGTCACGGTCGCGAGGATGTACGTGTATTCAACATGGCCTCGTTGCTGGACATGGTGTCGGAAACCCAGAACACCCTGACCATGTTGCTCGGCTCGATTGCCGCCATCTCCCTGTTGGTCGGCGGGATCGGGGTGATGAATATCATGCTGGTCAGCGTCACCGAGCGAATTCATGAAATCGGTATTCGCATGGCGACGGGCGCACGACAGCGAAATATTCTCCAGCAATTTCTCACCGAGTCCGTCGTGGTATCCGCGCTGGGAGGCGTGGTCGGTGTGGTGATCGGTGTCCTTGTCGGCCTGTTGCTGGAACTGCTAGGCATGGCGATTGTGTTTTCCGTCCCGGTGATGGTTGCGTCCTTTGTGTGTGCAGCGGGCATTGGTCTGCTGTTCGGTTTTGCACCTGCCCTGAAGGCCGCGCGCCTGAATCCTGTGGAGGCGCTCAGTAATGATTAAGAAAATGATATGTGTGATGTGTGTGGCGGCGCTGTCCGGCTGTGCCATGACATCCGGTCTTGACGCACCGGAGCAAGCCATGCCGGAGCAATGGCTCAACCAGCAGCAAGCCAGTGAGGCGATGATCAACCATCCGCAGTGGTGGCAGCAGTTCAACAGCCAGGAACTGAACCAGCTGGTGGATCAGGCGCTGGCCGCCAATAGTGATTTGCTGGCCGCGGCCGCACGGGTGGAGCAGGCCGATGCGCAACTGACCCAGGCAGGCTCAGCCCTGTTTCCCACCTTGGGGTTACGCGCCGGTGGCAGCCGCAGTGGCGTGTTCGGCGAAAGCGGCAGCACGGACAATTACAGTGCGTCGCTGAATGCCAGTTACGAGCTGGACCTGTGGGGACAGATTCGCAACAGCCGGGATGCGGCGCGAGCCTCTTTGCTGGCTAGCCAGTTCAGTCGCGATACGGTGCAACTCACGGTGATCGCCAGCGTGGTGAATACCTATCTGCAGGTGTTGTACCTGCAAGACAACCTGGCCCTGTCTGAAGAAAACCTGAAGCTCGCCCAGCAGGTGCTCGATGTGGTCGAGTCCAAAGTCGAAAACGGTGCGGTCTCGCCGCAGGATCTGGCCCAACAGAAAACCGTGGTGGCCAACGCCAAGGCGCAGCTGCCGTCCCTGCGTCACCAGTTACGGCAGAGTCGGTATGCCCTGGCCGTGCTGGTGGGGGAAATGCCTCAGGTATTTCCGGTGGGGGGAGGCACCCTGGACGGTTTGCAGCTGCCAGAGATTCAGGCCGGCTTGCCGGATCAGGTGCTCGCCCAGCGGCCGGACATCGCTCAGGCCCAGGCGCGGTTGATGGCCGCGGATTATTCCGTGGCTGCGGCCCGGGCTGATTACTGGCCCTCCATTACCCTGACCGGTAGCGGCGGTTATTCCAGCAGTGCCCTGTCGTCACTGTTCAACGGTGATGCGGTGTACAGCCTGGGTGTCTCTCTGGCCCAGACCCTGTTCGACGGTGGCGCCCGCGGTGCCCGGATCGACCAGAGCAAGGCCGCCTGGGAGGAACAGGTGGCAAGCTACACCGGTACCTTGTTGGTGGCTCTGCAGGAAGTGGAGCAGTCACTGAGCAATGTGCAGGCGCTGGCCGATCAGCAGCAGTATCGCGAGGAAGCCTACAGCCAGGCGGAGGAAGCCTACCGGGTGGCGCAGGTGCGCTATCAGGAAGGTGAAACCGAACTCACCGATGTGCTCAGTGCGCAAAGCAGTTTCAACAATGCCCGCCAGAACAGCCTGGAGCTGATTTATAACCAGTACCAGTCCCGCGTCACGCTGTACCGGGTGCTGGGAGCCTCTGAATAACTCCTTGCGTACTCAGCGTGGCCTGAAGCGTGCAGCAGTTGTGTCTTGTCTCGAAGGGAAGGGTGGCTCCCTTTTCAAGAGGCAAGGCGCAGCTGATGGGCGCTTCAGGCCTCGCCCTCCGGGTCTTCCAGGCTGATCCACACTCGTTGTTGCACTTTCTCGACAGGCAATCAGCATGCCTTCAAAAGTGCGCCTAGATTGTGAACCAGCCTGGAAGACTGAGCATGCAAGGAGTTATTCAGAGGCTCCCTAGAAGGGGGCCGGGCCGCGGAGGAATCCTGAGGGGGTTATTTCGCGATTCCTTGACCCAAGAGGGCACAGAGATCACCGGGGAAGGTGAAATTCTGTGCCCTCTGTCTTTCTTTGATACGGTTTGCCGGTGGCAGCTCGAATCGACAGAATATGGGAATCTTTCTGCGTTCCCGGATAGCCCGTGCTTCCTTTGGTGTATCACCCCGACTACAGTTTCCCTTTTCCCGGCAAACACCGTTTTCCCATGGAAAAATTTTCCCTGCTGCAGGGGTATCTGCGCAGCAAGGGGATTGCCCGTGGCGACAATGAATTTCGTCCCGGCCGGGCAAAGCCTGCGTTGTTAAGTCAGGCCCATTGTCCACAGTATGTGTCTGCGATGGTGAATGGCACGCTGGAGAGCAAGGCATTACGGCGCATGGGCTTGCCGTGGAGCGAGGGGTTGATGAAGCGCACCTGCATTGCGCCCATGGGCACCCTGATGACGGCGCAGCTGGCCCTCCAGCATGGCCTCGCGTGTCACCTGGCCGGAGGCACTCACCATGCCCATTACGATTTCGGTTCCGGTTTCTGCATCTTCAATGATAAGGGAGCCTCTGAACAACTCCTTGCGTACTCAGCGTGCTCTGAAGGGTGCAGATGTTGTGTTTTGTCGCGACGGGCAGGGTGGTTCCCTTTCCTAGCGACAAAGCGCAGCAGATGCGCCCTTCAGAGCACGCCCTCCGGGTCTTCCAGGCTGGCCCGCACTCGTTGTTGCGCTTTTTCGATGGATGGACATACACCTTCAAAAGCGCGCCTAGATTGCGAACCAGCCTGAAAGACTGAGCA
>PAJO01000056.1 GCA_002706085.1 Alcanivoracaceae bacterium | reverse complement strand
TTATTGCTACCGGCTTTGAAGCGGGCGGTCACCGGGTGTCGTTTCTGGAGGAAGCAGAGCATTCGCTTAATGGTAGCTTCGCGTTGATTCCCCAAATTCGTGACGCGGTGAGTCTGCCCGTGATTGCTGCCGGTGGTATTGCCGATGGCCGAGGCATGGCCGCCGCCCTGATGTTGGGCGCGGATGCCGTTCAGGTGGGTACCGCATTTCTGGCTTGCGAGGAATCCAATGCCTCTGGTTTGCACCGCGACATGCTGTTCAGTGAGCGGGCACAACACACCGGCCTGACGCGGGCCTTTAGCGGCCGGCTGGCGCGGGGGATCCGCAATCGCTTCATGGAGGAAATGGCCGGGCGGCAAGACATCCCTGGCTACCCACTGCAAACCTGGCTGACACGGCCACTGAAACAGATTGCCCAGCAGCAGGAAAACCCGGAGCTGCTGGCCCTGTGGGCCAGCCAAGCGTCACCGTTGCTGCAACATCGCCAGGCCAGAACCCTGATTCGCACGATGATCACGGATTGTCTGGCGAGGTTGCCGGTGTAAAGCAAGGCTGTCGTCTTTGATGGCGGCAGCCCCCAATCGCCTTAACACGGGTTGCCAGGCTCGCACTTTGCCCCAGCCAGTTTGTGCTGATCAATCATGAACTCGACCAGAACAGTGATAGCCTGCGGCTGCGTAATCTGTACTACACGAAAGGTCCATACGAGAGCCCCTTGTCGGACAGGTATCAGTCGCCAGAGGCAGAAGCAAAAGGCTACCATAGCGCCGGTCAAACAGGCTGCTATCAAGCGAGTAAAACATGGGCGAGATTGTCCGTTCTGCGTTCCGGCCCCCTCTGTGGCTGCGCAATGCGCACCTGCAAACCCTGTGGGGGCCGTTGGGCCGGTCGTTGCCGGAGGTGGCGCGTCACAGTGAGCGGTTGGATCTGGCCGATGGTGATTTTCTGCTGCTGGACTGGGCCGGTCCCCGACATGGCCCGGGGCACCTCACCGTGATACTGCTGCACGGGTTATCCGGTTGCAGTGACTCGCACTACATGCGCGGTATCCAGAAAACCCTGGCCGGCGCCGGTATCCGTTCGGTGGCAATCAACAGCCGCGGGGCCAAGGGCCCCAATGACACGGCCCTGTGCTATCACGCCGGGGAAACCGATGACGTGGACGCCGTGATTGAGCATGTGTTCCACCAGGATCCCACCGGGCATCGTATCGCTATTGGTGTGTCGCTGGGGGGCAGCCGGTTGCTCAACTGGTTGATCCATCGGGATTCCGGTCGCCTGGCAGGGGTGGCGACGGTATGCGCCCCGTTGCGCCTGGACCTGTGCGCCAACCGGCTGGACCGCGGCCTGTCACGGCTGTATCGCGGCCATTTGCTCAAGGCTTTGCTGGGTTACCTGGACAATCAGAAGCGGCATCTGGATCAGGTCAATCCGGCGGAAGCCAAGCGGCTGTATCGCCTGAACATGTCGGGCATCCGTTCGTTCTGGCGGTACGACGATCAGATTATTGCCCCGCTTTACGGCTTTCGCGGCGCCAGTCATTACTACGCCCAGTGCAGTGCGGGGCCGCGTCTGCAAGGGATACGCACCCCTACCCTGTTGATGCAGAATCGGGACGACCCTTTCATGACGCCAGAGACCCTGCCTCGCCGTGAGGAGCTGGGCCCCGCGGTGACGGCAGAAATCAGTGACCACGGTGGTCATGTAGGGTTTGTCGGCGCGGGGAATCCCTACTGGCTGGAGCAGCGCTTGTTGGCCTGGGTTCAGGGCTTCGGTTTTTCCAGCTGAAACACTTCATCGCGCAGGGCGTCGGGTTTGACGACCCCCGGTGCGACTCGCCACTGCCCCTGTCGATCTTCGAATACCAGGGTGGGCGTGCCGCCAAGGCCAAGCCCGATCATCAGGCCCGTATTGTTGTGGATCTGGCTGCGAATCGCTGCCGGTACGGGTAGCAGCGGTTCAATGCCGCCGGCTTCAAAACGGGATTCATGCAGGGCCAGGGCGGCGGCCGGGTTGTCGGCGGCGAGCACGGCCCCTCCCTGGCTGAAGCTGCGCTTGGGGTTGATCATGCCGACAATGATGTGTCGCACTTGTAGGGTGTTGGCGGGATCGGTCACCAGTGGCTGCATGTTTTCCCACAACTGTGCGCAATACGGGCAGGCCATGTCGGTAAATACATAGGCCACCCGCTGCGGCTTCGCGGGGCCTTCTGCGACCCAGCTGCTGTTCTCCAGTCGCGCAAGCAAGGAATCCATGCTGGCGCCTTCGCGACTTTCGCTGTTTGCCTGGCTGGCATGGGCGCCCAACGTGGCCAGCATCAACAGGCTGGCCAACCACGCACGCAACGGCATTACGGGAACCTCTTGAACATGTCCTGCACCGCTCGCTGAATATGCGCTTCACGGCGTGCGCTGCTCATCTCGTCATAAAGCTCATCCCGGCTGGTGGCTTGCCAGAGGACATTGTTGCTCTGGGGGTCGATCAGTTGCACGACCAGTTTGTATTCCTCGGTGATTTCACCTTCGGTTGGGGTGCTGGCACCCAGGCCCACATTGTTGCGGGTGAAGCCAAAACCAAACTGCAGGGTGGAGCCATCGAAGCGTTGCTGGCGTTTGAAGAAGTGTTTTACTTCCACGTCTGGTTGGTTGTCATCGGGGCGTAGCCCCTTGTCAGCCAGCGACAGCGTCAGGGCGCTGCGGGCACGCTGGTCATCCAGTTCACGGGGTTTGTCTTCGTCCTGGCTGACAAAGCGGTAGGTCTGAAGATTGGCCAGATTGGCGTCGCTCTGGCGGTCGATGACCACCGGGCTGACGCAGGCTGTCAGCAGCAGGCTGATCAGCAGGCCCAGGGTGGGGGCGATAAAGCGCATGGCTGTCTCCTTCAGGCGAAAGAACGTTCAGTATAGCGGCGATGACGTCATGAAACGGTGACGCCTGGACAGGGTTTGGCCACGGCAGCATGAATCTGTTCCCCAAGATAGCGTGCGGCCTGGCCGGCATACTGGCCCTCTGCGTAGATCAGGTGTAAGTCCACAAAGCGCTCTACCCCTTCTTTGAGCGGCAGGACCTTGAGTGCACCGGTTTCCAGACCATCGCCAATTTCGGCTTCCGGGATCCAGGCGAAGCCCAGCCCCCGGCGAATCGCGGCAATCCGGGTGGAGGTATGAGATACCGTCCAGCGTTGTTCGGCGCCCAGCCAGCCGGCATCAATGCGGCGGCTGCCGGAGTCGCGAATCACGATCTGGCGATGCTGGCGCAGGTCCTCGTGGGTGAGGCTGTCGACCTGATTGAGCGGATGGTCAGCAGACGCCACGGCCAGAAAGCGCACCCGCATCAGTGGTTCGCCTACAAAGCCGGGGGGGATGCGGGCGTTCACCACCACATCGGCTTCCTTGCGTAGCAGGGCTTCATCAGAACCGGACAATACGGTTTCGCTGTATTCGACGCGTGTCAGAGGGCTCTGTTGGGCAAAGGCGTCCAGCGCGGTCAGCATGCAGTGCTGCGGGAACAGGGCATCTGCGGCGACCCGCACCAGCGGTTCCCAGCCCTGGCTCAGCTGGATGGCCGTGCTCTCGATACGCTCCGCCTCTTCCACCAGCACTTTGGCCTGGCGATAGAGCATTTGCCCGGTTTCGGTGAGCTTGGCCTTGCGGCCTTCCAGGCTGAAAGCGCGCACGCCCAGCTCGGTTTCGATCTTCTGCACGGCATAACTGATGGCCGACTGGCTCTTGTCCAGGGCCTCGGCGGCGTTGGCGTAGCCGCCCTCGTCGACCACGGCCAGCAAGGCTTGCCATTGATCCAGCGTGATTTTGGCTGACATATCAAAAATCCTGAGCTAAACGTGCGAATTTGTCCCGTTTTATATCGGATCAGCTGAAATCACAATAGCCCCATAACGATTCGACACCGGGTCGTACCCAAATTTCACAAGGAGTGGCAGACATGAACATTCTGGTTATTAAAAGCAGTGTATTCGGTGATAACGGCAATTCTTCTGCGTTGGTCAATACCAAGGTGGAGCAGCTCAAGGCAGCCAATCCGGGAGCAACCGTGGTGGTGCGTGACCTGTCTGCACAGCCGATTCCACACTTGGATGGAGAGCGTGTCGGTGCCTTTTTCACCCCGGCCGAAGAGCGTACTGCCGAGCAGCAACAGGTGGACGATTTTTCCCTGACGCTGATTGAAGAATTGAAAGCCGCGGATCATGTCGTGCTTGGCTTGCCGATGTACAACTTTGGCATTCCCAGCCAGCTGAAAAGCTGGATTGATCACGTGGCCCGTGCCGGTATTACCTTCCGTTATACCGAGAATGGCCCTCAGGGTTTGCTGGAAGACAAGCCGGTAACGGTGCTGGCGGCCCGAGGGGGGCTGTATGCGGGAACCGATAACGATACCGTGACCCCCTACATCAAATTGTTCTTCGGTTTTGTTGGCATCACGTCTGTAGAGCTGGTGTATGCGGAAGGCCTGAATATGGGTGATGAGGCCAAAGAAAACGCGATGAAGGAAGCGAAGTCCGTGATTGCAGGATAAGGCTCGAGGTTTCTACACCGAAAACGTCATGGGCAACGATCAGGAGGCATCATGGGACTGTTAGTGGATGGAGAGTGGCAGGACAAATGGTACGACACCAAAAGCACGGGTGGCCGCTTCAAGCGCTCTGAGAGTCAGTTCCGTCACTGGGTGACGGCGGACGGCAGTGCGGGCCCCAGTGGGGACAAGAGTTTCCCGGCGGAAAGTGGGCGTTACCACCTGTATGTGTCCTATGCCTGTCCCTGGGCGCATCGCACCCTGGTCGTGCGTGCACTGAAAGGGTTGCAAGACCACATCGGTGTCTCGGTGGTCCACCCCCACATGCTGGAAAACGGTTGGGAGTTGCGCGATGACTTTGCCGGTGCGACTGGCGATGCGTTGCACGGCTTCAGCAAACTGTATGAGCTTTACTTGAAAGCCGATGATCGCTACAGCGGCCGTGTCACAGTGCCCGTGTTGTGGGATACGCAACGCGAAACGATTGTCAGCAATGAGTCTGCAGACATTATTCGCATGCTCAACAGCAGCTTTGATGCATTGGGTGCCACGCCGGGGAATTACTATCCGGATGCACTCCAGGCCGACATCGATGCCATTAACGAGCGCGTGTATCACGATGTGAATAATGGCGTGTACAAGAGTGGTTTTGCCACCAGTCAAGACGCCTATGACGAAGCTGTCACGACGCTGTTCGACAGGCTTGATGAGCTGGAACAAAGGTTAAGCGAGCAGCGCTATCTGGTGGGTAACACCCTCACAGAAGCCGACATTCGTTTGTGGACCACTCTGGTGAGATTCGATCCGGTATACGTCACCCACTTCAAGTGTGACCGAAAACGCATTAGCGATTACCCGAATTTGCAGGGTTTTTTAAAAGATATTTACCAGCTGCCCGGCGTGGAAGAAACCGTGAACCTGGCGCACATCCGCCATCACTACTTCTGCAGCCATCCGACGGTGAACCCCCACGGGATCATCTCCATCGGACCGCAACTGGATTGGCAAACTCCCCATGACCGTGAGCGATTGGGGGAGAGAAAGATCAGCGACTAGCTGTGAGCGGTGAGCGATCAGCTATGAGGAAGAGATTTTGATGTTAACTCGAAGCTGATAGCTCGTAGCTTCTTTGCACAGGAGGTTCCCATGGAACGCACCCTTCTCAACACGATTCGCGCACTGGATACATCCGATGGCGCAGGGGTTCGCCTGAAACGGGCGCTGGGTTATAACCCCATGGTGCGTCTGGATCCGTTTCTGATGCTGGATGCCTTTTCTTCGGAGAATCCGGATGATTATATTGCCGGTTTCCCACCGCACCCCCACCGTGGTTTTGAAACGGTAACGTACCTGGTGGAAGGACATATGCGCCACCGGGATCACCTTGGTAACGAGGGGGATCTGACGCAGGGTGGTGTGCAATGGATGACGGCAGGCCGGGGCATCATTCATGAAGAAATGCCTCAACAAAAAGACGGTCTGTTGCGTGGCTTTCAGCTGTGGATCAATCTGCCTGCTGCAGAAAAAATGACCGCGGCAGGGTACCGGGATGTGGCCGATACAGAGATGCCACGCCTGGACCTGGCCAGCGGTGGGCAGATCAAGGCAATTGCCGGTGAAGTTACGGTGGCGGGTGAATTACTGACCGCGCCGATGAAAGGCGGTAGCACCGATCCGTTGTATCTGGATGTGAAACTGCGTCCGGGAGAAGCGCTGACTGTACCGGTCACTCAGGGCTACAACAGCTTTTTCTATGTGTTTGAAGGCCTGATAACCGTGGCAGGAGAAACGGTACAGCAGGATCACCTGGCGACGCTCACTGACGGTGATCAACTCACGGTCGAGGCGGGCCGTGAGGGTGCAAGGCTGCTGCTACTGGCAGGTCGCCCCTTGGGAGAACCCATTGCCCAGTACGGCCCCTTTGTGATGAACACCCAGGAAGAAATCAACCAGGCCCTGAGTGATTATCGCAATGGCACCCTGACTGCTGAACCGTCACAACTCTAGCCATCAAAGGAAAGGCTTTCCCGCTGGCGAGGCTCGTGCCGAGCCACCGGGAACGGCCTTACCCACGTTTCCTTAGCGTGATGCAATCACCCATACCGCGTGAACGATCCCGGGAATATAGCCTAATAGTGTCAGGACAATGTTGATCCAGAAATGCTTACCCAAGCCCTCTTGAAGAAAAACGCCAAGGGGCGGGAGTAGAATGGCAATCAATATGCGTAAAAGGTCCATACGGATTCTCCTCTTGGATCGTCGTTAAGGCACGGGATAAACGACGGCCATCCCATGCTGAATCTTCACGGAAATCGGGTTGACTCCTCAAGGTTTGTCAAAGAGCATCAACCCATTCACTTTCTCGCGTTCAAAGGAATGTCAGCCATGAAAGTTATCGCCATTGCAGGCAGTCTCAGACAGCAATCTTTCAATCAAGGCCTGGTGCGTGCTGCCGTTGATTGTGCCCCGAAAGGTATGGATATCGAGATCGTCGATATCTCTAGCATCCCCTTGTACAACGGCGATGTCGATAATGACAAGGAACGCCCTGCCGAAGTGTTGGCGCTGGCAGAAAAACTGCAGAAGGCCGATGCCCTGCTGATTGCCACACCGGAATATAATTACTCCGTTCCCGGCGTGTTGAAGAATACGCTGGACTGGCTGTCCCGGGTGCCGGGCAAAGTCTTCGCGGGTAAACCCGCCGCTATCATGGGGGCGTCCATGGGCGGAATGGGTAGCAGCCGAAGCCAATACCATCTGCGGCAGATACTGGTGGGGTTGGATGCCTACCTGCTTAACAAGCCCGAAGTCTTTGTCTCGAGCGCACACGAAAAATGTGACGAGCAAGGCAACCTGATCGACGACAAGACACAATCCCTGATCGCCGATCAGTTGGTGGCGTTGCAGGCATGGTCAGCCCATTTTTCGTGAGCCGTCAGACTTTGGGGCCTCGACCCCGCAAGGCGTTGGCGACCAGGCTGATCACCAGCAGTATCAGGAAAAGGAAAAAGATAATTTTCGCGATAGAGGCGGCGCCAGAGGCAATGCCTCCAAACCCGAGTACGCCAGCGATAATGGCAACAATAAAAAACGTCAGTGCCCATCCAAGCATGAGAACATCCTCACCGTAATGAATGTGGTACCAGATTGACGCTTATGTGTTGACACTTCCGTGGAACAGTTAGTGCTTTAACGAGTTTTTATATTTTGCGATTTGGACAGCACGCTGTTATTTGGGGTGGCCACTACCCTAAGCATGGTCAGGGCTCGCTAAAGGTTCTTACAGCTGATGACTTGCCTCCAGCCAGGCTTCCAATGGGGGAGATTTCCAGTCAACAAAGCGTTCCAGTAGAGCGTCCGCATTGTCGTCGACCAGTAGTAGCTCCCGGTGCTCTGGCTTGAGCAGGCCCTTGTCGACACTGTGGGCAAGGAATGCCACCAGGTGATCGTAGTAACCATTGACGTTCAGCAGGCCAACCGGCTTGTGATGAAAGCCGAGTTGCGCCCAGGTGAGAATTTCAAACAGTTCTTCCAGTGTGCCCATGCCTCCGGGTAAAGCAATAAAAGCATCGGCTTGATCCGCCATCGCCGCTTTGCGTTCGTGCATGGAGTCAACGATTTGCAATTCTGTCAGATGATGATTGCCAATTTCGCGGCGTAACAGGGCGTGGGGGATGATGCCTGTCACCTCGCCGCCTTTCTGCATGACTGCGTTGGCCAGGGCGCCCATGATGCCGACGCTGGCACCACCATAGACCAGCCCCAGATCGTGGTTGACCAGTGCCTCGGCGAGTCTTTGCGCTGCAGCGCCAAAAGCAGGATCGTTACCGGTGCTGGATGCGCAATAAACGCAGATTTTTTTCATCTTGTTCCCTGCTGGCGTCTTTTGTTTTGTCGATGTTGCGGCGGCAGATGAGGCAGAAGGCAACGGCGTTATCCTGCTACCGCAGTGGGCCGGTTTACCAGCCTTTCCGTTGGAAAATGACAGGTGAAGGTGCTGCCTTTGCCGAGCTCGCTTTCGATGTCGAGTTTACCGTTATGGCGAATCATCACGTGTTTGACAATAGCAAGGCCCAGGCCGGTGCCGCCGGTCTGGGTAACCCGGCTGTTGTCGGGACGATAAAAGCGTTCCGTTAGCCGGGGGATATGCGCGGGGTCGATACCCAGCCCGTTGTCGGTAACAGACAGGTGGGCGCCTTTTTCGTCCTGCCACCAGCGAATCTGGATCAGCCCGCCCGAGGGGGTGTATTTCACGGCATTGGTGATCAGGTTGCCAAAGGCGCTTTCCAGTTCGGCCGGGTTAGCGACCAGCCGGGCCTCAGTGGGGACATCCAGTTCAATCTGGTGCTTTTTATCGGCGCTTAATGCCAGGGCGTTTTCGCGCATGCGATTCAGCATGCCATGCACCGCGACGGCCTGACGATCGTTATCGGCATCGGTGTTTTCCAGTCTCGACAGCAGCAGCAAATCCGTGACCAAGGCTTCCATGCGATCGGACTGGCTTTCCATTTGCGATAACGCACGGCGTAACCGGTTTTGTTCTTCGGGCACGGTGTCGAGCAGGGTTTCCAGATAGCCTTTAAGAACAGTCAGTGGCGTTTTCAACTCATGACTGACATTGGCAACGAAGTCCTTGCGCATCTGTTCAAGGTGATGGAGCCGAGTGACATCACGTGCCATGAGAAGCTGTTCGCCGACGCCGAACTCCGTCACCCTGAATTGCAGAATACGGTTGTCGTTTACCGGCGACGGAATTTCCAGAGGCTCACGGAAATCAGCAAGGTGAAGGTACTCGGTAAATCTGGGGTGGCGGATCAGATTGGTCAGTGGCTGCCCCAAATCCTGGCTGGCGTTGAAGCCCATGTAACGCTCTGCGGCGGCATTCCAGTATTCCAGGTAGCCATGTTGGTCAATCAGGATCACCACTTCTTCCAGGGCGTTCACAGATTGCTGGGCCCGGTGAATGATGCTTTGCAGGTCTTCCTGGGCGCGCCGTTCTTTCTGGAACAGGTGCTCGAGTCGGGTATAGAACTCGCCCCACAGGCCGATGCTATCGGGCGGTTCGGTGTGGTCATCGCGGACCAGCCAGCTGTAGAGGGCGAAGAGCTGCCGGGTGCTCCAGAAGATGTAACCCACCAGGCCCACCAGCAGTGGCCAGATATGGCCAACGGCGAAGGCGGCTAGAGCGGCGAGAGCGATCAGGCCGGCAATACGATTAACTTCTTTGGCCAGGCTGGCTTTCATGATTGCCCTTGTGGGGTCAGACTGAGTGCTAACGCACCCTAACACATTATTGGTGTCAGCTCGCCTTGGCGGCCTTGACCGAGAAGCGATAGCCGGTACCGCGAACGGTCTGGATAAAGCGGTCAAATCCGTAGGGGGCAAGCGCCTTGCGCAAACGACGGATATGCACGTCGATGGTGCGGTCTTCCACGTACACATTGGCACCCCACACCTGATCGAGCAGCTGGGTGCGAGAGTAGGCCCGTTCCTGATGGCTCATGAAGAACTCCAGCAGGCGGTATTCGGTTGGCCCCATATCCACCGGCTCGTCGTTGGCGCTGATGCGGTGGCTGACCGGATCCAGGCACAATCCTTCCACTTCGATGGCCTTTTCGGCGGCAGCGCTGGAGGAGCGACGCAGCACCGCCTTGATGCGGGAAATCAGCTCGCGAGTGGAAAACGGCTTGGTGATGTAGTCGTCGGCGCCTACATCCAGGCCCTGCACCTTGTTGTCTTCTTCACTCTTGGCGGTAAGCATGATGATCGGCACTTCATTGGTGGTCTCATCACGCTTCAGGCGGCGGGCCAGCTCAATACCGGTCACGGAGGGCAGCATCCAGTCCAGCAGTACCAGATCCGGGCGCTCGTCGACAATGATCTCGTGGCCGCGCTGGGCATTTTCGGCTTCCAGTACATCGAAATCCGCCAGTTCCAGAGCGACAGCGACCATTTCACGAATGGCCGGCTCGTCATCAACAATCAAAATTCGGTTACGGGACATGGCTTCCTTCCTTCGCCTGTCTGTCTTTTGTTGGTGCCCTATTAGATTGCTCTTTTATGACATGCGTATGACAAGTTGAGCCGGATGTGGGGGAAATGCAAGCCGCAAGCTACAAGCGACAACGCGGATTTATGGAGGAGCCACCTATTTGACCAGGGCGCCGCGATTCAGGGCGGGAAAGAACAGGTAACCGGTTTGTATTGCCGGCGTTTGCATCGCCTGACGTTTTCAGCGCGGGCACGGCATGGCAGAACCTGAAACCCTGACCCGCGTTGTAGCTTGCAGCTTGGAGCCTGTCACTCAAAAGTACTGGAAATACAACCCCACAAACACACACGCCCCGCTCCAGTGATTGTTCAGGAAGGCATGGAAGCTGGGCCAGCGTTCGCGATAGCGGATCAGAGAGTGTTGATAGAGGAAGGTGGTGGCCATAGCGATGAGGCCGGCGTACCAGGGCCAGCTGAAGCCCAGGCGGTGGCCGACCATGACCAGAGCCAGCAGTGTCAGGCCCTGGAGGGCACCGATCATTAGCCGGTCTGCATCGCCAAACAGGATGGCGGTGCTCTTGATGCCCAGTTTCAGGTCGTCTTCACGGTCACACATGGCGTACTGGGTATCGTAGGCCACCGTCCATACCACGTTGGCCAGATACAGCAGCCAGGCGATTTCCGGGACCTCGCCGGTTTCTGCGGCAAAAGCCATGGGGATGGCCCAGCTGAAGGCGGCCCCCAGAAACAGCTGCGGCATAAAGGTGAAGCGTTTGGTGAACGGGTAAAGCACGGCCAGCCCAAGGCCGCCGAAGGACAGCCAGAAGGTCAGTTCATTGAGGAACAGCACCAGCACGAAGGCTAGCAGCCCCAGCCCGGCGAACAGCGCCAGCGCCTTTTTGCTGCTGATGGCGCCAGTGGCCAGCGGCCGGCCCTGGGTGCGCTCCACATCGCCGTCGAAATCCCGGTCGGCAAAATCGTTAATCACGCAGCCTGCCGCGCGCATGATCACCACCCCCAGAAAGAAGATCACGATGGTGGTCAGGCTCGGGGTGCCTGCCCCGGCAATCCACACCGCCCAAAGGGTCGGCCACAGCAGCAGCAGGGTGCCGATGGGCCGGTCCAGGCGCATCAGCTGAAGGTAGGGCCACAGGGCGGGATAGCGGTTTTCAACAAAGGCAAACATGGGACATCCGGTTGTCAGGCGTGGAGGTATTGTCCGGACGGGTGGGGTTGAGTTGCAAGTTGAAAGTTCAAAGTGGAAACGCGCGAGCGGGTTGTGGCGCCAGACGAGTATCGTTTGCGCCGCGCGACGCAGAGGAAACAGGCCCAGAGAGTCTAATGGCAGACGAGTACGGGGCTGTTCGGCAACGCGCTACCCCACCTTCTCCCACAACGCCGGCAGGAAATACTCCGCTACCAGTAGCGGTGCACCACGCTTGATGAAGCGGGATTGGCGGCCCCAGCACAGCGGCAGGTCCTGATCGGGTGAGCCCCGCCTTGCCCATACCTGGTCGCGCTGACAGAGGGGCCGTTTGTACAGCTCAAGCCCCAGTGAGCGGCTGCCCATATGCCCCAGTGAGCGGTTGGCGCCGGTCAGGCTGGTGACCGGCAGCACGCTGCGGGCGGCGACCACCGGGGTGTCATCCAGCATCAGGGTGACTTCGCGAATCAGTGCTACCTGCCGGGCAGGGAGAGCCAGCAGTTGCCGTTCATCGGCCCGCGGAACCGCATGGGCATGGAAGCCGGGGACGACACGGAAGGCGCCGTAGCGGGATAGCCGGCGAGTGAGCGAGTCGGGATCCGCCATCCAGTCGCGGATTATCGGGGGCAGCACCAGCTGTTCCAGCGGGCGCCAAAGGCTGTCAGGATGCAGGGCGGCAGGCAGCATGGCATCTTCCGGGCTTCAGGCCGGCGGACTATGGCCCATGGTTGTGCAGAGAGCAAGCGGGACCGCTCACCAGCAATGGTGGGCGAAAACCGGCCGGGCCGACCGAATATGACAGCGCCCAGTGTCATTGATTTTTGGGCGCTGCCCCGATAGGTTAACGACCCCCGAGATACACCCTGTATGTAGCAGAGTAAGCGAGTGCTTACTTCAATCCGATGAGGTTCACCATGAAGAAGTGGGAATGTGTAGTGTGCGGTTTCATTTATGACGAAGCCGAAGGTCTGCCGGACGAAGGTATTGCCCCGGGTACCGCCTGGGACGACGTGCCGGAAGACTGGGTTTGCCCGGACTGTGGTGTGGGCAAGGAAGACTTCGAGATGGTGGAAATCTGATTCCACTGAGGTCTGGCCCCGGCAGGGGCCGCCCGATCTCTTCTGGCATCAGTGCATTCTGAGCGCCCGCGCATCCCGCCCGTCCATTGAACAGTGAAAGGATCATTCATGCAGCCCATCGTCATCATCGGCACCGGCCTCGCCGGCTTTAATACCGTCAAGGAATTCCGCAAGCTGGATAAGGAAACGCCCATCGTCATGCTCACTGCAGACGACGGCCGTAACTATTCCAAGCCCATGCTGTCCGCCGGTTTTACCAAGGAAAAGACCGCCGATGACCTGTGCATGGCGACACCGGAAAAGGTGGCCGAGCAGTTCAATGTGGATGTGCGCACCGGTGTCCATGTGGCCGGAATCGATCCGCAGAAGAAGCGTGTGCTGTTGCCCGATGACCACCTGGATTACAGCAAGCTGGTGCTGGCGCTGGGTGCCGATACCTGGACTCCGCCTCTGGAAGGCAACGCGGTTGGCGAGGTGTTCTCCGTCAACGACCTGATGGACTACGCCAAATTCCGTGCGGCCATTGAGGGCAAGAAGACAATCACCATTCTCGGGGGTGGTTTGATCGGCTGTGAATTTGCCAACGACCTGTCCAACGGTGGGTTCCAGGTACAGCTGGTTGAGCCGATGGGCCGCTGCCTGCCCTTGCTGCTGCCGGAAGCCGCTTCTGAAGCGGTTGGTCGCGGCCTGCAGGATCTGGGTGTGCAGTTCCACTTTGGCCCGCTGGCCAAGGCGGTGCACCACGGTGACGGTGGCAAGCTGGTGACCGAGCTGTCTGATGGCAGCAAGCTGGAATCCGATGTGGTGCTGTCTGCCATCGGCCTGCGCCCGCGTATCGGCATGGCCAAGGAAGCGGTCCTGAACACCAACCGTGGCATCCTCACCGACAAGGGGCTGCGCACCAGTGCCGAGGATATTTTTGCCCTGGGCGACTGTGCCGAAGTGGAAGGCCATGTGCTGCCCTACGTGCTGCCGCTGATGGCGTCGGCCCGGGCTCTGGCCAAGACTCTGGCCGGTGAGCCCACCGATGTCAGCTACGGCGTGATGCCTGTCACCATCAAGACCCCGGCCTGCCCGGTGGTGGTGTGCCCGGCTCCGGAAGGCAGCGAAGGCGACTGGGAAGTGGAAGCCGATGGCAACACGGTCCAGGCCCTGTTCCGCGGCAAGGACGGTAACCTGCTGGGCTATGCCCTCACCGGAGATGCGGTGAAGGAAAAGATGAAGCTCAACAAGGAACTGCCGGCGGTGATGCCTTAGTCGCCACAAGCTACAAGCTGCGAGCTACAAGGCGCGGGATCGATCGGAGGTCAAACGACAAGGCCTTTCCCGCGTTTCGGGCGCGGTAGATGCGGTATTCAGTTTGCATGGCCCATCACCGTGTTGCAGCTTGTCGCTTAAGGCTTGAAGCTTTTACCTTGAAGAAGGAATTTTCATGAAGTTTGCATTGGTGTTGCTGGTTCTCGGGTGGCGTTTGCGCTGGTTGGCGTGGCGTAACGAAGGTTTCCGCAAGCAGCTGGAAAACCGCAATGTCATCATGCAATGGCGGACCTTCAACGGTAAGCCGGCGCGCTGGTTCCAATTCACCCCGGGCAAGGTCGAGGCCAAAGGGGGGATTCACCCGGCACCCACTGTGACCCTGAACTTCAAGGATGCGGGCTACGCCTTCGATACCCTGCAAAAGGCCGGCAAGAACCAGATGGCGTTCATGGAAGGCATGCAGTCCGGTGATATCAAGATCGAAGGCGATCCGGGTCAGCTGATGTGGTTCATGACGTTGATGAAGTTCATCATGCCTGGTGGCAAGAAATAAGGCTTTCGTGAATTCCCTGAGAGGGTGTAAAGAACGCCCTCTGTGCCCCTTCAGTGGACCCGGTGCGCTCTCTTCGTAGAGGCTCCGGAGTATCACTTCCCTATCCTTCCAAGTGCCAGATCCAGGACAAAGTGTAAATCTGCTTGGCCCGTCGCCGCTGCCCCATTACCCTGTCAGGCACTCCCTTGCATAACGAAGGACTCACCATGCAGATGGTTAAACACGTATTTGTTGCCGTTGCCGTACTGATGCTGGCAGCCTGTGCCACCACCACCGAAACGCAATCCACCTGGCAGACCCGAACCGGCGAACCGCGCCCGGCGTTTGAGCACCTGTATGTGGTGGTGCTGGCAGATACCGCGGTGACCTCGGCTGCCGTGGAGCAGCAGGTGCGCAAAAGCCTGAAGAAGCGCGCCATCGAAACCAGTCTTTCCACAGAGACGCTGGCGGGTGAGCGCCAGCAAGCCAGTGACTTCCGCCAGCAGGTGGAAGCGGCCGTCAAGGAAAGCGGTGCCGACGGGGTGATGGTGGTCAGCCTGCTGAAAACCCAGGAGCGGGATGAGTATGTTCCCCCCACCGTGGACTATATGCCGATGACCTCTGCGCCGATGTACCTTGGCTATGGCCCCTATGTGGGCTACAGCTATAGCGCCATCTACCAGCCGGGCTATTACCAGAACGCCACGGACTACTACCTGCAGACCCAGCTCTACAGTGCGGCAACGGAAAAGCCGGTGTGGCAGGCTCAGTCGCGCAGCATGAACCCCTACAGCCTCAAGAGTGGCGCCGAAGGTTACGCCAAGAGTGTCGCCAGCCAGCTCGACAAGGATGGCGCGCTCAAGCGCTAAGTGCCGCCCAGGGCTGGCCTGTCGCTGGCCCTGTTTTCTGCCCCCTTTACGTTCCTGCGATTCTCCCGTCTCTCACTGCTTCTGAACTCTGTTCATCCTCAGCTCTGCCCCTTAAGGACAAGTTTCACCTTGGTCCTATGGTCATGTTCGGACAACGGGGTACTATGCTGACATCACCGTCATGTTTGTATGGGGCCAGGATGGCCTGTTTGGGGCGAGGGAGCGTGCATGCATTCCAATATGAAAACCCTTCTGGAACAGATGCGTATCACCGAGATGGATATCGGTGCACGAAAGCGGCTGCTGGAGTTTGATGATCAGGATGTGGTCGCGCTGCTCCGTTGCCGGGATCATATCGAACGCCGTCTGGATGACATTGTTGAAACCTTCTACGGCATTCAGACCAGCAATCCGGATATTGCATCACTGATTGGGGATTCTGACACCCTTGAGCGTCTGGAAACGGCCCAGCGTCGTTATATCATGGATCTCTTTTCCGGCGCTTATGACCTTGAATACACCAATAACCGCTTGAGGATAGGACTGGTCCACAAGCGCATTGGTGTGGAACCCAAATTCTATCTGTCAGCGGTATATCTGTTACACCGGTTGCTGGTGCAGAATCTTAATGACGCCATGGAGTCTGGGCTCGAGCTGCAGCGGGCATTGGTGGCACTGGACAAGCTGATCTATTTTGACGTCACCCTGGTGTTTGAAACCTATATTCTCAGCCTGGTTTCTGAAATCGAGGCAGTGAAAAACCGCACGGAAGAATATGCCAGGGCCTTGGAGGAAACGGTTGCCATGCGCAATGGTCAGTTGCGTACTGATGCACTGACCGGGCTGACAACACGCCGTTATCTGAATGAAGCCCTGCAGCGGACCGTCAAGGCGGCGCAGCGGCGCAGCGAGCCGGTTTCGTTGATATTTGTGGATGTCGATGACTTCAAGGGGCTTAACGATCGCCGCGGCCACGCCTATGGGGACCGCGTGCTGGCGGAGCTGGGCAAGGTCTTGCTGGAAACGGCACGGGGCGAGGACACCTGTGTTCGTTATGGTGGTGATGAGTTCTGTGTGCTGCTGGCCAACAGCACCGAGGAGCAGGCGGAGGCCGCCTATTGCCAGCGGATTCGGCGGTTGCTGGCGGAGCGGTTGCCGGAAGTGAGTATCAGCATGGGAGTAGTGCAGACCGGGCCCGATCATTTCGAAGATGCCGATGCCCTGCTCAAGTCTGCCGACCGGCGTATGTACCTGAACAAATCTGCCAGCAAGGATGTAGCCGCCGGCTAGCGGTGGTTACGCCACAGCACCCAGCCCATACACATCCCCCTGGCGGCCATGAAGGCGTTCATGGTGAGCCACAGGCCATGGTTTTCCCAGGGCTGGGTCAGCGCCCAGATGGCGAAAAAGAGGGCCACCGAGACCAGCATGGTATTGCGCATGGCGGCGCCCCAGGTAGCACCGACGAAGATGCCGTCCAGCCAGAAGCCGGCGCTGGCAGTCAGTGGCAACAGCAACACCCACGGCAGATATGCCGTGGCCGTATCACGGATCCCGGGCAGGTCGGTCAGCAACTCAATCAGAGGGGCGCCGCCCAACGCAAAGCTCGCCAAGCCCAGGGCCGCGCAGCCGATGGTCCAGCGCCCGGTGGCGCTCACGGCCTCACGAAATCCGGCGTGATCTCCTTTGCCCTGTGCTTCCCCCACCAGCGCCTCGGCGGCATTGGCGAAGCCGTCCAGCAGGTTGCTGAGGATCAGCAGAAAGGTGATCAAGACGGCGTTGGCGGCCAGTACCGTATCCCCCAATCGGGCGCCTTGCGCGGTAAAGAAAAAGAAGGCCGTCAGCAGCGCCAGGCTGCGAATGAAGATATCGCGGTTCACACTCATCAACGCCAGCAGCGCACTGAGCCGCCATACCGGTTCGGGCTGCGATGGCGAACGCAATGCATGACGTAGCCAGAATAGCCCGCCAATCAGGCCCACGTACTCGGCGATGGCGCTGGCCGTGGCAACCCCGCGCACATCCCAGTGCCACACCTGTACCAGCAGCACATCCAGCAGGGCATTGGTGCTGTGCATCAGCACGGTCATTTTCAGTGGTACCCGGGTGTTATGGGTGCCGATGGCAAAGCCGATCAGGGCGAAATTGGCCAGTGCTGCAGGGGCACCCAGAATACGGATATCGATGTAATCGCGCGCCAGGCCTTGCACCTCGTCACTGCCGCCCAACAGCCACAGGCCGGCCTCGCGTAGCAGGGGGCTCAGGGCAATCAGGGCGAGCCCCAGTGCGCAGGACAGCACCAGCCCGCGTAACAGCACCACGCGGGTGTCCCGGCCCCCGCCACGGGCCTGGGACGCAAAACCGGTGGTCCCCATGCGCAGGAAATTGAACGAGAAGTACAGGAACATGAAGAAATTGCCGCCCAGCGCCACCGCGGCCAGATAGCGAGGGTGTTCCAGATGGCCGACCACCGCTGTGTCGACCAGCCCGAGCAGCGGTGCGGTCAGGTTCGACAGCAGCAATGGCCAGGCCAGCATCCAGATGCGTTGGTTAAGCGACAGACTCATTCATGCTCCGGCAAAATGCCCCGCCGCAGGAGCGTCGGTTATTCGCTACGCTCGGTGGCGGCGCGATCGCCTGCGTTGTTAAAGGCAGATTTACCACAGAGGACATAGCGTTCACTGAGTCAAAACAATGGCTTTCCTCAGTGGTCTCCGTGATCTCTGCGGTGGAAACGTTTTTGATCCTGGTCTGGAATCGCGCCGCCAGCGACGCTCCTACTAGGTTTTGCGCAACAGCGTCAGCATAAACAAGCCACTGGCGGCGACCACGATTGACGGCCCCACGGGCGTATTGGCAAACCAGCTCACCGTCAGCCCGGCGAGCACAGACAGGGTGCCGAGGACGCTGGCGGCGATCGCCATTTGGGCAGGCGTGTGCGTCAGACGCCGGGCGCTGGCGGCGGGGATGACCAACAGCGAGGTAATCAACAGCACCCCCACGGTACGAATGGCGCCGGCAATCAGCAGTGCCAGTAGCAGCATCAGCAACAGACGGGTGCGTTGTACCGCTACCCCTTCAACCTGGGCCAGCTCCTCGTTCACGGTGATGCTCAACAGGGCTCGCCATTGCCACAGCATCATGGCCAGAATGACCAGTGCACCGGCCCACAGTCCGATCACTTCCTGCCAGCCTACGGCTAACAGATCACCGAACAGGTAGGCAAACAGGTCTACCTGGATGCCGGTTTGCAGGCTGATGGCAATTACCCCCAGTGCCAGGGTGGTATGGGCCACGATACCAAGCAGGGTGTCGCTGGCCAGCTGGCGCTGGTGCTGCAGTGCCGTCAGCGCGGCCGCCAGCCCCAGGCACATGGCCACCACGGCCACATAGAGGCTGATATCCAGCGCCAGCCCCAGGGCGGCCCCCAGCAAGGCACCGTGGGCAAGAGTGTCGCCAAAAAACGCCATGCGTCGCCACACCACAAAGGCGCCCATAGGCCCGGAGACCAGCGCCACGGCCAGCCCGGCGAGCAGAGGTGGCAGCAGCAGTTCAATCATGGGTGCAGGGGCCTTCGTGGTCGTGGTGATGGTGGTGCGCATTGCCGTGCAGATCATGGTCGTGGTCATGATCATGGGTGTAGAGCGCCAGATTCGGGGTGCCGGCAGCGGGGCCGAACAGCTCGTGGTAAGCCGGGTCACGGCTGACTGACTCCGGACTGCCTGAGCAGCAGACATGCCGCTGCAGACAGATCACTTCGTCCGTGGCGGCCATGACCAGATGCAGGTCGTGGGAAATCAGCAGAATGGCACAGCCTAGCTGGTCCCGAACATCCTTGAGGAGTCCGTAGAGCGCGTTCTGGCCAGCCACATCGACGCCTTGGGCGGGTTCGTCCAGAACCAGCAGGTCTGGTTTGCGCAGCAGCGCGCGGGCCAGCAACACTCGTTGCATTTCGCCACCGGACAATTTCTGAACGGCGCGGCGGCGCAGATGGGCTACCCCGGCGCTCTCCAGTGCCGCCCGTCGCGCTGCGGTGGGGCCACTGGCGGCGAGCCACAGAAAACGGTCCACGGTGAGTGGCAGGCTGTCATCAATCTTCAGGTGTTGGGGCATGTAACCAACGCGCAGTCCCCGGCGGCGGGTCACGCTACCGGTGTCCGCTTTCACCAACCCCAGTACCAGACGGGCAAGTGTGCTCTTGCCGGCCCCATTGGGACCAATCAGGGTGGTAATGCGTCCGGGTGCCAGATTCAGGCTTACCTCCGACAGCACCGAGGTGCTACCCAGCGTGACTGAGACCGACTCAACCTTGACCAGTGGTTCCGTCATGAGAAACCTGCCCGAAGAACAAAGGCGCAATGATATACTGCCCGCCTTTCGTCTGCACTGAAGGGCGAGCGACAAGCTGCAAGCTTCAAGCTACAAGGCGCGGGAAAGTCTGTGCGAGTGGCCTTGTTGTCGCCGCGTTTCGGCTCAAGAGGGGTGTGGCGCGGTAGAAGGCCCAGACGGATGACTGCGAATGGTGCCCGCGCCTTGTAGCTTGCACCTGCCAACATCATTTGAATTTGAGGAACTTCATGCGCCATTTCTGGCTGACCATCCTGCTCCTGACTTGCTCCCCCGCCTGGAGCCAGACCATCGTGGCCAGTGTGGAGCCGCTGGCCAAGCTGCTGCGCAGTCTGTATGGCCCAGAGGTTGAGGTGGTCACTCTCTTGCAGGCCAACCAGAACCCGCATCAGCTGGCGTTGTCTCCGCGCCAGGTCATGCAAGTGCGTGACGCGGATTTGCTGGTCTGGGTGGGTGCCGGTGTGGAGGCGCCGCTGGTGGCGCGTCGCGACAGGGTGTCGGTGGCGCTACTGGAGCTGGCGAACGTGGAGCGTCGGGAAGGTGGGCACGCTGATCATGGGCATGGCCATGATGATCATGACCACCACGATGAGAATGGCGCGCATCACAATGCCAATCTGGACCCGCATCTGTGGTTGTCGATAAAGAACATGCAGTTGCTGGCGGAAGCGGTGGCCAGCGTCATGCCCGAAGGATTGCAGCAGGGGCAGCCTGGGCTATGGCGGCAGCAGGCTGAGCTGACGTTGGGGCAGCTCCGTGAGCAACTGGGGCCCTATGCGTCTACGGACTGGCTGAGTTATCACCAGCCTTGGGGGTATTTCAGCGCGGTAGTGGGGCTGGCCGAGCCGTTGCAGGTGAGTCAGCAGCTGGATGCGGGGCCTGGCAGCCGCCGCTTTGTGGCGCTGGCCCAGGAGATCCGTGACCGTAAGCTGCACTGCATGATCGTGGAGCCGGAAGCCCGTGCCGCCATGCTGCACAGGCTCTGCCCGGAGTGTAAGGCGGTGGCGCTGGATCCCCTGGGGCGAGACCAGCCGTCGCTCAACTACCTCCCCTGGCTCAACACCCTGGCTGACGGTTTTCAGCGTTGCCTGCAAGCTGGTCCCTGAGCGGGGCGCTCAGTCGGGGGGGTAACCCTGCAGAGCGCGCTTACAAATCCCGGATCGGGATCAGTGTTGGCGGTGGCGGTGGGGGTGTGTCACTGGGCGGGGGGGCAGGTGGCCGTGCCGTTTCCGCTTGCCGCTGACGCATTTCCTGTTGCTCGTTTTCCAGAAAACGTGCCTCGTTGCTCATGGCGTTGAGCCCCTGACTTTCATCGCTGGTGTCCAGCTCCACCGGAGATTGCAGGTACAGCGACTCCAGCTCCTCGCCATTGAGCGGGGTCGCCGGGCCGGACTCGCGGGTTTGCGGGGCCTGATCATCAGGCGGCGCCGTATCGGGCAATTGTTCTGCGGCCAGGCTCAGGCCTGGTGCCAGCAGCAAACTTGTTATTAGTCTTTTCATGTCCGGAATCATAGCTGCCACCCCCTGAAAGGGGAATGTTTTCCCGGTCCGGGATGTCAAGGTGGGTCATTTCGCCGATAACAGGAAGCTCAGCCATTGAGGCCGGTTCGGAAACCGGTATGCTGGTTCGCTTTCTACGAGGGATACACATGGTTCAACCGTTGGCAATGGCATGCTGGGATTTGTCCTGGCTGTTGCACCGCGACTTGCGCGACGGTGCCTTTGCCTCGTTGGAGCGTGTGCTCGACGACACCCAGCTGCGCGGGTTCAACGCGTTGCGCGTGGACCCCTGCCCCCACCTGATCGCAACCCCGGAAAATGGCATCCATCTGGATCGCTGCGAATTGATGCCGAATTCGGGTCCGCCGGTGGAAGTGAAGGTTCGCCATGCCTTGCAGCAGCTGATGCAGTCCACCCATGAGCGGGGCATGAAACTCTGGTTCAGCAGCCACTTCATTAATGACAGCCGTGCCCGCCGTTCCTTTGTCCGCCGCCCGGAAGATTATGTGGCGGTGTGGAGCGATACCCTCTCGCTGATTCAGGAATGGGGTTATCTGGACGACGTGGCAGGGGTGGATTTCTGCTATCAGTTCCCGTCTCTGCCGGCGGCCCACGGCGTGACTCGCCGGGTATTCAATCGTTCGCCGGAGCGTGGCTTGCCGTCTCGTTGGTCGCCCACCGCTGCCGAGCGATTGGAGGCGTATCTGCTGGATGTGCCACGGGCGTTGCATGCCCTGTTTCCCTCTGTGCCGGTGGGGCTCAGCACCACCACCGCGCTCAGCGAGCAGCTGCGTCAGCTTGATACCAGCGAGCTGGATTTTCTCGATTTCAGCCTGTGGCTGGATGATGACCCGCGCTATCGGCTTGCCAGTGGTGAGGCCATGCCCATGTCCGGGCTGTTGGGGCGTCTGGCGAGCCCGGTGAAACAGGTGCTGCTGGATGCGGCAGGCAACCACTGGCAGCGGCGGCTGGAAGACCAATTGCAGCGGCGAATGGCCTTTACCCGTCTGCGGCGGCTTAGCCCGGTATTGGGGAACGGCTTTGTCCGTCAGCCAAGGGGGCTGCGCAGCATGCCGACGGGCTGGGCGGATCTGCACGAAATGATGGTGGTCAATGCCCTGACCCAGGGCGTTGAAGCCATGACCCCCACCTCGCTGGCCTCACCGGACTATGACTGGCTGTGGCAGGAGCAGGATTATCTGGCTCACCTGAATCACATGATTCTGGCGGGGACACGCTGACCTGACCGGGAGGGAGAGTCGGCAAGCGATGCGCCTTCGATGAAGGCAGAATCAATCGAGACCTTGCGTCCGCCAGGCAAAAATCCGTGCAAACTCCGCCGGGTCCTTGCTGCCCTGCCCTTCACTCTGTTCCGCTACCGGTCCGGCCAGTCGTGACAGCCAGAAGCGCAAGGCCGCCACTTGCAGGGCCAGGGTCAGGCGGGCGTCATCAACGGTTCCGCCCTGCTCCCGGTAGGCGTCGAGCAAGGCGGTTTGCCGTGCCGCCACAGGTTTGCCTGCCTCGTCCACACACCAATCGTTGAGCGTTACCGCCAGGTCATATTCCGGGTGGTCCAGACACGCGTTGTAGAAATCCAGTAGCGCGCTTATCTGGCCGTCCTGCCACAGCAGGTTGTCGCGGAACAGGTCTCCATGGATCAGGGTTTGGCCGGCAGGGGTTGCCTGCCAGCTCGTCAGACACTCGCGGGCGGCGTTCTGCCATTGATCGGGCAGGTGGCGGAGTTGTTCTGTCAGTCCAGCCAGCCGTTCGCGCTCGCCGGGCAGTGGCGCCAGGGTGTTCACCGGACATTGATGCAAGCGGGCCAGCAGCGCTCCGACCTGGCGGCAGCGGTGGGCATCAACGGCAAAATCATGGTCGCCGGGCAGGCGCGGCATCAAGACAGCGGCTTTATTGGCGACCCGGCATTGCCATTGTCCGTCAGGGGCGGGCAGGGGGGCGGGGACCGGCAGGTGCTCATGGTCGGCCAGTTGTGCGAGCAGCTCCAGGTAGGGGGTGAGCGCGTCTGGCTCCAGCGTCTCGAATACGGTCAGCACCAGCGGGCTGGGTTGACCCTGCGGGTCACGGGCCTCAATCAGAAAAGTGCTGTTCTCAATGCCATGGCTGGCGCCACGAAAGTCCACCAGCTGGAAGCCGTAGTCGACCAGCAGCGCGGACATTTGTTGTCGGGAGAGCGGAGTATAAACGGACATGGCGACTTCCTGGGAACAGACACTGCCTTCCGGCAATGGTATAACAGGCAACCATTGCGTACTCAAACAATAACAAAAGGAAGATCTCGCATGCGTTACTGGATGCTTTTGGGGTTGTTGTTCAGTGCTCCGCTGTGGGCCGACACTGTGGCTCACTATCAGGACCAGCGTTATGGCTACATTGCGGGTAACCTGGGGCACTTCACGGTCGAGGAAGACAAGATCGATGACACCATGACGCCCACCGGTGTGAACCTGCGCCTGGGTGGCATGATGGACCCTAACTGGGGGGTCGAGCTTCGTGTTGGCGCAGCACCGTCCGGCGATACGTTCCGCACGGAAGGCACGGCAGACAAGGTGGATTATTCACTGGATCATGTCGGCGCCTTGCTGGGCACTTTCCGGTTGCCGTTCAAGCCGCCAGTGGCCCTGCCTATGGTGGATTCCCTCTATGCCCAAGCCTTTGCTGGCGGTGCCGCTGTGCGGGTTAAGACCGATACGGTGACGTGCCAGGGGGCGCAATGCAGCAATGAGGTGTCCCGTCGTGATTATTTCAGTTTTGCTTTTGGTGCCGGGGTCGGCATTCGCACTGAATTCAATCTGGGGCTGAGTCTGCAATACATGCAATACACCTATGAAGATCCGGTCACCGTAAAAGCCATCGAAGGTGGGCTGGAGTGGTATTTCTGACACCGCTGAACATGACCAAGGAGACATCATGAATTCCGCAGTATTTGAGCGCGCTGCCCTGAAGGCCCTGATGGCCCTGCCGGGGCCGGTGCTGGATCGGTTGTCTGCCGGGCTGGAGACTCTCGGGCGCTCTCATCTGGATTCGCGTATCCGTTTTTTGCTGGCCTTGAGCAGTGCCAAACCCACCCTCAACAGTGGCACAGTAGGTCAGGCGCGCGCGCTGTACCGTCAGGTCATTGAGCTGCTTGATGTGGCGGAGCGGCCCTTGCCGGTGGTGGTGGATCACCAGGTACCGGGGGCGCAGGGACACAGCTTGCTGGTGCGGCGTTATCGGCCGGCTCAGGCGCCCCGCTTGGCGCCGGCCATCCTGTTCTTCCACGGCGGCGGGTTCACTGTTGGTAGCGTGGAAGACTACGACCGGGTGTGCCGCTACATCGCAGAGCGCACCGGTGCCGTGGTGCTGAGTGTCGACTACCGGTTGGCGCCGGAACATCCGTCACCGGTAGCGGCTGACGATTGCCTCGCCGCCTGGCAATGGTTGCTGGCCAACACGGCCGAGCTGGGCTTGGACCCGGCCCGATTGGCGGTAATGGGTGACAGCGCGGGGGGCAATCTCAGTGCCGTCGTATCCCAGCAGGCGGCATTGGCCGGGCTGCCGGTGCCGGCCTTGCAAGTGCTGGTGTATCCCACTACCGATGGTGCTCTGGCGCATCCCTCGATTCAGAACCTGGGGCAGGGCTTTGGTCTGGACTTACCGTTGCTGACCTGGTTTCGTAGCCACTTCATACAGGATGAAACGCTGGTCGAGGATTACCGCGTGTCGCCCCTGCGTAACCCGGATCTGGCCGGTCAACCGGCGACGTTGCTGATTACTGCCACCGACCCGCTGCGCGATGAAGGGTTGGCCTATGGGGAAAAACTGCGTGAGGCCGGTGTGTCCGTCAGCAGTCTGGATTTCCCCGGGCTGGTCCACGGCTTTTTCACCATGGGTGGCGTGATCCCCGCGGCGAAAGCGGCCCTGGATGCGATCTGCGACGCGACGGCAAATCACATCTAGCTACGAGATATGAGCTATGAGCTAACAGCTTCGAGTGAAAAGCCCGGAAAAGCGGCTTCATCAAAGCAGGGGCTTCCTCATAGCTCAAAGCTCATAGCTCGCAGCTGCTCTTAAAATTCCCCCACAAACTGATTATAAAACTGCCGTGCGGTGCGCCCTGAGCGCACACCCTTTTCAATGGAAAAGCGCCGCGCACGAATGTGGAGCTGTTCGCGGTCTTCAATCTCACCGAACAGGTGATCCACAATCTCGAAAAATTGTGGCTCGCTGATTGGATAAAAGCTCAGCCCCAGCCCAAAACGGTCCGCCAGGGAAATCTTTTCTTCCACGGCATCACCGTGGTGTATTTCCCGCCCCACCACCTGTGATTGCGCATTGTCTTTCATGTATTCCGGCAACAGATGTCGGCGGTTGCTGGTGGCGTAAATACGGACATTTTCCGGCGGCAGTTCCAGTGACCCTTCCAGTACGCTTTTCAAATGTTTGTATTGGTTCTCGCCGTCTTCGAACGACAGATCGTCGCAATAAATGATGAACCGCTGGCTTCGATCGCGAATGTCATCGACGATTTCCGGCAAGTCGTGCAGGTCATCCTTGTCTACCTCGATCACGCGCAGGCCACGAGGGGCATACGCATTGAGCAGGGCCTTGACGATGGACGACTTGCCGGTTCCGCGGCTGCCCCACAGCAACACATGGTTGCAGGGTTGGCCGGCCAGAAAGCGCTCGGTGTTCTGGATAATCTTTCGCTTTTGTTCGTCGATGCCGAGCAGATCATCCAGTCGTACCGGGTCGGGATGTTGCACCGGGCGCAGTGACGCGGTGCGCCCGCGCCAGATGGCCGCAGGCAGGGTGCGCCAGTCGAGAGGGGAGGAGGCGTTCATGAAAACTCCACAACGGACAGAAAGGGAAAAATAGTCGAGAAATCCGGTTCATCATACATGCGTCTGCCGTCAGCTTTGACTATGCTTGGGGCAGAACGCTCATGAATTCAGGAGATGCTTTGATGAAAGCTGCTGCACTGGCCTTGCCTGCCCTTGTGTTGTTGATGGCGGGCTGTACCCACAAATACGACACGGATTACCCCATGGGGCTGCCCTCCGATACGGAAAGCTGTCCGGAAGATCCGCCGCAGCAGTGCACCCAGGATTACCGTCCGGCCTATGGCTATGATGAAAACGGCGGCATTCTGGGGGAGTTTGGCAACGCCTGCATGGCTTGCGGTCAGGACGCGGTGAAATACACCTCGCCGAAACAGAACCCGGAAATGCCGCGTCCGGCGCCGCAACAGAACCCGCCCGCCAGCGCCCAGTAAGCGGGGGAGCGATTGAGCCGAGCCCTGACCCGGTTGCTGGATTTTGATGACCAGTACCGGCGTGATCAGAAACAGGATCAGGCGTTTCTGCACCGTCGTGACCGACGCTTTGCCCAGCAGCAACAGGAGCAGGGCAAGCCTCTCTCGGTGCCGGCCTGGTTGCAGGCCCTCCATGCGCTCAATGACCAGCGCCGTGATTCGGGCCCCGATGTGCGCCTGCGTCGCTGGCGGCAGGCCCGTTGGGTGTTTGCTGGTCTTGGCGCGGTGCTAGGGGCCGCCTTCATGCTGGGATTGCTGGTGTACGACGGTGGCCGTCAGATCAACCTGACCCTGCTGATGGCGCTGGTCGCCCTGCAATGCCTGCTGGCGGTGCTGACCAGTGTGCAGGCCTGGCTGGGCTGGCAACCCTGGCGCGGCCTGTTCGGTGCCCAGGCGGATGACGACCCGCTGGCCTCGCTGCGCCCTGCCCTGTCTGCCCGTATCGCCCATACCGGTGGGCTGCTGTTTGCTATCAGTGGTTTGCTGGCCTTGCTGGTCATGGTGGTGGTACAGGATCTGGCCTTTGGCTGGAGTACTACCTTGCAGACCTCTGCCGAGGGCTATCACGCTCTGGTCAGTCTGTTGGCCCAACCCTGGCAGACGCTATGGCCAGAGGCTGTGCCGAGCCAGGCGCTGGTTTCCGCCTCCCAGTTTTACCGTCTCAACAGCGAGGGGGCTGTCAGTGATCCCGCCTTGTTGGGCACCTGGTGGCCCTTTGTGTTGATGCTGTGGCTCAGCTACGTGCTGCTGCCTCGACTGGTGTTATTGGTGCTGGCGGGTCTGCAGGTGCGTTGGCAGGCCCGACGGGCACTGGCCCGGCACCCGGGCTATGCCCCCCTGCTGTACCGGTTCGAGACTCCGTGGGTGGAAACCCGCGGTGAAGAAGAGGCGCCGAGGGCCCCGGCAGAGGCCACCGTGGCCCTGTCGCCCTTGCCTGCCAGTAGCACCCTGATTCACTGGGCCGGTGCCGGCATGCGCTCAGGTGCCGTGGTAGGTGCCCTGAGTCGTGGGCCGGGCCCCCGGCAATTACGGGCCGGAGGCAACAGCACGCTCGAGCAGGATGCAGAGGCCCTGCGTGAGGCGGGCCAACGCCGGGAGCCGGTGATTCTGGTGGCGCGGGGCTGGGAGCCGCCCACGGGTGAACTCAGTGATTTCATTATGGATGCCCGCGAGCAGTGGCCTGCAGGCACCCTGCTGGCATTGGTGCCGCTGGCTGATGAAGAGGGGGCGGCGTTGACCGACCGCGGCTTGCAGGCCCAATGGCAACGGTTTGTGGAACGCCAGCAGGACTCCCATCTCCTGCTCTGTGCCCCTGAGGCCCAATCCGACAATACTCCGGTTGATGCAGACCATGGACGCTAACGACACCGGCAAGGCCGCTGACAGCCTGCCCCGCTTCGCGGTGGTGGGTCACCCCAACAAAGGCAAGTCCAGCGTGGTGGCGACCCTCGCCCAGAATGACTCCATTGCCATCGCCATGGAGCCCGGCACCACCCGCGACAGCCACCGCTATCCCATGAAGGTGGATGACGTCACCCTCTATGAATTGATCGACACCCCGGGGTTCCAGCGACCGCGCAAGCTGTTGGCCTGGCTGCAGGGGCACAGCCTGTCTGCGTCCGACCGCCCTGATACCGTGGCCGCGTTTGTGAACCAGCACAGCGATGATCCCCGTTATCACGACGAATGCGAGCTGCTGCGGCCCATTGTGGCGGGCGCCGGAATTATCTACGTGGTGGATGGGTCGGTGCCCTACAACCGCGAGCACGAAGCGGAAATGAATATCCTGCGCTGGACTGGGCGGCCCAGTCTGGCGCTGATCAACCAGATCGGCAGTGACGACTACAGTGCCGACTGGGAAGCGGCCCTGGGGCAGTACTTCCAGATTGTGCGGCGCTTTGACGCGGTGCGGGCGCCGTTCGAAAAACACCTTGATCTGCTGCGAAGTTTCGGGGAACTGGCGCCGAAATGGCGCGAAACCCTGGATGCGGCGCTGGAATACCTGCAGGCGTTGAAGTTCGGCCGGGACCACCAGGCCCTGGAGCAGATCGCCGATGCTCTCATCGACATGCTGGGCCATCAGGAAACGGCCCGGCTGGGGGAGCATCAGGATGGTCGCCCCCTGTTGCCGCAGCTGCGCCAGCGCTGGCAGGCCTGGCAGCGGGAGCGCGAGCAGCGCCAGCGCCGCGCGGTAGAAGATATCTACCTGCACAGGCGGCTGCAGCGCGAAGAGTCGGATCTGACCCTGCCAGACGAAAGTGATCTGTTCAGCGAGCGAACCCGCCAGTTATGGGGGATCAGCAAGGGGCAATTGGCCGCCGCCGGATTCGGGGCGGGGGCGGTGGGCGGTGCCGGGCTCGATGCGGTCACCTTTGGGCATTCCCTGGGCACTGGTGCCTTGGTGGGCGGGCTGCTGGGCGCGGCGGGCAGCTATTTCTACAGTGACAAGCTCAACAAGGTCAAAGTGGGCCCACTCAGTGGAGGCTTCCGCGAGGCGGTCTATGGCCCGCTCAAGGACCCACAATTTGCCTACGTGGTGCTGGGGCGTGCCTTGGTGCACTGGTATCAGGTCAGCCAGCGCAATCACGCTGGACGAGATGTGCTGGTGGTCACCGACAGTGATGGCCATTGGCTCGACGTGTTGTCTCGTGGGGACCGCAACGGACTGCAGAAGAGCTTGCAAGCACTGGCCCGCCGCCGCTTTGACCCAAGCAAGCGACAGCGCCTGATCGAGCAGCTGGAGTTGGCGCAACAGGCTTTTGCCCAATGGCAGCTGGAGCAGTTCAAAGGATAGCCGGCCTTGCGCAGGTCGTGCTCGGGGCTGGACAAAATTTGCACGCCGCTGGGGCGGTAAAATCGCCCTTCTGAAACTGATTCATTGCACCGCCGGTAACGACAGAGGCAATCTGGCACGGACGTAAGAGGACGTGACATGCTGCCCGAAGAAATCAAACTCAGACTGGATTCCTTTTCCCGTCCTGCCTGGCGTCCCCAGGCGGGCCCGGCGGTACCAGGCGCCATGTCCAAGTTTGGAGGCCTGCCGCTGCTGAAGCCGGATGAAAGCTGGCCGTGCTGTGCCTGCTGCCACGAGCCCATGCAACTGATGGTGCAACTGGATTCCCGGGACTTGCCTGCTTCCTCGCCCTTCGGGGATGGCGTTCTGCAGGTATTTTATTGCACCAACGGAGAAGAGGATTGCGAGGTGCTTGGCCAGGCACATTTGCCTTTCTCGGATGCCTCATTGGTGCGCGTTATCCCACGAGACCAGGCCCAGGGCTTTGAGGCTCTGCCATTCAACCAGCCCAATGCGTTTCCCGAACAAGCTCTGACAGGCTGGATTGCACTGACCGATTATCCGGACAGTGAAGAAACCGAAGCGGTCAATGATCGTCATCCGAAGGGTACGCTGGCATTGTTGCATGCCCATCGACCCGCTCCACGGCCAGGGGACAAGCTGCTGGGCTGGCCTCACTGGGTGGAAGGGGTGGCGTACCCCAGTTGTCCTTGTTGCCAGCAACCGATGAACTTTGTGCTGCAACTGGACTCGTCGGATACCCTGCCCTTCTGCTTTGGCTATTATGGTTGCGCCCATGTATTTCAGTGCGACACCCACCGGGACATCATGACGCTTACCTGGCAGAACCGGGAGATGTAAGCCGGTTACTGCCCCCGCTCGCGCCGATATTGTTGTGGCGAGACCCCCATCTGTTTCTTGAATAACCGTGAAAAATAATAGGGGTCGTCATAGCCCAGCCGGGCGGCGACCTGCACTACACTCTCCTCGGTAATATCCAGCAAATAACAGGCATGGCTGACCTTGATGCGCTGAAAAGCCTGCATGGGGGTTTGTCCGGTCTGCCGTTTGTATTCACGAATAAAGTGATAACGGGACAGCGTGCTGGTGGCATCGACCAACTCGTCCAGCGACAGGCGCCGATCCAGGGCAGTTTGCAGGTAACTGTTGACCCGGGTCACGTCCAGCGTGGCATGGCGAGCCAGATGTTGATGGCGCATCAGGGCGGCAAAGGCCAGCAGGCTGCGTAGCAGGTTGGCGGCATACACCAGGTGTTCCGGTTGAACCCGGGTAGCCGCCACCAGCAGGGCCTGGAAGGTCTCCGCCAGTCGTGAATGAACGCCAATATGGACCTTGTAGTCACCGGGCTGACCGGCAATTTCGTCAAAAAACTGTGCTACATCATGGCCGCCCAGATGCACCCAGTAGATGCTCCACGGTTGGGCCGGGTCGGCCTGGTATTGATGCGCGACCCCATTGGGCAACAACACCAGATCGCCAGCGTCGATGGATTGTTCGTGGCCATCCACCTGCAAGATTCCTTGCCCTGCAATGCAGTAGATCAACAGGTCATCCGCGGGTATGCGTCGCTGCATGCGATGCCCCCGTGCGCGTGGATAAAAGCCGACACCATGGGGCATGCAGCCTGCACACAGTGGGTGCCCGGCAATGTTGTCCAATACCGCGGGCGGGATAACCGTCCGCTGACCGCGTTCTGACAGTGGCCAGCTGGAGGGCTCCGCGTGACCGTGTGAAGAGGATGTTGAGAGGCTCATAAACCGCAATATAGTCCATTAGGCGGCAAAAAGGACTATCTGCCATCGGCTGGGGCTGTGCTACAACTGGAACCAGAACCGATACCCTCTGGAGAGTTGTTATGCCCCATCGCCTGCCCCTGTTGATCAACGGCGAGTTCGTTGCCAGTCAGACCCGTGAGTGGATCCCGGTGACCAACCCGGCTACCCAGGCAATTCTTTGTGAGGCCCCTGCTGCCACGGCAGACGAAATGGAGCAAGCCATCGCCGCTGCCAAGACGGCGTTTGAAAGCTGGAAGGAAGTGCCGGTATCTGAGCGGGCACGGTTGATGCTGCGTTATCAGGCGTTGCTGAAAGAGCATCAGGAAGAGATTGCCGAGATCCTTAGTCAGGAAACCGGCAAGACCTTCGAGGATGCCAAGGGGGATGTCTGGCGCGGTATCGAAGTCGCCGAACAGGCCGCTAACATCGCCTCGTTGATGATGGGGGAAACGGTGGAAAACGTGGCGCGCAGCATCGACACGCATTCCTGGACCCAGCCGCTGGGCGTATGCGCAGGCATTACCCCCTTCAACTTTCCCGCCATGATCCCGCTGTGGATGTTCCCGCTGGCCATTGCTGCGGGGAATACCTTTGTCCTCAAGCCCTCCGAGCAGGACCCCATGACCCCCAACCGGTTGGTGGAACTGTTTCTTCAAGCGGGCGCGCCCCCGGGAGTGCTGCAGCTGGTACATGGTGGTAAGGAGCAGGTGGACACCCTGCTCACCCATCCGGATATCAAGGCCGTGTCCTTCGTCGGTTCGGTGCCGGTGGGGCAGCACGTTTACCGCACCGCCACGGATCACATGAAACGGGCCCAGTGTTTCGCCGGTGCCAAGAACCACATGGTGATCATGCCTGATGCCAACAAGAACCAGGTGATCAACAGCCTGGTGGGGGCGTCCTGTGGGGCGGCGGGGCAGCGTTGCATGGCCATCAGCGTGGCCGTATTCGTCGGCGACTCAAAAGCCTGGGTGGATGAACTGAAAAACGAGTTCGCCAACATCCGTCCCGGTGCCTGGAACGATCCGCAAGCGGCCTACGGACCACAGATCAGCCCCCAGGCCAAACAACGGGTGCTGACACTGATCAAGCAGGGCAAGGAGGAGGGCGCAACCTGTTTGCTGGATGGCTCCGATTGCACCGTGGAAGGCCTGCCCGATGGCAACTGGGTCGGGCCGACCCTGTTCACCGATGTGACCCCGGACATGGCCATTTACCGGGAAGAAATTTTCGGCCCGGTGTTGTGCTGTGTCACCGTGGATTCCCTGGAAGAAGCATTGGCGTTGGTGAATAACAGCCCCTACGGCAATGGCACTTCCATCTTTACCGCCAGCGGTGCTGCCGCCCGTAAATACCAGCACGAAGTGGAAGTGGGGCAGGTGGGGATCAACGTACCGATCCCGGTGCCACTGCCGTTCTTCAGCTTCACTGGCTGGAAAGGATCGTTCTACGGCGACCAGCACGCTTACGGCAAACAGGCGGTGCGGTTTTATACGGAAACCAAGACCGTCACCAGCCGCTGGTTCGACGATGACATCCCGGCAAGCGGCCCGAATATGAGTATTCATTTGAAATGATCGTAGGGCGGAAATGGGCGAATGCCCATCTCCGAATTCTGCGTTCGATGGTGGAGATACATCACTGTAGGAGCGTCGCTGGCGGCGCGATAAGCGAGGCAGAAATCGCGCCGCCAGCGACGCTCCTACGGCGAGAAGGGTTAACTATCAGCGATCTTGAAAGGGTCAACCGTGGATTTTTCTTTTACTGAAGAGCAGCTGGCCTTCCGCGAAACGGCCAGACAGTTTTCCGAAAAGGCTCTGGCACCGTTTGCAGCCGAATGGGATGCCAATAGCGTTTTCCCGAAGGATGCGATTCGTCAGGCGGGGGAGTTGGGTTTCTGCTCGCTGTACTGTGCCGAAGAACACGGTGGCATGGGGCTGTCACGCCTGGATGCCGCATTGATTTTTGAACAGCTCTCTCAGGGCTGCACGTCCACCACCGCCTTTATCACCATTCATAACATGGCCACCTGGATGCTGACGCGCTATGGCAATGATACCACCCGTGCACGCTGGGCTGATGCGTTGATGTCGGGTGAAAAACTGGCGTCCTATTGTCTTACGGAGCCTAACGCCGGCTCTGATGCCGCGTCGCTGACAACCACCGCGAGAAAGGACGGTGACAGCTATGTACTGAATGGCGCCAAGGCCTTTATTTCCGGGGCAGGGGATACCGATGTGCTGGTATTGATGGCGCGTACGGGTGGGCAGGGTGCTGGCGGCATTTCCTGCTTTGCCGTGCCTGCAGACACGCCGGGGATTTCCTACGGACGCAATGAAGACAAGATGGGCTGGAAAAGCCAGCCCACCCGCGCGGTGATCCTGGAACAGGCGCGTATCCCGGCCGAGTGCCTGATGGGTGAAGAAGGGCAGGGCTTCAAAATCGCCATGAGTGGCCTTGATGGCGGGCGTATCAATATTGCCAGTTGCTCACTGGGCGCGGCCCAGGCGGCCTTGAAGCAAGCGCAGCAGTATGTGCAGGAACGCAAACAATTTGGCCAGGCCATCGGCGATTTCCAGACCGTGCAGTTTTCCCTGGCAGACATGGCAACGGAGCTGGTCGCGGCACAGCAGATGGTACGACTGGCCGCCTGGAAGCTGGATCACAATCACCGCGACAAAAGCATGCTCTGCGCCATGGCCAAACGCATGGCCACGGACCTGTGTTTCAACGTCTGTAACCAGGCGCTTCAGCTGCACGGGGGCTATGGGTACATCCGCGAATATCCATTGGAGCGCTACCTGCGTGATGCCCGCGTTCACCAGATTCTGGAAGGTACCAACGAAATCATGCGCGTGATCATTGCGCGCAATGTGCTCAAGGATTTGTCGTTTCTGTAAAGAAAAGCCGGACGTCTGGGGTTAAACCTCAGACGATAAAAAAACGGGTTCAAGCGTCTGGCTTACAACCTCAGACCCTTTACCCAATACGCATCAATATCCGTCCGTGTAAGAGGCAGGGAGAGATAACAATGAAAATCGGATTCTTCGGTGTCGGTCATATGGGTGGCCCCATGGCGGCCAACCTGGTCAAGGCCGGCCATGAGGTGATTGCCTTTGATCTGGTGCCCGAACTTCTCAACGCGGCGGTGGAACAGGGGGCCAAAGCGGCAGATAGTGCCGCGCAAGCGGTGCAGGGCGCTGACGTTGTCATCAGCATGTTGCCGTCGGCGGGCGCCGTGCGTGGCCTCTATCTGGGTGAAGCGGGTGTGCTGAAGCATATCGATGCCAGTGCCCTGATTATCGACTGCTCCACCATCGATGCCGACACAGCCCGTGAGGTGGCCGCCATCGCCAAAGAGCAGGGCAGGGTGATGATCGATGCGCCGGTCTCCGGTGGGGTGGGCGGCGCCAAAGCCGGTACGCTGACCTTTATTTGTGGTGGTCAGGAAGAGGCTATTGATCGGGCACGTCCCGTGCTCGAGTGCATGGGCGCGCAGGTCTTTCGTGCCGGGGACAATGGCGCAGGGCAGCTGGCCAAAATCTGTAACAACATGCTCCTCGCCATCCATATGATTGGTACGGCAGAAGCCTTGCAGATGGGGGCAGATCATGGTCTCGATCCTGCGGTGCTTTCCGAGATCATGAAAGCCAGCTCCGGGGATAACTGGTCGCTGGACAAGTACAATCCCTGGCCCGGCGTCATGGAAAATGTGCCAGCATCAAACGAGTATGAAGGCGGCTTCGCCGTCAAACTGATGAACAAGGATCTGGGGTTAGCGCTGCAAGCTGCACTAAGCAGTCAGTCGGCGACACCCATGGGGAATTTGGCGAAATCCCTGTATGCCGCTCATGGTAATCATGGCTACGCTGAAAAAGACTTTTCCAGCATCCAGCGTTTTTTTCGCCACAAGGAGTAGGGCGTAAGACAGTTAACAGTGAATAGCGCGTGTGTGAGCACTTTTCAGGCAGGAATGATAAAGGCCGCACCCAATCGGGTGGTGGCCTTTTTTGTTTTCGCTGTTCACTATTCACTGTTAACTATCGTCAGCTGGCAGAAGGGTCGGAAACGTGAGCGTAAGGGCTATGGTGAAAGATTCAGCTAACGATGTGATGAGGGCTTTTGATAGAGCGTCTCAAAAATAGCGGCGCTGAAACCATTCATGCGCTTGTCGCCGACCAGAATGATGGGTACGCCCTTCCCGTTCAGCTTTTCAAATCCGGCTTTTCCTGTTTGGCTGGTTTCAACATCGTATTCGGTAAAGCCAATGTTATTGGCTTCGAAATAGCGTCTTGCCTTTGTGCACACGCCACACCAGGTGGCGGAGTACATGACAACCCTATGGCGTTTTTCAGACGGTGGCAGTTCAACGGAGAGACTGTCGTAGGTGACGCTTTCAAAGGTGTTGATTTTGAGCTTCAAACTCTCCGAGGCATGCGCCTCGGAAGGTGAGTCAGAAAAGTGGACATTGCCCTGATCGTCTACCCACCGGTAGATACCGGATGACCACGCCACAGCACACAGGCAAAACAATAAAAGTGAAAGCAATCCCTTCATGATGTTTCCTTTTAACGCTGCCGGTCTTACAGGCAATTATGTCATTGATTTCGGGTTCGATATTTTCTGGCATAACCGACAATCACTGCAGCGTACCAGATCAAGTTAACGGCCCCGATAACGATGGGCAGAAACCACATCTCCAAAAAAGTATTGATCTTGGCGTTGTCAGGGTTGTTGGTATCGTAAATCACTTCAACGGTGGTGCCGATCTGGTTATCACATTCCCAGAAGTAGCGTATTTCATCCACCGTTCCGGAGAGTGTTTTTCCAGAAGGCCGCCGCACAACGGGAACACGGTTGTATCGTGAATTCTGGCCGCCTGCCCGAAAAGATCGGCAATCAATGATTTGGGCCTGTTCGGTCCCGCTATAGCGCCATGCAGCGACGGTATCCTTTGATACCAGATACAAGCCGATGGCTGGCCCGAGTAGAGTTATGACCAGAAAGGCTCCGCCAATCAGGTAACCGATGATCTTCACGATTTCCCCGAAGTCATGTTTGAATAAGTTATCATTTAATTATGGTTACTGTATTTTTTCGCTTAAGATGACGCTGCCAACCATACAATAACCACAGTAGCGATAAACGCTAAACCTATGAGTGTGAAAGCGATTCTCGAACCTCGGGTATTACCATTTTTCTGCGATTCAAAAAACGATGTTTCGAGACAACGAACACCCACAAACTCACCCATGTGGATACGTGAATCTCCATTTTCGATCGCCTCATCGATAGCAATACGAAGAGTTTCAAGGCCCTCGCGATTCCCCACTAGTACATCCTCGTACTCTGGCCAATCACTTCCTTGATAGACATGTCTTTGATCGCCGCTCATAGGGCTCCTAACGCCCAGCACAGCCGCCGAAGGTCGGCCTGCTGCTTCTTGTTAAAAATTCACTTTGTGTCCCAAAGGTATGCCAGCCACACGATCACTAGCATCCCGGCCAACCAAATTACTACTTGATGAGCCTTTGGCTTCAAAAGAGACTTCTTCCAGCTCCCTTCGCGGTTTTCAACTCCGCCAGGTGATCCGTCTTCTACCTTTGCGACAAGACCATTAATGAATATCGCAACAACTATTACGGCCACAATTCCGATAACTTCCATGGCCCCTTCCTTTACCTTTTAACAGCGTATTAATTAGAACGTTCCATATAACTCGGTTCTATATAACTCCGGAACCGCAGTCGCTTCCCGTCCGATAAAATCCTGCCATATCAACAGGCTATGGAGTAATGGCAAATTTCCTACACGGAGTTATATAGAAGCTTCCTTATAGCTCCTGGCGGGAATTTCCGGGTTGGATAACAGCAAAGTGCTTGATTATAAAGAGAATTGCAAAGGGGCGTGTGTCTGGAAGGCGGCGTTCCGTTGAAAACAGGAAAGCCCTCACTTTGCTGGCGCCTGGTGTGTAAGCGTTCGCTAATCGCTCTGCTTGCGGCCGGTCGTGCTTCCGCTTTTCGGCTACGCTTTGCCGGTACGTTCCCGGTGTGGGCAGCCGGGCCAACAGCAGGGTCGACGTTTTCCGGCGACCAGATTTTCCTGCGCTCGCTGAATGGGCCCGCATGGGTTTTCGCCTTCCTGGCGTCTTCAATCCAGCACCTTGATGATAAAAAAGCCGAACGCACGAGCGGTGCCGCGCATGAGGGGATCGGCCAGATATGGGGGCTCGCGTGTTGTGTAGAGCCCCGTGCGGTTCCTGTACGAGGGTGGGCTCCTCAAACCTGATCAAGGCGACGGAACGGTTGCGCTGCTTCCAGTTCAAACGCCAGTTCCAGCAGGGTGCGTTCGTCGCCGTGGCGTCCATTGAGCTGAACGCCAATGGGCAAACCGTTTTCTGCTTGTCCCAGCGGCAGGGAGATGGCGGGGCTGCCTGCCGCATTGTTGGCCGGGGTGAAGGTGGTATAGCGCAGCAGGCGTTCCAGTTGGGTGTCGAAGTCGACAGCGGGGCCCAGATAACCCAGCTCAGGTGTGGTGTGAGCGAGTACCGGTGTCAGCATCACATCAAACTGGCTGAAGACTTCGGCGTAATGGGCCTGGCTCTTGCGGAGCTGCCGCAGCATGCCCGGGGTCTTCAGGAAGCGTTGCTGATAATAACGGGCAAGGCCGAGGGTCAGCGGGTCCAGTTGCTTCCGGTCGAATCCCTGCGGGAACAGCACGCGACCAAACTTGCTGACAAAAAAGGCCAGCATGGCCCAGTACAGAAGAAAGTCGTCCACGAAGCGTTGCGGCAGATCAATCTGTGCCACATCTACATGGTGCCCGAGGTCCGACAGGCGTTTGGCTGTGGCCTCTACCGCAAGGCGGGTTTGCGCGCAGGTCGGGTCGCCGGCGATGGAGTCCACCATCAAGCCGATGTGCAGGCGCTGTTTCCCCGGGCCACTGATCTGACCAATGGGCGGGAGTTTTCGATTGCGATAGCTGATTTCCGCTTCGGCAAAAAAATTGGCCGTGTCGCGCACGGTGCGGGTCAGCACACCATCACTGATGATATTGATCGGCAGGGCTTTACCGGCTTCCTGGGTCACCAGTCTGCCGCGGGTGCATTTGAGTCCCACCAGGCCACAGGCGGCGGCGGGAATACGAATTGAGCCGCCGCCATCATTGCCGTGGGCGATGGGAACGGCGCCGGCGGCCACCAGGGCCGCGCTGCCGCCTGATGAGCCTCCGGCAGAGTGGGCCAGGTGCCAGGGGTTGCGGGTTGAAGGGGTGTGAGCCATTTCCGTGGAGGCGGTGAACCCAAACGCAGGCAGACTGCTTTTGCCCAGCAAGTTGAAGCCCTGGGCCAGGTATTGTTTGGCCAGGATGCTGGTTTTCTTCATGGGCTTGCGTCCCATGGCGGCACTGCCATGGAGAGTCGGAAGTCCTTGTATATCGATATTGTCTTTGATCAGGCTGGGAACGCCTGCAAAGCGGCCGCTGAACGCGTTATCTTTTGCGAGCCGACGTGCGTTATCGAATGCCGCCAAGGTCAATCCGTTCAGTGGTGCAGCCCGCTCAAGCCGCGCAATTGCCGCTTCGGTTACCTCCGTGGCGCTGACGCTGCCTTGCGCCAGTTGTTGTGCGAGTGCGGTGGCATCGCTGGTGCCCAGGGCATCGTCGGTAAAAACATGAAGGCGAGGCTGGCTCATTGTGCGGTCCTGTGGCGTTTCGTTGGCACGAATGTACCATTAAAGGGGCCGAAGAACGTGTGCAACTGGGCCAATCCTTCTGTGGGTCAGGATTTCGCCCGGATTACCCTCTTGTGTTGAGCAAGCAGGTGTCGGGCCAGGTCCGCCAGTTCGGCAATGCTGCTCACTACGGCATCCGGTCGATGGGGGTGTTTGGTGGTATCCGGAAAAATCTTGTCCAGCCAGGGTTGTGGCCAGCCCGCGCCATTATAGAAAATCGAGGTGATTCCTGCTTCTTTGGCAGCGATTACGTCGGTGGTGCTGTCGCCAAGGTACCAGCAGCGTTCATCGGCAGGCAGTTGAAGTTTTTTCAGCGCTTCAAGCAGCATATCTGGCGCGGGTTTGCGGCGTGCCACATCGCTGCCACAGACCACAGTGTCAAACAGGTCTTCCCAGCCAGTACCATCGACCAGCGCCAGTTCGTGCTCCAGGAAATCCCGTTTGCGGTTGGAGATAAGGCCTGTGCGAATATGGATGGCACGAATGCGCTCGAGTTGTCGGCGTATGTCCGGTTCCAGCGGGTGGACTTCCTGAACGTATTTTTTGTAAGCCGAATCAAATGCCTGGTGCGCGCGGGCTTTGGCTTCCTGATCGCTGCCAAAAAGCACCTCAAAAATGTCAGTCCGGGAAATTTTTCGCTGAGCCACAATCTTGGGGTGAAGCCGGTGATGATCCTTGACGTACATCAGAAGCTTTGCATCTTCTATGGTTTTGGAATCATCGGGATCCAGCAGTCGATCCCAGAGGTCCAGTTCTTCAAGGTGAGGCAAGACATCATCTACAGCGTGATACATCGCGTCGTGGGTGTCGACAAGGGTGGCATGCCAGTCCATCAGGATAGCATCCGGTCGGGCGTGAGGAAGCTGCAGAATACTCATGTCGTTTTTTTTTAGGCTCCTGTAATGACGACGAAATCGTTCTATTTTTCCCTCATGGCGAGTCACCTTTACGACGGTTTTTTTGCACTCCTGCAATAAGAATTTTCAGGTTCGCGTGAAGGTAGTGTGATGGTGTTGTCATTGAATTGCGATACAGGCGTGTCAGCCTCGTGACTCGATATTGATAATGTGTTCATATCACAGTCGGACCAATTAGCAAAAACCGCTTGGGAGTGCGACGGGTTCCGGCAACAGGGATGACGTTGCGGCAACAAGAACAGACAGGGATGCATGACTATGGGTACGACGATTCCTCTCCGTGGCCTCGGTGCAGCGCTGCTGCTGGCCCCTCTGACTGCTGTGGCAGATTCCTCTTTCGAAGTGTATGGCTTTGGCATGGTGGATTATGTGCAGGGTTTTGATCGTGTGACTCCCGAGTGGGAGGACACCTTGAGGCCCGGGCGTATTCCTTACGACCAGGACGCCGTGGGCAGTGATGGTCAGGCCGTGTTGAGTGTTCGTCAGAGCCGTCTGGGCGTAAACGCCAGCACCATGGCCGGTGATAGCGAGCTGACCACCAAATTCGAGTTCGATATGTTTGGTGTCGGCGCGGATGAGGGTCAGACCACGATTCGTCTTCGCCATGCCTATGGTGAGTGGAAATCCATTCTTGCCGGGCAGACCAACAGTGTTTTTATGGACGGTGATGTCTTCCCCAACGTGATCGATTACTGGGGGCCGTCCGGGATGGTGTTCCTGCGAAATCCCCAGATTCGCTGGACTCCGGTGAGCGGTGATTCCACCTTTGCGGTGGCTATCGAGAATCCGGGTAGTGGTGTGGATAGTGGCCAGGATACGACAGGGCCCGATCAGGATCCTAATACCTCAGGTGACGATGAATACCCGGATATTACTGCCCACTTCCGTCAGGTTGGTGATTGGGGCCATTTCCAGGTGGCGGGTATCCTGCGCCAGGTCGGTTATGACTCCCCCGGTGGCAACGATGGCAGCCCCGATGACAGCGAACTGGGTTGGGGGGTCAATCTGACATCCACCATCAATATGTTCGAAAAAGATCGCATCATTCTGGGTGTGGTTCACGGTAACGGTATTTCCAATTACATGAATGATGGCGGTGTCGATATGGCGCCGGATGGTGATGCGGCAGATCCGGATTACAAAGCCGTGCCGCTTACCGGCATCATCGCCTACTACGATCACTACTGGAACGATGCCTACAGCACTTCGTTCGGCTACAGCTCTACAGAAATCGACAATATGGATTTCCAGACTGCGGATGCTTTTGAGAAGGGTGAATATGCCTCTGTGAACTTGCTGCATACCCCCAACGACAAAGTGATGATGGGGATGGAGTACCTGTTCGGCAAACGTACCGCCAATGATGGCACCACCGGCTATGACCGCCGTGTGCAGTTCAGCGTCAAATACAGTTTTTCCAGCGGCAACCTGCTGTAAGAACAACGACTCACTCAGAGGGAGCATGAGCAATGCAATATTCGCGTAAGTTTTTCAGTCTGATGTTCGCTGGAATGCTGGCGATGGCCAGCGCCAGCTGCTCGGCGGAAGCAGATGCACCGGCGGCCTCGCCGGTGGACAGCAAGTTGACCGAGAAAAATATCAACGATGCCTTGAAAAAGGCCTATGACAAGTACAAGGGCCTGAAGGAAGGCGCCAATGCGGATTACATCCCGGCGCTGGCCAAGGTGGATTCCAATATCTTCGGCATCGTCCTGGTCACGGTGGATGGCAAGGTCTACACCGTAGGCGATATTGAATCAGAAGTATCTATCCAGTCGATCTCCAAGGTCTTCACCATGGCCAAGGTGACTGAAGAGAAGGGGATTGATGCTTTGCCGAAGAATGTGGGTGTGGATGCCACCGGCCAGGTATTCAATTCCATCTACGCTATCGAGCAGCACCAGGGCCATGAAATGAACCCGCTGGTGAACGCCGGTGCGATTACCTCCACCAGTATGGTCTCGGGCAAGAGCTACAATGAGATCTGGAACAAGATTCTTGGCTACTACAGCGATTTTGCTGGCCGGGAACTTACCGTGCTGGAAGATATCTACAAATCCGAAGCGGACACCAACCAGCGTAACCAGGCTATCGCTCACCTGATGTATGCCTATGGCCACATTGAAGGTGACCCGCTGCAGGCCACCGACATTTATACCCGTCAGTGTTCTGTGGGTGTGAACGCCAAAGACCTGGGCACCATGGCTGCAACGTTGGCCAATGCAGGCACCAACCCGGTCACCGGCAAGCAGCTGGTGAAGCCGGAAGATATGCCGGAAATCCTGGCGGTGATGGCGACTGCTGGCCTGTATGATGATGCGGGCAAGTGGCTGTACAAGACCGGTTTGCCTGCCAAGAGTGGTGTTGGCGGTGGTATCATCGCGGTTTCCCCTGGCAAGTTCGGTATTGCGGCCATTTCTCCGCCGCTGGATGCTGCCGGTAACAGCGTACGTGCCCAGAAGGCCATTGCCGATATTTCAGCGGCACTGGGGGGTAACCCGTACGAGGCCAAACCTTACGGTAAGTAATGAAAAAAGTCGTACATAACCGGGCGGTGAAAACCGCCCGGCATTCCTCGCCCGGTTTTCGTTCCGGGCGAGCTGCAAGGGCAGCCGTTCAGGCTGCCTCTTTTGTTGTGGCTGCTTGCCCGGTGGCTGCCCTGGCTGCGGATCAGACCTTCGATACCGCTAGCACCCCTCCGGAAATCTGGCAGCCCCCCTCGTTTGATGTCCAGCAATGGGACTGGATCCAGCTGGATACTGGCGAATGGATCAAGGGGCGGCTCAAGGTGCTCAATGACGAGGCCATCGAGATCGACAGTGATCACTTCGATCTGATTTCCATCGACTGGGAGGATGTCGCCTATATCCGCACGGGCCGCACCATGTCCGTTCTACTGGATGGGGGCGAGATCGTGCTTGGCCGCCTGACCACAGAAAAGGGCAAGCTGCTCATTGGTGGTGAGCCGGTGGCGTTCGAGCGGGTGGTAGGAATTGCCACCGCGTCACCCAGGGAATTTGATCTGTGGACCGCCGATATTTCGGTGGGCTTCAATTTCCGTAGCGGGAATGTGGAGCAGAAGGATGCCAATGCCAAGACGGTGCTGAAGCGGCGCACCGTGAAAAACAACACGCGGATGAGTTATACCGGCAACTACTCCGAGTCGGAATCAGAAGAGCTGGCGAACAACCATACCGCCAGTCTGACGCATGATTACCGCATCAGTCATCGTTGGTTTTTTCGGCCGGTACAAGCGGAATATTACCGTGACCCCTTTCAGAACCGTGAGGCTGAATGGACGGTCGGTTTTGGTGCGGGTTATCAAATTTATGATACCCCGAAACTGGATTGGTCGGTTTCCATCGGTCCGGGTTATCAGCGTACCGAATATGTGGATGTGGCCCCTGGTGAAGACCGCACAGTGTCGACGCCCGCGGTGTTGTTGGGGGCCTTCTATGATCAGGATCTGACGGACAATATCGAGCTGGAAATGGATTACCAGGTGACCCTGACAGAGAGCAAGGCAGGCAGGGCCAAACACGATTTTTATCTGGCGCTCGATGTGGATCTGACCGAGCGGCTGGATTTGCGTCTTTCAGGAACCTGGAAGCGGATCGAGAGCCCCCAGCCGGACAGCAACGGCATTACCCCGGAAAAAGATGACTTCACCGGAACGCTCGGTCTTGCGTTGGAAATCTAGCCTAGGTCAAACCCCTGATCTACCGATTAGACAGGTGAAGAGGATTTCTGCTGTGGGCTATTAGCCTCAGGAATAAAATTCTCTGTGCCTGCATCAAAAAACTGACCTGTCCATGGCGCAGCAATTCACCCAAGCCTATGCTCGTTCCATCCCCTGATTTTGGCGCACACCGCGCAGGAGGAGGGACATGAAAGGCTCTCTACGGGTAATGCGATATGCAATCTGTCTTGTGTGGGTATGGCTACCGCTAACATTGGTGGCTGCGCCGTTTCAGGTTCGTATTCTCGCTGTGGACCACGGTAATGTGGTCACGCCCAACCAGCCCTTTGTTGTGGAATACGATGTCACTGCTGACAGTAATTCGGACCACTACTACTACGTGGATAACAGCCTCAAGCTGACACGCTCTAACAGCGCAATGGGCAGTGAGGCCGGGCGTTTCTCTGTGACCTATCCAGGCGGTTTCTCAGCGGGTGTGAGCAAGGATATCCGGATCTGTCTGAAAGAGGGCAATGAGCTGGTCTGTGATGCTATTCGTGTGCGTGCAGGCCAGGTTCTTGAGCTCAAGCAGGCAGTGGAAATCCATACCGTTGGCATCAAGGATCATGTGCCACCGGGTCAGCCTTTCGATATTTTTTACGATGTGCTCAAGCCGACCAGTTCAAGCCATTACTACTATGTGGACGGAAACCTGTTGGCGACCCGCAGTAAAGGTGACCATGATGGTGACGAGTTTTCGGTCACGTACCCCTGGGGGCTGGAAAACGGCGACAGAATCGATGTGGAAATTTGTGTGAATGCGGATGAGGGTGGGCAGGCCTGTGGTGCCAGGACTATTGTGGCATCAACACCGCCTGCGGGCGCAGACGTACCGCCCCCCTTTAACAGCGATGTGATGGATCTGCATTTCCACGCCAGCGGTAGCTGCAACCCGGTATGTGGCTACTACAGCAATATTTATTATGGCGACAGCACGGTTAGCTGGTTGCCTCTGGTGGGGCCGGATAGCGAGCCAAACGGGTTGCGTATTGATGTGTATTATCCGACGTCTGATGGCCGGGTGCATGCGGGAGAACCCAACACCCTGATCCTCTACGCCCATTCGGCCAACAACAACAAGGAAACCCTGTTGGGGCCCAAGAAAGGGACGCTTGAGTCCTATCTGGAAATAGGGGGTGGCGGTGCAGGGGGGGTGACGGTCGCGGCGCTGGATTTTCGTCACCCGGCAAAGGATCTGGATGAGCAGGGTTACCCGGTGTCGCGGGATGACATGAGTCACGCGATCCAGTTTTTCCGTTATCACGCAGCCGTGTTCAATATCAATCCTGACGATATTTTTATCACCGGGTCGTCGTTGGGAGCAGGGGCAGGGATTCATGCTGCCGTAAAGGAGTTGGCGAATCCCGGTGACCCGTCGCCCGTGCGCCAGGTTTCCTCACGTATTCGCGGTGCTTTTCTTGCCACCGGGCAAAGTTCGTTCTCGCCTCACTGGTTCCGTGAAAACTTTCTTGAAGAAGATATCTGGCCCTATTACCAGCCGGATTTTCATGACGACGAAGATCGCTCCATTTATGGCCATGCGGTGGCCGATGTGGATGAAAACGCTCCCTTGCTCGAATTGGCCTACGAACAGAATTACGTTGACCACAAGGTGACGGCCAGCGAGAAGACCAACAAAGAAGTGGATACCACTCACTTGCCTAATTACGGGTTGACCATGCTTGATCAGTATCGTTTGCATGGCATCGGTGACCGGATCATGGTGAGGGAAAGTTATGGCGGGTCTTTTGGCACGGACTCCACCCGGTTCGTTGAGCGGAATCGAATATCGGGGAATTAAAAGGGTTTATCGCGTCGCCACCGAGCGCAGCGAAGGAGCGCCCGCAGGGCGGCCCGAAGGGTGAGCGGAGCGAATAACCTACGCTCCTGCTTTGTGGATCTGCTTGCTGAGGGCGTCTGCCGGTGTCGGATTCCTTACAGGAAAGCGTTGCTGGGCGCCACAGGGGCACCCACAGCGCTAACGGAAACTGTGGGAGCGGTGGTTCCACCGCGAATCAAGGGTTGGCCTGGAACCTTCGCGGTCGAACGATTGCTCCCTCAGTATTTTCACCGGGCTCTGTGAGTGATTAGCCCAGTTGGGCCAGCACTGACTCTGCGCTGCTTTTGTCCACACCCTTGTCATCCACGCCAAGATATTCCACAACGCCATCATTGGCGATGAGCGCAAAGCGCTTGCAGCGAGTGCCGAGGCCGGCGGCAGAAACATCCAGCTCCAGGCCGAGGGCCTTGGTGAACTCCACGTTGCCGTCTGCCAGCATGGTGATGTGTTCGGCGTTCTGGTCTTTTTGCCAGGCATCCATCACAAAGGCATCGTTTACCGCCATACAGCCGATGGCATCGACTTTTTCCAGAATGGAATCGGCATTCACCACAAAGCCCGGCATGTGAGTGTTGGAGCAGCCGGGAGTAAATGCCCCGGGTACGGCAAACAGCACCACTTTACGTCCCTTGAAAAAATCGCCAGTGGAAAAATCTTCAGGGCCGTTTTCGCCATTGGTCTTGATAGTGACATTGGGGAGGGTGTCGCCGACGGAAATGCTCATGGGAACTCCTTGATCCGGGTTTCGGAAGTTGAAATGCACAAGGTGCATGTGTTCACTGTGGGGATGTTAACGTCACCCTTCAAGTGAACATGAACCGGAGTGAGCAATGAGTCAAACAATCGTGATTACCGGCGCTAGCCGTGGCATTGGGCTGGCTATGGCCCAGGCGTGGAAGGCCCGTGGCGAACGTGTGCTGGCCACCTGCCGCACCCCCTCCAAGGCCCTGCTGGAAAGTGGGGTAGAGGTGATTGACAGTGTGGATGTGAGTCACCCTGACGGGATCGCCAATCTGACCAGCGCAGTAGCGGACACCCAGGTGGATATGCTCTACAACAATGCCGGCATCATGTTGAGCGAATCGCTGGATCACATGGACTTTGACCAGATACGTGAGCAGTTCGAGGTCAACACGCTGGGGCCAATCCGCACCACCCTGGCGCTCTTGCCGAACATGAAAGCGGGGGCAAAGGTGGGGTTGATGACCTCACGGATGGGCTCGATTGCGGATAACAGCTCCGGGCACAAGTATGGTTACCGGATCAGCAAGGCCGGCTTGAATGCCGCAGGCAAATCCCTTGCGCTGGATCTCCATGGCCGAGGCATCGCCGTGGCCATTCTGCATCCCGGCTGGGTGAAAACCGATATGACGGGCCACAGCGGTCACCTGACGAAAGAAGACGCTGCGGCCGCGCTGGTAAAACGCATGGATGAGCTGACACTGGAAAACAGTGGCACCTTCTGGCACAGCGATGGCTCGGTGTTGCCTTGGTAGTCGTGGCTGCTCAGCGCAATGAGCCTGCCGGCATCAACTGCCAGCAACTTTCTTCCAGTGCAGTGAGTCCTCTCTCCCGAAATCCGGGTTCATGTTCAAGGATATTCTTTGAGGAAAGGCAGCGTATCTCCAGATCGTGGTCACGGTAGTGAGCGGAGACTTCATCGGCATCGCGGATTTGCAAAAGCCCGATTTGATCCTCCCCCCTATCCGTAGGAGCGTCGCTCGCGGCGCGATTCCAGACCAGGATCAAAAACATGTTCACCACAGAGGTCACGGAGATCGCTGAGGAAACCCATTCTTTTAACGTAGTGGTCTCTGCAAGGACTTCTCACAGGATGGCGTAAAACGCTGGAATCGCGCCGCGAGCGACGCTCCTACAGCATGGGGGCGTGCTGCGAGGCATTCCCTCAAATCTGCGATGAACCAAAGATATCGCCTTGATACACGGTTAATGTTTACGCTTGGTAACAGGTGCCACCTGGTCAACGGGTGGTCAGGGGGCCATGTCATGCTGTGCAAACAGTGCCTCAACCGCGTTGCGGGCCCATTTGTTTTCCCAGAACGACTGCTCCATGGCGACTCCGATGTGCTGGTGGGCGGCAGAATGGTAAGTGGCGAATAGCATGCAGAGGGAATAAAACTGCCACGTTTGTTTCTGTCAGGAAAGGACAGTCGTCATGAGGGCTATTGTCATGGGGGAGAGCCGGGAGCACTGTTAGTCTCATCTCAAAACTCACGGGTTTTGAATCTCCACAGACACAGGCAAGGAGCTCCCCATGACTGCCATGATGCAGGAACTGCCGTTGGACCCACTTCAGCTCAACCGGGTGGGTGATCCCAACCGTGCCGGTGTGCGCCGCACGCGTGCCCTGTTCAAGTGGATCCTGCGCTCCGATCCGCAGCCCACCGAGGGGCAAATGGCGGTGATTCGTGAATCCATTCTGTCTGGCGACCCGCTGGCCGATGCGGTGGTCTCCCTGTAAGGCGAGCTGCCTGCGGGGCAGGGCCGCAAGCTGCTGGACCAGGCGCTTGAGCAGGGCATCGATTCCATCGACAACCCGCCTGCCGCATTGGTGGATCTGTTCCGGCAGGTGGACCATGAACCGATCTGGCTGGATCGGGACCTGCTGCGCCTTGGCTGCGAAGTGTCTTACCGGGTGGGGCTGTCCGGGGAGCTGGTGCTGCGCAATATGTCCCTGATGGGCGGTTATCTGGCTGGCGCCGCAGCCAAGCCGCTGGTGTTTACCGGGCAGCTGGACCGCATGGCCAACCGTCGTCTGGTGGAAACCGGAAAATTCTGGATGGACGTGACCACCCCTGGCGGGCTGGAGCGCGATCAGGAAGGCTTCAAGAGCGCAGTGCGGGTGCGCATGATGCATGCTCAGGTGCGCGCCATGCTCCTCAAGTCTGAAAAATGGGATATGCGTTGGGGTTACCCCCTCAATCAGTGGGGTTCCATGGGAACCATTCTGGAGTTTTCGGTGATTTTTCTCACCGGGCTGCGCGCCATGGGCTACCTGTTTACGCGTCGCGAGCGGGAAGCGGTGGTGCACCTGTGGCGTTATGTGGGTTACCTGATGGGGGTGGAGGAACGGATACTGCCAACCAATGAACAGGACAGCATGCGCGCGCTGTATCACTTGATTGCCACTATCGGTGACAGCGATGAGGACTCCCGTCGTCTGGGAGAGGCGCTGGCCAATGCCTCCCTGCAAAACCGGGATGGCTGGTTGTCGAAGCAGGCGGGCAAGCTGGAGTACACCCTGCGCGCCGGTTTTACACGCTATATCCTCGGTGATGAAGCTGGCGATACCCTCGGCCTGCCGCGCACTAGCGCCAAATACTTCTGGCCGGCGCAGGCGCCCCTGCGTGCGGGCCTTGAATTGGCACGCATGGCGACCCCCGGCGCCAATAAGGCGCTGATGTGGTTAGGAGAAAAAGCCCGTAAGGAACAATTCCCGAAACAGGTGAAGCAGCTCAAGGCGGATACCACCTTCACACCGGTGAAAAAGCTGTTTCGATAATTTGAGCTACGAGCTACGAGCTACGAGCTACGAGCTACGAGCTACGAGCTACGAGCTACGAGCGCGAGTGAAGATCTCTCGGTACTGAAACGCAAGAGGCCGCGCCCGGAATCCCGGCGCGGCCTCTTGCGTTGTGCTTTACGGTAGTTGTGGGAGCGGTGGCTCACAGCTCGCCCTAGTCCCTGAAGTTGTTGAACTGTAGCGGCGTCTCGATCTTTGAGCCCTTCACCACGGCAATCGCTTCCTGCAGGTCGTCGCGTTTCTTGCCGGTCACACGAACCTGGTCGCCCTGGATAGACGCCTGGACCTTGAGCTTGGCTTCCTTGATCAGCTTGACCAATTGTTTGGCGGTGGGCTGATCAATGCCCTGGCGAAAGGTCAGTGTCAGCGAAAACGTCTTGCCACTGTGCTCTGGCTTGTCAGGGCGGTCGGCGCCAGCCGGGCTGATCCCTTGCTTGACGGCATTCTTGGTAAAAATCTCTTCCAGTTGTTGAACCTGGAAATCCGACTCGGTCTTGAAGGTGACCGCCAGCCCGCTCTGTTCGATGCTGGCCTCTACGCCACGAAAGTCGAACCGGCTGGCCAGTTCACGAGTCGCGTTCTCTACCGCATGACGCAGGGCGACTTCATCCACTTCGGACACGATATCAAAGGAAGGCATGGTGCTGGTCTCGTTGTTGCTGTGCGTTGAGGCGTGAAGTATAGCGCGTTGCACTGTGTTGTGTGCAGCGACAGGCAGGTCCTTCGGTGAGAACCTGCCTGTCAGGATGAAGGCTTAGAACGCCAGCACCATGTCCGTGGTGAAGGCCCAGCCGTTGCCGCCCACCTGGAAGGGGACGCTGCTGTAGCCCACCGGGGAGTCTTTCAGGTATAGCCCCTGCACATTGAAGCGGAACTCCTTGCGTTTGAACGGGAACCAGTTGACCCCCACGCTCAAATCGTGGGGAGTGCCATACTCCCCCTGGATTTCTGAGTACGCCACATAGGGTTGCAGCACTTTCGGGATCGCCATCATGGAGGCTTGAACCTGATACCCCTTGTCATCCAGCTCGTCGACGGGAAGGGGGCCGTTGGCATCGAAGTTGTCGACCTGACGATGATAGAACTCAGCTTCCAGGAACCAGCCCCGGTACTTGAGCCCCGCATTGGCGGCGGCCATGCGGTAGGTCGCCTGGTCAATGGAGGTACCGTTGCCGAAGGGGTCAGCCTGGAAGATCAGGGTGCCATCGGATAAGCGAATCTGGGAATTCTCGAAGGAGTTGGTGCCCGGTTGTGCCTGGGCGTCTTCCCGGCTGTAGGTGAAGTGAATCCCGAAGCGGGTTGCCAGCGCTTCGTGGAATTCATAATCCCCCAGGCCCTCGCCTGGGCCAAACTCGCCGGTGGTAGGCATCCACCACAGGGCGCCGGAGGCGGTGTTGAGTCCGTCATCGAGCTGGTTGCCGCTGACCCCCAACTGGCTGAGATTGTTACCCAGCATGGCTCGGTATTGCAGTCCTTCGGCGATCTGTCCTTCAGCCCAGACCCCGGTGGTGTAGGAGCCCCGGAAGAATTCATCGGCGATGGTCCGGTGGTCATTCTTGAGCCAGTTAGGGAAAGTGTAGTTGGTTGAACGGGTAGAGGGCAGTGCGCCAATACCGGCGTAGAGCTTGAAGGCCGGATTGAAATGGTAGCCAAGGTTACCGGCAACGACGACCTGTGCCGGGTCCCCCTGACTGGTATTGGATGTCCATGTATAAAACAGGTAGTGCAGCTTGGGATCGAAGATCCAGCCCTTGAAGCTGATATTTACTTTCTGGAATTGGAAATCGTTGCGCGGATCGATGCTGCTGGTGTTACCGAAACTGTCGGTATATGTGCGCTCAAAGTCTTTCTGGTTGAGATAACGGGTGTAGCTGAATACCCCGAAATTGACCTCGCCCATATCCGAGTTAAACAGGTTGAAACCCTTGCCCGGGCGATAGCCAAGGCTGATGCCGGGATTGTCTGCGGGGCGACTGGCGACAGGCGGCGCGTCACCATACAGTTCGGTTTCCAGCTGTTGAATCCGTTGATCGAATTCCTGGCTTTGTTGCTCAAGGTGGTGACGCATGGAGCGCAATTCTTCGAGCTGGCGTTGTACTGCCTCGTCAGAGGTTTCGGCCATTAGTGGCCGCGCAAGCAAGGCAGCGCAAAGCGCTGCCGGAATAGAGGTGATATTTCGCATTCCTTGATCCCTTATTGTCAGCGGTTGCCGTTGTCGTCTGCAGGGCAGACTTTGGGGGCGTGGTAATCCAAATCCATCAAGCGGAAGTAGTTGGCGCCGAGGGCGATGTTTTCGAAGGCCTCGTCATCGAGTGCGCGCAACACCCTGCTGGTGACTTCCAGCTCCTTGCCGTATTGATCGTCAGCCTTGTAATTGGCGGCGACAAAATCGGTGCCAGGGAGAATGCGGGTGGAGTAAGCATTCAGGAACGGGATGTAAATCTCGCCCCATTGGTGGTACTCGTTGTAGAGCACGTCCCAGGAGATATCCAGCATCAGCTTGGGGTAGGTGTCCAGGAGTCCGCTGAGAATCTCCACGTGGCGGGCGGGGTCCATATTGCCCAGTTCCTTGGATAATCCCATATGCGCCCAGACGATCTTGTTCTTCGGATAGGTTTCCAGGATGTGTTCCATCAGGGGCAGGAACTGGGTGGGGTTGGCGTCGTTGCCCAGGTCAGAGTGGAAGGTGACCGGGATACCGCGCTTACGCAGAACATCCATAAATGGCCCCCACTGATCGATGTTCTCCAGTGAGGCCGGTTCGTGGTTGTTTTTCAGCAGGGCTTGCTTGACCACATTCAGCTCCCCACTCCAGCTGAACATGCCAGGGTATTCGCGGTCGTATAGCTCGATCAGGCTGACAATGTCATCCGGATGAGCCAGATCCATAAACGTCATGGACAGCGTAATGTGCAGGTTGTCACTTGGGTAGGCCACGGTTTCCATGCCGTTGACGAAATCGTTCTTGATGCTCGGCATGGCCGTGACGCCGGGGCAATCCAGATAGTAGTTGCAGCCGGACTCCAGCTCCAGGATCTGGCCAATACCGAAGTAATTCACAAAGCGAACCCCTTGCCCTTCAAGCATGGCATGCAGCTTTTCCGCATTGATTGCCGGTCCGCCAAAGGGGCGCGGATGAAAGTGGGCATCGACCAGTGGTGTGTAGGGTTCCTTTTCCCGGTCGTAACAGGCTTGCTGGTCGCTGGGCTGAGTCAGGGATTCCAGTGTGCGTGCGTTGTGTTGACGGGTGTTCGGGATTTCTCCGCTGATCCCAAGCGAGGTGCACCCGGAGATCAGGATGGCAAGCGGGAGTGCGAGAAAACAGTGACGGGCAAGCCGCGTTGCGCGTTTAGTCAGATCCTTCTTCATGGCGTTCCCTTGCTGATTGTCATTCAGGTGGACAGTTCGAGACTAGGGGATGGATGGAGCCCTAGCCACCACCGGTACCGGGATTCAGGAACAGGGGCACACCACCCACCGCGGTGGGGGGCGACCTTTAGTGACGGCAGGGGGGCAATAAGTGACTGAAAGGTATACGTGTTTTTGTCTTGTGTTTAGGTTTGGCATGTTTGGGCCGGCCGCTGATATTTTTGGTCAGGTGGAGAGCAGTTTGCCCATGGTCAGGGTGTGGGCGCCGTGAAAGACTCCATCGTTGCTTGGAGAACTTCACCTGACCTGGGAGGCCGAATATGGGTGCCGTACTGGAAACCGAGAATCTGAAACAGAGCTGGGCCGCAGACGCGGTGGCTCGTCAGCGCCGCTATTTTGAATCCGGTGCAACCCGCAGTTATGAATTTCGCGTTCAGCAGCTCAAGAAGCTGAAGAATGCCCTGGTGAAATACCAGACCGAGATCAGCGATGCCCTCAAGCAGGACATCGGTCGTCCGGAGTTCGAGGCGTACATCGAAATGAGTACCGCCTATGAAGATCTCAAGCACACCATCAAGCACCTCAAGAGCTGGATGAAGCCACAGAAAGTGGGCACCACCCTGTGGGCGCAGCCGGGTCGTAGTCGTATCGAATCCACGCCCCAGGGCGTGACCCTGCTGATGGGGCCATACAACTATCCCTTCCTGCTGCTGGTGCAGCCGTTGATCGGTGCCATCGCCGCCGGTAACACCGCGGTGCTCAAGCCGTCTTCGCTCAATCCCACCGTGGCCGACGTGGTGGAGAAGATGATGAAGGAATGCTTCAGCGAAGATTTCGTATCGGTCTTCAAGGGCAGCACCGAGGTGACCAATGCGCTGCTGGAAGAGCGTTTTGACCACATCTTCTTCACCGGTAGCCCGCGGGTAGGCCGGATTGTCATGGCGGCTGCCGCCAAGCACCTCACCAAGGTGACCTTGGAGCTGGGTGGCAAGAGCCCGACCATCGTGCACAAGGATGCCAACCTGAAAGTGGCCGTGCGCCGTATTCTGGCCGGCAAGATGATGAACGTGGGCCAGACCTGTGTGGCGCCGGATCACATCCATGTTCACAAGGACATCAAGGCGGATCTGGAAAAGGAAATCGTTGCGACCCTGAAAGAGTGGTACGGCACTAACCCGAGCCAGAGTCCGGACCTGGGCCGCATGATCAACGAGCGTCACTTTGATCGCGTCTCTGGCCTGATCGACAAGGCCAAGGTGCTGGTCGGTGGTGAGTCCAATCGTGAAGACAAGTTCATTCCGCCCACCGTGCTCAAGGATGTGAGCATGGATGACGAAGTGATGCAGGAAGAAATCTTCGGCCCGGTGCTGCCGATGGTGACCTATTCTTCCATTGAAGAGCTGATCGGTAACATCAAGAGGCTGCCGGAATACCCGCTGGCCCTGTACCTGTTCACCGAAAGCCGCGATGTGGAAAACCAGGTGCTGGCCAACACCCAGTTTGGTGGCGGCTGCATCAACAACACGGTGATGCATGTGGCCAACCCCAACCTGCCGTTCGGTGGTGTGGGTGAGAGTGGCATGGGGGCCTACCATGGCAAGAACTCGTTCGACGTGTTCTCCCACAAGCGCGGTATTCTGCGGGCCACCACCCTGTTCGATATCAAGATGCGTTATGCCCCGTACAAGGACAAGGTCAACATGATCAAGAAGATGATCAAGTAAGCCTTTTCCGGACCACAAAAAAACCCGGCACCATTTCTGGTGCCGGGCTTTTTTTGGTTCATCGCGGATTAGCGGGAAAACAGGTTGGTCAGACTTCTGACGTCCGACCTCCAACCCGATTCACCAATCTGCGAAGCACCTTCCTTGTGGGTCATAAGGGCATAGCTCCCACCGGGGTGGGAGCCAGGATCAGGCTTCGATTTCGATCAGTACCTCGCCTGGGGTCACGCGGTCGCCTTTTTCCACGTACACCGCTTTCACGGTGCCGGCGATATTGGCCTGGATTTCGTTTTCCATCTTCATGGCTTCGGTCACCATGACGCCCTGGCCGGCTTTCACCACGTCGCCTTCCTTCACCAGCACATCCACCACGTTGCCCGGCATGGCGGTGGTCACATGGCCCGGGTCGGTGGCGCGGCGGCGTTTGCTGCCACCGCCTTCAGCGGCGTATTCGTTGAGGGGTTCGAATACGGTTTCTTCCGGCATACCATCGAGAGACAGGTACAGCTTGCGCTTGCCGCTGCCGGCGTCGCCCACCCCGGTGATGGCCACTTCATAGGTTTCGCCGTGCACATCAATAATAAATTCGGTGGGCGTGCCTTCGCTGCCTTTCTGTTTGCCGGGTACCGGCTCGGGTAGCAGGGCTTCCGGCTTCAGGGTGCCGTCGGCACGCTGCTGCAGGAACTCGCGGCCCAGCTCCGGGAACATGGCGAAGGTCAGCACGTCTTCCTCGTTACCGGCCAGCTCCCCAATCTCGCTGCGCAGCTTGTTCAGCTCCGGTGACAGCAGGTCCGCCGGGCGACCTTCCATGGGGCTCTCGTTACCGATGGCCTTTTTCTGCACGTCAGGGTTCACCGGTGCTGGCGCCTGGCCGTAGCCACCCTGGAAATACCGTTTCACTTCATTGGTGATGGTCTTGTAGCGCTCGCCAGAGAGCACGTTGTACACCGCCTGGGTGCCGACGATCTGTGAGGACGGCGTCACCAGCGGCGGGTAACCGAGATCGGCACGCACGCGGGGGATCTCGTCGAACACTTCGCGGATGCGATCCAGCGCGTTCTGTTCTTTCAGCTGGTTGGCCAGGTTGGACATCATGCCGCCCGGTACCTGGTTGATTTGCACGGACACATCTTCGCGGGTGAATTCGCTTTCGAACTGGTGATACTTCTTGCGCACTTCGCGGAAGTAATCGGCGATTTCGGAGAGCAGGGTCAGGTCCAGACCTGTGTCATGCTCGGTGCCGGCCAGAGCCGCCACCATGGCTTCGGTGGCCGGGTGGCTGGTGCCACTGGCAAAGGCAGAGATGGCGGTGTCGATACGATCTACACCCGCTTCGATGGCTTTCATCTGACACATCGGCGCGAGGCCCGCCGTGGAGTGGCTGTGCAGTACCAGCGGCAAGTCCACTGCTTCCTTCAACGCCTTGACCAGATCGTAGGTGGCGTAGGGGGTGAGCAGGCCGGCCATGTCCTTGATGGCGATGGAGTGCGCGCCCATGTCGCGCAGCTGCTTGGCCATGGTCACAAACAGCTCCGGGGTGTGCACCGGGCTGGTGGTGTAGCACAGGGTGCCCTGGGCATGCTTGCCGGATTGGTTTACCGCCTTCATGGCGGTTTCCAGGTTGCGTACATCGTTCAGAGCGTCGAACACCCGGAACACGTCCATGCCGTTGTCGGCAGATTTCTGTACGAACGCTTCCACCACATCATCGGCGTAGTGGCGATAGCCCAGCAGGTTCTGGCCGCGCAGCAGCATCTGCAGGCGGGTGTTGGGCAGGGCCTCGCGCAGCTTGCGCAGGCGCTCCCACGGATCTTCCTTGAGGAAGCGCACGCAGGCATCAAAGGTGGCGCCGCCCCAGGCTTCCAGTGACCAGTAGCCGACCTTGTCCAGCTTCTCGCAGATCGGCAGCATGTCTTCGGTGCGCATGCGGGTGGCGATCAGCGACTGGTGGGCGTCGCGCAGGATCACATCAGTAATTTCGACTTTCTTGGCGTTGCGGTTGCTCATGATCAATTCCTGTTATCGGCGACGGATTACCAGCCGGCGTGGGCGGCCAGGGCGGTGGCGATGGCCAGCGCCATTTCCGTGGGATGTTTCTTTTCCGAGTACTGCAGCAGTTCCGGATGCTCGGGCACGAAGCTGGTGTTGAAATTCGCGGCGCGAAAATCCGGGTGCTGGAGAATCTGTTTGTAGTAGCTGGCGGTGGTGCGGATGCCGTGCAGGCGCATGTCATCCAGAGCGCGCTCCCCGCGGGCGATCACGTCGTCCCACTGCAACGCCCACACCACCAGCTTCAGGCACATGGAATCGTAGTAAGGCGGAATTTCGTAACCGGTATAGATGGCGGTATCCACTCGCACGCCCGGACCGCCCGGCGCGTAGTAATGGCTGACGCGGCCAAAGCTGGGCAGGAAGTCGTTCTTCGGGTCTTCCGCATTGATACGGAACTGCAGGGCGAAGCCGCGATAGCTGATGTCCTGCTGGCGATAGCTCAGCGGCAGGCCGGCGGCCACACGCAGCTGCTCGCGGACAATGTCCACCCCGGTGATCTGCTCGGTGATGGTGTGCTCCACCTGCACCCGGGTGTTCATTTCCATGAAGTAGACTTCGTTGCCAGTGAGCAGAAACTCCACCGTGCCGGCATTCTCGTAGCCCACCGCCTCGGCGGCGGTTACCGCCAGGCCACCAATATAGTTGCGCTGCTCGGGGGTGAGCTGGGGGCTGGGAGCAATCTCGATCAGCTTCTGATTACGCCGCTGGATGGAGCAGTCGCGCTCGTATAGATGAATCACATTGCCGTCGCTGTCGGCGAGAATCTGAACCTCGATATGGCGCGGATTGACGATGCACTTTTCCAGGAACACTTCGGCGCTGCCGAAGGCCTTGGTGGCTTCGCTGATCACCCGCGGGTACTGGGTGCGCAGTTCGTCGGCGCTGTCGCAACGGCGGATGCCGCGGCCGCCACCGCCGGAGGTGGCTTTCAGCATCACCGGGTAGCCGATCTCGTCGGCAAGTGCCAGCGCGTCGTCCAGATCCTTCAGGTTGCCTTCCGAGCCCGGCGTCACCGGCACCCCGGCGGCGCGCATGCTGTCGCGGGCCTGGGTCTTGTCACCCATCTTGTGGATGACCTCGGATTTGGGCCCGATAAAGCGCACGCCCTGCTCTTCACACAGGCGGGCAAACTCGGCGTTCTCCGACAGGAACCCGTAGCCCGGATGAATCGCATCGCAGCCCACCTGTTTGGCCAGGCTGACAATTTTCTGCGGATCCAGATACCCGGCAATGGGGTCATCGCCCAGGGAGTAGGCTTCGTCTGCACGTTTCACGTGCAGGCCGTAGCGGTCGGGCTCGGTGTAGATCGCCACCGAGCGGATACCCATCTCGGCACAGGCACGAATGATCCGAACCGCGATCTCGCCCCGGTTGGCAATCAGGACTTTCTTCAGCATGTAAAGCTCCTCCATCGAGGGAGAGGAGCCTATTTTGGTCAATCCATAAGTAGAAATCAGAATATAGTTAGGTAAATATAAGGTATTGCTTATGATTTGGCGCCGAGGCCAGATTTTATAGGGCCTGCAAGGCGGTCTGACGTCGGACGTCTGATGACGGGCGCTAAACATAAAAGATGGCCGTGTTGCTTTTGTCGTCCGACATCCGACCAAAAACTCACCGAGACACCATGCCCCATACTTTGCATCAGCTCACCAGCCGTCTCACCTTCCGCCAGCTCCAGGTGTTCCTGATGGTGCACCAGTATCGTAGCTATAGCCGCGCCGGGGAGCAGTTGGGGCTGACCCAGCCCGCGGTCAGTAGTCAGATTCGCCAGCTGGAGTCCGCATTGGGCATGCCGGTCTTCGAGTATGTGGGGCGCAAGCTGTACTGCACTGCCGCCGGTGAGCGGTTGGCGGACACCGCCACGGCCATCTTTGAATCCCTGAAAAACCTGCAGACGGATCTGGCCGCCCAGCAAGGCCGGGTAGCCGGTGAGCTAAAGCTGGTGGCGGTGAACACCGCCCAGTATGTGGTGCCCTATCTGCTCAAGGGGTTTGTGGCGGCCCACCCGGATGTGACGGTGAATTTGCGCGTGGTGAACCGGGCCGAAGCGCTGCGGCGGCTGGACGACAACGAGGACCACCTGATGATTCTCGGTATTGTGCCCGAGGATAAACCGCTGAATGTGCTGCCGTTTCTGGACAACGAATTCATCGCGGTGGCAGCCCCGGATCACCCGCTTGCCGACGCCAAAACGATCAGTGCACGGCGTTTTCTGGGGGAGAAGCTGTTACTGCGCGAGTCTGGCTCTGGCAGCCGTCTGACTCTGGAGTTGTTCTGTCAGCAGCACAGAGTGGCCGTGCGTTCTTATATGGAGCTGGGGGCGAACGATGCCATCAAGCATGCGGTCATGGCGGGGCTGGGGGTGGCGGTGTTACCGCGGCTGAGTCTGCGTAGCGAGTTGCAGTTGGGGCAATTGGTGGAGCTGCCGGTGGAAGGTTTTCCGTTGCGGCGTTCCTGGTGTGTGGTGTACCCCAAGAGCAAGTATCCGACCCCAGCCATGTCGGCGTTCGTGGATTATGTGCAACAGAATCTCAAAGACATTGCCGGCCGTTTTCAGGCGCTGCAGGGCTAGGACGGCGCCTGGAGGGCTTTCCAGCGTTTGTCGCGGGCTTTGCGCAGGGTGGGCTCCTGTTCCAGGATCGTTTTCCAGGCAGCCGGCAAATCTGCATCGGCTTGTGCGGGCAATTGTGTGTACAGATCGCGCAGCGTCTGTTTGATGGCGTTGATTTCAGCGGTGTCGGGCCCGGTCACGGTGGTGTTGTTGTCCGGGTGATACATGCTGTCGTGAAGCAGCACATTGAGACGCGCCTCGGTGAGGGAATAGTCACCATTGGGCCCGCCCCAGCAGGTATCGGCATCGTCATCATCCTGGCCGTCGTCTTCCCAGAAACACAGGCCGCAAATCTCATAACGGCCACGCTCGCTGAGCGTGGGGTAGCCACAACAGGGGCAGGCCGTGCGATTGACACGATGGCGCTTGTTCAGGGTGATGTGCTGATAGCGCGTGGCGAAGAGTGCCCGCCGCTGGTTCAGGGCTGCCTGCTGCTCCTCGTTCCACGGGTGTCGGGGCATGGGTTACTCGATATTCTGGATCTTCTTGTTGGTTAAAAATTAAAAATATTTTAAAATCAGTATCTTATTGTGCTATTTGCATGGTGATTTTTGCTTTGCCCACCATGCTGCCCACCACTTTTAAGCCCTTGATTTAGCTTAATGAGCAAATGCGCGGCGCCTTTTTGTCTGCGCGCAACTGGTCAAAATTTAACCGATTTTTTAGGTTTATGAGGAGGGTTCTCTGCCCCTGCTGTTGCTACTAGAGTGATGATTGTGGCGTGGTTGTCTATGGCACTAGGTGCTATACTTTGACGAGGCTGGCAAGGGCATGAGATGCGGATATTCAAGAACAGGCCATTCAGTAAGTGGGCATCAAAAGAGGGCTTGAATGACGCCTTGCTGCTTGCGGCGGTTGATGAAATGGAGCGTGGCCTGATTGATGCGAATTTGGGTGGCCATGTGGTGAAAAAACGTGTGGCTGTCGGTGGCCAAGGCAAAAGCGGAGGGATGAGGACCCTGCTGGCGTACAGGGTTGGTGATAAGGCCTTCTTTGTTTATGGCTTCGCTAAAAGCGCACGCGCGAATATCTCTGCTGATGAGCTGAGGGCCTTGAAATATTTGGCAAAAGAGCTGCTGAGCTATAGCGATAGGGCATTGGCCAAAGCGATAAAGAGTGGTGCGTTAATTGAGGTGAAGAGCGATGAGTAAGTCAATACTGGACGCAGTGCATGAATCGGCGAAAGATCTGCACGAAGCGGGGGTAATGAAAGAGGCGACTCTCCGTGAGTTCGATGCGCTCTGTCTGCCGCCTGTGAAAGAGTATACGGCGGTGCAGATCAGGCGTATCCGCACTCGAAATCGCGCCAGCCAAGGCGTGTTTGCTGCCTATCTGAATACCAGTGTGTCCACGGTGCAGAAGTGGGAGCAAGGCCAGAAAAAGCCGAATGGCCCTTCGCTAAAGCTGCTGAATCTGGTGGCGGAAAAGGGGCTGGAAGTGCTGGCCTGAGTGGCTTGTGTGGGGCGCTCTGGTTACTTGATGCCGAGCGTCCTCCAGCGTCCGTGTTGTCTGCGTAAAACCCATCAGCCCCTTTGCCACTGCCTTCATCGGGCGTAATGCCTCTACAGCTAGCTTATGGCTCCAAGATTCTGGGTCGCAGCAATACTTGGCAGTCGGGATAGGGGGGGTATGAAAAGACATAATAGTGTCTATTTTTTGTTTTTGTGCAATAATTGGACATCATTGTGTCTGATTTGGAATGATATGACACCGTCCCTGATTGACGATGCCGATGTCCAGCAGGCATTTGCCGCCCATCTGCGACATTTGCGCAAGCAGGCCAAGCTGTCTCGCGATGCGCTGGCTGAGCGTAGTGGGGTGCCTGCCTCCACCATCAAGAAATTCGAGCTCACCGGCCAGATCTCGTTCCGGCAGTTGCTATTCCTCTGGCAGAGTCTGGACGATTTGCGTCGCCTGTACGCGCTAACTCGTCGCTCCCTTGATCAAGTGGAGATACCATCCAGTATCGATGAGGTGTTGAGCGATGACCTTTAAGCCGGTCCGTAAGCTCACGGTGACCCGCACGCTGGCAACGGGGCAGGCAGTGACGGTTGGCGTGCTGGCGCAGAACCGGCAGGGCGTCTTCTTTCAGTACGATGCCGATTATCTCGGGCGCTTCGGGAACCTGTCGCCCTTTGGCCTGAAGGCAACCACTGAGCTGCAGCTTGCTCCCAAAAGGCCGCATTCCGGCCTGCATGGCCTGTTCGGCGATAGTCTGCCTGATGGCTGGGGTTCCTTGCTGCAAGACCGTGTGTTCCGTCAGCATGGTATTCTCCCTGCCCAGATCACCGCCATGGATCGCCTGGCGTTTGTCGGGGCTTCCGGGATGGGGGCCCTGTCATTCTCGCCGACCTCGGAATACCGGCTTGCCTCAACCGGCGACATCGACCTGGCGACGCTGGGTATGGAGGCACAGGCGTTTTTTGACGGTCAGACGGAAGAGGTGCTGGCGGATCTGGTGGCAGCAGGCAGCTCCGGTGGCGCCAGACCCAAGGCGCAGCTCTACATCTCCCCGGATGAGCCAGGTCGCTGCCGCACGGTGGCGAGGCCAGGCGATGAGGCCTGGCTGGTCAAGTTTACCTCCCGGAATCTGCCCCTCGGCCATGAAGAAGGGCTCTGTGAGGCGGTTTATCTGCACCTGGCCGGAAAGCTGGGGCTGGAGCCGCCTGAGTGGCGATTGTTTGAGGCGCCAGAGCAAAGTGGTGCCCGTGCCTGGCTTGGGGTAAAGCGGTTCGATTGGGTAAGCCATCCCCAAAAGGCAGGTCGACTCCATATGCACAGTGCCTGTGGCTTGCTGGATGCGGATTTCCGGACGCCCAGCCTGGACTACGAAGATCTGATCAAGGCCAGCCGCCACCTGTGCCGCTCACCAGTGGTCGGCAAGCTGCAGTTCCGCAGGGCCATGTTCAACCTGTTTGCCTGCAACCAGGATGATCACAGCAAGAACTGGGCTTTCCTGCAGGATGATGCCGGCGAATGGGTGCCTGCCCCTTTCTACGATGTGACCTTCAGTCCCCATCCGTACCAGGAGCATGCCACCGCCTATGCCGGTTTCGGCAAGAATCCACCGCTGAAAGCCATCCAGGTGCTGGCGGCGAGGGCGGGTTACGCCAAATGGGAGCAGGCCCAGCACGATATTGATGAAATCGTGGGTGTTCTTGCTGATTTTTCTGTTGTTGCCAGAGAGTTAGGTGTCGATGGTGGCGTTGCGAAGCTGATCAGCCGGCAGCTTGCTGGTTTGAAGGATGGGTATGGAGGCTAGCCTGTCCTCTACTCAAGAGGGGCTGAGGCGAGGCGCTGTGGCTGTCCCTTCTCAGGCTTTCTTTGGTCTGCGCCCTTGATTGGTGCTGCTGTGGTTCTCGGCTTGAGCAAGTGAGGCCGCCGCTTTTATCCGGTTGCGGAAGTAGTCGAGCAGAGACTGGTGCCTGTGCAGGGCTTCTAGTTTCTCATCTGGTGTTAGCTCAAGGCTTTCCTCTGCTTGTATGTTGAGGCCGACCTCAAGCTCGACCAGCCTAAACAATATATTGCTCATCTCTTTCTGGGTTTCCGAGAGCTCCGCCCGGAGCTCTTCATTATGAAATATCAGCTTCGAGCGTTCCTTCTGCAGGTGGTCGAGTTTGCCTGCGGCGGACTCTTCGTGACGCTGAATATTCTCCTGAATAGCGTTCTGGATTGCTGCATTCCTGTCTTTGAAATAGCCGCTTTCCTCTTTGACTAGCCTCTCCACAGTTTCGGAAACACTTGTTCTCTTGGAGAGAGAGGCAAGCTGACTTTTCGCGCGTGGACTGAGCCTGACTTGGACCACCTGGTTTCCGTGCTTTTTGTCTGATTTGTACCTTCTCCATGCGGCCTTGAGATTCATGAGCTCCTTCTGGCTGCTGCTATTGGTGATCAAATAATGAGCGGCTTCGAGGAGCTCTGGGTGAGGGTTATATGGGTTTGAAACCTGGATGGACGCGCCTTTTCGTCTCAAGTGCTGCTCCAGCCAAGTCAGCATTTCTTGATCATTCGTGAGCCAATCCTCTAGAGGTATTTCTGACCTTGCCATGCTGAAAACCCCGAAAAATTAAATAGTACGAGTAAGACGTATTATAGACGTATATTCGTACTGCTAAAAACATGCCATCTGGTATAATTACGACAAATAGAAAGAGATGACATATTTCGGGGGGGGGGCATGCTTGGATTGCTAGGAACATCAGCGGAATTTGATCGGCGGAATGGTCTCGCGTCTATTGCAGGGCCAACCCGTTACTTCTTGTATCGGCTGCTTTGCGACGATGAGGGGCGTGGCGTTGCGTTTACAGTCCAGGACTATGTCGAGCGCTTTAAGCTAAACGACAGGGTGGTGAGTAAAGCAATCCGGGAGTTGTCTGAGAGCGGGGTGTTACAGAAACGATTTGTCGATGGGGGGCTGGGAAAAAGAAGGAGGTGCTTGGAGCTGGAGCCTCAGCTTGAGGAAGCGCTTGCTGGTCTGGAAAGTGAGCAGCCGGTCGTTGAGCTCCGCAGTCTTGCTGAACATGTGTTAACTGCGACAGGAGATGATACAGGCAAACCAGGCCAGAAATGGTTGACTCCCTACAATCGTTTGGTGCTGGCGGCGCTGCTGGTTAGGTCCAATTCAGCGGGCGCAGTATATGGGGTTGGGGGCAGTGATCTGAAGCGCTTGGCGGGCCTGACCGATGACGGATTGAGATCCCAGTTGAGTACGCTGATGCAGCGTGGATACCTTCGAAGCCGGGTTGCAGGAGTAACCGGGAGGTATTTGTTGGGAATGTCGAAAGGCGCATATTTCATTAACCTCGCTCACCCTGACTTTATGGGTATAGGTGGCGCTGCCTGCTTTCTAATCAGGGAGGCCAAACTAAGTAGTGAAGAGAATCGGTACCGTACGGCTTTTGGTATGTACAACGCAGCCAAAGTGATTGGTAGTTTGCAGCAGAAAGAGGCGAGGGAGGCTAATAAATCGGCTAGGTGGAGAGCAGGTGATACGGGAATACTACCTAGCACCCAGACGGCCATGGAGTTTGAGAGGGCTTTTACTGCAAGGGGGGAGTTGAGGGCTCCTTGCAACTTGCATGAGAACTTTCGAGATACTCCCAGTGAGAGATTTTCCCGATACCTGCAGATGCTCATCAACCGATATGCCAGCCTGATTGTTAATAGTTGCCTACATCATGGAGGCTGGGATGGTAATGATGAAAATGGAGAGCTTCGGACCGAAATAAGGCAGCATTTGGGTACCAAGGCGGCTCAGGCACCTTTGGCTGTGGTGGATGCGATTGTCTGTGCTTCAATACACGAGGCAGTCAGGGTATGGGAAGTTTTGGTTTCGGATGCGGAGATTTGGAGGGTGGTCATGTCAGGGGCACGTTGCCTTATACTGCCACTATTTGAAGTGCGGGACGCTCACGTGGTTACTCCTATTGTCTTATCTGGTGAAGGGATTCCTGACGAGATGAGGGGGGAGTGCTGGAAAGTGAGCATGCTGCCTGATCTGGGAAGGCGGCTATATAGGCAATCGCACAGGAGGCATGCGGGGAAAGAGCAAGAGTTAGGTGCTCAGGCCGAATTATGGGGGTTGCGAGGTGTCGGGAAGAGATATCCTCTGAATAAATCACATGGATCCGGCCTGGCTGAAGATGCGAGTTTCAGCAATTTGGTCACCGGAGCCCCTCCCACTGAAGGCGATTGATTTGGTTTAACCTTTGAGTGGGCTGCAGTCTACAGCTCAGAGATGCTGCGGCTCGTTCAGCTTTGTGGAAACGGTAATAGTAATGATAAGGCAGGTTGGCCTCTTGGATATTTACTGTATATCGTAACTCATTGATAAGTATGACCAAAGCACATGACTTCATTAATAATTACTCGATAGCTACCTCTTATGGAGAATTCCCTCCTCATTTCTTAAGAGGTAATCATGAGAAAGCGTCATCCCGAGAACACCAACCTTACCCTTCACCACTCTGGCCCCTGGAATGGATATGACGTCCAGCTACAGCGGGGACCGCTGTTCATTCCGTATCTGGAAAGAATTCATCAGGCCATGGAGCGAGAGGCAGACCGCCAAGCCAGGACAATGGCCGTAAGGGTGGATCTGAAATTGCCAAGGCACGGCTACATGCGTGATGGCGATCTGTTTGGTTTCTTTATCCAGTCCCTGCAAGCACAGATTGATGCTGATATGGATCGGCGTAGACGAGAGGGGCGCCGAGGGCCTGCTTGCAAGGTTGGCTATGTCTGTGTGAAGGAGACGGCAGATGCCTTCCATCACCATTACCACCTGTGTCTCTTTCTGAATGGAGAGTGCTACCGGGGATTGGGGCGGATGCCAGAGGGGTGCAGGGCCGGAGCTCAGGATTTCGACCCTGACTTGCCGGTAGATCCTGCTGCCGGGGAAGCCGACAGTTTGGCCAAGAAAATCGTACTTGCCTGGTCCAGGGCGCTGGGCTTGAGCATGGAGCAGGCTGTGGGGCTGGTGCACTTCTGTGAAGGCGGAGTGTACTGGGTCAGGCGTGGGTCTATGGAGTGCGATAGCCAGATAGCGGGGCTATTCAATCGTCTTAGCTACTTTGCCAAGCAGGAGACAAAGCAATTCGGAGACGGAAGCCGGAATCTGCGTTGTAGCCGGTAGGAGATGAGAGGCTGGGTGGTCGTCCGCCCAGTCTTATTTTACCAACATGCCGCATCTCATGAGATGAAGGAGATTGCTCATGAGAATCATGCGTTTGAAAGAAGTGATGGATACCACCGGCTTGGGACGGTCCTACATTTACAAGCTGATTGCGGACGGGGTCTTTCCGAAGCCGGTTCCGTTGGGTGCCCGTGCAACGGGATGGGTCTCGGACGAGGTGGAGTCCTGGATTCTGGAGAGAATCGGAGATAGGGATCAGGCAGGGTGATGCCTTTGGTAATGCGATTGCATTGACGCATGTAATGCCGTTGCATTACCATCTGTTTGTCATCCCCCTATCGTGCAGGAGGCGGCCATGGCCACCCTTGAAGTTGAATCTACGCTGACAGATCGGTATCAGACCACCGTGCCGGAAACGGTTCGCCGTGCTCTCAAGCTCAACAAGCGAGACAAGATTCAGTATGTCATCCGTCAGAATGGCGAAGTGGTCTTGACCCGGGCTACCAGCGAAGGCGATGACCCGGCTCTGGGGTCGTTCCTGGATTTCCTGGCGATTGATATCGCCGAGCATCCGGAGCACATCCTTGCGGTTGAGGATGCGTTAATGCAGCGTATTCAGTCGCTGACGAAGGGTGTCGAGGTTGATCTGGATGCGCCTTTACAGGAAGACGATGAATGAGTGGGAGGCAATCGACCACTCTAACTATCAGTGGGTGGGCGGTTTATGCTCACCCATTATTTATGGAACAGCTTGAAACCCTGGCAAGACAAGTCGAAAGCCTCAAAGAAAAAAATCCCGAGGGGTTCACCAAGAAAAATGCTACCAAGCGATTGGCTGCGATTGCCAAGTTAGCATTCGAGGTTATCCCGCAGGACCCTGCAAGGCCGGAGTACCGGCAGGGTGGTACGCTTGGCGCTGATCACAAGCACTGGTTCCGCGCGAAGTTTTTTCAGCAATACCGGTTATTCTTTCGTTATCACGCCTCAAGCAAGGTGATTGTCTATGCTTGGGTAAATGATGAGGGCACCAAGCGGGCGTATGATAGCTCCGATGATGCCTACCGGGTTTTCCGCAAGATGTTGAAAAGTGGCCACCCTCCCGATGATTGGGATCAGCTTTTGATCGAAGTAAGACGGGATGAGCAGAGTCAGGAAGCCATGCGTTCCCTAGCCGAGCAAGCCCAAAATCAGGACATGGGTTACTGATCTTCTTTGCCGTTGTTTCGAGTTCGCAAATCCTCTTGATGTGTGGGGTTTTGCCATCCCGAATATGTATAAGAAGAGTTTGTACACCAACCTGAAGTGGGCTGATCGATTAACTGATTCTGTGGAGAATCAGTCCTTTTTGTAAATGACGGTCACTTTGCCGGCAGGTTTGTTCTTGCCTATCTCATAATCAGGGTTGAAAGTGGCGAGGTTATGAGCGGCGATGCCAATCACTGAGGCAAAGCCAGTAACCTGGGTAAAGCCAGTCGGGATAGCGAAGCTGGCTAAGGAGGCCGCTCTGTATTCCGTGTACACGCGGCAACGTAGTCCTTTCTTTTCAATAGCGCCCTCGACTTTGTTTACCACGGAGCTGATGTTCTTGACCGCGACAATTTGAAAGGAAGCTTTCTTGGCAATGAGTTCAGAGAGCTTTTCAGTAGTGATGTCTTCGGAGGTATATTTTTCGATGTCAATATCTTTGCTCATTGAGTTTTCCTTGTTTGAGGAGTTGATAAAACGGGCAGATTTGCTGCCCGTTCAAGTCAGCGACTGGTTCTTGTTGAAGTATGATCAAAGCTCCGCTATCTGCTGTAGCGCATCTTCATAAGCAAATAGCGTGTCGAAGTTTTCGTTGTAGATAAGGTAGAGGGCGGACTGTATATTTTCGTGGGGTGTTTCCTCGATGACGCCCTTGAATATGTTGGTGTGATGCATGCTGCCGGATAGCACCATGAAGCTGCCGTCCTCCATTACCACCCAATCAATGGTTTCGAAGGCCCTTGCTCCTTTGTATTTATCAAGAGTTTTATGGGCAAGATCGAGGGATTCTTTATTTTCTCTGTTGATAATGGATAATTTGTTTTTTAAGTCGCTAATTTTCCTTTTATTTATGTGCACATCTTTTTCCGCGCTTTTTTTTGCTCTGCACCACGTGGTGTAACTGCCGTCAGGTTTTTTTTCCCAACATGCTTTTCCGCTGTCTCTGCGCTTCTGTACTTTCTTGATTAAAGCGATGTCTTTTTCTATTTTGAAATCTATATCTTCTATTTCTTGTCGGATTGCAGATGGTCTTTGATCATTTTGGGCGCGTTCTATCATTTCATTTGCTGTATCTCTGTAATTCTTTTCTATGTCCTTGAAATCACAGGTGTAACGAACGACATCTCGGCCCCGTTCGTCCTCAATGACAGACCAGTCTGTGCTCTCACAAAGCTTACGG
>PAJO01000055.1 GCA_002706085.1 Alcanivoracaceae bacterium | reverse complement strand
GCGCACATCTGCTGCGCCTTGCCTCTAGGAAAGGGAGCCACCCTTACCGTCGAGACAAGACACAACAGCTGCACGCTTCAGGCCACGCTGAGCATGCAAAGAGTTATTCAGAGGCTCCCAAGCCCCGTATAATCCGCCCCCATACTGACTCGGACCCAACAATAACAAGGTGTCATGAAGCACACGTTCCTGCGCTGGCAGCATCGCCTGACCCGCCTGACCACGGCCGTTGGCCGCCTTTCCGCCTGGCTTGCCCTGTTTCTGGTGCTCGGCATGGTGCTGGTGGTGGCTCTGCGCTATGCCTTTGGCATCGGCAATATCGCCCTGCAGGAATCACTTACCTACCTGCACGGCGCCCTGTTTATGCTCGCTATTGCCTATACCCTGGCGGAAGACGAGCACGTGCGGGTGGACGTCCTCTATCAACGGTTTTCCCCGCGCACCCGTGCCTGGGTCAATTTGCTGGGCACCCTGTTTCTGCTGATGCCACTGTGTGCCGCCCTGTTCTGGCTGTCGCTGGACTATGTGGCCAGCAGCTGGCGTGAACAGGAGGGCTCCGCCAACGGTGGCCTGCCGTTCGTCTATCTGCTCAAGTCCCTGTTGCTGGTGCTGCCAGCCCTGCTGGGCATTCAGGCACTGGCCGACCTGCTTCGCCATGCGCTGACCCTGCTGGGGGCGCCGTTAGCCACGCCCACCGCACACCCGGAGGACACCCTGTGATCGAGTGGATCCCGCTGATCATGTTCGTCGTGGTGTGCCTGGTGCTGCTCAGCGGTTACCCGGTGGCCTTTGCCCTGGGAGGCACCGCCCTGCTGTTCGCCGCGGGCGGCATGGCCACCGGCACCTTTAATCCCGCCGACCTCACCTTTGTACCCAACCGCCTGTTCGGCATCATCGAGAACACCACCCTGATGGCGGTGCCACTGTTCGTGTTCATGGGGGTCATGCTGGAAAAGTCCCGGGTGGCAGAGAATCTGTTATCCAGCATGGGCCGCCTGTTTGGCCCGCTGCCCGGCGGCATGGGCCTGGCGATTATTCTGGTCGGTGCACTGCTGGCCGCCAGCACCGGCATCGTCGGCGCCACCGTGGTGACCATGGGGCTATTGTCGCTGCCCACCATGTTGCGCCAGGGCTATCAGCCGCAGCTCGCCACCGGCCTGATCTGTGCCACCGGCACACTGGGACAGATCATCCCTCCTTCCATCGCCCTGGTGCTGTTGGGCGACGTGCTTTCCAACGCCTATCAGGAAGCCCAGCTCAAGCAGGGGTTATGGTCGCTGGATACGGTCTCGGTGGGCGATCTGTTTGTCGGCGCCCTGATCCCCGGGCTGATACTGGTGGGCCTGTACCTGCTGTATGTCCTGGCCATTAGCGGGTGGAAACCCCATCTTGCCCCTGCCATGCCTCGCGACGAGGCAGCTGCCACCGGGTGGGGCGATATCCTGCGAGGATTACTGCCGCCACTGCTGCTCATTGCAGCTGTACTGGGCTCCATTCTCACTGGCACGGCGACCCCCACTGAAGCCGCCGGAGTCGGGGCCTTTGGCGCCCTGCTGCTGGCCGCTTTCAACCGGCACCTGAACCTGACCATTCTCGGCGAGGTAGTGCGCAGCACCAGCCGGGTGACGGCCATGGTATTCATGATTCTGATTGGGGCCAGTCTGTTTTCGCTGGTTTTCCGGGGCTTTGGCGGCGAGGACGCCGTACACAGCCTGTTCGACGCCATGCCCGGTGGGGTACTGGGCGCGACCCTGATGGTCATGCTGCTGATCTTCCTGCTCGGCTTTATTCTCGACTTTATCGAGATCACCTTCGTGGTAGTGCCGATTGTCGGACCCGTGCTGCTGGCCATGGGGCTCGATCCGGTATGGTTGGGGGTGATGCTGGCCCTGAACTTGCAAACCTCGTTCCTGACCCCACCTTTCGGGTTCGCACTGTTCTACCTTCGCGGCGTGGCCCCGGCAGAGGTCCGCACCGCACAGATTTATCAGGGGGTAGTGCCTTTTATCGTTATTCAGTTACTGATGCTGGGTATACTGGCGCTGTTTCCGCAACTGGCTACCTGGTTGCCCGGCATTCTGTACCCCTGACACGGCTGTTGGGGGCGGAAATCCTGGATCCCGGCCTCGCCTGGGCCCGGATCGCCATGCAAGCATGGCTCCTACAGGGGGCTCAGGCTGTTTAGTGGCACTGAACTCAACGAGTTAGAGGTCTTTTCCGTTCTTCGGAAAGACAGACGAACACTTTCATGCACGGCCCCGCGCCCGCGACCAAAATGTGGATAACAACATGACCGATCACACCGACGACACCCCGCAGCCCATTGGCACCCTGGCTATCCAGACCATTGCCATGCCCCAGGATTCCAACTGGAACGGCGACATTTTTGGTGGCTGGCTGGTGTCCCAGATGGACCTGGCCGGTGCCGTTACCGCCCGCAAAAAAGCCCGTGGCCGGGTCGCCACCGTGGCCATCGATTCCATGGCCTTCTTGCGCCCGGTCCCCATTGGCGCCGTGGTCAGCTGCTACACCCAGCTGCAGGACATCGGCCGCAGCTCCATGCAGATTCTGGTGGAAGTGTGGATTCGTGAAGACACCGGCACCCTGTCCAAGGTGACCGAAGGGCATTTCACCTTTGTGGCGATTGATGACACCGGGCGCACCCGGGTGGTGCCGCAGGACTAGCCTCAAGCTACAAGCTACAAGCTACAAGCTACAACGCGAGCAGGACGGTGTGCCACACGGCACAGGTTCTGCCCGCGTTTTTTTGTGGGTGGGAAAAACAGATAAAAGGTGCCCTGCTCGACAAGAAAGACCGTTCCATTCTACCCGCGCCAGGAGAGGCTGTAGGAGCTATGCTTGCATGGCGATCCGAGCGCAGCCAGGCTCAGGGATCTCTCACCATGCAAGCGTCCAAGGACCTGGATCCTGCCTCGCTTGGGCTCGGTTCGCCATGCGAGCATGGCTCCTACCAGGTGCTCAATTTATTTATTGGCGCCGAACTCAACAATCTGGAAAGCGTTTCCGTTCTTTTAAATAGTCGGGAACTATTTTGGGTTTTGCATTCCAACCCAGCGTAGCTGATAGCTGATAGCTGATAGCTGATAGCTGATAGCTGATAGCTGATAGCTGATAGCTGATAGCTGATAGCTGATAGCCCTCAGCCTTCCAGCGCTTTACGGATATTCAGGTACGGCTGCTCGGCGATGGCCATGGTGTTGATGGATTCATCGCGGAACTTGCGGTACGACTGATACACCTTGCGGGCATCCTTGTTGTCTGCCACCAGCGCCTCGACCACTTCATCACTGGCGTCTTTCAAGGCCTTGAGCACATCATCCGGCAGGCGACGCAGTTTGGTGCCGTGCTTGTTGACCAACTCGTCCAGGGCGGCGTTGTTGCGTGCGGTGTACTCATCGAGCATGTCCTGGTTTTCTGACTGGGCGGCATAGCGAATGATCGCCTGCAGATCCGCCGGCAGGCTGTCCCACACCCTCTTGTTGATGGTCAGCTCCAGCGTCGGGCCAGGCTCCTGCCAGCCCGGGTAGTAGTAGTACTCTGCCACCCGGTGCAAACCAAAGGTCAGATCGTTGTAGGGGCCAACCCAGTCTGCCGCGTCGATGGCACCGGTCTGCAGGGAGGTGAACACTTCCGCCCCGGGCAACTGCACTGGCGTGGCGCCGACCTTGGCCAGCACTTCCCCGGCCAGGCCGGGCATGCGCATTTTCAGCCCCTTGAGATCGTCAACGCTGTTGATTTCCTTGTTGAACCAGCCCGCCATCTGGGTGCCGGTATTGCCGCAGGCAAATGGCTTGAGATTGAACTGGGCATACAGGTCATCCCACAATTCCTGGCCACCACCATGGTGCAGCCAGCCATTCATTTCCTGGGCGGTGAGCCCAAAGGGCACAGCGGTAAAGAACGGAGTCGCCGGGTGTTTGCCTTTCCAGTAGTAGGCTGCGCCGTGGCCCATTTCGGCACTGCCCTGGCGCACCGCATCAAACACCTCGAACGCCGGCACCAGCTCTTTGGCGCCGTACACCTTGATCTTGATCCGCCCGGCAGACATTTCTTCCACTCGCTTGGCAAACCGGTTGGCACCCGCGCCCAGGCCCGGGTAATTCTTCGGCCAGGTGGTGACCATCTTCCATTCGTAGGTTTGCGGCTGCGGTTTTTTCTTTTCCGGCGCACCGGCGGCGGCCTGACCTTCGGCAGGCGGGCAGTCTTTCTGCTCACATCCAGCCAGTGCCAGGCCACCCAGGCCCAATCCCAGGGCAGAAACGAATTTACGACGGTCCAATGATGTGTCCTCCTTGGTTGGGCCGCGGCAAATTGCAGGCCCATTGTTCTTTTCGACGGGTCGGACGTCAGACGTCTGAAGTCGGACGCTAAACCCGCGGTAACGAAGATGGTCTTGTCTGCGTCAGACGTCCGTCGTCCGACGCCAGACTTTCTTCAAATCACTTCCAGACGCGCGTACTGGCTGACCAGCCATTTGGTGCCAGCGCCGTCGAAATTGATCTGCAAGCGTGCATTGGGGCCCTGCCCCTCAAAGTGCAGCACCGTGCCTTCGCCGAACTTGGGATGCAACACGCGCGCGCCCAGCACAATACCGTTGGCCTCGGTTTCCCGGATCGGCTTGCTGCCACCGCCCATGGGGCGGCTGAAACCGGCGCGGGCACGAATCTCTTCCATGGCCTCGGCGGGAATCTCGCGCAGGAAGCGGCTAGGCGGGTTATAGTTTTCGTTGCCGTACAGGCGACGGCTTTCCGCATGGGTCAGGTACAGTTCGCGCATGGCGCGAGTCAAACCCACGTAGCAAAGACGACGCTCTTCGGCCAGGCCACTGGGGTCCTCACTGGAACGCTGGTGAGGAAACAGGCCCTCTTCCATGCCACAAATGAACACCACCGGGAACTCCAGCCCCTTGGCCGAGTGCAGGGTCATCATCTGCACCGCGTCCTCATGGGCATCGGCCTGACCCTCGCCAGACTCCAACGCCGCGTGATCCAGAAACGCTGTCAGCGAGTCCATCTCGGAATCTTCATCTTCCTCACCGAACTCACGGGTGGCAGACACCAGCTCTCGCAGGTTTTCCTGGCGCTGCTGCCCCTTCTCGCCTTTTTCCTTGCCATGGAACGCCACCAGACCACTGGCCTCGATGACATGCTCAGCGGTTTCCCCCAGATTCAGCCCCTCACACTGCTGTGCCAGCTGGCCGACCAGATTGAGGAAAACGGCCAGTGCATTGATCGCCCGGGCAGTAAGCAACTGCTCACTCACAATGGCCTGCCCGGCATCCCACAGCGAGCAACCGCGGGCCTGGGCCACTTCCCTCAACGTTTCCAGGGTCTTGTTGCCAATGCCGCGAGTGGGCGTATTGACCGCCCGCTCGAAGGCGGCATCTGCGTGACGGTTGCTGATCAGGCGCAGGTACGCCAACGCGTTCTTGATCTCGAGACGCTCGAAGAAACGCTGCCCCCCATAGATGCGGTAGGGAATACCGGCCTGCAGGAAGGCTTCTTCCAGCACCCGTGACTGGGCATTGGAACGGTACAGCACGGCCATTTCCCGCCGCGCGGTGCCTTCCTGGAACAGCTTGTCCACCCGGCCGGCCACGAAGCGGGCTTCGTCCACTTCGTTGAAGCCGGCATACAAGCGAATCGGGTCGCCATCGCCGCCTTCGGTCCAGAGTTCCTTGCCCAGACGATCGCTGTTGTTGTCGATCACCGCGTTGGCCGCTTTCAGGATGGTGCCGGTGGAGCGGTAGTTCTGCTCCAGGCGGATGGTGCGGGTATCCGGGAAATCACGGCTGAACTTGTGAATATTCTCGATCTTGGCGCCGCGCCAGCCGTAAATGGACTGGTCATCATCGCCCACAATGGTCACCGCATTGTCTTCACAGGCCAGCAACCGCAACCAGGCGTACTGGATGCTGTTGGTATCCTGGAATTCGTCTACCAGAATATGGCGGAAGCGGCGCTGGTAGTGGCCCCGCAGGCTGTCGTTGTCGCGGAACAACTCCAGCACCCGCAGCAGCATCTCGTTGAAATCCACCAGGCCACCGCGCTCGCAGGCTTCTTCATAGCCGGAATAGATCTTTTGCATGGTCTGGACAAACAGGTCGCCATTGGCGTCCATGTGTCTGGCTCGCAGCCCCTCGTCCTTCTGGCTGTTGATGAACCAGGTGGCCTGGCGGGCCGGCCAGCGCTGTTCATCCAGCCCCAGCTCCTTGATGACCCGCTTGATCAACCGCTGCTGGTCATCGGCATCAATAATCTCGAAGCCCTGGGGCAGGCCGGCCTCCTGCCAGTGCGAGCGCAGCAAGCGGTGGGCAATGCTGTGGAAAGTGCCCACCCACATACCGTCCGCCGACATATCCAGCAGATGCTCAATACGGCCGCGCATTTCGGCGGCCGCCTTGTTGGTAAAGGTGACCGCCAGAATACCGAACGGCGAGGCCTGTTCGGTGGCGATCTGCCAGGCGATCCGGTGCACCAGCACCCGGGTCTTGCCCGAACCGGCCCCGGCCAGCACCAGCAAATGGCGGTCATCGGCTGCCACCGCATCGCGCTGGGCCGGGTTCAAACCATCAATAAGGGAAGTCACGTCATCCATGGCGCGGGAGTTTAGCAGAATGTGGGCCCAAGAAACCCCTGCTCGGCGGGAGTGATTGGGGAGCCTCTGTCCCGCCCTTGAGATAGGCAAATAAAGGCGGTTCCCCTTCTTCCTGTCGATGGGTACACTGACAAACAAAAACACTCGGCTTCACGGCCAGAGGATAATAATCAAGGTGTCTTCGCAGTCTCCGAACAAAACAGCCCACGCTCCCTTCAAGGGCGTGCTGACAGAACAATGCCAGCTGCTATTCAGTGGCGTTGTCGTGCTGTTTGTCCTCGAATCCATCAGTGCCGCCGCGCTTGCCGGCTTTTACTGGAATGGAGAGGTCCCCCGTTCCCTGCTACTGGGCTGGCTGGCCACCGTGATTGTGGTGCAGCTGCTGCGCTTGCCCCTGCTGTATCTGTGCCGCCAGCGCCTGCTGCGGGACGAAATCACCCCCCGTTGCCGGGTCATGCTGTCTTGCCTGGCCCTGAGCACCCCGCTACTGATCGGCATGGCCGGGTACCTGTTCAACCCGGTAGAACTGCTGTTCCGGCCCGACTTGCTCAGCGTTCAGCTACTGTGCGCCTGCCTCGGCCTTGGCCTGAGCACCATGGCCCTGGCGGCCTACAGCAGCCATTTCCCGACCGTATTCCTGTATCTGGCCATGCTGCTGGGCCCAACCATGTACCGGCTGTCCCAGACCCAGGCCGAAACCGAGCTATCCCTCATGGTGCTGCTCTCGGTGCTGGGCCTGTTCTTCCTGCTGGCCGCCCGACGCATCCACAACACCGGCCACCAGGCGATGATGCTGCAGGCCAGCAATCGCTCACTGATCGATTACCTGAACCGTGCCCGCAGTGATGCCGAGGCCCTGAACGAGAAGCTGGCCCAGGAAATCTACGAACGCAAAGAGGCCCGGCAGCGACTGCAGGAAACCAACGAGCGCCTGGAGACCATGGTGCAGGAGCGCACCCAGGCGCTGGAAGAGAGCAATCAGGCGCTGGGCGCCACCGGTGAGCGGCTGGAACTGGCGCTGGAAGCCAGCAATATCGGTCTGTGGGACTGGATGCTGGACACCGGCCGCAACTACCACACCAATTTCGACCGGTTGCTGGGCTACGACAGCGCCTACTTCAAAAACTTCTTCGGTGACCTGGAAACGCTGGTTCACCCGGAAGATCTGACCCGCATCCGCCGGGCCATGGTTGCTCACTTCAAGGGTGACAGCAACCGCTACCATGCGGTCTACCGGCTGCGCCACGCCGATGGCAGCTGGCGCTGGATCGAAGATGACGGTCGCGTGGTCAAATGGTCCGAAAAGGGCCGCGCCACCCGCATGATCGGCACCCGCCGCGACATTACCGAAGACCGCCAGGCCCAGGAACAGCAACGACTGGCCGCCACCGTGTTCGAAAATGCACCGGAAGGCATCTTCATCCTCGATCAGAAATTCCGCTTCCTGGCCGTGAATGCCCGCTTTGAACAAATCACCGGGTACTCGGAATCCATGGTGCTGGGTAAACAGGTGCTGGACCACGAAGAAACCGCGGCCAACCGCGAAGCCTATCTGTCCATTACCGCCGCCCTGAAGGAAAATGGTTTCTGGGAAGGGGAAATCAACGAACGGCGCCGCAACGGCGAGATGTTCCCGGAGTGGTTGCAGGTCAGCGCGGTGCGCGATGAACACAAACGGGTGATTCGTTATGTGGGCATGATGTCCGACCTGACGGTCCGCAAGGAAACCGAGCAACAGCTCCAGTTCCTGTCCAACTACGACCGCCTGACCGGCCTGCCCAACCGCTCCCAGTTCCGCGAGCACCTGCACAAGTCCCTGACCCTGGCCCGCCTGAACCGGGAAAAGGTCGCGTTGCTGATGATCGACATGGACCGCTTCAAGCCCATTAATGAGTCCCTCGGCCACGAAATTGGCGACCGCCTGCTCAAGGCGGCCGCAGAGCGGCTTGGCGAGCATGCCGGCGGGGTCGAAAACATGGCCCGGGTTGGTGGCGACGAGTTCACCCTGTTGATGGAAAACCATGGCGGTGAAAACGTCATCACCCAGCAGTGCCAGAAGCTCATCAATGCCATGAAGAAGCCTTTCATCATTGATGGCCATGAGCTGCTGTTGGGGGCCAGTATTGGCATCAGTATCTTCCCCGACACCGCCAAAGAAGCGCAGAGCATGATCAACCAGGCCGATATGGCGGTGTATCAAGCCAAGCGCAGTGGCGGCAACAACTACCAGTTCTATCGCAGTAACATGCGCGTGGCCTCGGTGGAGCAACTGGCCCTGGAAACCAGCTTGCGCAAGGCCATTTTCAAGAACGAGTTTGTGGTTCATTACCAACCGAAAATGGATCTGGCCACCAACCGCATCAATTCTGTGGAAGCTTTGGTCCGCTGGCAGCATCCGACCATGGGCCTGCTGCCGCCCGCCGAATTTATCCCGCTGGCCGAAGAAACCGGCCTGATCTCCGCCATTGGTGAGCTGGTACTGGAACGCTCCTGTCGCCAGGCCTACAAATGGCACAAGCAGGGGCTGGGCGACATCTGCGTCTCGGTGAACCTGTCCGCCCACCAGTTCCGCAAGGGCAATGTGGCCGATATTGTCGACCGGGTACTGTCCAGCACCGAGCTGCCACCCCACCTGCTGGAACTGGAGCTCACCGAAAGCCTGATCATGGAAGACATGGAGCAGAACATCGAGCTGCTCCAGCAACTGCGCACCCGCGGTATCGAGCTGGCCCTGGACGATTTCGGCACCGGCTATTCCTCACTGAGCTACCTGAAGCGCTTCCCGGTAGACACCCTGAAAATCGACCGGTCCTTCATTATGGATCTGGACAAGAGCCCCGACGACGCCGCCATCACCCGCGCCATCATCGACATGGCTCACAGCCTGCAGATGAACGTGGTCGCAGAAGGCGTGGAAACCGAAGACCACCTCAGCATCCTGCGCGACATGGACTGCGACAGCATCCAGGGGTACCTGATCAGCAAGCCGGTACCGGAAGGAGAGCTGGTGGAGTTGCTGCATACGCAGGCGTATAGAAAAGCAATTGACAGTTGATAGTGGACAGTTGACAGCTCGCGGATCAGGTTATCTGTTCATTGAAAGCAAAGAGGCCGCGTCCAGGTTTGGGCGCGGCCTCTGCATTTCTAAACATCTCGCGGCAGGCCGCGTAGCTGTCAACTGTCCACTATCAACTGTCAACTCAAAAGATCGAGCGTCTCCTCCGCCTCAAAATACCCCTTCAGATGACGACGAAGCCACGCCTCAAGCAGGCCTTCCGTGCGCAGCTTGTCGAGGATCGGCGGGGCGAAGCGGCGGGCGTCGTCGAGCATCATTTCGCGGGTGACGCCCATTTCCTCCAGCAGCTCGGTCAGGCTGGTGTCGCCGTATTTTTCAAAGAAGGCATTCACCCCGGACAACAGCAGACTGTTGAAATAATCGGTATGACGTAGCTCCCGCCAGTATTCGAAACCGATCACAAACAGTTCCTGGATATCTTCACTGGTCACCAGCTCCCGCACGTCCGCCACCGGGCGCTGGGCAAACTCCTGCCAGGCCACGAGCACCAGCTCGCGCAGCTCGTCCAGGTTCTCGTCCCGGTACAGATAGGGATCACTCAGCAGCTGCTCGGTACGGCGCAGCAGCCATTCCTGCAGGCGGGTTTCCACGCTGGACACCCAGCGTGCCGGCAAGCGCTTGCCCAGTTGTTCGCGCAGCGGCGCGGGCAGCCCCTGGTGCAACAGGGTCTTGAGGCCCATCTGGGCGCCCCCGGCCAGCAACGCCAGTAGCACCGGGTTACGACCCAGCCACGCCATTCCCTGACGCGACAGCGGGATCTCAAGCACCTTGTCCAGCAGCGCCATCACCACATCTTCATCAATGACATCCGCCACCACCCGGTCACTGTCCGCCGCCTGGTCGTAGAACTTCTCGACCATGTCGCCAACCAGTTCGGGAATCGCGCCACTAATGTGCATCTCTACCGCGTACTTGCGCGCGGTGTGATGGATCTGCTCGGCGCTGACCCACTCTGTCAGGGTGTAGCGGCCAGCCTGCTCAAGCAGGTAATCCAGTTCGGTTTCGATCAAGCCCTCCAGCTGCGCCGGGGCCAGACGGGCCAGCAGATAATCCACCAGCCCATCAAGTAAACGATTTGCCACTTCTTGTTTATTGTCTGTCATGTCGTGATGCCTGGGCGGAAAAGTCCTTGATGGTTCAGGGGTTAATTGTATCATTAACTGATGTAACAGTTATGGAGGTACGCCATGAAAGCGATCTCGATTCTTCCGATTCGACGCAACCTGAAGTTCAACCTCAACCCGGCCAAGGCCCTGACCTGGCACAAGGACGGGCTGAACGTCAGCCAGTTCCTGAACACCATGAGCTTGTTCTTTCCGGTGGGGGAACGCTTTTTCATCGATAGCGTACGCAATTACCGTGACCAGATCACTGATCCCGAGCTGAAAAAAGCGGTCACCGCCTTTATTGGCCAGGAAGCCATGCACGGCCGTGAGCATGACGAATACAACAACTACGTGGCTGACAGCGGTATCCCGCTGCATGCACAGGAAGAAGTCGTCACCAAGTTGCTCAATGCTGTTCAGGCCTACACTCCCAAGGCTTTCCAGCTGGCCGCTACCGTGGCACTGGAACACCTGACAGCGATTCTGGGAGGCGGCCTGCTGGACCTGCCAGAAATCATGGATGGATCAGACCCGGGCTATCAGGCCATCTGGAACTGGCACGCACTGGAAGAAACCGAGCACAAGGCCGTGGCATTTGACGTCTACACCACCGTCATTGGGCGCGACAGCAACCCAGGCGCCTACGCCTTGCGCACCTCAACACTGGTGGCGGCCACCGGCATTTTCTTTGCCTTGTTCATCCCCTTCTACCTGCACAACGTGCGGATCAAGGGCGGCCTGACCGACCTGAAAGGCTGGCGCGCCGTGGCCAAACACACCTGGGGCAAGAAGGGTATCTTCCGCAACATTACCCGCCCTTGGCTGGACTGGTTCAAGCCCGGCTTCCATCCGTGGGATCACGATAACCGCCAGCACCTCGAAAACTTCGAAGCGCTGCTTGGCGATATCCTGCGGGACGCCGCATAAGGTTTTTTATTCACCGAGCTCTCCCTTTCCGGTGATTCCAGGGTCGGCACCTTCTGCCGGCCCTTTTTTTTGCCTTCTGGCAAATCACCCCAAATCCCTCGATCCCCTGGCACACCGATAGCCATCACGCCCCGTGATGAAGTCACCACACAAAAACGCCCGCACAGCAGTGCAGGCGTTGAGTCAGATACCGGCAAGACTTACTTTCCGCTCTGGGTCGACACCACCCGGTCATCGGTCAATCGCACCGGTGCCGCAGGAGCCGTGCCATCCCGGTCTTCACCGAAATACAGGGTGGTATGCGGGAACGGAATTTCAATCCCCGCCTTGTCAAAGTAGATCTTCACCAGCCGGTTAAACGCCCTGCCCACGGCCCATTGGTTGCCCGGGGTGGTCTTGATGACCACACGAATATTCACCGAGCTGTCGGCAAGGGCCGTGACCCCCGCCACGGTCATGGGGGCAAGAATATTGTCCTTGTGCTCGCCGTCTTTCAGAGCCTCAAAGGCGGCCTCCAGCTGCACGATGGCATCATCAATGCTTTCCCGGTAAGCAATGCCGTACTCGCCCACGTGGTTGCCATATTCACGGGTAAAGTTCGACACGGCATCCACCGAGGAGAACGGCACAATGTGGTAGGTACCATAAAGATCCCGCAACGCCACCGAACGGATACCCACGCGCTCCACGGTGCCGGAATGGCTGCCGACGCTAACAAAGTCGTTGGTGTTCATCGCGTTCTCAAGCTGAATAAACACCCCGGTAATCACATCCTGCACCAGTTTCTGCGCACCGAAGCCGATGGCCAACCCCAACACCCCGGCGCCAGCAATCAGCGGCGCGATATCTACACCAATCTCGGACAGCACAATCATCACGGTCATGATGATAATGGTGATCGCCAACGTGGTATGGAACAGCCCCATCAGCGTCTCACCCCGCGCAGCCTGTGCAGGAGTGCTGTTTTCACCGGGGCTGAGCTTGTGCTCGACCAGGCTGGCGAGAGCTACCCAGATCGCTGCAGCCAGCGCCAGAATAATCAGGATATCCAGCAACGCCGACACCGTCATGGCACCGGCCTCAGTGCCATACCAGGCGGCAAGGTCATATACCCTCCAGGCATCCAGACACACCACCAACACCAACGTCAGGATCAAGGCACGAATCACTTTTAACCCGGTCGGCACATAGGTGTTCACCCTCGCCTGCAGCCGCGGCATGCTCGTATTGATACGCTCAGACAAGCGGATTTCCTTGCCGATCAGCTGTCCCAGTGCCACCGACACCAGTAATCCCGCCCCCACATACAACAGGGTTTGCAAGGTGGCCATGGCCACGAAAGGCACCGCCGTTTCCGGATTCAACACCGTCACCGCAAACACCAGCAAGGCATAGGCCAGGGCCAGGCCGTGCCACACCCGTGACAAGCCCAGCAAGGCCAGGCGGGCCGGGCCATGGTGATGCTCGGCCCGTTGCGCCAGGGCGGTTCGCAGCACCGTCCGTTTACGCAAGATCACCAGGGCCGCATACATCAGGGCCAACAACATAATGAGCGTACCCATCCCATTCCCCACCGACGGCGACACATTGAAGTTCAGCACCGGTACCAGTACCAGCATGCCATAGCCAATCAGCCCCGCCTCGCGGGCAAGAAAGCGATTGCAGTAACGCGCCTGCTCCGCCGCGACCGGAAGCAAGCGCAAGCCTTCGTACCGGGAGGAGAACAACATCCTCAACCCCGCCTTCACCAGCTCAACCACCAGGAACGCATTCAGAAACAGCGCCAACCGAGTGGCATCTGCGGCCAGCTGTTCCGTCAACAAAGAGGCGATGAAACTCCCGGCCAGATAGGCCAGGGCTACCACCACAATATCCGCGACAGCCGCCATACCCACCGCAGCAGCCGTACGCAGGATCGCCAGCTTCTCTGACCCTCTGCTTGCCCAGCGACTCAACCGGATAAATGCCGACCCTGCGAGAGCCCGCAAGGCCCAGAACACCACAAAGGTAGCCACCACAAGCATCGCCAGATTCAACAGCGCGGCCCCCACCGCCTTCATGTCCAGCGCAGTCTCAGAGGCCGGGGCCACCCCGGCACCGCTATCGCTGCCAAACCAGCCGGTTACCACCCCGGTTATGGCTGCAAACTGCTGCCCCAGGTCCCCGGCAATATTGCCGGTTGCCGCGGCCATCCGACGAGCGAAAGAGACCTGTTCTGCGGTCTGGCCACTGGGCGAGCTGGCCGCAATCTGCGCGGCTGGCACCTCACCCTCCATTCCCAACGGGGCAGGCTCAGCGGCACGCTCCAGGCCACGCAACTGCTCGATCAAGCGCTCACGACGACCGTCATCTTCCAGCGCATCGGCCAGTTCACCGTATTGGCTTTGCGCGGATGATGGCGCCTGAGCCGACGCCGTTGATACCCATAACGACAGCAACAGGCTCAATAGCAGAATGAGGTTTGGGGCTAACCGGACTTGATGCGACACGCTCCTCTCCTTTTCCCCGGACTCGCCGCTCGACCCAGCCCGGAGAAGCTAGAATTTGAATGGTATTCAAGGCCGCCACCCTAACAACTCAGCGCCAGCAAGATGTGAAGTTCACGCGAAGAAAATGTTCAAGTTTTGTAAGACCCGATTGGCCCTGGAGGAAAGCCCCCCGTGGTGCAAAGCCAACTCGGCCAGTTGACTGTTACATTGACGAGTGTAAGTATCGATAGCCATCTAACAACAACCCGGAGGCGCCATGACCGCGTTCTGGACCCCGGACCAGCAGGCGCTGGCCCCTTATCTCAAGGCGAAACATTACGCCGAGAAATGCGTGCAGATCATTGCCGGTTCCCTGCAACCGGGCATGACCGTTGCTGACTGCGAACAACTCATGCGGGACTGGCTGCGGGCCCATCAGGTCTTCGATCCTGCCCGACCGCCCAAGGTACGTTTTTCCGGCCACAACCGCGCTCGCCCCTTTGGCCTCAACAGACCGGGCAAACGCCGCTACCGTCAGGGTATGACTTATATACTGCGCTGCGATGCCGTCCTGAACGGCTATGCCGCCAAAGCCAGCCTGGCCGGCCCGTCCGAAGAACCGGCTCTGGTCGCCCTGCAGCACGAACTGGAGGAATGGCGGCAAGCCTTGCCGGCAACGCTGGCCCACGGGCACAGCCCACAACAATTGGCGGCGCGGTTTCCGGACGTTCAGCAGCGCCACAGGCTGGCACCGATCACCGGCAATCTACCGGAGGGCAATCGCATTGCCGAGGGGGCACTGATCCCGGGCCTGTGGCAATGGCAGTTCAGCCTCAGCCGCGATGGCCACACCGTGGCCGGCAATGAGTTTCTGGTGATGGATGATCATGGCCCACGCTGGCTGAGTCAGGGCGCCGACGCGCTGACCCTGGATCCCCCAACACTGACGCAATAACCAACGACAGAGTCGACAGACAGTACAACGAGGACACACAAGATGGTGCAATGGCGCGACAGCAAGGTACGCCGCGGTGACGTGGAACTGGCGGTCAGAACCTGGAGCGATGACAAGAGTCCCACCGTTGTGCTGGTGCACGGCTACCCGGATGCCAACCATGTGTGGGAAAAAGTCGCCGAACGACTGAGCCGCGACTTCAAGGTCGTCGCCTACGACGTACGCGGTGCCGGCGACTCTTCGGTGCCCAAGGGGCGCGCCGCCTACAAGCTGCGTGAGCTGCGAAACGACTTGCACGCCGTGATGGATGCCGAATGTCCTGACGAAAAGGTTCACCTGGTGGCCCACGACTGGGGCTCCATCCAGACCTGGGAATCGGTCACCGACCCCGGCGCGGAACAGCGGATCGCCTCGTACACCACCTTGTCTGGCCCCTGCTTGGATCACGTGGGCCAGTGGATGAAAACCAACCTGAAGCAGAACCCGGCGGCGGTACTGAATCAACTTTCCCATTCCTGGTACATCGGCGCCTTCCAGCTGCCGGTACTGGCACCGGCCCTGTGGAAAGCCGGGCTGGCCAAGGCCTGGCCCGGAGTGCTCAAGCGCACCGAGAATCTGGACATCGAACCCAGCGCCAGCCAGTTGAAAGATGGTGTGCACGGTATCGAGCTGTACCGCGCCAATATGATTCCCTGCCTGCTCAAACCCCGCGAGCGCTACACCAAAGTCCCTGTGCAACTGATCGTGGCGCGGGAAGACAATTATGTGCGCCCGGCCATGCTCGAAGACCTGCCAAAATGGACTGACCAGCTCTGGCGCCGCGAGCTGGATACCGGCCACTGGGGGCCGCTGCAGCAATACCCCGATGTGACCGCCAAATGGGTACGTGAATTTATCCAGCATATCGAGGGCGGCCCGGCCAGCGCCCAATTGAAGCGCGCCAAAGTGGATGCCAACGTCCACCATGGACCCGATACAGGCAAAGTGGCACTGATCACCGGTGCCGGCTCCGGCATTGGACGCGAGACCGCGCTGGCCTTCGGTCGCCGCGGCGCCACCGTCTTGTGCACCGACATCAATGCCGATGCCGCAGCGGCCACCGCCAATGTGATTCTGGCAGAAGGCGGCACCGCCTTGAGCCGCAAGTGCGATGTCAGCAATACCCGCTCCATGGAAACCCTGGCCACATACGTGGAGAAGGAATTTGGCGCACTGGACATCGTCGTCAACAATGCCGGCATCGGCCTGTCAGGCGGCCTGATGGAAACCAGTGTGAAAGACTGGCAGCAAGTGCTGGGAGTCAACCTGTGGGGCGTGATCCACGGCAGCCGCCTGTTCGCCCGACAGATGATCGATCAGGGCAAGGCCGGCCATATCATCAACGTGGCCTCTGCCGCTGCCTTCATGCCGTCGCGGGTACTGCCTGCCTATGCCACCAGCAAAAGTGCCGTGCTGATGTTCAGCGAATGTCTGCGCGCCGAACTGGCGGACCACCGCATCGGCGTCAGCGCCATCTGCCCCGGCATCGTCAACACGGCCATCGCCGGCAACACCCGTTTTGTGGGTGTCGATGAGGATGAACAGAGCCGCCGTCAGGAAAGCGCACAGAAGCTTTACCAGCGTCGCGCGTTTACCCCCGACCGGGTGGCTGCCGCCATTGTCCGCGCCGTGGAAACCAACCAGGCAGTGGTCCCTGTCAGCCCCGAAGCCGTGGGCATGCAATGGTTGGGACGCTTTACCCCAAGCCTGGCAAGAAACCTGGCCCAGGTAGAACTTTCACCGTAAGCCAAACCCGCTGGCCGCAGAGCGACACACCGCTCTGCGGCCAGCGAACCCTTCTGTCTCGAACCGGCACACACTCTGGCCTGCAGCCTGTAGCGCCTGTGCAAAAACCGGGCTATCATCGCGGCATGAAAACCAGTGACCGTAACCCCGCAGCCATCCTGCGCAGCCTGAAGAAATACACCCAGCCTGCCGCAGAGGACGCCCCGGCCGACGCCGGTACCCACAAGGAATACACCATCGACGAGCTGGCCCGCGAAGGCAGCTCGACGGTGCGGAACGTACGTGCCTATCAGGACCGCGGCATTCTGCCACCGCCTGAAAAGCGCGGCCGAACCGGCATCTACACCGATGTGCATCTGGCCCGCCTGAAAATCATCGGCGCCCTGCTGGAGCGCGGTTACACGCTCAATAACATTCGTGACCTGCTCAGCGCCTGGGAACAGGGCCGCGAACTCAATGACATCCTCGGCCTCGAGGTAGCGGTGACTTCCTGGCAGAACCCCGGCGTCCCCTCCTATCTGGACTACCAGGATCTGCTCGACGACTTCGGCGAGGACATCACCCCGGAAGTGATGACCAAAGCGGTAAAGCTCGGCTACATCATTCCTGAAGGCATGCGCCTGCGCATCCCCTATCCTCGCGTCTACAACGCAGGCAAGGAACTGAGCGAAGCCGGTGTTCCGCTGGATGCCGTCCTTACCCATGTCACCCTGGTTCGTGAAGAAGTCGACAAGCTGGCAGAACGCTTTATCGGCATGATCATTCACCATCTGGTGGACGAAAAGTACGGCGACGATGCCCTGCCCGAAGGGGAAGACGTGCCCAAACTGGCCGACTTCATCACCCGCATCCGCCCGCTGGCCGATGCCGTAGTCAGCGACGAACTCGGCCGGGTGCTGGAAAAGAGCATCAACAAGATTCTTGTCGACCGTCTCGCCAACGTGCTGGCGCATATCGAGAAGAACGGTTGAAAAGACAGCTGCGAGCCTTGAGCTCTGAGCTATGAGTCGCGGGCCAAGTGAGCACATACTGGTTTTCACTGCCCGCGACCAGGCCTGAAACGCGAATCGCAGCACAAAACCGCTCCGCCTCCCCCGCGGGCACTGCCATTCAAAATCCACCAGCCTGATCCGCGTTGCAGCTTGAAGCTTGTAGCTTGCCCCTCACAGCTCACAGCTCACAGCTCACAGCTATTATCCCCCTTTATCTTCCCCAATGCGTCCCATGCATTTGTCTAATGCCGCTATCAGCGTTAGCGTTTCCTGCACATAAAAACTGATTTCCGGGAGAGCTACGCATGCGCGCAATCTTGTGCAAGGAACTGGGACCCGCCGACAAGCTGGTGATCGACGACATCCCGTCCCCCGAGGCCGGCAAGGGCCAGGTGAAGGTGAAAGTGAAGGCCGCCGGTCTCAACTTCCCTGACACCCTGATCATTGAAGGCAAATACCAGATCAAGCCGGAGCTGCCCTTTTCCCCCGGCGGCGAAATGGCCGGCGAAGTGATCGCTGTGGGTGAAGGCGTGCAGCGCTTCAAGCCCGGCCAACGGGTCATGGGCCTCACTGGCTACGGCGCCTTTGCTGAAGAAATCCTGGTGCCGGAAACCAATCTGATTCCGGTACCGGACGGCATGGACGACCGCACCGCCGCCGCCTTCTCCATGGTCTACGGCACCAGTTACCACGCGCTCAAGCAGCGCGCCAATATCCAGCCCGGGGAAACCCTGCTGGTGCTGGGTGCCAGCGGCGGCGTTGGCCTGGCGGCGGTAGAGCTGGGCAAAGCCATGGGCGCCACCGTCATTGCCTGCGCCAGCAGCGCAGACAAGCTGGCCGTGGCCAAGGAAGCCGGCGCCGACGACCTGATCAACTACGCCGAAGAAGACCTCAAGGACGCGCTCAAGCAGCGTTATCCGAAAGGGGTGGATGTGGTCTACGATCCGGTGGGCGACAAGTATACCGAAGCGGCGATCCGCAACATGGCCTGGAACGGGCGTCTGCTGGTGGTCGGTTTCGCCGCCGGTGACATCCCGAAAATCCCCGCCAATCTGGCCCTGCTAAAAGGCTGCGCCATTGTCGGCGTGTTCTGGGGCGCCTTCACCCAGAAAGAGCCGCAGACCAACGTGCAGAACATCATGGAACTGTTCCAGCTGTACGGTCAGGGCAAGCTCAAACCGCGCATCAGCGAAGTGTTCGCGTTTGAAGAGTATGAACGCGCCCTGGCGGCACTCACCTCTCGCACCGCCAAGGGCAAGGTGGTGCTAAACGTGGCGCCCGACTGAGACTCCGCTAGGGACGCCCACTTTGATCGATCACCACACCCGGTGCCCCGGCTTGCAGCAACTCACGCAGGTCAGCAGGCACCGGGGTTTTCGCAAACGGCTCGGTAGTCATCATCACGTACACCGCTTCGGAACGGGCGACCGCTCGCCCTTCATCCGCATGGCGAATATCGGCTTCCAGCGTGAACGAGGTATTGCCCATGTGCGTGAGCGACACAAAGATATCCAGTACATCGTCAAACCGCGCTGACGACTGCCATTCGGTTGTCAGTTTCACCACCTGGTTATCCAGCCCCTGAGCCAGCAGCTGGTTGTAATCCCGCCCCAACGCACGCATGAACTCCGTCATGGCGATGTCCACGTAATCGCCATAGCGGGCGTTGAACACCACCTGTTGGGCGTCGCATTCGTTATAGCGGACGCGAAAACGAAAGCAGAAAGGCTGGGTCATGGTATGTCCTTGTGTTGGGCTTGGGGAGCGGCGCGTGACCATAAGCAGTGCCACTCAGCATGCGTGGGTTACAGCATGCGCTCAATGGGCAATAACGACAGCAACCATGCCATCAGACGGCGCCACACGGTGACCCCCGGCTCATGGCGATACAGTGCCGGCTCCCCAGCGTCACCATCGCCTCCCCAGCGCAGTTTGCCCATGTCGCTTTCCAGACGAAAACTGTTGGCCGGGGCCAACCCTTCCTCAATGAAGGTTGCCACTTCCTGCCCAAGACTGTCCGAGACGACGTAATAGCCCATTTCGGTATTCAGGTGCACCGACCGGGGGTCCATATTGAACGACCCCACAAACACTTCACGCCGGTCCAGCACCATGGCCTTGGTATGCAGACTGGCTCGCGAGCGACCGCGAAACAGTCTGACCTGACGGTGTAATGCCCGCGCATTGGGCTGCAATTCATGCAGCTCTACTCCGGCCTCGACCAACGCCTTTCGATAACGGGCATAAGCACCATGGGCGGCAATCACATCATTGGTGGCCAGGCTGTTGGTCAACACCGCCGCCCGGCCGTTTCGCTGCCGTAACCCGGATAACGCCGAGACGAAGTCCTCACCGGGAATAAAATAACTGGCCTCGATCAGTATCTCTTGATGGTCTTCCCTGGCCAGTAACCGCGCCAGCTGATTGCCCATCAATGCCTGCCGTGCACCCGCTGCCTTGGCGGGGCTATCGAACAACAACACAGGCTTTGCCACATGGCATTGCTGTTGTTGTCTGGTCAGGTAGTCACGGAAAAATTGTTCATGTTGAGGGAAGAGGTAAGGGTAACCCTTCAGGCTTTGGCGCCAGCGCGATAACCACTGCCAGGCCCGCTCAGCCCGCTCCGGACCATAGCGACGCAGGGTCTTCATGGGCACCGCCAACTCGCTGTTCCAGTAGGCCTCGAACGCGTCACGAGTCTCGGCAGCAATGGGACCACTGGCGTACAGATCCAGATCACGAAAATTACTGGATGGGTTCACCCCGAAGTAGTGATCGGAGATATTGCGCCCGCCCACCAGGGCATGCTCACCATCCGCAATCCAGGCCTTGTTATGCATGCGATGGTTCAGCAGCGGTGCGTGGTACAACCATTGAAGGAAATGTTTGAATCGCCCCCGAAACGGGTTGAACAAGCGCACATCAATATTGGGGTGCGCATCCAGCACGGCCCATTTCACATCCCGTCCCAACTGGTTGGCGTGATCCAGCAACATCCGCACTTTTACCCCACGGCGAGCCGCCTCCAGCACCCGGTAGATCAGCAGCTTTCCCGTGGTGTCGTCGTCCCAGATGTAGTACTGAAGATCCAGCGTTCGGGTCGCAAGACGCGCCAATGTCACACGTAACGTGAATGCCTGATCGCTGTCAGAAACCAGCGACAGGGAAGACGCAGCGGTTGCGGATTCCTGCACCGGTGAAGAAGGGTTGCGCATGCCATGTCCTGCTGCAACGTGTTGCTGAACACCATGCAGCAAAGTGCTTTTCGGAACAAGCCGGCAGCGCAGGTAGCGGGCCGCTAATTGAGCGGTTCGTCCCTTCTTACCCGTAAAAAGCTGGCAAACCTTGGCAGACCCGTGGCCGTCAGTCCGTAATACTTGAACGTGACGGTACTGCCAATCGGCGGCGGATCGCGGCGCTCGGCGTCACTGAAACCTGTCCCTAAACGAAACCGGCGGCCATCGTCCGTTTCCACCTGCAAGGCGCCCAGCATGCCAGCAAACTTTCCCTGGCCTACCACATGTCCCGTCACCCTGGCTTCGGCATCCTGGTAACTCTTTACCTTCAACACCGCATCACTGCGGCCCGCGTGATACACGCGATCGCCATGGTGAAGCATCAACCCTTCCCCACCGCGCGCCATGACCTTGTCCAGTTGCAGCATCAGCCTGTCGTGGTCGGTGGCCGGGGTTTGCGTAATCATCTCCAGCGTATAGGAAGATGACGCGGCCACCAGCGCTCGCATCTCTTGCACCCGCACCGCAAAGGGCTGCCGCGATTCTGGCAAATCAAACAGCATCAAACGAATCTGCCGCCATTCCTGCGCCTGTGGACGTAACCGGCGAACCGCCGCTGACACCTCGGCAAAGCGTCCCCGCCCCATCCATAATTCCCCTTCCATGGCCTGATCCGGATAACCGCGGGTGAACCATTCAGGCGCGGCAATTCGATTGCCGCCCTTGCTCCACAGCTGTGCGCCATCCCAGTAGGCCCTTACCCCGTCCAGTTTTTCACTGACCCAATAACCGTCGAGGGGCATGCCCGGCTGATACACCTTGGCCAGCTGCAACGCCGGCGGTTGTGCCTCTGCCACCAACGCAATAGAGAACAGAAAAACGCACACACTTTTCAGAAAAACAGTCACCACATACTCCTGAACAACAGCCTCGCACCGGACTGTGCCAGAAGGCAGCACAAACCGGCGTAGGCCGAATTCAGGAAGACATGTAGGAGATCAGACCGGGGAGGCCGAAGAGGATAGCCGTGGACGATTGACGACAATGGCCACGATGCCGGCCACCGCCAGCACCCAGCAGTAATGGATGCTGCCAATCAGCGCCAGCGGCGAAATGGCGGCAATGGAACAGGCCAACAGCACCTGGGCACCGTAGGGAATCAACCCTTGCACCACACAGGAAAAGATATCCAGCAGGCTGGCCGAACGACGAAGGTCGACGCCATGATCCGTGGCGATGTCACGGGCCATGTCACCGGTGAGCACGATGGCCACGGTGTTGTTGGCGACAAACACATTGGCAAACACCACCAGCAAGGCAATACCTACCTCCCCCGCGCGCTGCAGAGGCAGCTTCAACCAGCGAGTCAATCCATGGATGCGTTCAATCACCCAGCGGGTGCCGCCCTGATCCGTCATCAGTTGTGACAGGCCACCGATCAACATGGACAACAGCATGATCTCGAACATGCCTTCAAAGCCTTTGTAGATCGCCCCGTTCATGCTGGGAAGGGTGTAATCCGGCATCAGCACCATACCGGTCACGCCCGCCGATACGATCCCGATGATCAGCACCGCCAGCACATTCAGGCCGCTCAACGCGAGCCCGAAGACCAGCAGGTAAGGGACCACCAGCGCAAACGTGTACGGCTTTGCTTCCACCTGGTGTTCGCCCTCGCCCAGTACGATCAATACCAGCACCGTCACCACCGCTGCTGGCAGGGCGATCCAGATATTGATCCGGAACTTGTCCTTCAGCGACACACCCTGGCTTCGGGTCGAGGCAATGGTGGTGTCGGAAATCATCGACAGGTTGTCGCCAAACATGGCACCGCCCACCACCGCGCCCAGCGCCAATGGCAGAGGCAAGCCGGTGGCAGAAGCGAACCCCACCGCGATGGGCGCCGTCGCAGCGATGGTGCCCATGGAGGTCCCCATCGCCGTGGCAATGAACGCCGAAATAAGAAACAGCGCAGGCAATACCCACTCGGCAGGAATAATCCGCAACCCCAACTGCACGGTTGCCTCCACACTGCCAATGCTGTCGCTGACACTGGCAAAGGCGCCGGCCAACAGGAACACCAGGCACATGAGAATAATGTTGGGGTGGCCCATCCCTGCCAGCAAACGCTCCACACTGGCATTCAACCGCTGGCCCGCCACCCGCGCCATCACCATGAACAGCACGATGGCCGCCATGGCCACCACCGGCGCCTTGATCTGGTAAAACGCGAAATCGGTGTCGGTGGAGGTGTAGTAAAGGCCACTGCCGAGAAACACCACCAGAAAGAACAACAACGGTAGCAAAGGCCAGGCACGGGGCGTCGGAGCAGAGACAGTCATTCGGCGTCCTGATCAATCAATGATCAGCCCAGTGTAGGGATTTCCGCACCATGACGGTAGCAACGCCGCCATACTCTGTAGGAGCCCCACTTTAGGGACGAACCGAGCGTAGCGAGGAAAGAGGGGAGGAGTTGCGATAAGCGAGCTTCGAAAAGCAAAACCCTCAAACCACTCCGGGCCAGATTTTCGTAACTCGAAACTCGTCACTCGCTCCCCCGCCACTCAAGACTTTTCACCAACCACACCACCCACAACCAATCGCTACTTGACGAATTTGAGGAGTGCGACACACTGGCCTGTATGCACCATGAAACGGCTTCGTAGCGACACAATCCCGGCTTTGGCCGCGACCGGCTGCATTCGCTGATAGACGAGGACCTGCAATAATGATGAATCTGAGCGACCTGGAGCTGCGCCTGCTGGACGTCTTCATTGCCGTGGTGGAATCCCGCGGCATTGCCAATGCGCAGACGCTGCTCAACCGCGATGCCTCGACCATCAGCCGCCAGCTCGGCCAGCTGGAAGATCGACTGGAGCTGCGCCTATGCGAACGGGGCCGCAGTGGCTTTGCCATTACCCCGGACGGCGAGCAGGTTTACCGCCACATCCTGGAACTGAAGAAAGCACTGCGCACCTTCAGTGAAGAAACCGAGCGATTGAAGGGTCACCTTTCCGGGCAGGTTCGCCTGGCCATGATCGACAACCTGGTCACCGATCCCAACTGTCCACTTCGCCATGTCATGGCCCGCTACGGTGCCCGCTCGGATAACGACACTCAGCTATATATGGAAGTAATGGCGCCAGCACAGATCGAACAGGCGCTGCTGGACCACCGAGCCGACCTGGGCATTGGCATCTTCCCCACGCACCTGCCAGAGCTTCATTACGCCACCCTCTACACCGAGGCCGACTGGCTGTTTTGCTCGCCATCCCACCCGCTTGCCGGTGCGGAAAGCGCCGATGAAGTGGAAAGCACGCTATCGGACAGCGCCAAGGTCGCACGCCACTTTCTTAACGCCCAGGACACCAGCCGGCTGGGCGGCGAACCCGCCAACGTCACCGCCTGGGTGGCCAACATCGAAGCCGCAGCCCTGCTGATTCTCGCCGGTACCCATGTAGGTTTTCTCCCCAGCCACTATGCCCGCAGCTGGGTGGAAAGCGGCCAGATGGTGGCCATCCGCCCCGACCACTTCCAACGCACCTCCACCATCGAAGCGGCTTACCGCACCAACCGCGAGGCACAGAAGCCCGCTGTGGAGGCCTTTCTCGAAGACCTGTTTGCCTCCGTCAGCGCCCGTAACGGACCTGCAGCAGACGTCAGGTAAACCTGCAGATTGATTCATTTTTGCCCGCGCCCGGCTGGATAACACTGAATCCATCATTCGTTACCCGCACAGGAATCCCCCATGACACGCCTGAAATCCCTGCTTGCCGCCGCCTCATTCTCCCTGCTCAGCAGCACTGCCATTGCCAATGACACCCCCTCATTCCGGGTCGCCTGGACCATCTATGCCGGCAGCATGCCGCTGGGGTATGCCGAAGAAACCGGCATCCTCGACAAATGGGGCGACAAGTACGGTATTGATGTCAGCGCCGTGCAGCTCAACGACTACATCGAAGCCCAGAACCAGTACACCGCCGGTGAGTTCGATGCCGTGATTGCCATTACCCTCGATGCCATGACCATCCCCGCCGCCAGTGGCGTGGATTCCACCGTTGCCGTGCTACTCAACGCCTCCAATGGCAGCGACGGCCTGGTGGTGAAAGGCACGGGCAAGACCGTTGCAGACCTGCGTGGCCAAAGCATCAACCTGGTGGAATTCTCCGGCTCCCATTACCTGCTGGCGCGAGCACTGAGTGAAGCGGGCATGAGCGAACGCGACGTCACCGTGGTCAACACCTCTGATGCAGATATCATCGCCGCTTTCCAGGCCTCCGAAAGCCAGGCGGTGGTCACCTGGAAACCACAACTCAGCGAAATTGTGGCGCAAAACCCCAACACCACCGTACCCTTCGACAGCGCTGACATTCCCAACGAAATCACGGATGCATTGCTGATCCATACCGAAACACTGGCCGCCCACCCCGAGCTGGGCAAGGCACTCGCCGGCGCCTGGTATGAAGTGATTTCCATGCTGCAGCCCGGCCACCCCAAACGCGATGAAGTCATTGCCGACATGGCCGAGGCAGTGGGCACTGATCGCGAAGGCTTCCTCAAGCAGATGAGCACTCTCAACTTCTTTTCGGCGGATGACGCCGCTGCGCTGGTCGCCAGCGACGAGTTTGCCGGCATTCTGAAAAACATCAGCCAGTTCGCCTGGGACAAGGGCCTGCTCGGTCCGTCCGCCAGCAGCGCCGATTTCGTTGGTATCGAGTTTGCCAATGGCAGCGTCCAGGGCGCCAAAGACAACGTCAACCTGCGCTTCCCCACCACCTACATGACAGGAGCCGCACAGTGAGCTGGCAGCCTCTGTCCCAGTCCCTGCCCTACCCGTGGCCGCTCTGCGGCCACTGGTCTGCCGGCGACACCGCCCTGATCGTGATCGACATGCAGAATGATTTTCTCGATCCCGGCGGCTACTTCGGCCAGATGGGCTACAACATTGACCACACCCGTGCCGCCATTGCACCTACCCAGGCGCTGCTGGCTGCCGTGCGCAAACAAGGCATGAAAGTGATCTACACGCTGGAGTCGCACCGCCCGGATCTGTCCGACCTGAACCCGACCAAGAAAGCCCGTGCCGAATCCATCGGCACCGCCATCGGCTCAAACGGGCCACTCGGACGCTTTCTGGTACAGGGGGAAAAGGGCTCGCAGATTGTCGAAGCGCTGGCGCCGGAACCCGCAGATACCGTCCTGCACAAACCCGGCAACGGAGCCTTCCACGCCACCGACCTGGACCAGATCCTGCGTGCCAACGGCATCCGTCATCTGCTGATCACAGGCGTTACCACCGATGTCTGCGTGCATTCCACCCTGCGCGAAGCCAACGACCGTGGCTACGATTGCCTGGTAGTAGCCGACTGCTGCGGCGCCGGCGACCCGGCCCTGCACGATGCAGCACTGGCAATGATGCTCAACGAAGGCGGCGTCTTCGGCGCCTACACCGACCACAAGACCCTGACGGATCACTGGAGTAGCCCGTAAGAACCGGAGTGCTGGCAAAAAGAAAGTGACGAGTTTCGAAAGGCAAAACCTTCAACCCTCTCCGGCCAGGTTTGCGCCACTCGAATCTCGTCACCCTCTTCAGATTCTAGAACGTATCCACAAACGGCCGACCACCGTGGGAGCCGGCCTTGAAGCCGGACGCATTCAGCCCGCGCAAGATCCACTGGCGACTCTCCACCGGATCAATCACCGCATCGATTTCCAGGAAGCTGGCCATGTTGAGCGCCTTGCCTTGCTGGTAGGCCTTGGCAACCAGCTTGTCGAACAGCCGTTGCTGGCGCTCGGGGGTGGGCTGCGCCGCCAGCTCCTTGGCAAAGCCCAACCGCACCGCCCCTTCCAGGCCCATGGCACCAAACTCGGCACTGGGCCAGGCAGCGGTGAACAAGGGCGAATGAAAACTGCCGGCGGCCATGGCCTGGGCCCCAAGGCCGTAGCCCTTGCGCAGCACCAGGGTAAAAAACGGAATAGTCAGGCTGGCGGCGGTAACGAACATGCGCGACACATGGCGCACCGTGGCCTGCTTTTCCGCCTCCGGCCCGACCATGAAGCCGGGGGTATCGCACAGGGAAATCATCGGCAGCCCGAACGCTTCGCACAGCTGCATGAAACGGGCAGCCTTGTCGCCACCCACGGCATCAATCGCGCCGCCCAAACAGGTCGGATCATTGGCAATCAGACCGAACGGTTTGCCTTCGATGCGCACCAGCGCCGTGATCATTCCCGGAGAAAATGCCTGGCGCAGCTCCAGCACGGAACCCGTATCGGCCAGGGTCTCAATCAGGGTACGGATGTCGTACACGCGGGTGCGTTTTTCCGGAATGCGGTGGCGTAGTTCCCGCTGGTCTGCTGCCTGCCATTCTGTCACCGAGCCCTGAAAATAGGACAGGTAGCGTTTCGCCACCGCCACGGCCTCGGCCTCGTCGCGCACACACACATCCACGACCCCGTTGGGGGCCTGCACGCTCACCGGGCCCACCTGTTCCGGGGTGAACCGGCCCAGGCCACCGCCTTCAATCATGGCCGGGCCGGCCATGCCGATAGTGGCATCCTCGGTGGCGATAATCACATCGCAACAGCCCAGCAGAGCGGCATTGCCGGCAAAGCAACGGCCAGAGCCAATGCCCACCAGCGGCACCTGGCCGGACAACGTAGCCATAGCCGCAAAGGTGTGGCAATCCAGCCCGGCCACGCCGACAAAATCCGTATCGCCGGGGCGGCCACCACCGCCCTCGGCAAACAACACCAGCGGCATCTTCCACTGCCCGGCCAGCTGCAACAGCCGGTCGGTCTTCTTGTGGTTCATCATCCCCTGGGTGCCGGCAAACACGGTGTAGTCGTAGCTCATCGCCATGACCCGCGCGGCCGACTCACCAAACTGTTCGGCATTAACGGTGCCGGTGCCGCCAATCAAACCATCTGCCGGGCTCATGGCCTGCAATTCTTCACTGCTGCGGCGACGACGCTGGGCGGCCAGCGCCATGGCGCCGTATTCCTGGAAGCTGTCGGCATCCAGCAGGTCGTCCAGGTTTTCCCGTGCGGTGCGCTTGCCCTTGCTGTGGCGTTTCTCCACCGCCTTCGGCCGCCCCGCATCACTGATGGCCTGATGCCGATCCAGCACCTCGGCCAGGTCCTTGCGGATATGGTCCAGGTCCACGCTTTCTTCCGTGGCGATGGCATCGCCCTGCACCTCACCCGGCTCCACAAACAGCAATGGCGATGCTTCATTGAGGGCATCGCCCTCCCGGGCCGCCAGACTATGCACACGCCCCGCCACCGTGGCACGCACTTCGAATTCCATTTTCATGGCTTCCAGCACGGCCACCACCTGGCCCTCCTGCACGGTGGCGCCGGCCTTCACCAGTAACGACACCAACACGCCAGTGGTGGGGCTGAGCAGTGCTTCACAACCGGCCGGGGTAATGACGTTTTCAATCTGCGTTGTCGTTGTCACCGGCAGATCGGAAGCGACCTCTTCCGGCAGGGCCGCCAGCAACTGGTCAAGATGGGTTTCCACATACCGGGTGGTCACCGCGTTGGCCTGCACATCGTCACTGGCCAACAGCGCCTGCAGCAGCGGCAGGTTGCTGTTTACGCCCGCGATGCGCGTTTGCTTCAAGGCGCGACGGGCGCGCTGCAGCACAGCAGGATAATCCGCACCCGAGACAATCAGTTTGGCCAACAGGGAATCGTAGGTAGGGCTAACCGCATAACCGGCATAGCCGTAACCATCCACGCGAATCCCTGGCCCGCTGGCAGGCTCGTAGGCGGTGAGCGTGCCCGCCGCTGGCGTGGTGCTGCCATCTGGCTTGAGGGTTTCCAAATTCACCCGCAGCTGTACCGCCATACCGTCATACCCCGGCGGGGTCTCCAGTTGCAGATCCGCCAGGCTAGCACCGGCCGCCAGACGAATCTGGCTCTGCACCAGATCCACGCCGGTGATCTGCTCGGTCACCGTATGCTCCACCTGCACCCGCGGATTGGCTTCCATGAAGTAGAAGCGATCCTGTTCCGGTTCCACCAGAAACTCGAAGGTGCCGATGCCGTGGTATTTCACTTCCCGTGCCAGCGTCAGGGCGCTGTCGATAATGCGATCGCGCAGGGCCGCTTCCAGCCCCGGTGCCGGAGCAAATTCCACCAGCTTCTGGTGGCGACGCTGCAGGGTGCAGTCGCGCTCCCACAGATGACTCACCACCCCACTGCCATCGCCCAGCACCTGCACTTCGATATGCCGGGCGGCGCTTACCAGCTGCTCCACATAGACGGCGTCATCACCAAAGGCGGCCTGCGCTTCCGACTGACAACGGGCATAGGCGGCGGCCAGATCGGCCGGGTCAGTTACCGCTCGCATCCCGCGCCCGCCGCCACCACTCAGGGCCTTGATCATCACGCCACTGCCATTCAACGCGGCCATGAAGGCTTGGGACTGTTCCAGCGTCACTGCCTGATCAGTGCCCTGCACCAGCGGCACCTGGCAACGCGCCGCCAACGCCCGGGCTGCCGCCTTGTCACCAAACAACCGCAGCGTGTCCGCCCCCGGCCCGATCAGTGTCAGCCCTGCCTCGGCACACGCCTCGGCAAAGGCCACATTCTCGCCGAGAAACCCGTAACCGGGATGAATCGCCTCGCAGCCATGTTCACGGGCAATGGCAATCAGCTGCGCGCCGTTCAGGTACGCCGGCACGCCCCTGCCCGGCAGCGCGACGGCCTCATCCACCTGACGCACGTGCAGAGACGCCTGATCATCCTCGGCAAACACCCCCAGCGAACGGATACCCAGATCCGCACAGGCGTTGGCAATACGGATGGCGATCTCGCCTCGGTTGGCAATCAGGATGGCAGCAAAGGGGGCGGGCACGGCGAACTCCAGTCTTGGGCAAAAGCACAAAGACCACAGTGTAGCCAGAGCGGGGGAGTGATGACATTGATCCCTACGCATGGGGAAGCATGCATTGGGTTAATACCGCAAGACGGCGCTCAGGCCTGATAGTGACTCAAAAATAACGCCGCCGTGCGCGACGCCAGATCGTGCCGCTCCTGGGCGCCAAGCAAAGGGGCAATCTGCATCAACTGCGGCCAGAAGCAGCTGCCCTTGATCAGGTTATGGAGTTGCTGGCTGGCGATCTCGTCATCCAGTTCCGCCAGGCGACCGTCGGCCACCGCGGCCCGAATCCAGCGGCGGGTGGCCGGCTCATGGGCAGACAGTTTTTCCACCTGTTCACGCAGCGCCTGCGGCTGATGCAGAAAATGGTCGAACGCCACCCGGTTGAGCTCGATGTATTCCTGACTGCAGATCACCTCGATTTCCGACTCGAGCAAATCACACAGTTGCGAATGCAACGCCACACCGGGCTCGTAATCGCGCCCTTCATGCAGGGTGGCCTGCTGCCACAGCTCGGTCATCAGCGCCATGATCAGCGCTTCCTTGCTGGCAAAGTGGTTATACACCGTGCGCTTGGACACCGACGCCAACGCGGCCAGCTCGTCCATGCTGGTGCTGTGCACCCCGCGCTCCTGAAACGCATCACGGGCCGCCTGCAGGATGGCCTGGCGCTTCAGTTCGCTTCGGGTCGGTTTGTGTTCGGTCATGGTCGATTCACTGTCCAGGCAATCCGGGTCGGGGCGCATTTTACACTAAGCAGTTTACTTTTCCCAAAACCCATATACACTACACCGTATAGTTTACTTTATTGGTGCGTCATGAAAATACGCTGGCTGGTATTTGCAGGAGTCCTCGTTATGGCAGTGAGTCTGTTCAAGGCCTGTTCCACACCGGAGCAGAAGTTCTATAACACCGGTATGGCCGGCAGCGCCGCCGCCAGCAACCTGTGGGAAATCGCCAAGATGTACCTGCGCACCGAGCGCAAGGCTCCCAGCCCCACCGCCCCGCTGCCACTGCGCCAGATCCCGGCGGGTGAACTGTCTGCGCCCGGTGACCAGGCCACCGTGTATCGGCTGGGCCACTCCAGCATTCTGATCCAGCTGGACGGCCACACCGTGCTGACCGATCCGGTCTTCAGTGACCGCGCCTCACCAGTGCAGTGGGCCGGCCCGAAACGGTTTCACCCCCTGCCCTTTGCGCTCGACGACCTGCCCACCATTACCGCCGTGGTCATCAGCCACGACCACTATGATCACCTCGATCGCGACAGCCTGCTGGCGCTGGACAACAAGGTCGGCACCTATCTGGTACCGCTGAAAGTGGGCAATCACCTGCGCCGTTGGGGCATTGCCGACGACAAGATCGTCGAGCTGGACTGGTGGCAGTCCCACCGGATTGCCAGCCTGCAGTTTACCGCCACACCGGCCCAGCATTTTTCCGGCCGCGGCCTTTCCGACCGGGATGAAACCCTGTGGGCCAGCTGGGCGATCAAGGGACAGGGTGGCAACCTGTTCTTCAGTGGCGACAGCGGTTACTTCGGGGGCTTCCGGGAAATCGGCGAACGGCTGGGGCCCTTTGACCTGACCCTGATCGAAACCGGCGCCTATAACCTGTTGTGGAGCAAGGTGCATATGCTGCCGGAACAGAGCGTACAGGCGCATCTTGATCTCAAGGGCCGCGCCATGCTCCCCATCCACAACAGCACATTCGATCTGGCGCTGCATGACTGGTTTGAACCTCTGGAGCGGGCCGCCGCCGCAGCCTGGGAACGTAATGTCACCCTGCTGACCCCCATCATGGGCACCCAGGTGACCGTGCAACAGCCAGGCAAAACCGCTTTCTGGTGGCGCGACGAAGCGGAACCCGCCTTGCTGGAAGCCGCTCTCGCCGGGGCCGAACAGGACGCCGCCGCCCTCAAGGCCCGCCAGCGTTAATCACATGGCGCACAGGCCTCAGCGCGGCGCCAGCACCTGCTGTTCCAGCTCAGCGGCCAGCCCTGCGTCCAACGTCAGGGCAGAGGCGAGCTGGTCCAGCCAGGCGCGTTCCATGGGGTTCTGTTCGTCCACCATCACCACACTGACCAGATAGATTTCGCGAGCGGCCTGGGGAGAATCGGCCATGGCTGCCAGCGCACTGGCATCCAGGGGTGCATCGAACTGGGACTGTATCCAGGCATGCAGTTCATCATCGGCGCCAAGTTGCTCGATTTCCCGGGTCAGCAGGGCACGCTCATTGGCATCAATGTGCCCATCGGCACGGGCGGCCATGATCATCGCCTGAAGGATTCCCAGACCCCGGCGCTCCTGATCTGCGCCTTGCAGCTGATCCAGCGGCTGACCCTGTTGTGCTGCGGCAGGCTGCCCCTGGGCCTGGCTGCCGGTCTGGTAATTCTGGTAGGTCTTCCAGGCCAACACACCGACACCGGCCAGCCCCAGGATTGGGTGTCGCAGTCTCCGTTCCAGATCAGTACCTGGGTTGGGGTTTCCGTGTGTCTGGGAAAATTGAAGCAGGAGCGCTTGGGCGCGGTAGCATGAACTTTGGCGGGTCTATTAATCATGAAGTCAGCAAATGTAAGGACGAAGAGCCTTGTACTAAAGGTCTTGTCAAAGCATCTGGTCGTGCCGAGGTTGGTGTGTCTGTTTTGCTCGAAGTTACTATCAAAGAATGCATGGATAATGGTGATAAGAAATGTACGGATTTATTTGGCGTAGGTGGAGAAACTACGGTCGCTGCTACAGCAGCCGTCGATTTCAGCGCAGCTGTTTACGAGGGTGATAGTTGTTCGTCTGGCGGGTGTGCAGGCGGGGCGGTCCGGAAGTTGGGCGGTGTCGCGCGAGTCTCTGCGAAAATAATGCTGGCCGGAATTTTCGAAACTAGCTTCGGCTTCGAGGAGTACATTGTAGTTTGGGATGAATTTACGTATGGAGAGCCATGTGGTTGATCAGAATACTTTTGAATTTGAAAGCAATTGGTCAGATTCAAAGGAAAATGGTGGAAGGATTATGTTGTTTATGTCCTTGCCATTTTTCGCCATCGATCTATTCATGCTCTACCGCTTTGATATCTTTGGAGTTATGAGTGTCGTCGGACTGCCTTTGCTGGTTGGTGCATTGGTATTGCTTAACTTAAGAGTAATAGTGAAAGTTAATCGGAATAACATCACCAGTACTTTTAGTGTTTGGTGGTTTAAATGGAAAAAGTCTCACGATATAGGTCGGTATAACTATGTTCGCATGAGTTGTCGGCCTCCTCCGGCTACTTCGGCGATCCATACTGAAAAATTGTTTCAATTGGACTTGTGTTTGTCGAAGACTCCACACTGGAGGGCAGTGGATTTAGCTCTGTTTCGTTTTATACACTTTCCTTGGGATGTCGATCCAAAGGAGTACTTTTCCTTCGTGGATAAAATTGTTGAAACGACAGGTTGTGAGCTGTTCGCTGGTCCGGATTTGCCAACGAAATTTACGACGCTGGTTAAAGAAAGATATGGAGATGTCTAACATGTTGCGTTTATTTATTATTTCTATTGGGCTCGTATTTGCTTCCTCGACTCATGCCTTTCAGAAGAAAGAAACATGCTATCTCGTGGCCTTGGGGCAGTGTGTCTTATCAATGGCTGCTTATTTCAATGATAAAGAGTACGAGGTCTATCCAACGCGAAACACGGGACACGGGACACGCATAAATTTAATCAGCAAAAATAGCAATTTACCATCCCGCCAGGCTTTGCCCCGCAATCCATTTACGTCCTGTCATCTGTGCGTACTCTTTCAGCTTATCCAACGCACCCAATGCAATGGGCTTCCGTTGCTGTTTCGGCTTCATATGGGCTAACCACGCCTTCTCATCTATTCCCAGACGATCCAGCACACCTGCCGCATGTGCTGAGATTGCGCCACGCTTGTCATCGCGGACAGCGCGACCCGTACTATCCACAAGCTCCAGGTAATCCATCAGCCGAAAACGACATACCGTATCCTCATGCGTTGTCTCGATGGTATTTTCATCAACCAGAGGTAAAAGGTTTGGCTTTTGCTTATCACCAACCTCTGACCTGATCGCTTCTGAACGTTGCTGAATAGAGGTGTAATCGGAACCTTCAGGCGTATGCGCCATATCCGCCCGTACAGGATTGAGATCCACATAGGCCATACACTGCAGCACCGCTTTCTCATCCAGTAATGCCTGACACTTGTAGCGGCTTTCCCAGAACCGGCCCTTACAACAATCTTCCTCATTGGCCTTACGGGCTAGATACTCATTCAGACACTTCATGAACCAGCCAAGGTCATACAGGCGCTCTCGCCAGGTCTGCACGATTTCTTCAGCCTTCAGGTTTTCTGCCGCTTCAGTCTCACCCTTGAG
>PAJO01000054.1 GCA_002706085.1 Alcanivoracaceae bacterium | reverse complement strand
TGCCGCTAGGAAAGGGAACCACCCTTACCGTCGAGACAAGACACAACAGCTGCACGCTTCAGGCCACGCTGAGCATGCAAGGCGTTATTCAGAGGCTCCCTAGGACTGCGTCGCTATGGCCAGGCCAAAATCACGCCGGTGAACCACAACACCACGAACACCGCCTGACGGAAACGCGCTTCATTCACATGATGGTGGAGCAGCTCGCCTACCAGCATGGCCGCAATCACCACCGGAACCAGGGTACCGATGCGTGGTAGGGCGGGCAGCAAGGTGCCATCCAGCAGGAACACCACTGTGAGCAAACTGTTCAAGGCCAGCCAGACCAGAATCAGGGTGGCACGAAAGCGCTGCTTGTCGAGCTTGAGGCCGCTTAGCGCATACACCAAGAGTGGCCCTCCCGACGCAAACAGCCCATGCGTCACCCCGGCCATCAACATCCAGCCACGGGACCAGAGCCCACCATGCGCGGTGACCGCCAGGCCACGATACATGCGCCACAGTTCGCGGCTGCTGAACCAGAGCACCAGCAAACCAAACCCGCTTTTGAGCAATTGCTCCCCCAGCCACGGGCGTAGCCCGTAACCCGCCAGGGTGCCCAGCACCATTAACGGCAGGATCAGCTTCCACAGGGTTGGCCAATGGATCGCATGACGGTGACGCCAACTCAGAGTGCCACTCATGACGATATTCAATGGCACCAGTACCGGCAGGATCTCCGGGATCGGCAATACCAGCGCCCCCAATGACAGGGCAATCACAATGCTGCCGAAGCCGGTCATGGCTTCGGTGGTAAAGGCGAGAAAAATGAACAACCCCAGCAACAGCCAGGGGGAGGCAAGCAGGTCCATCCGTTATTGCTCCAGCTCGCTGGCAAACTTGCGCAGCATCAAACGCTGATAGAGATCCGGCGCAACACGCCAGAGTACGCTGGCAAACCAGGTAAACCGGTCCGGAAACAGTCGCTTGCGGCCTTTCCCATAGGCTTCAAAAACCTGTTCGGCCATCCATTCAGGGGTTCGCATATTGCCCACCATGGAGCGGGCATGCGCTGCAGGCTTGCCATCATGACCCAAGGCATTTTTCTCGATGGGGGTGTCCAGAAAACTCGGATACGCCATGAGAATATGGATGCCATAACGGGACACTTCCCCACGCATGACTTCAAAGAACTGCCCCAACGCGCTCTTGGCACTGCAGTAACCGGCACGCCCCAGCACCGGCATCCAGCCTGCCATGGAACCGATATTGATGATGCCGCCGCGGCTTTTCTTCAGCAGGGGCAGACAGGCCACCGACAATTCCACCGGCGCCTGCCAATCCACCGCCATGACTTTTTGAAAAACACTCATGGCCGTTTTTTCTGCCAGAGAACGGTGGGTAATCCCGGCATTATTGACCAACAGATCCAGCCCGCCGTTTTTTTCCAGCCAGGGAACCAGCAGGGTGATGGCATCACTGTTGGTGACATCCAACACCCGGCTGGTCACACGCTCGGCATCCCGGGCAGCCAGCGCCTCCACTCTTGCTTCAAGCAATACTTCGTTCATGTCGGCAAGAATCACCCGGTAGCCTAACGCAAACGCCTGCTGCGCCAGCGCCCAGCCAAGGCCCGACGCGGCTCCGGTAATCAATACGGTTTTCATGCCGTTGCCTCCCTGGAGGCCAACCAGAAACGAAAGGTTTGCTCCGACGTTTTCTTCGGTTGGTAACCGAATTCCTGTTTCAGTTTGTCGTTACCCAGCACCGGTCGATAGCGCAGGAAATTCACTTGCGCCGGGGTATACCCGGTGAGGCGAAGAGCATGCCCCACCGCCAACCCTGCACGAATCGCCCAGGCAGGAACCGTGACAACCGGCTTGCGCAAGATGGCTGCCAATTCGGTGATCGTCAGTGCCCCATCGCCGGCCAGATTAAAACAGCCGCTGCGTTCTTCTGTGACGCCTTTTTCGATAATCGCCAACACATCCTGATCCCAGATAAACACAAACGGGGACGGAGAACCGGCGACCGCCAACAGACGCTTGCCATCAAACAGGTTGGTGATCAGGTTACGCGTGTTGGCGCCGAGCACGGTGCCCGGTCGCAACACCAGCTGGCCCAGATGAGGATGCCGTTGGCGGTAATCCGCCAGCAGCGCTTCCACCTGACGTTTGTGGTCCGAGTAGGCAAATTCAGGATTGCCCCGCAGGGGGTCGTCTTCACTGATCCATTGAGGGTTGTCCACATGGTAACCGTAAGCGGCCCCGGAACTGGTGACCACCAACTGACGAACACCGCAGGCCACACAGGCATCCAGCACATTGCGGGTGCCATTGACATCGATATCGTAATCTCGCTCGCGATCACCGCTGTCTTCCAGCACCGCCGCCAGGTGCACCACCTGCTCGATGCGGTGCTCCTGCATCAATTCACCCAGCGAGGGCTCCCGAATATCACGCACATAAAAGGGAAAGTCGGCACTGTCATCCTGGCGAATATCAACCCCGACCACATGATGATCCGCTGCCAGTCGACGGGCCAACTGACGACCAATGTAGCCCGCCGCGCCGGTAATCAGAATGCGTCGTTTCTGTTGCTGACTCATCAGGGCTCTCCACGTGAATTGCCATGAGTGCTGCCCGCTGTCTCAGCGGCTTGCACCTCGCGGCGGGCAGTGCGCCTGGACCAGATACCGGCCAATACCAGTCCGCTGACCAGGTGCCACACACCCCAGAACGCGGCGATCAAAATCATGCCGCTTTCGTCCGGGAAAAAGGTGAACAAAATGGCCAGTCCCAGACCCGAATTCTGAATCCCCACTTCCATGGTAATGGCGCGGCGATCTGCCCGGGGCAAGCCGGTGAAGCCAGCCGCAAAGGCCCCCAGCCCCAGTGCCAGAAGATTCTGGAACACCACCAGCCCCACAATGCGGTCGGCGGTGGCCAGAAACACATCCACGTTATTGCCAAAGGCCACGCCAACAAACAACAACAACACCAGCAGGGTGATATAGCGCATGGGCTTCTGGGCGCCCCGGGCAAACGCCGGAAACGCCTTGCCCACAGCCATGCCGATGACCAGAGGCAAGCCCAACACCAGCACGACCAGCATCAGGATTTCCAGGCTGTCGAGTTGAATGTCGGTAAGAATCGGTCGGGTATGGGGATTGATCCAACCGTAGAGAGAAAAGTTGAAGGGCGTCATCACCATAGCTGCAAGGCTGGACACGGCGGTCATGCTCACCGAAACCGCCACATTGCCCCGCCCCAGCCAGGTCATGATGTTGGAAAACGAGCCGCCCGGGCAGGACGCCACCAGAATCATGCCCAGCGCCAGCTCAGCATCAACCTCGAACCACCAGGTGGTCAGGCAGGTGGCGGCAGGCAACAACACGAACTGCGCCAGCAGCCCAACGATGGGCGCATCCGGTCGCCGTACCACTCGACGGAAATCGTCCCCCGTCAGGGACAACGACACGCCAAACATCATGAATGCCAGAATAACGTTGAGAATCAGCAGATTCTCGCTGCCGAAATGCACCTCCATCTCACACCCCCTGCTTCAGCTGGGTGATGTGGGCATTAACCGCCTTGCGGTAGCTGTCCTTATGCACGTAGTACGCCATGCGTGCCAGTTTCAGATAGTCAAATCCACCATCCAGATTGCGTGAGGCCTCTGCCGTGGCCTTCTGCTCCAGCGACTGCGCCTGCGGGTTGCCATCCAGACGGGCACGCAAATACAACGCCACCATTTCCGCCTGTTCGTTGCGCCCTTCCCAACCCAGCCCTGCGGCTTCCACCATGCCCATCATGAACAGGTTACGGTGTTGGGGATGGAACACATTCAGGTATAACTGCGGCGCATCCGCCCCTTGCCAGTTGAGCTCTTCTGCATCGATGAAGGGGTAATCCAGCTTGTAGCCGGTGCCCATCAGAATCAGATCGTAAGTCCGGGACTGGCCATCGGCGAAGGTCACCGTCTTGCCAACAATGCCGGCAATATCGCCGTGGGGGGTAATATCGCCGTGGCGAATATGATGCAGCACCAGGGAATTGATCACCGGGTGGGATTCATAAAGTTTGTAGTCAGGATCGGGCAGGCCGTAATCGCTGGGCTTGCCGACCAATAGCTTGATCAGGGCTGCGTCGATTTTCTGTTTGACGATACGTGGCAACGGGATTTTTCCGCCAATGCTGTCGGTGGCCTTGCCCGCAATAAACTTGGGCAGAAAGTAATACCCACGGCGTACCGACATATCCACACTGGCAGCCCGGTGTACCGCATCCACCGCAATATCGCAGGCGGAGTTGCCGCAACCGACGACCAGCACGCGCTTGCCTTCGAACACGTCTGCCTTGCGGTAGTCACAGGAATGCATCAACTCGCCTTCAAATTTGCCAGGCAAACTGGGCATATTGGGCTTGTGCAAGGTGCCATTGGCGATCAGCACGCCGTCAAAGTGGCGAGTCTGGCTTGCCCCATTACAGCAGGTAGTGACATTCCAGCCTTCCCCTTCACGCTCAACCTTTTCGACCCGGGTAGAAAACTCATAGCAGTCGTAAAGATCGAAATGCTCTGCATAACGACGGAAGTAATCACGCATGTCGCTATGCCGAGGGTAGGTCGCAACCTTGTCCCCCATGGGGAATTCCCTGAATTCCGTCATGGCTTTCGACGAAATCAGGTGAGCAGATTCGTACATGGTGCTATGGGGGTTATCAATGTCCCAGAGCCCGCCTACATCGGTGTTGAGATCGAAACCGATGAAAGGAATATTGTACTTTTTCAGGTTTCTGGCCGTGGCCAACCCCATTGGGCCGGCACCTATCACTGCGTACATAACTGTCCCGAGTCTTCTTTTTAGAATTCCCTGAGCCAGGCTCAGAGTTTGGTATGATGTCCAGCCTAGGTGTGAGAGTCTTCCCTCGCACGGCTAATTCAGGACCTGTCCACGGTTAAATCAGGACCGCCATACCATGCCCCACAGCCCCACTGTCACAGTGCGTTTTACCCAGGCCATCAGCCAGGCGGCAGAAAAGCTGGGGTTTGCCCTGCCGGATGCGCTGCGCAATGGCTTTGCCTCGCAGGAACGAGTCAGCCTGGAACTGCAGGGGCAAATATGGGAGAGCTTTTGCACCCAAGCGGACGACCCACTGGTCGGCGTGCAATTCGGGCTGGCCATGGAAGTCGGGCACCTGGATACCGCCGGTATGGTGCTGATGAGCTGTGAGACGGTACGGGACGCACTCGACAGCCTGATCGACTACTACCCCATCGTCGGTGAGGGGGGGCACTTTGAGTATCACGAGGAAGCTGACCGCTGCATTATCCATTACCTGCCGCAGTACCAGACTCGCCAGGCAGAGCGGGTCGAGGCCGCCATGGCGACCCTGCTGCAACTTTCACGCTGGACCACAGGCAACAAACTGGCCGCCCACAGCCTGCACTTCACCCATGCTGCCCTTGACGACAATCGCCGCTATGAAGCCCTGCTGGGGTTGAACGATGTGCGTTTTCTCTGCGACCACAACACCCTGGTCATCCCGGTCACCGATCTGGATCTGCCGCTGATCTACGCCAACCCTGCCCTGTGCCAGCACCTGCGCACCCTGGCCGACCAGCTGCTACACACTCTCGGCGACCAGTCTCTCAGTGCCCAGGTCACCGAACAGCTCCGCCAGCACCCCCACTGGGGCAAGGAGAAAGTGGCCGACACCCTGGGCATGAGCGGCCGACATCTGGTGCGTAAACTGGGCGAGGAAGGCACCAGCTTCAAACTGCTTCGCGACGGATTGCTTCAGGGATTGGCAGAAAAAAAACTACAGGACGCCCAGCGACTCAGTGATATTGCGGAGCAACTGGGTTTCTCGGATGAGAGTGCATTTTCGAAAGCGTTCAAACGCTGGACCGGCATGACGCCGGCCCAGTTTCGTGAGCAACAATAATCAGGCCTTTTCCAACGCCTGAGTTATATCGGCCAGAATGTCATCGACATGTTCGATGCCTACAGACAACCGCACCAGATCTGCACTGACTCCGGCACTTTTAAGTTCATCATCGCTGAGTTGACGATGGGTTGTGGTCGCCGGATGGCAAGCAAGGGACTTGGCATCACCGATATTCACCAATCGCTTGATCATCTCCAGGGCATCAATAAACCGGGCACCAGCATCGCGGCCACCTTCGACGCCAAAGCTGAGGATCGAAGAGGGAATACCGTTATCCATATAGCGTTTCGCCTGGGCGTGGTCCTTGTCGGAATCCAGCCCGGCGAAGTTCACCCAACTCACTTTCGGGTGGTCCCGGAGAAACGCCGCCACCTTCATTGCGTTTTCGCAATGACGCTCCATGCGTAGCGACAGGGTTTCAATGCCCTGCAGAATCAGGAAGGCATTCATGGGAGACAGTGCCGCCCCCATATTGCGCAGCGGGACAACACGCGCGCGACCGATAAAGGCCGCCTCACCCATGGCTTCCACATAGACAACGCCATGATAGCTGGGATCAGGCTCGTTGAATTGCGGAAAACGCGGGTTGTCTTTCCAGGGGAATTTTCCGGAATCAACAATCGCACCGGCAATGGTGGTTCCATGCCCGCCCATGTATTTGGTCAGGGAGTGCACGACGATATCAGCACCATGCTCAAAGGGTCTACATAGCGCCGGGGTGGCAACCGTGTTATCAACCACTAACGGCACGCCCGCATCGTGGGCCACTTTCGCCAGTGCCGCCATGTCCACCACATTCCCGGCCGGATTACCGATGGATTCGCAGAATACCATCTTGGTCTTGTCATCAATCGCGGCAGCAATGGCTTCAGGATTCCGGCCATCGGCCATGCGCACTTCAATGCCCTGATTAGGCAAGGTATGGGCAAACAAGTTGTAGGTTCCGCCATACAACTGACTGACCGACACAATATTGTCCCCCGTACGGGCGAGGGTCTGTACGGTAGCCGTAATGGCCGCCATGCCAGACGCCATTGCCAGCGCAGCAATTCCCCCTTCCAGCAACGCAACGCGTTCTTCCAGCACGGCGTTGGTCGGGTTCATGATGCGACTGTAGATGTTACCCGGCACTTTCAGATCGAACAGATCGGCGCCGTGCTGGGTATCATCAAAATAATAGCTGGTCGTCTGGTACATGGGCACAGCCACCGCATGTGTCTGTGGGTCGCCCGCAAAGCCCCCGTGTATCGACAGGGTTTCCTTTTTCATGATGGTCGGTCCTCTCTCTTTTCACGCAAACGCCACAAATGCGGCAAAAAAATTATTTTATCTCCGGCTCTTTCCAGAAATCGAACTGCTTGGGGATGTCCGCCATCGGGGTCTCAAAACGTGGGGCGCGTTTTTCCAGGAACGCGGTAAAACCGTCCTTGCCGTCCCAGAACTCGTTGGACCAGTAAATCATTTTGGATTCCACCACATGTGCTTCGGCGGGGTGACTGAAGTTAGGGTTGCGCCACAACATCTGCTTGGCCAGCGCCACAGCGATGGGGGAGCTCTTGGCGATCATCTTGCGCGCCATGCAGCGGGCAACATCCAGCACTTCGCCCTTGTCATGGGCACTGTGAAACAGGCCGGCTTCCACGCCTTCTTCCGCCATGAAAATGTCACCGCTGATCACCCACTCCAGCGCTTTCTGCATGCCGACGACCCGGGGCAAGAACCAGGAGGAACAGGCTTCCGGGGTGATGCCTCGCTGGGTGAAGACGAAACCGATCTTGCTGTTTTCTGCTACCAGTCGAATGTCCATGGGCAGGGTCATGGTGATGCCCACCCCCACGGCGGCACCGTTAATGGCGGCAATCACCGGCTTGCGGCAATGGTAGATAGCGAGTGACAACTCGCCTCCGGAGTCACGGATTTGCTCCAGCGGCGGATCCATCCCTTCTGCATCGTCATAACCAAACAGGTTACCGCCACCTTCCGGTTCCATTTCCATGCCGGCACAGAATACCTTGCCGGCACCGGTAACGATGACCGCACGCACCTCATCGGTACTGTCGGCGTATTCCAGCGCATGGACCACTTCGTCCTTCATGCGCAGGGTAAACGCATTCAGTCGTTCTGGGCGGTTAAGGGTAATGGTGAGAATGTTCTCGGAAAGCTCGGTCTTGATGTCCTTGTAATCCATGATGACTCCGCATTGTTGTTGTCAGGACGGCAGTGCCTGAGAGGTGCCCTCGGGCACAGAAAGCGGCACTACCTGTACCGGTTGCCCACGAGCATAGCGCGATGGCAGGGCATCGAACATGGCCCGAAGCGTCCGGTTGAGATGGGGTTGATCGTAAAAACCAGCGGCCACCGCCAGCTCGGTGAGGGTCATGCCGCTTTCCCATAACGCCAGCGCCCGCTGGCTCTTGAGGTGCAGCACAAATCGCTTGAAAGTGACGCCCAACTGCTCACTGAAAAGACGCCGAAAGCGGGACGCTGACAGGCTGGCCTGCTCCGCCAGCTGCTCCAGATCCACCTCCTCATGCTCGCGTAGCACCCGGCAGGCGCTGGCCACACGTGGGTCCAGTGGATGAACAGCGGCGGTGTCGCGCATGGTGGCCAGCAAGCGAATCACACTGTCGGGATGCGCTTGCGCTTCTGCCAGGGGAGGCAACGCAGTCAACAAAGTCTGCTGAAGGTGTTCCCCCATGCCAGCGGACAGCCCTCGCCAGGCAGGTTCATCTGGATCGAGGTGAATGACTGCGACCGGCCCTTCACTGTGCAGGGTCTGGGTCTGCTCCGGGGGAACCAGCACGATCTGCTGATCGAGTCGCTGACCATCCACGGTGACATTAAGCGGCCCTTGCAGCCCCACCAACAGCGACGCCGCCACATGCCGGTGCGGCTGATTGGCCATATTCGACAGCACGGCCAGCCAGCCCCCGCGCCAGACATAGAGCGGGGACAACAGACGGGGGTCGGATACCGGCGACAGTGTAGACATGCCGGTCATGATGCCCGCCCGGAGCCGGGCGGACAATGTGCGGATCAGGCCGAAACGGGGTGCTTGCGCAGACCCAGCTTGTGGGCGAGTTCAATGGAGACAAACATGGGGCCCACCAGCAGGAACACCAGGTCATCCACAAACGAGGGTTTCTTGCCTTCTACCTTGTGGCCCCATACCTGAACGGCCCAGGCCAACAGCCACACGGCAGCACTGGTCCAGCCCAGCGACAGGGCACTGCGCTCCACCAGCACGATGGCCGCGATGGACGCCGCCAGCCAACCCGCCATCAACAGGGTCATGCCGGCAGACATCCGGAAATAAAAGGGCATGCAGACGAGCGCCAGCAGGGAACCGCCATTGACCCAATAGGCCAGACTGCCCTCCAAACCCAGCCACTGACCGACCGGAATCAGCCAGAACAGCCCTAAGGTGGAGACAAAGATGGCGGGCACACACAGGATGTGCACCCACTGGTTTACCGGATTCTGGTGACTCTCTGCGTAGTCGCCCAGAAAGGTGTGAAGATCGCGCATGCCAGCTCTCCCGAGTTGTTGTTTTGAGCTGGCCTTACGCTAACCCGGGGCACGCGGACACAATTGTACGAAAGGGCCATGATACGTTTCGCAGCCCTTACCGGCATCGCGGGCACCCTCAGGCGCAAGCGCGTCGACTGTCCTTCAGGGCGCGCAGCACCTGCTCACGGGTCAACAAGCCCACCAGCCGTTTCTGGGCATCCACCACCGGGTAGATCTTGGGTTTCTGGGTCACCATCAGTTCTGCCACATCCACCACGGAATCGCTTTCACTGACCGTGAGAGGTTGATCGTGCATGAACTCATCCACAATCAGACTGCCTTCGCAGTGATAACTGGATACCAGCAACTTGCGCAGGCAGTCCTGCTCGGACACAAATCCCACGACCCGCTGACTGTCATCGACCACGGGCAGTCCGGTGAATTTGTGTTGCAGCAGAATCTCCACCACTTCGGTGAGCTCTGTACCCGTTGCCACCGCCATTGGATGTCGGGCCATGAGTGCACCCACCGTTAGATCGCTCATGATGCGCTCCTTAAACGCTGAACGTTCCTTGACTATACCACCGGGCCGGGAAACTGCCCTTGCGATTCCGCTATCGGACTGATCACCGGTTCTGATGACCCGGCACGCCAACAGGTGACGTACTCCCCTGCGCTTCCTACAATGGGGACGCGCACAAAATACAGGGACAGAGGGCAAGGAATGGGATTCACGCGACAGCCACGTTTTTTCGGTCTGGTTCTGACCTTGCTGCTCATCTGGCTGGCGCCCATGGCTCACGCTGCCTCTGCCTGCGAGCAGGCTGAACAAACACTGGTTGATCTCGAACGCGAAGAGCAGCAACTGTCCACAGACAGGATGCGCCTGCAGCAGATTCTGGATGGTCAGGTCCCCGCACCTCACCAGCTTGAAGAGCTGCTTGGCCAGCCACTCGGCCAACCTTACATGGCTTCTGGCAGCCCGCCCGCCAAACGTCAGAGCACAGACAGCCGCTGCCAGACAATCCAGAACGACATTGATGCCCTGACCGAGCAGTTGTCCGCTCTGGATAGGGATCTTTATGAATTGCGTCATACCTTGCTTGCCATGAGTTCACCGCAGCGACAAGCCCTGGCACAGCTGAGCGCCCTGCATACACAGTTGCAAGAGCGTATTGACGACCCACAGAGCAGCCCGTCACTGGTCACTGGCGCCAGACTGGTACAAGACCATATTGCCCGCATCTGGGCCCTGCTGCCGCACATGGCACAAGCCGAGGCCGGGGTGACAGCCGATCTGGATCAACTCTGGCACCACCCCCCGTCCCTCTCACCGCCGTCCCCCATTACCACCCCTTACCGAGACCTGATCAAAGCCCGGCTGGAAGTGCAGAAACAGGTTCGTGACCTGCGTGCCGATCAGTGGAATCGTCGCCACCTCACCGACATGGTGGTGGATATGGGCGGCCTGACCGGCATCCCTGCCGTTCTGGCACGGGAGGGAGCCCGTATTCAACAACGGTTTATGGATACCGTCACCCTGGTGCGTTACGACCTGAGCGCACCAATTCGCCGTACCGGCTATATGCCCATCGTGCAGAACATGCTCGCTCTGGTGCTGGGCATCGCCGGCTTCGTGCTGCTGGCCAAACTGGCTCACCGCAGCCGCCGCTGGGCCCTGAGCCTGCACGAAAAAGTGGTAGCAGCCAGCGGCCAGCGCCGCTGGCTGCGCAACGCCAGCCGGCTGATCAGCGGTATTGCGCCGATGCTTCCCTGGTTACTGCTGTGGTTTTTCCTCGGCCAGCTGGCCCCCCTTCTCGATAGCCCCTCTACCAAGGTGCTGCTGTGGCTACTGCCGTTCGCGCACCTGTATGTCATTTACGGACTGGCCAGCCTGGTGGGAGAGTGGCTGATTGGTCGCGTCGCCCAAAGTGCCAACACCTACCTGAGTGCTGACCAGTCCCGCCAGGTCATTGCCCACTCACGCAAGGTAGCGGGCTGGCTGATAGTGCCGTGGTTCCCTTTACTGGTGGTCTGGGAAAGCCTGGGACCGTCCTTGTTGTATTACCTGCTGGCAGGGTTACTGGGTACCAGCCTTTACCTGGCGGTCGGCCGACTGCTGGCACTGCGAAGTCACGATTACCTTTTGTGCCTGCAGGCAATACTGCCATCGTATCTGGACCCGGTGGCTGAGCGTCTGTTGACTCCATGGCTGTTCTGGCTTTTTGCCCCGCTCATGTTGCCCGTCGCTCTGGTCAGCTTTCTGGTGGATTTTCTTGACCGGGTACTGGCGGACTTCGACTGGTACATGCGCTTCAAGGCCCGCTGGTTCCGCCTGCGCACCAAGATCAATAACGAGGAAGATGACGAGAAAGCCAACAACACAGACACACCAGAAGAAGGCAACTACGAGCGCTGGTTTGCCCAGGAGCTTCCGGAAGGCAGCAAACTGCCTTTCATCGATACTGGCCTGGTCGCGGCCATGGAAAAGACCATCGAGCGTTGGCATGGCGACAAGACCGACGAAAACGCACTGGTCGTTGTCGGCGAAAAGGGCAGCGGCAAGAGCATCAGCATTGGCAAGCTGCAAAACGCCCTGACCGACAGCTGCGAAGGCCTGGAAGTCATTAATCTCAAAGTGCCTGCTCGCACCATTCAGCCCGATGACATCCATCGCTTGGTCGGCGACGCACTGAACGCCGATCTGGTAGAAAACGGGCCTGCTGCATTGGTGAAAAGCGATGAAAGCCGTGCTCCGACATTACTGATTCTGGATGAGGCGCAAAACTTTTTCCTGGCATCCCAGGGTGGGTTGGCAGGCTGGCGCACAGTATTGAGCCTGGTGAACGCGCGACTGGATAATGTCTTTTGGCTGCTGATGATCAACAATCAGAGCTGGGCCTACCTGTGCAATGTCTTCGGTCGTGACTACCAGTTCCGAAATGTCGTGCGGGTCAAACGCTGGGGGCAATCGGATATCCGCTCGCTTATCTTGTCCCGCAACCATCTTAGCGGCTATCAGGTCAGTTACGACGAGGTCTTGCTGTCGTCACGAGGACCAGAGGCGGGCAATGTGCGCAACGCCGAGCAGCGCTATTTCAGCCTTCTCTGGGATGCCAGCCGTGGCAACCCGCTGGTGGCGCTACGCTTGTGGCTGACATCAATCAAGGTGCAGGGGCGTCGTGTGCAGGTCGGGCTGCCGACACCTCCTTCAGCCGGCATCCTCGACACCATGGGGGAAAACGCCCTGTTTGTGTATGCCGCCATTGCCACCCACGGGCGCCTGAGTAGCAGCGAGATCAGCGCCGCGACCTGCCTGCCGGAAAATGTGGTGCGTTATGCACTCAAGAGTGGCTTTGATGCCGGCTTCCTGAAAAAGACCGACGACAATCGCTACCGCCTGGTGCCCCTGTGGTATCAGCCGGTGATCAGTTACCTGACAAGGAAGAACCTGCTCAATGAATGATGGAAATATCGTCAACGACCTGGCGGTTGTTGTTGAGCTGTTCAATATCTACGCCATTCTGCTGCTGTTTATCGGCGGCTTTGTGTTGTGGGCGCTGAACTGGGGCATCAGCAAAGCCGGCCAGAAAGTCACCGAGAAACTGCCCACCCGGCGCTTTCTGATCCTGCAGATCACCACCCTGATCGGCTTTGTGCTGTATACGGTGGGCGCCATTGCCCTGGTGGTTGGGGTGCTGCAACCCCCGAAAGAGTTCATGCTGGCAGCGGGCGGCTCGGTGGCCGTGGCGCTGGGCTTTGCTCTCAAGGATATTGCTGCTTCGCTGGTGGCGGGCTTGCTGCTGTTGTTTGATCGCCCTTTCCGGGTGGGCGACCGGGTCAGCTTCGACAATGTCTATGGCGAAATCGTGTCCATTGGTCTGCGCACCGTGCGTCTGCAAACCCTGGACGACAACCTGGTGACCATTCCCAACTCCCGCTTCATTACCGACGTGGTGGCGTCCGGCAATGCCGGCGAACTGGACATGATGGTGGTCACGGACTTTCACGTGGGGCTGGATGCCGATCTGGAAGAAGCCAAGGCAATTATCGAAGAAGTCATTTTCACCAGCCGCTTCGCCTACCTGAAAAAACCGGTGACTTTTGCCATTGAAGAAATCGAGGTAGGTTACCGGTTGGCCATTCGCCTGCGGGCGAAAGCCTATGTCCTGGATGTGCATTACGAAAAGGCGTTTCAGAGCGACATCGTCGTGCGGGTATCGAAACGCTTTAGTGAAGCCGGGGTAATCCGGCCAGCCTGAAAGACTGAGCACGCAAGGAGTTATTCAGAGGTTCCTTGCTTGCGCTTCGCACCCTGGCTATCGCCTTTTTGCTCAGCCATCACCTCTTCCAGTTCTTCCCGGGACAGATAATCCAGATCCCAATGGTTGGTAAAGGTTTCCTTGTAGCGGTGACGTCCCCGATGAAGATCATCAGGCGTTTCACCTTCATGGGCAGGGTGATATCCCGATAAGGGTTCTCCTGCCCTGCCTCGCTGTCAGATGGCTTGCGTTTCTGGCGGAAAACTCGCTGCTTCAAGCGAGTCAAAAGAGTGCCCATGCTTACCTCCATTATCTGAAGGGTAACAGGTGCATGACATCCGCGTGTGAATATTCAGGACACCAGCTCTGGCCGGTCCAGCATATCCGCCAGCCGGATCAAGGCGCGCTTGCGCAGGTGTTCGCTGTCACGCTTGGACGGATGAAAATCGCGCTTGTAGTACGCCAGATACGACTTGCCCAGCTTGCGCAACCAACCTGGCCTGCCCAGCAACCAGTTCAGCCCCCCACGTACCGACGTCCAGTCGGTGGGATCGTCCATTTCCTGGCGTAGCTGAATGTAGTGATAGATAGTGAAACCGACAAATTCGACGGTGGTAAAGGCCATCTCGGAGGTACGGACCCAATAACTGTCCACCTGATCCTTGTAGACATCAAACGCCACTGATTTATGTTCACTTTCTTCAATGGCATGCCATAACCACAACGGCACCATGCGCTGATCCATACCTTCAATAAATTCCGGATTTTCCAGAATCATTTCCGCCAGCATGGCAGTGAAGTGTTCCAGCGCGCAGGTCTTGGCAAGCTGTCGCTCGGGGGACAGCCACTTGGCCATAAACTTGAGACCTTCCTTCACATAGGCGTCGACCTTGTGTGTCGGCACGCCCTTGGATTCCATGAATTCATTAAAGGCATCGTGCTCGTTGCCATGATGCGCCTCCTGGCCGATGAAGCCTTTCACTTCTTCGCGCAGCACCGGATCCTGAATATTTTTCTGGAAGTGCCGAACAGAGCGCACAAAGAAACGCTCGCCTTCCGGGAAGGTGCATGACAGGGCGGTCAGCAACAGGCTCTTGAACTGATCATTGTCGAACCAGTAACGCGGGATGGATGAGTCAAATTCAAAGTCCATGCGACGCGGTTGAATATCGCTCTGGTTTATTTTTTTGGGTGCCTTGGCCTGTGCATTCATGGAATGTCCTCCGTTTACCGTTTTAGTATTCGGCAGTATGGAGGTGGGACTCTAGTGCAGGTTGTGCCATTTTGGGGCAGCCATAACCTCAATAGCGGCCCGCTTCGGACCGCCCGCCCCACGCCTCGGTCTGCAGGGGCGGTGCCTTTTAGCTACGCCGGAACAGGCGAGCATGGATTTCACCCGCGGCCTTTTCACGATGCAGCGTCCAGTTGGTCGGGACCGCAGGGACCTTCCCCTGGCGCCGGGACTCCACATAGATCCAGGCGTCTTGCGACAACCAACCCTGTTGTTCGAGAGCGGCACAGGCCGGCTCGGCCAGCCCAAGGTCATAGGGCGGATCCACGAATACCAGGTCAAAAGGACTGGCTGGCTGCTGTAGCCATGCCAGGGCGTCCCGGGATTCCACGGTGGCTCGGTCGCCAAACAGGGGCTGCAACTGCCGCGACAGATCCGCGGCCCGTTCGCGCTTTGTTTCGATCAGGGTGGCGCTGACAGCACCGCGGCTGAGCGCTTCCGCGCCCAGCACACCGGAACCGGCAAACAGATCCAGTACGTTCAGCCCCGGCAATTCAAACTGCAGCCAATTGAACAGGGTTTCGCGCAGGCGATCCGACGAGGGGCGCAAGTCGCCGCCGTGGTCCACAAAATGCAGGCGCAGGCCCCGTTGGGCCCCGCCGATGATGCGAACCTGCCCCTGACTGGCCGCACCCGCTCGCCCCTTATTCTTCGCCATCGACTGCGTCGCCTTGCTGCGCCGGCTGTTCACTTTCATCGTCGACCGCGACCACCTTGGGCGCTTCCGGGCCGATACTGACAATGGCCAGGTTGTCCGCTGACAGGTTGCGCTGGAAGGCAGCGCGAATGTCGTCCGCCGTGACGTTGCGCACCTGCTGGTTGAACCATTGCAGGTAATCCAGGGGCAGGTCGTAAAAGCCAATGGCTCCCAGCTGACCAATGATGTCGCTGTTATCCGCTGTGCCCAGTGCAAAGCTGCCTAGGATGCTGGTGCGGGCTTCCTCGAGCTGCGTCTCGGTGGGGCCGTTTTCAACGAAATCATCAATCAACTGCAGGGTGAGGCTGAGCGCGTCATCGGCGTTTTCATTGGCGGTCTTGAACGACACCTGAAACGGACCACCGGATGCCATCGGCGAGAAACCGCTACCAATCCCGTACACGTAACCGCGCTTCTGCCGGACTTCATCAGTGAGAATGGAGGCAAAGCCCCCGCCACCCAGCACCATGTTGCCCACATAGAGCGCCACGTGATCCGGGTTACCCCGCCAGGTGCTTTGATTACCCAACAGGATATGGGTCTGTGCAGATGGGAAAGTGATGTGCTCACGCTTGCGCTCGGTCAGGGTCTGCGCACGGGGCTGTTGCGGTGCCGCGTCACCTTCAGGCAGCGACTGGCTGATCTGGCCTGCGATCTGCTCCGCTTGCTCCCGGCTGACATCCCCCACCATGGCAATCACGGTGTTACCGGCGGCGTAATAGGTGTGGTAGAAATCGGCCAGCTGGTCGCGGGTAATGGCGGGCAGACTTTCCAGGGTGCCATCACTGGGCTCACCGTAGGGATGACCGGCAAACACCGTGCTCATAAAGGCTTTCTTGACCTGGGGCCCCGGCACCTGCTGCTCCATGCGCAGGCCCTGCATCATCTGGGTACGAATACGGTCCAGAGCATCCTGCGGGAAGGTTGGCGTCGCAATGACCTGATTGAACAGGGCCAGCACCGGATCACGGAATTCCGCATCGCTGAGGGTGCGCAGTTCCACCACCCCCATGTCCCGATAGCTACCGACCCCGAACTGGGCCCCATGGTCTTCGAACCCGCGGGAAATATCGTCCACGTTCAGCCCTTCGGCGCCTTCGCCCAACAGGGCACTGGTCAAGGACGACAACCCGGCCACGCCGTTATCGCGGGAGCTGCCGGCCGCCATCACCAGACGCACATCCAGCATGGGAAGGGCATCGCTGGCGACGAACAGGACTCGGGCGCCCTCCGCCGTTTGCCAGGACTGGATATCCAGGGCCGGTGCCTGCGGTTCGCTGGCAGCCACCTGGGCTTCTGTGGTTGGGAACGCGCCCATGGACTGGCAGGCGGACAGCAGCACCGCCAGTACCGGCAGCAGCAGATTTCTCATCAGTGTGTTCATTGTGCGGCCTCCTGGGTGCTGCCGTCGTTCTGGTCGGCGGGCGGGGTCACATGCGCAACAGCAAGGCGCTCAGGCACCAGCCATTCCCGCGCCACGCGCTGCACGTCCTCCGGCGTCACCCTGGCAAGCTCATCGGCAAAGGTCTCCGACAGATCCAGGCCCAGCCCCAGGGTGCTGAGTGTTCCCAGCTCCATGGCCTGCCCCATGACAGAGTCTTTCTCATACACCTGCCCGGCCAGCACACCGGCCCGGACACGGGCCATTTCCGATTCATCCGGCAGGGTCGTTTGCAGCCGCACAATCTGCTCACGCAGGGCCGCTTCCACCGTTTCGAGGGACACGCCCGGATTGGGCGCGGCGGTCAGGGTGAAGGTGCCATCACCGCGCTGGATCCCGCTGTAGGATGCCCCAGCCCCTGCCACCAGCTTCTGGCCACGCACCAGATCGGTTTCAATCCGCGCACTCATGCCACCGTCCAGCACACCTGCCAGCATGGTGAGCGCATAAAAGTCTTGCGGGTTAGCCGCTGTCACCAGGGAGGGGACGTTGTAGAGCATGTACAGCGACGGCACTTTGACCGGCATGGACAAGGCCAGACGACGCTCTCCCGCCGGGGCCTTGACGGTCTGCTTCGGCCGAGGCGGCGTCTCGCCGGCAGGCAGATTGGCGAAGAACCGCTCTACCAGCGGCTCCACCCGTTCGCGAGTCACATCACCAGCAATCACCAGGGTGGCATTGCCGGGTACGTAAAAGCGTTGGTACCAGCTGCGAGCCTGCTCTGGCTGCAGTTGGGCCAGCAATGAGCGCCAGCCAATCACCGGGTGGGCATAACCGCTCCCAGGCCGGGCGATGGCCTGAAATTTCTCCCAGGCGAGGGCATTGGGGTTGTCGTCGGTACGCATGCGGCGCTCTTCGAGGACCACCTGCAGCTCACGATGGAACTCCTCATCGTCAATCTGCAGGCTGCCCAGCCGCTCGGCCTCCAACTCCAGTGCCAACGGCAGGCGGGACGCTTCGTATTGCTGGTAATAGGCGGTGTAATCGTAACTGGTGAAGGCATTGTCGCTGCCACCGTAACGGGCCACCAGTCGGGAAAAATCGCCCGGCCCCAGATGCTCAGTCCCCTTGAACATCATGTGCTCCAGCACATGGGCCAGGCCGGTCTCAAAGGGCGCCTCATCAATACTGCCGGCCTTGAACCACACCATCACGGTGACCACCGGCGCGCGATGATCCTCACGCACCACCACCTTCATGCCATTATCCAGGGTAAAGCTGTGGGTCGGCGCCGAGGCCCCGGCCACACCCGCCCACAGGGCCAGACACAGGCCCGCGATCCATTTTTTCATGTATTGCCTCTATTGCTTGCGCGTCCCCCACGGTGAAAGCTGCTCACCGCACTCCTTAATGTTAGGATAGCCGCGCGCTCGCGCTGCGAGCGACCACCCTGCAGGCAGGCGCCTTTTGCTGTTACCGGCATAGCATACCGGTTTACCGCCCTGCACTTGCAGCCTGATTGTTGAGGAAGGGCCACTCCCTTCGTATCTGGATACGACTGAACATGAGCGACGAAGTTTCCCGCGACGACGATAATCCCAAGCCGGAACCGAAAAAAACCGGCTTCTGGAAACGCATGTTTGTCGGTACTGACGAACAAGACAGCACGCCTGAGAGCCAGGACGGTGACCGCGCACAGGGGACCGAAACGGTGCCCGAGCCCGCGCCTGCCCCCCCCGTCGAGACCAACCCCGAACCCGAAGCGGCTCCCGCCACCGCAACCGTCACTGCCGACAGCAATGATGACGGCGAGGGCTTCTGGGCCCGTATGAAGCTCGGCATGAGCAAGACCCGCAAGGGCCTCGGCAAAGGCCTGGCCGACCTGCTGGTGGGCGCCAAGGAGATCGACGACGAGATCTTCGAAGAAATCGAGACCCAGCTGCTGGTGGCCGATGTGGGCGTGGAAGCCACGGATGTAATCATCCAGGCGCTGACCGACCAGGTAACCCGCGAAGAGCTGGTGGATGCCGATGCGCTTTATGAGTCGCTGCAAAACGAACTGCGCAAGCTGCTGGAGCCGGTCGACCAGCCCCTGGTCATCGACAGCAGCAAAAAACCCTATGTAATCCTGATGGTCGGCGTAAACGGGGTCGGCAAGACCACCACGATCGGCAAATTGGCCTGCCGCTTTAAGGCCGAAGGCAAGAGCGTGATGCTGGCTGCCGGCGATACCTTCCGTGCCGCTGCCGTGGAGCAGCTACAAGTCTGGGGGGAGCGTAACGATATACCCGTGGTCGCCCAGCACACCGGTGCCGACTCGGCCTCGGTCGTGTACGACGCCGTTCAGGCGGCCCAGTCCCGCGGGGCCGATGTGCTGATCGCCGACACCGCCGGCCGCCTGCACACCCGCGGCAACCTGATGGACGAGCTGACCAAGGTCACCCGGGTCATGAAGAAACTGATCCCGGATGCCCCCCATGAAGTGTTGCTGGTACTGGATGCCGGCACCGGTCAGAATGCCATCAACCAGGCCGAACAGTTCCGTGATGCCGCCGGCGTGACCGGGTTGGCACTGACCAAGCTCGACGGCACCGCCAAAGGCGGTATCCTGTTCGCCTTGGCCAAACGTACTGGCTTGCCGATTCGTTTTATCGGTGTTGGGGAACGCCTGGAAGACCTGCGACCGTTCCATGCAGAAGAATTCGTCCAGGCGCTGTTTGAAGATGTAACGGGTTAAGACCAGCTACAAGCTGCAAGCGACAAGGAAAACCCGTGGGCGCGGAAAGGGCGCTGCTGTTAGCAGGGCCATGCTCGCGTTGTAGCTTGAAGCTTGTCGCTCTTAAAGGACTTCCATGATTCAGTTCGACCGGGTCAGCAAACGCTACCCGAACGGCAAAGACGCGCTCAGCAAGGTGAGCTTTACCCTGCCTGCCGGGCAACTCACCTTTCTGACCGGTCACTCCGGGGCGGGCAAGTCGACCCTGCTGAAACTGATCATGATGATCGAGCGCCCGACCCAGGGTCAGGTGCTGGTGGAAGGCCAGAACCTCAATGGCTTCGGCAACCGCCACATTCCCCTGCTGCGCCGCAAGATCGGCATGGTGCACCAGAACCACCAGTTGCTGTTTGACCGTAGCGTATTCGACAACGTGGCCTTGCCACTGATCATTGCCGGTTATTCCCGCGCCGATATCGGCAAACGGGTACGCGCCGCACTCGACAAGGTCGGCTTGCTGGACAAGGAAAAACTCAACCCGATCATGCTCTCCGGCGGGGAACAACAACGGGTGGGCATCGCTCGCGCGGTCGTCAACAAGCCCCCACTGCTGCTCGCCGATGAGCCTACCGGGAACCTGGATCCCGCGCTCTCTGAAGAGATCATGGACCTGTTCCAGGACTTCGCCCGGGTCGGCGTGGCCGTGCTGATCGCCACCCACGACCTGAGCCTGATTGCCCGCTATAACCACCGCCTGCTGACCCTCCGCGAGGGCCGCCTGATCCACGATGGCGATGACCGGGATGGCAACGGAACAGGGGATACCCATGGCCGCTAACAAACGCAATGCCACCCCCATCAAGCCCCGTCGCCCCAAGGCCGAAAAACCACGCCGCGTGGCCGGAGCCCACAGCGCCAGCACCTCACTGAAGGATCGCCTTGCCAGTTGGCGGGAGCACCACCGGGATTCACTCCGTGACGCCCTGCACCGTATCAATCTGAGCCGTGCCAGCAGCGCCATGACCATTCTGGTGATTGCCATTGCCCTGTCCCTGCCCGCCGGGCTGGCCGTGCTGCTAGACAATGCCAGGGCCATCACCCGTGGCTGGGATGGCAACGCCCACCTGTCCGTGTTCCTGACCATGGATGTCCAGGAATCCCGGCAGCGGGATCTGGCCCGGCAATGGGAAGCGCTGGATCACATCCAGCGCACGAAAGTGATTACCCGCGAACAGGCGCTTGCCGAATTTCAGGCGCTATCGGGCTTTGGCGACGTACTCGAGGCCCTGCCGGACAACCCGCTGCCTCCTCTTATCGTGGTATTCCCGGACAGTACCGACCCGGTCACCCTGCGAGATCTGGAAAACCACCTCGCTGCAGAGCCCGGGGTCGACCTGGTGCAACTGGACGTGGAGTGGGTGCGCCGCCTGCATGCCCTGATTGAACTGGGCGAGAGGCTGATCTCTGCCCTTACCCTGGCGCTCGCTGCCGCCGTGGTGCTGGTGGTGGTCAATACCATCCGCTTGGGCATTGAAAGCCGCCGGGACGAAATCGTGGTGGTGAAAATCGTTGGCGGTACCGATGGCTTCGTGCGCCGCCCCTTCCTTTACACCGGGTTCTGCTTTGGCTTTGGCGGCGGGCTGGTCGCCGTGGTCCTGGTCCAGACTGCCCTGTGGTGGCTTGGCGGCCCCATTGACGAACTGCTCGCCCTTTATGAAAGCGAGCAATCACTTACTTCTATGGCCGCATCCAGCCTCATTATCCTGCCCATGTTCAGCGGCATCCTGGGGCTGCTGGGGGCGTGGCTGGCAGTCGGTCGCCACTTGGGCGACATCGAACCCAACTTCTGAAAGCAGCTGCGAGCTATGAGCTTCCAGCTGCGAGGCGCGGGGCAGGCCCTGACAAGCCGCAACGCCTTGCCCGCGAACCATAACGCGAAACTCCGAACTTTCCGTTCCCGGAGGCCTCTAATAACGTTACAGCTCACAGCTCACAGCTCACAGCTCACAGCTGATAGCTGATAGCTGACCCTAAACCCGCTTCACAGCCTGTTCATGCAAACCCGCTATGCTGTGATCCATCGAAAAAGCTGATTAATCGGAACTTTTTCACCTATTAGCACTCTATGAATTCGAGTGCTAATATCGGACTCAACTGGTTTAAAAGAGACGTCTTCACAAGGAGACATTGCGCATGACACACCCTACTTCCCAAGCACAGGCGCTCACGCTGGCCGTTCCGGGTAATGACCTGGATGCCTACATGCGAGCCGTTAATGCCGTGCCGGTTCTCAGCGCAGACGACGAACAACGCCTGGCCGAGCAGCTTTACTACGACCAGGACCTGGACGCCGCCCGCAACCTGGTATTGGCGCACCTGCGTTTTGTGGTTCACATTGCCCGTAGCTACACCGGTTACGGACTGCCCCTGGGCGACCTGGTGCAGGAAGGCAACGTGGGCCTGATGAAAGCCGTCAAGCGTTTCGACCCGACCAAGGGCGTACGTCTGGTGAGTTTCGCCGTCCACTGGATCAAGGCCGAAATCCACGAATACGTGATCAAGAACTGGCGCATCGTGAAAGTGGCCACCACCAAGGCCCAGCGCAAGCTGTTCTTCAACCTCCGTGGCCAGAAGAAACGCCTGGGCCGCCTGACGCTGGAAGAAGCTCAGCGAGTGGCCGATGATCTGGGCGTGACCGCCGAACAGGTGAAGGAAATGGAAGGCCGGCTTGGCGCCTACGACGCCAGCTTCGATGGCCCCACCAATGATGACGACGATAACACCGTGGTCTCCCCGGCCGCCTACCTGCACAGCGACAACAGCGACCCGGCTGACCTGATCGCCGAGCAGGACCAGCAACAGCGTGAAACCCGCCAGCTGGGCTCTGCCCTGATGGCACTGGACGATCGCAGCCGCGACATTCTCGAACGCCGCTGGCTGGCCGACCAGAAATCCACGCTGCAGGAACTGGCCGACGAGTACGGCGTATCGGCTGAACGTATTCGCCAGCTGGAAAACAACGCCATCAAGAAGCTGCGCAACGCGATTGCCGCATAACGCAACACGCGTACTGCAACAAAAAAGCCCCTCACCGAGGGGCTTTTTTTGTTACGCATCGCGAATTTCCGTGAAAGGCCCGATTTAACCCCCTCACTTGCCGTAGGTGCGTCGGTTATTCGCTCCGCTCGGTGGCGAGCGCGATAGCCACGTCGTTAAAGACTGAGCACGCAAGGAGTTATTCAGAGGTTCCTTAACACAGGCCCATAGAGAAAAGCCGTCGTTCCTCAGTAACCCCTGTCCCCTCTGTGGCGAAAATGCTTTTGATCCTGGTCTGGAATCGCGCCGCGAGCGACGCTCCTACGGAAAGGAGGAGGGAGTCAATCGAGCTTTTCCCTCAAATCCGCGAAGAACCCTTTTTTGTACCGCGACACGGGCAATGTTTATGGCACATCTCGAATTCCCGATGCGCCCACACCTTTCCGTAGGAGCGTCGCTCGCGGCGCGATAGCCCAAGAGAGCGATGAAAAAAGACGGTCTTGAGCCGCAACCAAGCTTGACGAGGAATCGACCACTTCCATCCCGCCACGCAGACTCAGCGGCAAGTTGAGGCGTGAGATTGTGCCCGTCAATCCGAGAATTCCGCTACACTATGCAGCCCAAGACGGCACCCGACACCGCCGTCACCTGTGGAGCTTCGCATGAAAACCCTGCTTGTCCTTGGCGCCCTCAACGGCGCACTGGCCGTCATTCTGGGAGCCTTTGGCGCCCATGGCCTGAAAGCTCGCGTGGACGAGTCCATGCTGGCCACCTGGGCCACCGCCAGTGAATACCACTTTTATCACGCTCTGGCGCTGTTGCTGGCAGGACTGCTGGCCAAAGCCTATGGCGTCAGCAATCTGGTCACCGCTGGCAGGGTCATGTTTGCCGGTATGCTGGTATTCAGTGGTAGCCTGTACATTCTGGTGCTGACCGGGCAAAAGTGGCTTGGCGCCATTACCCCGCTGGGCGGCACTGCCCTGATCATCGGCTGGCTGATGCTGGCCTGGTCCCTTTTCAAACACGCTTGATCACGATCATGAAGCTCACCGTAAATGGCGATACCCTTACACTGGACGGCAACACCATTGCCGATCTGGTTGCCCAACTCGGCCTGACCGGCCGCCGGCTGGCTGTGGAAGTGAACCGGGAGATCATCCCAAAGAGCCTGCATGGCGATGTTGCTCTCAACGAGGGTGACGTGGTGGAGATTGTCCATGCCATCGGCGGCGGCTGATTTCCGCCAGCACACGCTCTGACGTAACCCCTTAACTGTACGAGGCCCCCATGTCCGATTTGCTCACCATTGCCGACAAGACCTACCAATCACGACTGATCATCGGCACGGGTAAATACAAGGATTTCAACGAGACACGCGACGCGATCGAAACCAGTGGGGCAGAAATGGTGACCGTGGCCATTCGCCGGACCAACATTGGCCAGAATGCCGACGAAGAGAATCTGCTCGATTACATTCCGCCGGAAAAATACACCATCCTGCCCAACACCGCCGGTTGCTATACCGCCGAGGAAGCGGTGCGGTGCTGCAAGTTGGCCCGCGAGCTGCTTGACGGTCACGACCTGGTAAAACTGGAAGTCCTGGGCGACCAGAAGACCCTTTACCCCAATATTCCTCACACCCTGAAAGCGGCGCAGGCGTTGATAGACGATGGCTTCAAGGTGATGGTGTACACCAACGACGACCCCATCGTGGCCAAGGAACTGGAAGCCATGGGCTGTGTTGCCGTGATGCCGCTGGGCTCGCTGATCGGCTCGGGACTGGGCATCCTCAACCCCCACTACATCCAGCTCATCAAGGAAGACGCCAACGTCCCCATCATTGTGGATGCCGGCGTCGGCACCGCCTCCGACGCGGCCTTTGCCATGGAGCTAGGCTGTGATGGTGTACTGCTGAACTCGGCCATTGCCCATGCAGGCAACCCGGTACTGATGGCATCTGCCATGAAGAAAGCCATCGCCGCCGGGCGGGAGTCGTTCCTGGCAGGGCGTATGCCCCGCAAGGCCTACGCCAGTGCCTCATCGCCCCTGGAAGGCATCAGTCGCTAGCGGCGCCCCCCACAAGGGACTTCACCCAAACTGTGGGAGCGGTGATTCCAGCGCGGATCAGCAAAAAAATGGCATCGCTCCGGGGAAGAGTCGATGCCAGGGGGAAGTATTATCTTGTTGCCATGGGGTAACGCTATCAACTATCCCCCTAACCTGATCAACAACACGTGAACGCATCCGCCCCCTCCCTTTCTGCTACAATTGCGCCCCCATTATTTGCCAGCAGACCGCCATGCTCGACTTCATCAAACAGGACAAAGACCCGGAGACCGGCAAGGTCATGCGTAAGGTGCGCAGTTTTGTCCTGCGCGAAGGCCGCCTGACCACCGGTCAGCGCAATGCTCTGGACACCCTCTGGCCCACCTTTGGCCTGGAAAGGGACCAGGGCATGCTGGATCCAGAAACGGTTTTCGGTCGCGATGCCGATCGGGTGCTGGAAATCGGTTATGGCATGGGCCAATCCCTTGCGGCCATGGCCAAGGCAGATCCGGAAAAGGATTTTATCGGTATCGAGGTCCATCGCCCGGGTGTCGGTGCACTGCTGATGGAAATCGAGCAACAGGGGCTGAGCAATTTGCGCAGTTACTGTGACGATGCCGTCGAGATTCTGGAGCTTTGCATCCCTGACAACAGCCTCGCACGGGTACAGCTCTATTTCCCGGATCCCTGGCACAAGAAAAAGCACCACAAACGCCGCATTGTTCAACCTGCCTGGGTCGAGCGGGTTCAACAAAAGTTACAACCCGGCGGAGTGCTGCACATGGCCACAGACTGGGAAAACTATGCCGAACACATGATGGATGTGATGAACGGTGTGACAGGCTTTACCAACTTGGCGGGCAAAGGCCAGTTTTCAGCGCGCCCCTCCTGGCGACCGGAAACCAAGTTCGAGCGCCGCGGAGAACGGCTTGGGCATGGTGTGTGGGATTTGTTGTTCGAGAACCAGTGAACGACCGATGTGAGCGATGCACCTCTACACATCCACCAGATACATCCGGTGTGACTGCGCGCGCCTGACTCCGTTCAGACAGGCTTCAGTGACACCGCCCCCACTACCCCCGCAGCCCCCATTCCCCCAAGCACCACCAGAGCCCAGTCATTCCCGAACACGGCCACTGCCGCACTCGCCGCGCCGGCGAACAGCAACAAAACGCCGATCACAGTATTGCTCACCGCCGTGTAATCCGTACGCTTGGTCCCCCCGGCCATGTCCACCATGTAGGTCTTTCGCCCGATACGAACACCGGCATGGGCGATGGCGAGCACAAAGAATGCGCCCGGATATAACCAATGCAGCCAGCCAGGCTGCCAGCCGGAGAGTGACAAGCCGCCCGCCACCAGACACACCAGCGCAGCCAGGGCGCCGCCACGGATCATGACGGCGCGACTGGAGCTGTCGGCCATATACCCCCATACCGTCGCACTGATCGCGCTGGCCAGACTGGAGGCCAGCACAAAGCTGCCCAGCATCAATGCCAGATCCGACTGATCCCGCGCCAGCAACACCAGGAACGGCGACGCCAATGACGACGCCATCAACAGCGCCCGGGTCAGCACAAAGCGCCGAAAAGGCGGATCGGTTTTCAGTAACGACAGACTCCCCCAGGCTTCTTTCAACGCATTGTGCCCGCCCTCACTGGCACCGGCATACTCATCCACCTGCCAGAACACCAGGGCAGCGACCAGCCAGGCCACCCCGGCCCCTGCCAGCAACGCACTGTAGAACAGCATGGATGGGTCGCTGTCGCCGCGAAACAGTAGCAGTGTCAGTGCAAACGTCACCGCGCCGGACAAGGTGGCGGACAGCCCGGTGAGACGTCCTCGCCGGGATTTGGGGATGCACTTGCCCTGCACATCCTTCATGGCCACCGAGCAGAAGCCACGGCTAATGCTGAACAGCACCAACAGGCCGATGACCCCAAGTCCCGCCTGCAAACCGTCCAGCCACCACACCACCGCTGCCATGCCAAGCACAGCCAACCCCTGCAGAGCGGCCCCCAGCACCCAAAAGCCCTTTCGCACCGGGTAGCGGCGCACCAGGGCACCAATCATCAATTGCGGGATCAGTGACCCAGACTCACGAATCGGCACCAACAACCCTGCCAGAGAAGCAGGCGCCCCGACGGCACCAATCAACCACGCCAGCACCGTTTTCGGATTGATCAGCAGATCACCGATCTTGGTCAGGGTATTGGCACTGATGATACGAAAGAAGTTACCCGGCACCTCCCGGCAGGCGGCATCGGTAATATCGGTACAGGTACGGGCATCCTCATCATTGGCGACTTTCTCGTACAGGGTGTCGAGCAGCTTGTCGGATGCCATAGAAGAAATATCCCTTCCCGTTTCCACAAAGGGCCATGTTACCACGACCGGTTGCCGGTCCTGCATTGCGCCCCCACCGGTCGGGCTTTAGACTTTGCGGCAACCTATGTAAGCGAGTCATCATGCCGCAAGAGATCCCCGCAGATTCCGTGGGTCTGGTAGAGCCGAAGACACACCATTTCGACACCCCCCTCGAATTGGAGTGTGGCCGTACCCTGCCGTCCTACGAGCTGGTTTATGAAACCTACGGCACCCTGAACCGCAACGCGTCCAACGCGGTGCTGATCTGTCATGCCTTGTCCGGTCACCATCATGCGGCGGGCTACCACAGCATGAAGGACAAGCGCCCGGGCTGGTGGGACACCTGTATCGGCCCTGGCAAGGTGATCGATACCAACCGTTTCTTTGTGGTATGCCTGAATAATCTCGGCGGCTGCCACGGCTCCTCCGGCCCATCGGCAATCAACCCGGAAACCGGCCAGCCCTGGGGGCCGGATTTTCCCATGATGACCGTGAAGGACTGGGTGAACAGCCAGGTGCGGCTAGCCGATGTGCTAGGCATTCAGCGCTGGGCGGCGGTGATTGGTGGCAGCATGGGCGGCATGCAGGCCCTGCAATGGTCCATCGATTACCCGGACCGTCTCAGCCACGCGGTGGTGATTGCCGCGGCCCCGAAACTGTCGGCCCAGAACATTGCCTTTAACGAAGTGGCCCGCCAGTCGATTCTGACCGACCCGAATTTCCATGGCGGGCGCTACTACCTGCACGACACCTACCCTCGTCAGGGCTTGATTCTGGCGCGCATGGTGGGCCATATCACCTACCTCAGTGACGATGCCATGCGCATGAAGTTTGGCCGCGACCTGCGCTCCGGCCGCTTCCACTACGGTTTTGATGTGGAGTTTCAGGTGGAATCCTACCTGCGCCACCAGGGTGAGGTGTTCTCGCGCAACTTTGACGCCAATACCTACCTGCTGATGACCAAAGCGCTGGATTACTTCGACCCGGCACGGGACTTCGAGCATTCTCTGGAAACCGCGCTCAGCCAGCCGAGCTGCAAATTCCTGGTGATGTCGTTCACTTCCGACTGGCGCTTTGCACCAGAGCGTAGCCGCGAAATTGTCGATGGCCTGGTACACGCGGGGCGCGACGTCAGCTACGCAGAGATCGACACCCCCAAGGGCCATGACGCCTTCCTGCTGGATATCCCGGAATACACCAAGCTGTTCGGGGCGTACATGCACCGGGTCGCCAACGAAACGGAAAGCATGGCCAACGAGATAGAACACGGCAGCACCGGGGAGTCAGACCATGCGTGATGATCTGCAACTGATCAGCGACTGGATTCCACAAGGCGCCACCCTGCTCGATCTCGGCTGCGGTGACGGTACCTTGCTGTCCTGGCTCGGTGAGCACAAACAAACCCGTGGCTACGGACTGGAAATCAACCAGGACAACCTGGCCGCTTGCTTTGAAAAAGGCGTGAATGTACTGGAGCAAGATCTGGACGGTGGCCTGGGAAACTTTCAGGATCTGCGCTTCGATTACGTGGTGATGACTCAGGCTTTGCAAGCAGTGCTGCGCCCGGATCAGATCCTCAACGAAATGGTCCGTGTGGGACGTGAAGCCATCATCACCTTCCCGAATTTCGGGCACTGGTGGGTGCGCAGTTATCTGGCGCTGAAAGGCCGCATGCCGGTCTCCTCAGCCCTTCCCTACGAGTGGTACAACACCCCGAACATTCACCTGTGTACCGTGCAGGATTTTGAAACCCACTGCCGCAAGCACCACATTCAGATCCTGGAACGGCAGGTAATCAACCGCCATCATCGCAGCGGTTTTCTGGCCAAACTGTGGCCAAACCTGTTCGGGGAGATCGCGATTTATCGTGTGAAGGCGTAAGAGCAACAAGCTTCAAGCCGCAAGCTACAACACGGGAAAGGCCATGCAGAGTGCAACCCCCTCACCCGCGCCCCGGCCCGCTATTTGCTTTTATCTTTAGCTTGCAGCTTGAGGCTTGTAGCTTGCTGCTAACAACGTCAGGAGTTCCCCATGGAAAAAATCGTCCTCGCCTCCGGCAACAAGAAAAAACTCGCCGAACTGCAGAACCTGCTCACACCGCTGAATATCGAGGTGGTACCGCAGAGCGAATTCGATGTGCCGGAGGCGGACGAAACCGGCACCACCTTTGTGGAAAACGCCATTATCAAGGCCCGCAACGCCTGCAAGCATACCGGCCTGCCCGCCATTGCCGATGATTCCGGGATCGAAATCGATGCCCTGCGCGGCGCCCCCGGCGTGTTCTCTGCCCGCTTTGCCGGGGTCGGCGCCACCGACGCCAAGAACAACAAGCTGATGGTCGAGCTGTTATCCGATCTTCCCGACGTCAACCGGGGCGCCCGCTACGTGGCCGTGCTGGCATTGATGGAACATGAAGACGATGCCACCCCGATCCTGTGCCAGGGCACCTGGAACGGCGAAATCGTTCTTGAGCCCCAAGGGGAGCAGGGCTTCGGCTATGACCCTCATTTCTTCGTTCCGGAAAAGGGCTGCACAGCGGCACAACTGGATCCGCAAGAGAAAAACGCCCTCAGCCATCGCGGCAAGGCCATGGCTGCGCTCTTGAAGCAGCTGAACAGTGAACAGTGAACAGTGAACAGTGAACAGTGAACAGTGAACAGTGAAGGCTGTGCGGCCGACATATTGTGTCAAGAATCTTGCCCGCATTTTCTCTGTTTTTGAACGTGTGAGGCCGCACCCAAATCCGGGCGCGGCCTCTTGCATTGAAGTCACAACAACGCGCTATCGCGCCGCTGTTAACTATTCACTATTCACTGTTAACTGCCTTTCCTCACCAACCAACGATCCAGTGCATTGGCGAACCGCCCCTTGTCCTGGGCGGAATAGCTTTTCGGACCACCGGTTTCCATCCCGGCTGAGCGCATCTCTTCCATGAAGTCCCGCATGTTCAGGCGCTCGCGCACGGTATCCTTGTCGAGCCAGTGCCCGCGGGGCGTCACGGCCTCTGCGCCCTTCGCCACCACTTCCGCAGCGAGCGGGATATCCTGGGTGACCACCAGATCCCCCGGTTCACATCGGCGGACAATCTCGTTATCTGCCACATCAAACCCCTGCCCCACCTGAATGGAGCGGATCAGCGCCGACCTCGGCACCGCAATGGCCTGGTTAGCCACCAGGGTGCACGGCACCTGCACCCGCTGCGCCGCTTTGAACAAGACCTCTTTCACCGGCCTCGGACAGGCATCGGCATCAACCCAGATATGCATAAAAAGCAGTTAATAGTTAACAGTGAATAGTGAACAGCGAAGGCAAAACACACACTTCGCCCGGACGGTTTGCTACCATACCCCAAGCCGGTGAATTTAGCTGTTCACTGTTAACTATTCACTGTTAACTGACCTCCATGCCTCTCACCCCTCCCCCCCTCTCCCTCTACATCCACACGCCCTGGTGCGTGCGCAAGTGTCCGTATTGTGATTTCAATTCCCATGAGCGCGGCGAGCTGCCTGAAGAGGCCTATTTGCAGGCCTTGCTGGTGGACCTGGAGCAGGACCTGCAACTGGCGGGGGAGCGGCCGGTAGAGACGGTGTTTATTGGTGGGGGAACCCCCAGTTTGATGTCGCCCGCGTTTTACCGGGAGCTGTTTGCCGGTATCCGTGCCCGTCTGCCCCTGTCCGAGCATGCCGAGATCACCCTGGAGGCCAACCCCGGCACCACCGAGGCCGCCCGTTTTGAGGGCTTCCGGGAAGCGGGCATCAATCGGCTGTCCATCGGGGTGCAGAGTTTCAACAACGGTCACCTCCAGGCACTGGGCCGCATCCACGATGCCAGTGCCGCGGTGCGTGCCGCCACACAGGCCCGGGCGGCCGGCTTCGACAACCTGAACCTGGATATCATGCACGCCTTGCCCGGCCAGAGTCAGGCGCAGGCGCTGTCCGACCTGGAACAGGCCATTGCTCTGCAGCCAACTCATCTAAGCTGGTATGAGCTCACCATCGAACCCAACACGGTCTTTTACCGCTCGCCGCCACAGCAACCGGACGGCGATAGCATGGCCGACACCGAAGAGGCCGGTTTCGCCCTGTTAGCCGGGCACGATTATCACCGTTACGAGGTGTCCGCCTTCGCCCGCCCGGGCCTTGAGTGCCGGCACAATCGTAATTACTGGGAGTTTGGCGACTACCTGGGTATCGGCGCCGGTGCTCACAGCAAACTCACTCAGGCAGCGGATAATGCCATTTTGCGCTTCCAGAAAACCCGAAAACCAGAGGATTACCTGGCCAACCCGGCCCACAGCCGGCGCCAAAACCCGCCTGTCACCGGCACCGACCGGCTTTTTGAGGCACTGCTTAACGGTTTACGGCTGACTGGTGGCATATCGTTACAGGTGGTAGCGGACAGGACAGGGGTAAATACGGCAGAATGGACAGGATTATTGGGGGAATTGCAGCATCAGGGTCTGCTGGCCATCGAGAATGGCCGAATCCGATGTACCGACACTGGCCTGCGACACCTGAACGGAGTCCTGGAAACCCTGGCCAACGCGCTCTAACCGTCACTTGCGCATTGACCACTGGATAACCAGACTATTCACAGGGACAAGACCAAGAATACGACTATGATCAAGACACGCAGCGGGCGCGAACAGGCCCTGGCAGAACGCGAACAACTTTTTATTGAAGCCACCCGGCAACAGCTGTGTAACGAGGGCCTGCTGGGGATTCAGATGGCCGCCATTGCCCGTAGTTGTAACTTTGCCACTGGCACCCTCTACCACCACTTTGCCTCCAAGGAAGACCTGCTGATTGCGGTCTGTACCGAGCTGACCGCCACCCGCCGCGAGTACTTCCAGCGCGTGGCGGATTCTTCCCTGCCCACCCGCGACAAGATGCTCGGCTTCGCTGTGGCGTATGCCCTGTTCGCCCAGCATCACCCGGAACACTTCCGGCTGGAGCAGTACATCATGACCGAGGTGGTATGGCTGGCAGCCTCCACCCACCGTCGCGAGCAGCTCATGGAAGCCACCCAGCCCATCGGGCGCATGGTCGAAAGCGTGGTGCGTGAGGCCATGGACAATGGCGAGCTGGAAAGCCACGGCAAAGCACCGCTGGCGTTCAGTATCGGTCAATGGGCCATGACGATGGGCATGCACACCTTGATCCACGCCGAGGGCATCCTCGACATGTATGCCCTCAACGATCCCTACCGGATGCTACTGCGTCACATCCAGCTGCAGCTCAATGCCCAGCAATGGCAACCCGTGGCTGACGATGCCTTTGATGATGCGGCACTGGATAAAAAAGTGAAGGCACTGTGCGATGCACTGTTCAGCGATTTCTGCGACGACAAAAGCGGCTGCCTGAACCTGGACGGCGGCACTGGCTGCAGCTGATATGGGGAGTAGCCCCTGCCGCCAAACCACAAAAAAGCCCGGCATGCCGGGCTTTTTTGTGTCTGAGGGGCGAGGCCGGTTTACTCGGCGCTCGCTACGTCTTCCTGGTGCTCCCTGGTCGCCTTCTCGGCCTTCAGGCTTTCATGCTGTGCCGGAGTACACCCCAGACACCGCACAAAGGTATTCTTGCCCGGGTTCATAACCAGCACATTGCCTGCCTCGCCGGTATTCCCCCCCAGCAGGCTGAACGGCAACGTCACCACAAACAACCCGGCTCCTACCACAGTGGAGGCCAGCAATACCGGACGGGCGATGATGGTATCGGCAATCATCGCAATTTCCCCCGGACGATCCCCCGCCATGGATCCGGCCACTGCCGGCATGGGAGCCATTGCAGTGAGCATCATGGCGGTGGCGAGTGCAGATGCCACTACCGGGCGCTTTGCTCGCTTCATGGTCAGTCCCTCTTGCATTCTTATAGTTAAAGTATCGCTGACATTGTTTCAGCTAAGTCGTTAATATTCCGACAATTGCATCACAATCTACACCTTTGCACCAAGCCCGGCAATATGGAAATTGCTCAATCGTTGATCAACGCTGGCATTGCGGGCAATAACTGGTACTGCGCTGTCCGTGGCGGTCCGCCTTGAGCAGCGTTTTGCAGGTAATGCAGGGCTGTCCGGCCCGTCCATAGACCCGCAAAGACTGGGCAAAATATCCCGGCTGCCCATCTGCCCGGGTGAAATCCCTCAGCGTGGTGCCGCCCGCTTCAATGGCCTTCGCCAGCACCACCTTGATGGCCTCAGCCAGGCGCTCGTACCGCTCTCTCGACACCCTGCCCGCCGCCCGAGACGGGTGAATACCGGCCAGGAACAGGCTTTCCTGCGCATAGATATTGCCGACACCCACCACCGTGGCGTTATCCATAATGAAACTTTTCACCGCAACCTTGCGACCACGGGAGCGGGCAAACAGCCACTCGCCCGTGAAGTCGCCCCCTAACGGCTCCGGCCCCAGTTTCTCCAGCAGCGGATGATCATCATCGCCCGCCTGAAACAGCACCGTGCCAAACCGGCGAGGATCATTGAACCGCAACACCTTGCCGTCATCGAGTCGCAAGTCCACATGATCATGCTTGCGCAGCGGGGTCCCCGCTTCCACTACCCGCAAGGTGCCAGACATCCCCAGATGGATCAGCAACTGCCCCTCGGCCAGCTGTATCAGCAGGTACTTGGCTCGCCGCTTCAGCCCCAGCACCGGGCTGTCTTTCAGCGCATACAGGGCCTCACTGACCGGCCAGCGCAACCGCGCCTCACGCACATCCACACCCCGCAACACCCGCCCCTCAAGATGAGGACGGATACCCTGCAGGGTGGTTTCAACTTCGGGTAATTCAGGCATGGCAAAAGCAGTGAACAATGAATAGTTAACAGTGAATAGCTAGAATCCACTCGCTTCCGGTATGGTAGCATCACGAAGGTTCGCCGTTAGCCCTGTTTTCGCTGTTCACTGTTAACTATTCACTGTTCACTTTTATGCCTCTCTCATACTGGCTCGGTGTCGATACCGGCGGAACCTTTACGGATTTTGTGTTGCTCGGCGATGGGGAGCCACGCATTCACAAGGTGTTGTCCACGCCGGACGCACCGGAGCGCGCGATCTTGCAGGGAATCGAGGCACTGGGCATGGGCGCGGCCATGGCCGCCGGCAAACTGGCCATTGTCCATGGCACCACGGTGGCCACCAATGCAGCGCTGGAAGGCAAAGGTGCGCGTACCGTTTTTGTCACCAACAGTGGTATCGAAGACATCCTGCGCATCGGCCGCCAGAACCGGGCCGAACTGTATAACCTGACTCCCACGCCTGCCGCCTCTGCCCTGACCGACTTGCCCGTTGAAGGCATCAACGCACGGCTGGACGACCGGGGCAACGAACTTCAGCCCCTCTCCAGCGACGAGATTGCCGATCTGGTCACCCGGGTAAAACAGCATGATCCGCAGTCGGTGGCCATCTGCCTGTTGTTTGCCTATCTGCAGGGAGAACACGAGCAGCAACTGGCCGAGGCCCTTCGCGGCGCCGGGCTCGATGTCAGTACTTCCCATGAGATTGTCGCCACTCGCGGCGAATACGAGCGCGGTCTGGCCACCTGGCTGAATGCGTGGCTGTCGCCCAAAGTGGCCGATTACCTGCAACGCCTGCAGCAGGCGACGCGCCCAGCCCCACTGGCGATCATGCAATCCCACGGCGGCACCATTGCCTCCGAGCAGGCTGCCGAACAGGCCGTTAACCTGCTGCTCTCCGGCCCGGCCGGGGGGTTGGCCGCCGCCCACCGACTGGGCGAGCAACTGCAACAGCCGAACCTGATGACTTTCGATATGGGCGGCACCTCAACGGACGTGGCCCTGCTCGACGGCGCCATTCGCCTCACCCAGCAGGGGCGCATCGGCCCCTACCCGGTGGCCGTGCCCATGGTCGACATGCATACCATTGGTGCCGGGGGCGGCTCGCTGGCCTACGTGGATGAGGCAGGCCTGCTGCACGTGGGCCCGCAATCCGCGGGCGCCTCCCCAGGACCAGCCTGCTACGGACAGGGCGGCACCCAGGTCACCGTGACGGATGCCAATGTGGTACTGGGCCGCCTGCAACCAGCCTTTGCGCTTGGCGGCTCCCTGCAACTGGACGTGGCCGCGGCCAACGCCGCCATGGCCCGGCTTGGCAAGGCGCTGGGGCTGAGTGTGCAGGAAACCGCCGAGGGCGTTCTGGCCCTGGCCAATGAGCACATGACCCAGGCCCTGCGGGTGATCTCCATCCAGAAGGGGCATGACCCGGCAGACTTTGCCCTGATGAGCTTTGGTGGTGCCGGGGGGCTGCATGTGTGCGCCCTGGCTGACAACCTGGGTATGCGCCGTGCCATCGTGCCGCAACGTGCTGGCGTGCTGTCCGCGGAAGGGCTGGTTTACGCACCCCGCAAGCGCGAACTGCTGCAGGCCCTGGCAGACAACGCCAGCGAGGCCCAGCTTCTGGCCCTCCGCCAGCAGCTCGAGGAACAGGGCAGCCAGGAACTGCAGGCCGAGGGCGTTGACGCGCAGGATCTGCAATTCCAAACCTTTGTGGAGATGTGCTACCGGGGCCAATCTTCCGTGCTGCAGGTCATTTGGCGGGATGACCCTGCCGAGCGGGAGAGCGCCTTTCATGCAGCCCACGAGCAACGCTTTGGGCATCGCCTCGGCCTCCCCGTTCAGCAGGTGAACCTGCGTGTGCAGGTGCTGGCCAACAGCCACACGCCAGACAGCCCCGCGCTCACCGCCGAGGCAGGTAAACCGTCCGGGCACGCCCAACTGCCCGGTATCGATACTCACGTCGCCCTCTTTCAACGGGAATCGCTGGGTGCCAGCCAACGCCTGGAGGGCCCGGCCCTGATTGCCGAAGCCGTCGGCACCACCTGGCTTGCACCAGGCTGGCAGGCCACTGTCGACGCGCTGGGGCACCTGTTGCTGGAACGCCAGGCATGCCATGGTTGACCGTCCTCCGGCCGTTTTGCGCGATCAGGATGCCGGTTGAGGTAACGCTCTGCAGCCCCACCGCCTATCCCCACGGTCAACCATTGGCCAGAAAGTCCGAATTTGACCCATCCTGCGTCTTCTTCCCGTCATGGCGACTGGGCACAATAGCCACTCCGATTCTTTATTGTGCGACCCCATGCTTGATTTCATTCAAAACGGCCTGCTGGGCCTGAGCCTCGGAGAGCTGGTCCTGGTGACCCTCGCCATGACCCACGTGACCATTGTCAGCGTCACGGTCTACCTGCACCGCTACTCCGCCCACCGCGCCCTGGACCTGCACCCGGCCCTGAAGCATTTCTTCCGCCTGTGGCTGTGGCTGAGCACCGGCCAGAATACCCTCGAGTGGACCGCGATCCACCGCAAACACCACGCCAAGTGCGAGACCGAAGACGACCCGCACAGCCCGCAGGTGAAAGGCATCAAGAAGGTACTGCGTGAAGGTGCCGAACTGTACCGCGAAGAAGCCGAAAACCAGGAAACCCTGGCCAAATACGGCGCTGGCTGCCCGGACGACTGGCTGGAACGCAACGTCTACTCCCGCTTTCCCATGGGCGGCATTGCCCTGATGGCAGTGATCGACCTGGCCCTGTTCGGCGTGTCCGGCATCACCGTTTGGGCCGTACAGATGATGTGGATCCCGGTATTCGCGGCCGGCGTCATCAACGGCATTGGCCACTTCTGGGGTTACCGCAATTTCGAATGCGCCGACGCCAGCCGCAACATTTCTCCGTGGGGCATCCTGATTGGCGGTGAAGAGCTGCACAACAACCACCACACCTACCCGAACTCGGCCAAGCTGTCCGTTCGCCGCTTCGAGTTCGATGCGGGCTGGGCCTGGATTCGCCTGTTTGAAATACTGAAGCTGGCCAAAGTGAAAAAGGTGGCGCCCAAGCCGGTCATCGACCGTGACGCCAAAAGTATCGACCTGGACGCCCTGCGCGGGGTGATGCAACACCGTTTTCAGGTGATGGCCAACTACCGCAAGTCTGTGATTGCACCGGTTTTCAAACAGGAGCGAGAGCGTGCCTGTGAAGCCACGCGCGGACTCTACGCTCGCGCCCATGCGCTGTTGCACCGTGATGTGTCTCTGATCAAACCGACTCAGCAGCAACGACTGGCCAGCCTCACCGACAGCAACGAAACCCTGCACGCGATCTACCAGTTCCGCCTGCGTCTGCAGGACATCTGGTCCCAGCCCAGCCGTAACTCCACCGAAATGGTGGAAGCGCTGGAGCAGTGGTATCACGATGCCCGCGAATCCGGCATCGCTGCCTTGCAGGACTTTGCCGACCAGCTGACCCGTTACCGGCACGCCACCGCCTGATATCAAAACGGCCGCTTTCAGCGGCCGTTTTTTTATTTTTCGTGAGTATCGAAAGCAGATTCAACCACTATTCCTCTGCACCTACCACCGCGATATTTTCTATCAGCTGGACAGAATCCTGGCTGGCAGCTGACACATTCACCGAAATACTACCCAATCCAACCCCCAGAGTCCTCAGCAAGGGGTTAATCAACGCCTCACCGAGGCTCTCCACCACCGTTTCCAGCAACCCTTCTACCAGATCCACAATCGGGTTAAGCAGCAGATTCAGGTTCAAACTGCCCAGGCTGGTTTCCAGCAGTGACGCTTCATTAATCACAATATCCAGATCAAGCCCCGAGACACCGTCCCCTTCATCGCTGTAGCCAATCTCGTCACAACCGTCCACAGGATCACAATAGAGGTTATACCGGGGATCCATCGTAACAGTCTCCGTGACGCCCGGTACGGTTCCGTCCACTTCGGCATTGAGGTGCAGAATGCCATTAAGCGCTGGCAGCCCCAATAAACGTAAACGTCCCACATTGGCATCGAGAGGAGCCGCGATCAGACTACCGTCCGAGTCCAGGGAGCCCGTGACGATACGGGCTACCTCCCGTTCAACCTCGACCGTAAGCTCTACACTGTTGCCTGACCCACTGGCACAATCCGCAGCCACCAAGGCGCCCCCGCCGCCACCTGCATTCACCGCCAGCGGCACATCCAACTCAGCAAGAGAAAACTCCAACAGAGGGCCCAGGTTGATTGGCAGAAGTTCCGCTTCTGCGGTCAACTGCAAGGTAATATCGGGAGCATAAAATCGAGTCCGCCAGTGTCCATCCTTGTCTTGCCGGGCAGGGCCGATTTTCACTGTAGGGGGCTCACCTACATGAAGGGATAAATCCACAGCCTCAATGTTGGCCACCAGCGGAATGGAAAGGCTGCTGATATTCACAGGTAAGGCGATCACACCATCGGATCCTGCCTGTTGCTGCTCGGCGATATTCAACACCAGACTGATTACCAGATCGTATATCGGAAACTCACTGTCATCCGGTACGGACGCATTCTCGACAACGTCTATCACATCGCCGATCTGTATGGTTTCGATACCCGGTGCGGCAGCAATATCATCAAGAAGGTCAGCAACCGGCCCGGCCAAACCAGCAACATCACCTAACGCAGAGGCTAGCTGATCCGCATCCAGAGGCAACAAATCTACAACCTGATTAACCCCGAGATCGGTTAGCAGGTCCCCCAGTCGAACGGTGGCGTTTTCAAGGCTGCTCAAACTGGTAGGATCCAATGCGAACCCGGGCTGCCCTAGCACAGCACCCAACAGCCCCCCCAGTAACGTGCCATCCCCGCCTACACTGGCCAGCCCACCGGCTGCACTAATCGTTGCAACAACCTCCTTTCTGGCCGCCGCATTCACCGTCAAGTCAAGAGAACCAAACGTCGACTGCGGCAACAGCAAGGAAATCGGCTCGCTTCGCGTGAGAGACACCAGAACAGCGTTACTTTCTTCTATAAAGTTAACCGCATCAAACGCAAGAACGCCGTCATCATCCGCATCCTCTATCACGCCAACCTGAACTAACAAGTCAGCATCCTCGCCAGTAAAACCCTGGGCCCGAGCTGCGGCCAGAGCCCGTTGCCTCACTGTGGAGACAGAAGGCGCCAACCCTCCGCAGCTCTGGGTCGCCGACGCGCCGGCCTGGGCCGCCACATTGACCTGCGCCTGCATATCACTACGCAAGGCAAAGAGGCGCGCGCCATCCAGCGCCAGCACAGAGAGGATAACGATCAGCAATAGCAGCAGCGGCGTGACCACACTGATCGCGCCGCGCTGAAAGCTAGTTGTCGTCCCGGGTCTGTTCACCGAAGCTTTCCGGAATCGCAGTACGGAAGGAGTCCGCCAGGCGCCGCTGGCTGTCAACATAGAGCGGTGCTGGCAGTTCGCTTTCTTCTACCTGACGGGAGTCGCGCTGTTGATCCAGCAGCCAGTCGGTCACCGTTTTCGGCGGGTTGCTGACCACCTGATCAGACACGCCGAAAAGGTATTGCTGCTGGGGCTCCGCAGCCATCACCGTGGCAGGAAGACACAGGCATAACAACCATCGCTTCATTTCATTACCCTCCCGAACTGCTCACGCAGTTTTTCGGCATAGGCCATTTCATCGGCCGAAAAACCGTACTCGGTTTTCAGCGTCTGCAGGCCTTTTTCATTGTCGGTCAACAGGTAAGCTACCGCCACATTCTGGCGTACCGGTCCCTGACCGTTGGCCAACTCCAATGCGGTGCGCAACTCGAAGGCCGCATCGTCATAGCGACCCACCAGCAACAGGGCATAACCGTAGTCGTTTCGAACCTGGGCAGCAGCGGGAGCCAGGTTGCGAGCCTTTTCCAGATGCCCCAACGATGCCACTACCTGATTGCGCTTGAGCAACACCATGCCCAGGCCATGCTCACTTCGGCCGTCACCACACTGATTCACCATGGCGCGGAACACCGCTTCGGACTCATCCAGCTTGCCAGAGGCTGCCAGCAACTGGCCAAAGCGCAACCAATGATCCAGTGCATTCATTGGCTTGCCTTCCAGCCGGGCCAGAGCCGCATGGTTTCGGCCCTTCGCCATCAGGGTGTCGACCATTTCCAGATCGACTTTCTGCTCCGGCTGCAGGGCGCTCTTGCAAACGATGTTATCCAGATCCACCGTTTCCGACGCTGCCTGTTCCGGCGACTGATGGGCACACCCCGCCAGCATCACCACCACTGCGCACACCCAGCCTCGCATCATCGACTCCCTACCCTTTTGCTTCCTATCGTGTGAGGGCATCTGCGATGGAAATCACCGCAGGCCCGCCAATCAAAATAAACAATGCCGGCAGCATGAACGCCATCATGACCACCGTCATTTTCGCGCCGATGCGATTGGTTTCCTCGCGGATACGATTGCGCTCCACGTTCTGCGCTTCGGCGATAATCTGGTCCAGACTGACAGACACCCCGGCCCCCAGCTGGCTACTTTGTTTCATCAGCACCACATAACTGCGCAGCACCGGAATACGCTTGTTCTGGCCCAGCTCATCCAACGCCTGGCTACGTTCGGCGCCGGACTGCATCAACCGGTTAAAACGGTCAATGCGATGTATCAGTACGGGCAAAAGGGGGCGGCCCTGTACCCCGATAATGCGCATCACCCGCTCCAGCGACAGTCCGGCCTCCATCAGCATGCGAGTCATGTGACAAAGCTCTACCGCCTCCAGGTTCTGACGCAACTCCGATTGCGCCCCCATACCGCGGATCAAGCGGCGAGGCACCACAAAGGCCAACGCCGAACCGATCACCCCACCCATGACACCAAACAACAGAAAACTCACGAATGAGACCAGTGCCGGTACCAGCCAACAAGCCACCAGATAGATCAAGGGAATCTGTTCTCGACTCTTCCCCATCCCTGCCAACGCCAGCCGAATCTCCTCAAAGTCGCTGGCCGTTACTGATGACTCTGTCAGAAAGTCTCCGAGTTGACGCAGCCCTCTGCGCGACTCCGTGCCTGAGCGAGCACCCGCGTTATTCTGATCCTGTAAACGCTGACTGATACGACTCTGCCATTCCCAATGATGCGCCTTGACCAGCAGCCACAACGACAGCAGAGACAACAACAGGGCCATCACCAGCAAGGCATTATTCACGGCCCACCCCCTGCACCATCCGCCAGATCACGATGACCCCCAACGTCTGCAGCACGCCGGCAATCATCAACATGTTGTGACCGGTCGCGGTATCCAGCAGGACCTCCGCATATTTCTCGTTGATCAGCATCATGTAGACCGCCATGCCGAGAGGCAGGAGGGTAAAGGCCCCAGCGGTAAAGCGCGTTTCTGCGGTGGATGCCAAAAACTCCCGCCGTAACTCCTGCTGGGAACGCAGTGAATTGGCCACCTGTTGCAATACCGGTCGAACCGACGAGCCAAAACGGGCCGATGTACGCAAGGCAATCGATACCAATACCAGAGAGGCAACCTGATAGAGCCGGGCGAACTCATCAAACAGGCCCGTAAAGTCACGCCCGGATTCAATGGCACTGCGCAGCCGAAACGTGAGCGGCGCAAAAACCGGTGGAGCATCGTGAAAGGCTTCCTGCAGCGACGCTTCCAATGAGCGGCCGGCATCCATGTAACGCAGCACCGAATCCATGATCCCCGGTAAAGATTCAAAGATCATGCGACGCTGCTGTTGAAATCGATAACGCCAATACAGCCAGGCACTGGCCAACATCAGGGCAAACACGGAAATGGCCGGAATCCAACCGGAGCTCACGATGACCATCACCAGAATAAAAAACACCAGTACTGCCAGCCCGCCCAACTGACCGCGCCCCAACTGGATATCCGCGCGCAGCAGAAACCGCTCCAACGGCCCCGCGGCCACACGTCCCGGCAAGGCTTCGGATGCCAGCTCCGATCGCTGCTCGAGTCGCTGACGAATCCGGCTTTTCAATACGTGGCTTTGTCGACGACGAAACCACAGCAACTGCACCAGCACTGTCAGCACGGCAATAATGCCGAGTGTCTGCGCCATGCCGAGCAGCTGCACCGCACTCATGGCTCGCTCCGGTACAGGTAATCCAGATGATAGGGATCCTGTTCGGTAGGGGTGAGGGCAACCACTTCACTGACCCGCCGTCGGCCATCAGGCAATCGCTGCAACTGGATGATCACATCCAGTGCTGAGCCGATCAGCCGTGAAATGGCCTGCTCGCTGGCGTCATAGCCACTCACCGCCAGCAGGGTTTCGATCCTCACCAGGGCATCACGGGTACTGTTGGAGTGGATCGTACTCATGGAGCCTTCGTGGCCGGTGTTCATGGCCTGCAAGAGTTCAATGATTTCGCTGGAACGCACCTCACCCAGAATAATCCGGTCCGGGCGCATCCGTAGTGCATTGACGACCAACTCACGGGCACTGATACGCCCCTTGCCTTCGGTGTTGGCTGGGCGGGTTTCCAGACGCACCACATGGGGATGGTGCAGTACCAGCTCAGCGGAATCCTCGATGGTCAGAATCCGCTCTTCACGGGGAATGTGCTGACTGATCAGGTTTAACATGGTGGTCTTGCCGGTACCGGTACCACCACTGACGATGATATTGCGCCGCGATTCCACCGCCTTGATCAGGGTATCGAGACAGGCCTGGGTCAGTGAGCCACTTTCGATCAATGCCTCGGCACTTAAATGATTTCGGGTGAATTTACGAACACTGATACTGGGCCCATCAAGGGCCAGCGGCGGGATGATGGCGTTGACCCGCGACCCATCCGGCAGACGCGCATCTACCATCGGGCTGGACTCATCCAACCGCCGCCCCAACGGGGCCAGCATGCGGCGAATCACCCGGATCACATGATCATCATTGATGAACCTCACCGGCGCCTTCTGCAGAACCCCCGCCACCTCGATAAACACGCTATCGGGGCCATTCACCAGGATGTCGTTCACCTTGGGGTCGGCCAGTAACGGTTCCAGCGGGCCAAAGCCCATCACTTCGTCCAGCGTGTCCCGCGATAACTGGTTCAGGTCCTGGGTCGACAGTGGCACCCGGTTCAGGGCGATGTGCTGGCCAACCGCATTACGCACAAATTCCACCAGCACATCGCTGTTGGCCTGGCTCACTTCGACACCTTCTTCGTCGAGGCGCTCCACCACCCAGCGATGGGTACGGTCCTTGAGCTGTTGGTATTCTGCGTCTATCCGCCCAGCCACATCCGGCTCCTGTTATCTCTTGCGCGGCTAACCCTTGCTGCGCAAACGCTGCCACCAGCTTTGCTCGGCCACGTCACCCTGGCCCAGCTCCAGTTTGCCCACCAATGCCTGCAGGGAACGGGCATAACGACTACGCGGCGCCTGCTCCTGTACCGGCAGGCCGGTGTTCATGGCCAGCAACCGGTGGCGCCAATCCATGGGCAACCCCGCCAGAACGGGCATCCCCGCCGTCTCGGACAGTTCATCCAGTGACGGCGGTACACGGGTATCCAGACCATCCACTACCAGGCTGACCTGGCTATCCTTGCCCAGATGCGCGCGCCACTCGCTACCCAGACTGCGCACCACATGGGCCTGATCCACCAGCGGGTGCATGGCAATCAAAAGGTGGCGGGCATGAATCCCGAGTGCACGCACCCAGTGGCGGCTCTGCAACGTGCCGACATTGATGACAATGCGATCAAACATCTGCATCAAGTGATTCAGGGCAATGAAGAGGTCTGCACTGCGATCCCCTTCCAGCTCATCCCGGCGCAACCCGCCCGCCAGCAAACGCAGCCCAGGGCGGTATTCTTCCAGTGCGGTCCCAATCAGGGTTTCGTCCAGGGTTTCCGGGCTGGCGAGCAGGTTTTCCAGGGTGTATTCGTTGTGGACATCCAGATAAAAGAGACTGCGCCCGCTGGGCTGGGTATCGATGGCGAGGCACCGCTGTTCGGGGAACAGACGATTGAGGCCCAGCGCCACATTCTGCGCCAGAAACCGGGTATCCACGGTATCACTGGCAGAGGCCACCAGTACCAGGTTGCTGTTGGCCGCGCGTACCTGATCATCGTAATGACCGACCCGCAGCAACTGGTGCCGCCGCAAGCGTTCGCGCACGTCAGACGCATCACTGCCCGCCACAAAACAGTCCCGGGCACCCGCACGCATGGACTGTAGCAGCAGCTCCTGATTCGCACGGGAGCACACCGTAATCACGGTCACCCAGGGGCGGGCGCTGGTCAGGGCAGTAATGATGGCCAGAGACTGATCCATATCGGCTTCGGAAATTTCCACCATCACCACATGGGCCGTGGTCGCTTCCAATAACCGCAAGACACGCGTCAGGTCTGTCCGGCTCACCTGCTCCAGACGGAACGGTTCTTCCACCACCCGCTCGAGCCAGGTCTCCAGGCCCGTGTCGTCCACCACCGAAAGAACAATGTCGTGGTCACTCATGGCATCACCAGCTCAGACCATGACGGATCGGTTGCGACCCGCGGCGACTTTCTGTGGCCATGTCCAGCCACCCCATGCTGCTGTTGTGATAGCCCGCACCCGGCAAGGTAACCGGCGGCTCGGTGCTGTTCTGCGGTGTCACCAGGTGTGGCGTCACCACCATAACCAGCTCCTTGTCATTTTTCTCGATACGGGAGGAGCGGAAGAACGCGCCCAGCAACGGGATGTTACCAATCCCCGGCAGCCGGTCGCTGTTGTTGATGGTGTTGCGACTGACCAGGCCGCTGATAATGAACGTTTCTCCCGGCGCCAGCGATACCGTGGTTTCTGCCCGTCGCACCCTCAGACCCGGCACCGCAACCCCGCCCGTTTCCACCCCGGCGGAAAAATCCAGCTCGGACACTTCCGGCGCCACTTTGAGGATAATTTGCGACTCATCAATCACGGTTGGCGTCAGGCTCAGGCCGATACCAAATTCCTTGAATTCGATTTGCACACCATCAGTGGTACTGCGCGTCGGCACCGGGAATTCCCCGCCAGAAAGAAAGCTGGCGCTCTGGCCTGACAAGCTGGTGAGTGAGGGCTCTGCCAGGGTGTAGGCAAAACCGCCGGCTTCCAACGCATTAATGGCCACCACAGAGTTGGAACCAAACTTGAACAGGTTGAAGCCTTCCGAGTTGAGCGGTACTGGCGCAGCTCCCGGCGCCTGGAACCCGGTCCCCGGCACGGCAATGCCGGCACCGGAGGCGCCGCCGTCCCAGACATTGCTGTAGCTGATCCCCATCTGGTTCAACTCAGAGCGACTGACCTCCAGCACACGAATATCGGTCTGGACCTGCGTCCCAAAGGGCAACGATGAACCCAGCGTCGTTGCCACCACCACGGTGCTACGCAACGGCTTGCTTTCGCCGCGCAGCCATATCGACAACACGGCAGAGCCTTCGTCCTTGGCCGTCAGCAACAATTCCTGGCTACCAGTCACCGTCAGCGCGGCTACCGCCGGGTCAGACGTGGCCACCTTCGCCACCGCCGCAGGGAACGTGAGGACTTTCTGGTCTCCCGGCGCCACCCGCATAGACCCGCTGAAACTTTCCGCCCAGCCCGCCATACTCACACAACCCGCCAGCAGTAGCACCAGCGCGCGACTCCATGCTCTAACGTACATAGGTGCTCCTTGAATCCGATCCTTCGTAGACTTCCACCCGTTGCCCCGGTGCCGCCTTTGGCGCTGGCTTCTTGCCCGCCGGGAACAGATCCCGGAAGTAGACCGGCTTGCCGGTCTTTGAAACGTCTGCCACAGCTTTGTCTTCACTGGCCACCACCGCCAGTCTCAACACCCCTTCTTCCGCCGCCAGCAACAGTGAAGGCACCTTGTCCCCAGGCACTGCCAGCACCACGGTATTATTGCGGCGCTGGGCTTCCCGGGCAGCGTCGGAATCCGCCACCCCCATGGCCCCTTTTACCGCCAGCACCTGAACATGATTAAGCAGGATCATGGCCGCGGGGTTATCCCGCTCCATGCCCTTGCGGAATGCGACCACTACATCGACCAGATCGCCGGGTTGCAGCAGCCCACCGGCCATCACCACATCATCCACGGCCACGGCCACGGCACGGAATCCGGCGGGCACATTGCCTGGCAGCGTGCCACCAGGCTCAAGATGATTGCGCGATAACAGTTCGCCCGGACGGGCATATTGAAGCAACGGCTTGCCGACCACTTTTTCATCGGCGTTGAGTACGTTGGCGATAGGGGCAGGCGAGGAGACCACGGCCAGAGAATCCTCTTCCAGGGTATCGCCCACGTTGAGGCTTTCGGTCACAACCCAATACCGATAGGCCGGGGCCTGCGGCTGGGCATCCCCCTCGCTCTGCTGCTCCACGTTCAATGCGGGAGCAGGGTCACGGCTTAGACCCGCGAAGGCAAGAATCAGTGCCACCAGCGCCACAACCAGCGCCGGCAACATATACAGCAATCTAGAACCCATGTTCGCTCCGGAACATCCGTGTCTGTTCTGTTTGTTATGCCGGGCCGTTCTTGCCTTCGGTTAGAAAGCGGCCCTTGCATCCACATCCAGCTGCGCAGGCAGCGGCGGGAATGCCCCCAGCATGCCAAAATCCAACGCCGGCACAACCGGATTGGACCGATAATTCGGATAGACCAGACGGCAGTGCAACATTTCGATCCCGCCCAGAGTCTCCAGCGCACAAGCGGCACTGGTATCCAGACCACGAAGACTGGGCGGCAACCGCGCCACCAGCGCCGCCAACGCACTGTTGGCACGGGTGGTCACGGCACCGCCGAGGTTGTCTTCAAATCGGGAACGGTCAAGGTACAGCGCGGTTTCCACGGCATCGTCCACCGCGCTCTGCATCCGGTATTGGGCAAAAAAGGTCAGGCCGTACACCGCCGAGCCATAGAGCATGGCCACCACAAACGGGAACAGCATGAGGAATTCCAGTGCAACGGCACCGACCTGTCGTTGACGGCCATTCATGGGAAGACGCCCGGCTGATGGATCAGCCTTCGCCGCCCCCGGCCGCTGCATCGGAGAACAAGTCCGTGAAAGCGCCCGTCAAGGCATCGCCTGCCCCATTCGCAACAGCAACCCCAATGATGATGATCAGTGCTGCTGCCAGCACAATATATTCTAGGGCGCTGGCACCGCGCTGTTTACGCGCACCACCACTGGAGCGGGCATACAAACGGGCCATCAGGCCCTGACAAAACGTGTTGAGGCTGTTCATAACTACTCTCCCGTCATTTCCCTATGAAACCACGCGCCATATGCGCAAATATGAACCCACAAACGAATGCTATTCGCGTATCGTGAAAGCTACAAGCAACAGTCCGTTTACTTTATGTAGCTGAATCAATAACACGCCTAACCGCCCCCAATCTCAAGTGTCATGGGCAACCTGGCGCTAATTGGAGGCATCTTGGCGACAAGCGGTAGCATTTCAAAATGTGACACATGTCACATTTTTCATCAAGCGGTGTCAGCGATTTAGCAGGCAGGGAAACAACGGCAATAGACAAAGAAAGGAAAGGCAGGAATTAAGACATAAAAAAACCCGGGCGCTGCCCGGGTTTTTCCGTCCGTATGCCAGGTGGAACACCAACGATCAAGTTACTTGATCTTGGCTTCCTTGTAGGCAACGTGCTTGCGCACAACCGGATCGTACTTCTTGGTTTCCATCTTTTCGGGATGGAGACGCTTGTTCTTGGTGGTGGTGTAGAAATGACCAGTGCCCGCAGAGGACACCAGACGAATCTTTTCGCGAATCGGACCAGCCATGGGTTAACTCCTTAATTCAGTCTTAAACGCGTTCGCCGCGGGCACGGATTTCCGCCAGAACGGAATCGATGCCTTTCTTGTCGATAATGCGCATGCCCTTGGAGCTGACGCGCAGGCGAACGAAACGCTTCTCGGACTCAACCCAGAAACGGTGATGATGCAGATTCGGCTCAAAACGACGCTTGGTTTTGATGTGCGAATGCGAAATGTTGTTGCCCGTTACAGGGCGCTTACCGGTCACCTGGCAAACTTTGGACATTGTCTTGCTCCGTAAATCTTCTTGCGGGGGACGGTAGAGCCCCGGAAAAGGCGCGTTTTATACCAGTACGCTGGTCAGGATTCAAGCGCTATCTTGGATTCGCGCCCGGATTCACCAACATTCAATGGGTTACGATAGCCGCCACAAACCCGGCGGAGATCCAAAGCGAAGCGCAGGGCCGCAGGGCTTGCCCCAAAGGGGTGAGTGCAGAGAGCAATCCCTGCCCTACCCCAGCGGATGCCTCCCCATCCAATCCGGCGCATAGAGTCCTTTCTCTACATACTGATGAAACGTGGAGAAGTGCCAATCCTGTATCTTGCTCACATATCCATGTTTCACCGGATTCAGGTGCACATAATCCACATGCCGGCGATAACTGGCTTCATCCTTCAAGGTATGCTCCCTGAAGCGGCGCTGCCAAACAGCCTCCTCAACCCTCAGCGCCTTGCTGAAACGGCTTTTGATGGCGCGCCAACGGCTAGAGAAATCCGCATCATGCTCCGGCAAGGTCCATACGGCATGCAGGTGATCGGGCATGACCACCAGAGCATCCAACCGGAAGGGCCGGTCGACTCGCACAGCCTGTATAGTTTGCCGCAAGAGCGGCCAGTGGCGAATCAGCAGGTCTTGGCTGCGGTCAGCCAGATTCACGGTAAAGAAGTAGCACCCTCCAGGCACATAGTTTCTACGATAATTGGGCATCCTTGCCTCCTAATTGCTTTTGAATGGCGGAGATTGGCTTACGCCGATTTCCGCCCTACGGGCTTGTGCCGGGCGTGTAGGGCGGAAATCGGCGTAAGCCGATCTCCGCCGCTCACCACCTGCCTACACCGCTCCCCGGGAGGCCAGCGAGACCCAGCCGCCATCCCCGATCACCAGATGATCCAGCACGCGGATATCCACCAGCCCCAGAGCGTCGACCAACCGCCTGGTAATGGCGTGGTCCGCCTGGCTCGGTTCGGCGACCCCGGAAGGGTGGTTGTGCGACAGGATCACCGCCGCGGCGTTGAGTTCCATGGCACGGCGCACCACTTCACGGGGATACACCGCCGCGGCATCAATGGTGCCCTGAAACAGCTTTTCGAAGGCAATCAGGCGATGCTTGTTATCGAGAAACAGGCAAGCAAAGACCTCATAGGGCAAACCACGCAGGCGAGCCGTCAGCAACTGCCCCGCCTTGTCCGGATTATCCAGTGGCATGCCACGCTCCAGTGGCTCGGCCAGATAACGTCGCCCCAGCTCCAGCGCCGCCAGTAGCAGTGCACGCCGGGCCGAGCCCATGCCCGGCAGCCGCGCCATCACTTCCGGACTGCTGTCCAGCATTGCCCGCAAGCCACCACCTGCCGCCAGCTGCTGGCGGGCCAGGTCCACCGCCGTTATGCCCTGCTGCCCGGTACGCAGAAAGATCGCCAGCAGCTCGGCATCACTCAACGACTCGGCCCCCCGGCTCAGCAGTTTCTCTCTGGGCCGCTCATCCGCCGGCCAGTCGGTAATCGCCATCGCACTCCCCTGAATTGATCAAAATGAAACCTTTTGCACCAGACGAGAGCACCCCGAGCGCGCCAAAACCGTACGCCCAGCCCCTGACAATTCAGCAACCTATTGATTTCTAATGCAAACAGCTGCTGGCCCAGTCTTTGCTCCCTGACCCGCAATCACCGTCCCAACAACAACAGCACGAGACACCGCCATGAAACGCCTGATCCTTCCGCTTGTTGCCTTGCTCTTGCCCTTGCTTACGCCTGTGCCAGTCATGGCACTCAGCGACGCCGAAGCGGTAAACATTTCCGGCCGTCAACGCATGCTGACCCAGCGCATGATGAAGAATCACCTGCTGATCGGCGCCGAGATCCAGACCGACAAGGCCCAACGGCAACTGGACGAAGCCGTTGCCTTGTTTGAAGAACAGCTGATCACACTGCGGGACTACAGCCCCACAGCGGCCATCGACAGCAAACTGGATACGGTGGAAGCCCTGTGGCTGCCGCACCGGCTGCGCATCATCAGCGCGCCCAGCAAGACCAGTGCCTCCCTGCTGATGGAAGACAACCTGGCGCTACTGAAAGCCTGCGACGACGTGGTCAAGGCCATCGAAGCCCACTCCGGGATCGACAGCGCCCGGCTGGTCAACCTCTCCGGCCGCCAGCGCATGCTGTCGCAGAAGATCGCCAAGGTGTATGTCGCCCGCGCCTGGCGGGTCCGCTCTGACAACCTGAAACAGGAACTGGATGACGCCATCACCCTGTTCGACCGCTCCCTGAACGAGCTGGAAACCTACCCCAGCAATACCGCTGCCCTGCGCGACGCCCTGCAGCGAGTACGCAATCAATGGGATTTCTCGCGCACCGGCTTCCAGCTGGAAGACAGCGGCCGTTATGTCCCCACTGTGATCGCGGTGACCACCGATTCCATCCTCTCGCGTATGGATGCCATTACCTTTCAGTACCAGGATCTCATGCAGCAGAAGCCACGCTGAACTGACCGGTTTTGCGGGGAGTCCCTTAGGACTCCCCTTAGTGCTACCCTATGCGCCTGAATTATTCGCCGTCCGCGGGCTCCGTGGCAGGAGAGATTTGCCATGATTGCCGTCAGCCATTAAGGGTTTTTGCATGCAACGTCTGGTCAACAAGCGCATCCTTCTGGGAGTCACCGGTGGCATCGCCGCCTACAAGGCCGCCGATCTGGTTCGCCGCCTGCAGGACGCGGGCGCCCAGGTCCGGGTTGTGATGACCCAGGGCGCCTGCGAGTTCATTACCCCGCTGACCATGCAGGCCCTGTCCGGCCACCCGGTCCACACTACCCTGCTGGACCCGGCCGCCGAGGCCGCCATGGGCCATATCGAGCTGGCCCGCTGGGCCGACCTGGTACTGATCGCTCCGGCCTCCGCCAACTTCATGGCGCGCCTTGCCCATGGCCACGGTAACGACCTGCTCTCCACGCTCTGCCTGGCGACGGGCGCCCCCATTGCCATCGCTCCGGCCATGAACCAGCAAATGTGGGCAGACACCAGCACCCAGAAGAACCTGCTGATCCTGCAAGAGAAAGGTATTCACGTTTTCGGCCCCGGTTCCGGCAGCCAGGCCTGTGGTGATGTGGGCGCAGGGCGCATGCTGGAACCTCTGGAGATCATCCAGCAGGCCGCCGAGGTATTCGATTACTCCCTGCTCACTGGCAAGCACGTGGTCATTACCGCCGGCCCCACCCGGGAAGCCATCGACCCGGTGCGCTATATCACCAACAAGAGCTCAGGAAAAATGGGCTTTGCGCTGGCAGAGGCCGCCGCCGAAGCTGGCGCTCGCGTGACCCTGATTGCCGGCCCGGTCAATCTGCCCACACCCAACCGGGTGGACCGCATTGATGTGGTACGCGCAGTGGATATGTACGAGACCTGCATGAAGGTAGTCGAAACCGGCTGCGACGTCTTTATCGCCACCGCCGCCGTAGCCGACTACCGCCCCACCGTAACGGCCGATCACAAGATCAAGAAATCCACCGAAGAAATTCACCTGACGCTGGTGAAAAACCCGGACATCGTTGCCTCTGTGGCTGAGCACGATCAGCGCCCCTTTACCGTCGGGTTTGCCGCCGAGACCCAGGATGTCATGGCCTATGCCCAGGGCAAGCTGGTCAACAAGAAACTGGACATGATTGCCACCAACGACGTCTCTGGCAGCAACGTGGGATTCAACAGCGACAACAATGCCCTCACAGTAATCTGGCCCGGCGGCCACAAGGTGCTGCCACTGGCGTCCAAGACACAAATCGCCAAACAGCTTATTGAACTGATTGCGATCCGGTATAAAGACTGAATCCAACCACAAGGACACACCAATGAAACTGCAGTACCGGGTTCTGGACCCCCGCCTTGGCGACAGCATCCCTTTGCCTCATTACGCCACCGACGGCTCGGCCGGCCTGGACCTGCGTGCCATGGTCAAGGAACCCCTGACACTGGCCCCCGGCGATACCCAGCTGCTGCCTACCGGCATGTCCATCCATATCAGTGACCCGGGCTTCGCCGGCATGATCCTGCCTCGCTCCGGGCTGGGCCACAAACACGGCATTGTGCTTGGCAATCTGGTAGGGCTGATCGACTCCGATTATCAGGGCGAACTGATGGTATCCTGCTGGAATCGCGGGCAGCAGCCCTTCACCATCGAGCCCGGTGAGCGTATTGCCCAATTGGTGATCGTCCCGGTCATGCAAGTTGAGCTCGAACAGGTCGACAATTTCAGCTCCAGCGAAAGGGGAAGCGGGGGCTTTGGCCACAGCGGCCGCCATTAAAAACAACGTCCATAAGAGACGGGTTTGCGGAGGGGATAATGGGAAAAAAGAAGAATAACGACGACAAACCGATGGTGGTCAGCGCCATGAAACATATCTTGCCGCTGATGATCACCGGCGTGGTGGTCATCGTGCTGAGCATCGGCGGCCTGTTCGTCTACCAGAGTGGCAACGAAAAACAGGCCCTGGAACAAAGCCAGGCCACTGCCCTGGCCGCCGCCATCGCCAATCAGGTACAGGGGGTAGTTAACGAGGCCAGCACCCAGCTCGATCTGCTCGCCGAGCGACCGGAAGTCGAAAACGCCCTGGCGAACAACACCCTGAAGCAATTCAATGCCTCCCCCCATCTCTGGCAGCCGGACGCTACCCTGGTGCTGGTTCCCCGCCGGGGCGCTGACACCAGCCAGTTCAGCTATACCGCCCAGGAACTTCTCAAGGAAGTACGTCTTGGCCAGCAACCGGCACCCGTGGTCATCGCCGGGCAGCCCCCGGAACTGGTCATCGCCCGTGCAACCAAGAACCAGAACGGCACCCTGCTGCTGACCCGCTCCCTGAAATCGCTGGCGACGCTGGTCGGTGCCGCCCTGCCTGACGGTTCACAGTTGGACATCAAGTTCGGCAACACACAAATTTTTAGCAACCACCAGACAGCAGGGGGCGCTCGCAGCACCGCGTCTGCGGGCACCATCAGCGCCACCGTGACCCTGCCACGGGCTGACAGCCAATTGATTGTGCTGGCCACCGGCGCTATTGCACTGTCGGTAGTACTGCTTCTGGTCGCCACACTGGTCGTCAACCGGTTACTGGCCCGCGCCTTGCGCCAGGATGCCGCCGAGCTGATTCGCTACAGCGATGAGTTGGCCCGCCAGCCCGGCGTCACCGCCCGAAACCATTTCCATTTCGGCATCTTCCAGACCGTCAATGCCGCCCACGCCAAGACCGTAGAGAAAGTGCGCGAGCGCGCCGGGGTACGCAAGGCCCGTAAGGCTCCCGAGGCCGCCGCCATGGAGATCGCCGAAGAGGTGGACGACGGCATCCTGCTCACCGACGACCAGCAAACCGATGCCCTGCCGGAGGAAATTTTCCGCGCTTACGACATCCGCGGTGTCGCTGGCGTCACCCTTACCGCCCAGGCCGCCTATCTGCTGGGCCGGGCTATCGGCACCGAAGCCAGTGACGCTGGCCAGCAAACCGTGCTGGTGGCTCGCGATGGCCGCCTGTCCAGCCCGGAGCTGACCCGTTCCCTGATCAAGGGGTTGCTGGAAGCCGGTCGTGACGTCATCGATCTGGGCCTGGTGCCCAGCCCGGTGCTCTACTACGCCACCGAGGTGCTGGAAACCCAGACTGGCATCATGGTCACCGGCAGTCATAACCCCCCGTCCCACAACGGCATGAAAATCGTCATCAATGGCGAAACCCTGTTTGGCGACCGTATTCAGGCGATCAAGGAACGCATCAGGTCAGGGGACTTCTCGGAGGGCCGCGGCAAGGAAGAACAACGCGACATTACCGACCGCTACCTGAACGACGTGGTCAACGACATCGTGCTGGCCCGACCACTGAAGATCGCCATCGATTGCGGTAATGGCGCCACCGGCGAGCTGGCGCCGCGCCTGTTCACCCAGCTGGGCTGCGAAGTCACGCCGCTATACACCGATATCGACGGCAACTTCCCCAACCACGCCCCGGACCCGGGCAACCCGGACAACCTGCAAGATCTGGTGCGCATTGTTCAACAGGAACAGCTGGATCTCGGCCTGGCCTTCGATGGCGATGGCGACCGGGTTGCCGTGGTCACCAACCGGGGCGAGATTATCTGGCCTGACCGCCTGCTGATGTTGTTCGCCCGCGACCTGCTCGGTCGCACCCCGGGCGCCGACATCCTGTTCGACGTGAAATGCAGCCGCGCCCTGCCGGCTATCATCCGCAAGAGCGGCGGCCGTCCGATGATGTACAAGACCGGACATTCCCTGATCAAGGCCAAGATGAAAGAAACCGGCGCCCCACTGGCCGGTGAAATCAGCGGCCACATCTTTTTTGCGGATCGCTGGTTTGGCTGCGATGACGGCATGTATGCCGGCTGTCGCTTGCTGGAAATCCTGTCGCTACTCGATGACTCTGCCAGCCAGGTCTTTGCCGGCCTGAAGACCGGGATCACCACGCCCGCCCTCTACATCGAGGTGTCGGAAGACAACAAGTTCAAGCTCGTGGATGCGCTTAGCGCCCGCGCCGAACAATTTGCCGGCGGCCGCCCCACTACCATTGATGGACTTCGCGTGGACTTCCCGGATGGCTGGGGCCTGGTGCGAGCCTCCAACACCACTGCCTCACTGGTCGCCCGCTTTGAAGGTCGCGATGAGGAAGCCCTGCAACGGGTCAAGACCCAATTCCGCAACCACCTGAAAGCCGTTGACGACAGCCTGGATGTGCCGTTCTAGAGGCACCGTTCCGGGCAACGCGAAACTGCGGTTTTTCCCGTATAATCCCGCTTCGCAGGGTGGCAATGGCACAGGCCATCGCCACCACTGCCCGGAATTCACCGCCCACGTTCAGGAGACATGATGGACGCCAACAGTGCGCACGATACCGCCCGGATTCTGATTGAAGCGCTGCCTTATATTCAGCGTTTTACCGGCACCACCGTGGTCATCAAATATGGCGGTAACGCCATGGAAAACGACGAGCTGAAGAACAGCTTTGCCCGTGATGTGGTGATGATGAAACAGGTGGGCATCAACCCGGTGATCGTGCACGGCGGCGGCCCACAGATCGGCAGCCTGCTGGAACGCCTGGGCAAGGAATCCAAATTCATTCAGGGCATGCGGGTGACCGACCGAGAGACCATGGACGTGGTACAGATGGTCCTCGGCGGGCTGGTCAACAAGGACATCGTCAACCTGATTCAGCACAACGGCGGCCAGGCCATCGGCCTGACGGGCAAGGACGGTCGACTGATCAAGGCGCGCAAGATGCTGCTCAAGGCCCAGGACGAAAACGACCCGGCCCTGAAGACCTCCGAGATCATCGACATCGGCCATGTTGGCGAAGTGCAGGGCATCGACACCCGTGTTATCGACCTGCTCTCCGGCAGCGACTTCATCCCGGTGATTGCCCCCATCGGGGTCGATGATGACGGCGTCAGCTACAACATCAACGCCGACCTGGTAGCCGGCAAGGTGGCCGAAGTGCTTCGTGCGGAAAAGCTGATCCTGCTGACTAACGTGGCCGGCCTCAAAGACAAGCAAGGCAAGGTCCTCACCGGCCTCAATGCGGACCGGGTGAACGACCTGATCAAGGACGGCACCATTCACGGTGGCATGCTGCCGAAAATCGGCTGCGCCCTGGAAGCGGTCCAGAACGGTGTGCATACCTCGCACATCATTGATGGCCGCGTCTCCCACGCCGTGCTGCTGGAGATCCTGACCGACAAAGGCATCGGCACCCTGATCAGCAAGGACTAAAAAGCAGCTGCGAGCTTTGAGCTGTCAGCTGTGAGGAAAAGCAGCTACAAGCTTCAAGCTACAACGCGGATAAGGGCCTCTCGTCTGATTCGCGCCCTGCCCGCGATTAATAGTTCAGCCGCGGGCAGGGCGGTGGAAAAACAAAACACCGGGCCCGCGCCTTGTAGCTTGAAGCTTGCAGCTTTTTCTGCGGCAAAGGGGATTGCCGCTTGATGACAGGCAAAGAGCCGCTACAACACACACAACAAACCGCAGCAACAAGCCAAGGGGCGTTGGGCGCGAGCACGGCATGTGATATACCTCTCAGCCACACTCGCGTGCAGCTTGAAACTTGTTGCTTGCCGCTTAAAACGGGAACGACGATTCATGACCGACAAGAAACCGTCTCGCAAAGAGCAGATCCTGCAGTCGCTCGCCCACATGCTGGAAGCCGAACCCGGAGGGCGGATTACCACCGCCGGGCTGGCCCGCGAAGTGGGTGTCTCCGAGGCGGCCCTGTACCGGCATTTTCCCAGCAAGGCGAAAATGTTCGAAGGGCTGATCAGCTTCATTGAAGAAGCGATTTTCTCGCGGATCAATCGCATCACCGAAGACGGCAGTGCCGCCAGTCAGGTAGAGCAGATTCTCGCACTGATGCTGGCCTTCACCGAGCGCAACCCGGGCATTACCCGATTGCTCACCGGTGACGCCCTTGCCGGTGAAAACGAGCGCCTGCACCAGCGTATCCAGCAGTTCTACGACCGCGTGGAGGCCCAGCTCAAGCAGATATTACGTGACGCGGAATTCAAGGAAGGGCTTCGCACCCAGGCCACACCCACAATTACCGCCAACTTGCTACTGGCCGCGGTGGAAGGCCGCATTGCCCAGTTCGTTCGCTCCAGCTTCAAACAGAAACCCAGCCAGGACTGGCCCGCCCAATGGGAGCTACTGGCTCCCACTCTGTTCCGCTGAACCTGCCCACGGGCGCCCTGCTCCTGCCGGGCGCTTTCCAGGCCGCTCACCGCGACAGCCCCTCTCTCCAGGCCGAATAGAGACCGGACGGTTGGTGGTCGCCACCCACCTGTACGTCGCATGACGCCATGCGGACCAGCATGCCCTCACTGTCTGCCCAACCCAATGCTGCCAGATCCGGATCGGGAAGCACGACCGCAAAGCGTACCCCGGGGTTGCCTGCCAACGCATAATGTACTTCGTATTGTGGATCAGCCGAATCGACCGAGCGGCTTCGCTCCCTCAGTACCATCACATCCCCTTGCTGGGTGAGATCCTTTTCCACCCAACCGGCCCCCTCTCCCAACCACTGCACGACACCCAGCCGCCGGCCGGGCTGGATTTCCCTTTCACACCCTGCCGTATCACTCGCCTGACTGGCCGGCCTGAGCAACAGCTTGCCCTCACGCTGTCCCGCCCTGTCATCACGAAAAAACGCCTCATCCAACCGTTGCATTGCAAAAGCAGGAAAATGGGCTTCGCGCCCTGTATCACGCATCCGCAAGTGAGCAACATACTGCTCTGGCCCATTACCCTGCGCTGCCAGCATCAGGGTAATGTCCAAAGGATTCACCTCATCGGGTACGGCAAAACGTACCACGTCAGCTTCCGTATCCAGGGTCGGCAGAATCACGCCAACGCCATCAGGTTCCGCCACCAATCCATGCTCCAGGTCGAGTAACACCCATTGCTCCTCCTTCTCCTCTCCCAACAACACCAGAAATGCCGTTTGCACCACTACCGAGGCGGGAGACTGGGCCTGTAGCCAGCCCGGTAACACAATGACGGCAATGCACAGCGCTCTCAGTGCATGATGCATATTTACCCCCTGTCATTATCAAATGTCGCGACTGACTGACGCCTGACGCAGCAACTGAACAAATTCGCTGCGATATCCATAGGGATCTTCTCCCCGGTTTTTCTGGGCTAACGCAATAGCATCTTGCAGTGACCAGCCGCCGCTGAACTTGCTTCCTCTGATCAGCTGGGCTGCACCGGCCACTGCCACCGCAAACTCCACCTCCTGGCGGGCCTCCCCATCAACACTGCGCTGACTCACCGGCACCGGCGTCTGCAACCGTTGAGAGCGGGATTCTCCCGGACGCTTGTAGCGCAGTTTAATGAAGGCATACTCATCATGGCCGCCCCCCTCAGCCCCGGCCTCACTCTGCTTGCCATAGCGAGAAGCATCTATCAGCGGGGGCTCACCCACCGGGGTAATTTCGTAAAGCGCGGTGACGGTATGCCCGGCGCCGATCTCCCCTGCATCTACGCTGTCATTGTTAAAGTCTTCACGTTGCAGCGCGCGGGTTTCGTACCCCAACAGGCGGTATTCCTGCACCGTGGCCGGGTTGAACTCCACCTGAATTTTCACGTCTTCAGCAATGGTGAACAGCGACGAGGTTGATTCTGTTACCAGCACCTTGCGCACTTCGTTGAGGTTATCGATATAGGCCGCCACCCCGTTGCCGTTCTGGGCCAGAGTCTGCATCAAATGATCGTTATAGTTGCCCTGGCCAAACCCCAGGACAGACAGGTAAATGCCCTTCTCGCGCTGGCGACTGACCAGGGCCTCCAGTGACCGCGGGTCTGTAACGCCAACATTGAAATCACCATCGGTGGCAAGAATCACTCGATTGATGGCCTTCTCATCAAAGTGTTGTTCTGCCAGCTGATACGCCAGCTGGATACCCTCCCCTCCAGCGGTAGAGCCGCCCGCCTGCAAGCGGCTCAGGGCCTGGGTAATCGCCGTACGGTCTTTCACGGCCGTGGGCGGCAGTACCACCCCGGAGGCCCCGGCATACACCACAATGGCCACGCTATCCTCGGGGTGCATGTCCTTGACCATCATCGATAACGATTGCTGTAGCAGTGGCAGCTTGTCCGGCGCGCCCATGCTGCCGGAGACATCAAGCAGGAAAACCAGATTGGCGCGGGGACGGCTGGAGGCGTCCACCTGATAACCCTTGATGCCGATATGCACCAGCTTGTTGCCTGCAGTCCAGGGTGATTCCACCACTGTCACCCCGGTGCTGAACGGTGTATCCGGGCTGGCCGGGGCGGTGTAGTCATAATCGAAATAGTTGACCCACTCCTCCAGGCGCACTGCGTCCGGAGTCGGCAGCCGCCCCTCGTTGATCATCCGCCGGGAGAAGCTGTAGGACGCGGTATCCACATCAATGGAAAACGTCGACACCGGATCAACAGAAGCCTGCTTGACGGTGTTTTCTTCAACCGCCTCAAAGCGGTCACGGGACGGCTGCGGCAGGGGCTGCGGCGCCGGCATCGCCATCATTTTGGCCTGCGGCTGCATCCGCGCCGGTGAGGCCATGGCATCCACCAGCAGCTGCTCTCGTTGGGCCGGTTGGCCCGTCTGAATGTCCGCCAGCGTTTCCTGGCCGCCGTTTTGGCAACCCGCGCTCAACAGCGTCAGGGCCCCCGTACACAAGCCCACAGCCAGTGGACCAGAGGGCATCAGGGAACGGTAACGTTGCAGCGTTGCAATGGGACGGGTAAGGCTCATGTCGATCTCCATCAAGGTCGGTTTCCTTAATGAGACGGACAGCCTGGACAATTGCTTCAGGAACCCTGACCCGTTTTCGAAGGAACCTGCGACAACAAGACGTTACCCTGCGATTGCTATTGCCCCACGGCCTGCCGTGCCATCTGTATCAGCTGTTCCCCCAGAGCACATGCGTCTGCGGTCAAGCCCGGCTCCAGCGGCGATAATGGGGCGGGATAATCCTGGCGGGACAGTGTAAGCCGTTGCAGAAACGTCTGCGCCGCCGCCACAGAACAGTCCTCTTGCTGCAAGTGCCGAAGCGATAGCGCCAATGCCTGGAAACGCCCCTCCGGGCTATCAGAAAGATGCGCCTGATCACCGGCATACACGGCCATGAACCCATTCCAATCCGGAACGGGCATCGCCAGAGCCGCCGCCGGGCGTTGTGGCGGCTCAGCCCTGTCTTCGAACGCGAACGACTGATCGGCAGACGATTGCTTGCGCATCGGGGCGTCCACCTGCGCCCTTGCCTGTGGGGCTGGGTGGGATTCTGCCATGGGCGACGCCGGCGGAGAGAACTCCTGGGGCGGGTCATTCACAAACACCAACACACCCGCCAGCAGCACACTGGCCGCCGCCCCGGCCATGGCGAAACGCCGCCAGACACCCTGTCGTGCCGCCACCGTCTCCCGGGACTCCAGCAAGGCCACCCACTGCTGCCGAAGTATATTGCTGTTGGCCAACGCAACCGTCAGCCACTCCTGCTGCGCCGACGTCAGCCGGCCGTCGGCATGAGCGGCGAGAATCTCATCCGTGGTGGCAAAGCCCTCAAACTCCGGCCTCGACAGCAGGGACGGCTGATCCTGATACCGCAATGCCCTGAACAGGCTTTTTTCTGTTTCAGGATTCAAGGTTCACCTCCCCGGCAGCGGTAGTGTCGGCCAGCCCCATCACACGCAGGGCCTGCTCAAGTTGATGGTGCAAGCCCGCCAGACGGCGCTGCACCGTTGCCGCACTGGTTTCCAGCAGCGTGGCAATCTTGCGACTGGAGAGGCCGTCTTCGTAACTGAGCGACAGCAACAAACGATCGTCTGCCGTCAAAGCCAAACGCCTGATCAGCTCGTTCAGCACGTCTTCTTCATCAGACGGACCCGACCCCACGGTTGCATCAGCAGGATTCAGCAAGCGACCCAGCACGGCCAACGCGTGCTTATGTTGCGTGCGGGCCAGTGCCTGGTCCACGCTGTCTCCGGCATCGTCAGGCAACTGCTCCAGCCCCAGCTCTGTCACACAACATTCCGAGAATCCCGGTTCACCACAGCGCGGAATACGCTGCTTGATCACCGCAATCGCCTCACGTACCAGTCCGTCGACAAACTCTTTACCCAACACCTGCATAAGGGTTTCCGGCCACTGACGCTCCAGGCACAGCATCCGCCATAACCGAACCCAGGCCTGTCCCTTCTCCTGCAGCCATTGCGGGGGCCGGGGCCGCCCAAAACGGCGACGGGCAAAATCTTCCATGGCTCGGCCAGCGACCGCATAGGCATACGTGGCCGGTGCGCTTTTTCCACCAAAAGCACGTAAACGCTGCCAATCCGCTTCGCTAAGTGCGTCCAGCATGGCCGCAGCGGCCTCTTCCGCCAGTGCCGGCTGGACAAACCGCTTTGCCGCCATACGGTCGAGCCCGGCAAGAAATGCCGGGTCCAGAATCACGGAAGACCAGTCCACCGGGATGTCGGACCTGTTTGCTGAAGTCATCAAGAGAAAGGAATCGCGTTGCTATCAGTCACGTCGGGCTCCATTAAACCCGCGGCACCGCCAGCACCGCAAAGGTATCGCCAATATTTACCTGGGCAGGATGCCGACGCCCCAGCAGCATGGCGTCATAGGGAGCACGATACTCCACCGGGGGTTGGCCAGTCCGCTCCAGTGAATACACCCGGGCAATCACCTCACCCTGCTGCAGCCACTGGCCCAGCGTCACGGTGAATTCAAGAATGCCCGCATGCTCGCTGACCCGGTAGGCGTCGCCATCCGGAATTTCCAGCGCTTGCGAGACCGCCTCCACGGGCTCGCCAGGCAGGATCCCGGCAAAGCGCAGCACGTTGTCCACCCCCTGCTCCGCCAACGCGACCGTCTCCGGCGTGGTGGTGCCGCCGCCACGCAGTTCGGTACTGATAAACACCTTGCCCTGGGCTTCCACCACACTGTCGAACAGTACCTCCCCTTCCAGTTCGGCCATGAACAGGGTGTAGGGCGCGCCGAAGGCTGTGGCCCCCCCCAGACAGCGCGCCTCGAAGGCCTTGTCGTCCATGCGATGGGTCGCCGCGAAGGGCAGCAGATCCAGGGTGCGGCCCCCGGAATGGATATCCAGCACCACATCCGCCAGCGGCACCAGATAACGGGTCAGGTAATCCGCCAGTTTTTCTGTCAGCGTCCCGGCGGGATTGCCGGGAAAACAGCGATTCAGGTTACCGCCATCCAGCGGCGAGGTGCGGCTACCATTGACCACCGCCGGGTGATTGAGCATGGGAAGAATGATCACCCGGCCACGAATCTGCTCCGGCCGCAGACGATTGGCCAACTTGATCAGCGCGGTAATGCCCTCGTATTCATCACCGTGATTGCCCCCGGTCAACAGTGCGGTTGGCCCATCGCCATTGCGCACTACCGTGATGGGCGTCATCACATGCCCCCAGGCCGAGCCATCATGGGAATAGGGCAGTTTCAGAAAGCCGTGCTGAATGCCATCACGCTGGAATTCCACAGTGGCGCTGAGGGGACTGTTGCTCATGCAGAAGGACACCCGTTACTGGACAGTGTCGCCATATTGCGCCTTTCCATGTTTACTTTCACCGGGTTTGGCTGTCATCACGATGACGAAATCTGTATCCGCCAGCCGCCTTGAGACAGAAAAGTTGATCTGCATCAAAACTGGCAAGTTCTGCTTGATTAGCCTGAGGCGAATCAATGGAGGACACCCTATGCAGCCCCAGCCCAACAAGCCCATCCAACCGCGCAATCCCGCCCTTAGCCAGGCCGTGACCAAAGAGGCGTTACACCAGCAGCTGGAAATCATGACCCAACGAGTGTTGGACCCGGACATCGGCCTCTACGGGCCCGACTCCATGGCCTGGAAGATTCACGGCAATATCTCTGTGATGTTTGGGGCTGGCGCCGCCAACCTGTTGCAGCTGGCCCATCCCTGGGTCTCCCAGGCCATTGATCAGCATTCCCAGACCCAGACAGACCCCATGGGCCGACTGCAACGCACCTTTCTGAATGTGCACTCCATGGTCTTCGGCAATCTGGACCAGGTGCTGGACTCGGCCGTACGGGTACACAACATCCATGCAAAAATCACCGGCCAGATCTCCGAGTCCACCGGGCGCACCCAGAAACAAAGCCAGTACTTCGCCAACCAGGTAGAAGCGCTGTTGTGGGTGCACGCCACCCTGTGGATCGTCGCCCTGCGGGTCCACGAAATGTTCTACGGCGCGCTCAGCCAGGCCGAGCGGGAACAGTATTACGAGGAATCACAACTGTTTGCCTTCCTGTTCGGCATTCCCGAACAGGCCATGCCGGAGAACTGGGATGCCTATGTGGCCTGGTTCAACTAGGTGGTGACTTCCGATCTGCTGGCGGTAGGCACGGTGGGCCGCGAATTGGTGGACTACCTGTTCAGCATGCGTCCCTGGCTAATGCCGTTCCTCAACCGCCATCGCATTCATACTGCCGTACTGCTGCCAGACTCCCTGCGCAGGCCTTTCGGCATGCCCGAGGTCACCCCCGAGGTGCAGAAAAAGTTCGACATGGATGTGCGCCTGATCCGAACGGCCATGAAGTGTGTGCCGGTACACCTGCGCTGGATTCCCTCACAGATCGAAGCGCGCCGCCGCATCCAGGGCAAAAAAGCGGATCTGATCACGCGACTGACCAACAAAATCGTCTACGGGCGCCCATTGCTGGTGTCGTAACCCCACCTGCGCGCTGCGCCGGAGGAACAGCACCTCGGGCGCAGCGGGTATGACGGGTCGCAACCTTCCCCCTATAATGCGCCTTTTACCGGGATCACAGGACACCGTCATCATGGCCGACAAAGGCACGCTCTATATCGTTTCCGCCCCCTCTGGCGCCGGCAAGACCAGCCTTGTCGCCGCCCTGGTGGAGAAGGTGCCACGGCTGCGCATTTCGGTGTCTCATACCACTCGCACCATGCGGCCGGGCGAGGAAGACGGGGTCAACTACCACTTCACCGACCGCGACAGCTTTGTCCGCCAGGTCGAACAAGGGCGCTTTCTGGAACACGCCGAAGTGTTCGGCAACCTGTACGGCACCAGCGCCGACTGGGTAAAGCAGACCCTTAACGGCGGCGAAGATGTGATCCTGGAAATCGACTGGCAGGGGGCCACCCAGATCCGCAAACAGCTGCCCGATGCCGTTAGCATCTTCATTCTGCCCCCCTCTCTGGACATCCTTGCCCAACGCCTGCGTGGTCGGGAGACCGACGATGATGCGGTAATCCAGCGCCGTCTGGACGGTGCCCAGGACGAAATGAGCCACTTCGCCGAGTTCGATTACCTGATCGTCAACGATGACTTTCAACGGGCCCTCTACGAGCTGGAAGCCATCGTCGAGGCTCGCCGTCTGGACACTCCCCGTCAGCAAGCGCGGCTGGCCAGCACCTTGGAAGACCTGCTCCGCGATCGTCGCCACTAAGGCTGCGGGCCTGCGAGACTGGACTGATCAAGCTTTCGCCATTAAAATCCCCGCCTTGCGAATTTGAGTTGGTGTTGCCCGGTGGTGGCACCCGCCTGTAGGAGAACAGCATGGCCCGTGTAACCGTTGAAGATTGCCTGGAACAACTGGATAACCGCTTCGAGCTGGTGCTGGTGGCAGGCAAACGTGCCCGCCAACTGCAGACCGGTGGCAAAGAGCCCCGCGTCGCCTGGGAAAACGACAAGCCCACCGTAGTGGCCCTGCGTGAAATTGCTGAAGGTCACGTCACGGCCGAATCCGTGGACAGCCCCATGGCTGACCGCAGCGCCGACGTGGACGAGCTGGCACTGCTGACCCAGTCTTTCGGCGAATAAACCCGCCGTCTTTGCCCTCCTGCGCACCCGCGCAGGAGCGGAAACCGGAAGGCCATTCGCCTTCCCGATGCCTGCATTTCCCTGATAGTTTTTCCCTCTTCGGGTTATCACCCGTTGCATGCCTCCTTGTCATAGACAAAACCTGCCCTCAAATCTAAGCTAACAGTTACTTCTTACTTGCTACTCGCCAAGGGCGTGACGAGGCCTTTTGCCCACGATTCATAACCTGGAAAAACGGTTACGCAGTTATCTGGACGACGAGCAGATCGCCCAGGTCGTACGCGCCTACCATTTCGCCGAGCAGGCCCATGAAGGCCAGTACCGGCGCACCGGGGACCCTTACATCACCCACCCTCTGGCCGTGGCCAACATTCTCACGGACATGCACATGGACCATGCCTCGCTCATGGCGGCCATGCTGCACGATGTGATCGAAGATACCGGCATCAGCAAGGAACAACTGGCCGAGGAATTCAGCGAAGAAGTGGCCGAGCTGGTCGATGGCGTCTCCAAGATTGCCCAGATCAAGTTCGAATCGAAGGCCGAACAGCAAGCGGAAAACCTGCGCAAGATGATGCTGGCCATGACCCGGGATATCCGGGTCATTCTGATCAAGCTGGCCGATCGTCTGCACAACATGCGCACCCTGCATGTCATGCGTGCTGAAAAACGCCGCCGTATCGCCACAGAAACCCTGGAAATCTACGCCCCCATCGCCTTCCGGCTGGGCATGTACAACATGCGCGTGGAGTACGAGGACCTGGCGTTCCATGCCATTCACCCCATGCGCGCCAAGCTGATTGGCCAGGCGGTGAAGAAGGCCCGCGGCAATCGCAAGGAAATCCTCACCACCATCAAGACCAGCCTCGAGCACTGCCTGGAAGAAGAAGGCATCGAAGCCCGAGTCCTGGGTCGCGAGAAGCACCTGTTCAGCATCTATTCAAAGATGAAAGAACAGCACAAACCGTTCGCGGACATCATGGATGTGTTCGGTTTCCGCATCATCGTCGACCGGGTAGACACCTGCTACCGGGTACTGGGGGCGGTGCACAATTACTTCACGCCGATCCCCGGTCGCTTCAAGGATTACATCGCCATCCCCAAAGCCAACGGCTATCAGAGCCTGCACACCACCCTCAAGGCGCGTTCCGGCATTCCGCTGGAAATGCAGATCCGCACCGAGGAAATGGAGGCCATGGCCAACAACGGCATCGCCGCCCACTGGCTGTACAAGTCCGACGGCGAACCGGGCACGCCCACCCACAGCCGCACCCAGAGCTGGATGCAGCGCCTGCTGGAACTGCAGCAGAAGACCGGTAACTCCATGGAGTTTATCGAGAATGTGAAGGTGGACCTGTTCCCGGACGAAGCCTATGTGTTCACCCCCAAGGGGGACATCAAGGAGCTGCCCGGCGGCGCCACCGCGGTGGATTTTGCCTACGCCGTGCACACCAAGGTGGGCAACAAGTGCGTAGCCGCCCGTATCGACGGCAAGCTCGCCGCGCTGTCCACACCACTGGAATCGGGCCAGACCGTCAAGATCATCACCGCCCCCAATGCCACCCCCAACCCGGCCTGGCTCAACTTTGTCGTCACCGGCAAGGCGCGCACCAACATTCGTCACTTCCTCAAGCACCAGCAACGCGAAGATGCCGTGGAGCTGGGGCAGCGGCTACTGGAAAAAGCCCTGCACAGCTACGACATGGGCCTGGATGATCTGCCCATCGAACGGGTGGTGAGCGAACTGGCCGGCAACGGCTATGTGGAGCTGGACGACCTGCTGGAAGATATCGGTATCGGTAACCGACTGGCACCGCTGGTGGCCCGCAAGCTGGCGGGCGCCCGCGACGACGACGAACGCCAGCACGAAGACGATCGCCGCCCTCTCGCTATCCGCGGCAGCGAAGGCCTGATGGTCAGCTATGCCAAGTGCTGTTATCCACTGCCCGGCGACACCATTATCGGCCACCTCAGTGCAGGCCGAGGCATCGTGGTCCACCGCGACACCTGCAAGAACCTGCTGGCCGAAATGCGTAACGCCCCGGAAAAATGCATTGCGCTGAGCTGGGACAAGGACGTGGAGCAGGAATTCACGGCGGCGCTGCGCATCGAGCTGATCAACAAACGGGGGGTACTTGCCACCCTGGCCAACAGCGTGTCCGAACTGGGCTCCAACATCGACACCATCGACATGGCAGAAAAAGACCCCACCCTTACCACCCTGAACGTGTCCATGACAGTGAAAGACCGTATCCACCTGGCCCGCATCATCAAGAAGCTGAGAACCCTGGACAGCATCGTCCGCATTCATCGCCTTTGAGGTCGCTGAATCCTGTGCCCCTGTGGGAGCTTGCCTGCAAGCGATTACGTTCTTGATCAAAGCCCAAATCGCTTGCAGGCAAGCTCCCACAGAGTCTTCTGCCGCAGCATAGCAATGAGATACGCCCCCGAAGCAGAGAGGAAGCCCGTCTGCTGGCGACAGAGTTCAACTCTGCGCCGTATCGCTTGCAGGCAAGCGTCTGCGACCCTTTAATCCAACCACACACAATCCCAATGCGGGTAGTCCCTGATACTGCCCACCAGACCCGCGCGAAGAGGATTCGCCACAACATAGCGGGCAAGTTGCTTAAGGTCTTCCTCCCGCCTTACTGCATGATCATGGAATCCCTTTTGCCATTCGCAGCCATATCCGTCGGTCCTTAAATGGCGTGCTGTGCAGGATTTAACGCGCTGCACCACCGACGACAAGGCCTCTCTTTCCCCAAGCTGCATCAGCCAATGGAAATGATCAGGCATGACCACGAAGGCCTGAGTTGTTGCGAGCCCTGCGTTTTGACACCGCATAAACTGCTGAATCAGCACCCTGGCCGGTAACAAGGAGGCAAAACACGGCTGCCGATCTACCGTGACGGAGGTAATCAGATACATCCTCCAGGGCTCACTGTAGCGACCCTTTCTCAGGCTGTTGCTGTGCGGTGGGAGAAACATACCGAAAGCGTATCGCACCCCCACCGGGTCAAGGGTAGGCCTCTCACCTTGTTTTATGTGGGAGCTTGCCTGCAAGCGATGTCATACATCCAATACGGCAAATCGCTTGCAGGCAAGCTCCCACAGCATGGATGTTGGCGGTGTTGCGTGCCGGCGGGCGGCATGCCAGCATAGCCGCTTCCTTATTTCGCCTGACGGCCATGGCCGGGGCTCAACCGACGAAGAACGCATCATGTCTAACCATTCCGTCATCAGCACCGACAAGGCGCCGCAAGCCATTGGCACCTATTCCCAGGCCATCAAGGCCGGCTCTACCGTTTATCTGTCGGGCCAGATCCCCCTGGTTCCGGACACCATGGAACTGGTGGAAGGCGACATGGAAGCGCAGATCGAGCAGGTCTTCAGCAACCTGACAGCTGTCTGCGAAGCCGCTGGTGGCAACCTGCAGGACATCGTGAAACTGAATATCTTCCTCACCGATCTGGGCCACTTCGCCCTGGTGAACGAAGTCATGGCTCGCCATTTCAAACAGCCCTACCCGGCCCGTGCCGCCATCGGCGTCGCCGCGCTGCCCAAGGGAGCCCAGGTGGAAATGGACGGGATCATGGATATCGCCTAAGCCCCCCAGGCCACATCAGGACGCCCGCACCTTGCGGGCGTCCTGTTTTATACCCCCCCCTACTTTCGCAGGGGAGACAGACCGGTTGAAAAGGCGCACTATCAGACGCAGATCGACAGGAGACGGTTTTACGGGACAAGCGTCCTTCACAATCACCTGACGGGAGAGCGATATGGATACCGCCACCCACGACCTCAACACCCTGTTTGCCCAGCTCGGGCTGGCCAACAGCGACGACGATATCGAAGACTTCATCCACCAACACGGTGGCCAGCTGGCTGACAGCATGCACCTTCATCAAGCCCCATTCTGGAACCCCTCCCAGTCGAAATTCCTGGCAGAGGCCGTGCGCGAAGATGCGGATTGGGCAGAAGTGGTGGACTCGCTCAGCGCCCTGTTAAGACATTGAAGGGGCAGCTTTCAGCTTTCAAAAGCATCCCCGCTGTGGGAGCTTGCCTGCAAGCGATCCGAGCCTTGGCGAAGGTAAAGATTCCAGAAACGAGTGATGAGTAGCGGGTTTCGAAAGGCAAAACACTCGCAACTCAACTGCAAACCTCGCTATCGCTCGGATCGCTTGCAGGCAAGCTCCTACAGAGGCAGCCCCGAAGTGGGTGCGCGAGCACTGTCTTGTTTTGCGTGGCACAGCCTCAATTCGCGTTGCAGCTTGAAACTTGAAGCTTGTATCTACCCGATCGGCAGCAACAATAGAACTCTGTCGAAAAACAGGCAGTACAACGCAATAGGTATCGGTAACCCAATCAGGGTACCGACAAGATAGGGGCGCAGAGGCACACCGCTGAGCCCCAGGGTATAATTCAACGCGGGCATGGTCTGAAGCAGGATCCGCAGCAGTGCCACGCTGCGAATCGGGTGGGTATCCAGCCGGGCCAGAATACTCTTCGCCCAGGGATTGTTGATTTCTCTCAGGGCATTACCACCCAGCCCACGCACCAGCGTGAAGGTGACCAGGCATGACGTAACCGCCGCCAGATAGGTAACCAGCCCCCCCATCACGGTACCCAGCGCAAGGATCGCCGCCACAAGGAAAATCCAGCCGGGCAGCTGAATCAGGTTACCGATCACAAACACCAGCACAAAGGCGAGCACACCCGTGACCGGATTGGCTTCAAGCTGGGCACGCAGAAAGGATACCGACATCTGCTCCCGCAGGCCGCTAAGCTCAACCGTGATCAGCACCAGTGCCACGATCATGACGAGCATGATCAATCGACGATAGCGCGTGAGCGTGAGTGAAGAGAGTGACATGGGCACGACAAGCATCCTGATTGCAGTCAGCCGTGAGTGTACCCCATTGGCCACGGGAGAGAATGTGAAGGCAGCATGACCCTGTCACTGACAGCGCCTCAGTCAGCCCCCGTCGCCTACAGGCAGGGCAACCTGCCCCCTGTGGGAGCTTGCCTGCAAGCGATTAAAGTGTTGAGCCAGCTGCCGCAAGGCAAAAGCCAGGCGATCAGCCCAGCCCCAGCTCGGAATCCAGGACCGCCTGATAGCCTTCCGGAAGCACGTCGGCCCAGGCATCCAGGCCCTTTCGTAACCCTTCCAGAGTACCCGCCACCAGGTTGGCATGACCCACCTTGCGGCCCGGTCGCACGCTCTTGCCGTACCAGTGCACCACACCCGGGTGTTGCAACCAGGCGCTCTCGAAAGGCGTGCCGATCAGGTTAACCATGGCAGAGGGGCCATGGACGTTGAGCGCGTGCAGCGGCACACCGGCCAAGGCATGGACGTGCAGGTCGAACTGGGACCAGTCCGCGCCTTCGTGGGTCCAGTGACCGGAGTTGTGCACCCGCGGGGCAATTTCGTTGACCATCAGCTGGCCATCCACTTCGAAGAACTCCACCGCCATGACACCGGCGTAATCCAGTTCCTCCATGATGCCCTTGAGCATCTGTTCCGCTGGCTTCTGCAGATCGCTACAGGCATTGGCTGGTGCCAGACTCAGGCGCAGGATACCGTCCACATGCCAGTTGCGGGTCAGCGGGTAGAACAGGGTTTCGCCGCTAATACTGCGAGCCCCCACGATGGACAGTTCACGGCGGAAGGGAATCTTTTGCTCGATGATGGCTTTGCCGGCCAGCTCTGCCGCAGGCACGGAAGACAGATCGCCCCCTTCGCCCACAATCCAGGTGCCACGACCGTCATAGCCGCCGGTGCGGGCTTTCACCACCACACCGCCAAACTGCGCGACAGCCGCCTGCAGATCCTCTGCCTTGTCCAGGGTGACCCAGGGCGCGGTGGGGATGCCCAGCTTGTCGAGCATGGCTTTCTGGGTGAAGCGATCCGGGATCACCTGCAGGGCACCGCGGGCCACGCAGCGGTCGCTTCTGGCCAGATCCGCCGACAGGCCCTCTTCCGGGAACGCTTCGCGCTCCACGGTAATCACCGGGTAACGCTCCTGGCATTCTTCCCAGCTGATCGGTACCGCCAGATCAGAGGTGCCTGGCAGCAGCAGCGCTCGCTCCGGATCGTAACGGTCCACCACCAGCCCCAGCCGGGCTGCGGCCTCCGCCATCATCAGGCCAAGCTGGCCACCACCAAGAACGAGTACGCGATTCATAGCAGATCCGTTAGTCACAAGCAGGGGCGAATTGAGGGTCGGGCCTAGCCCTGGCCCAGCTCCGCGTTGGCCAGCACCTCGTCAGCACGCGAGGCTTTCCATTCAGCAATCTTGTTCAGCAGCTCGGGATTCTCCGCTGCCAGCATCTGCGACGCCAGCAGCCCGGCATTCCAGGCCCCGGCCGCGCCGATCGCCAGGGTACCCACCGCCACGCCCTTGGGCATCTGCACGATGGACAACAGGCTGTCCCAGCCAGACAGGGTCCGGCTTTTCACCGGCACACCGAGCACTGGCAGCGGGGTCAGGGCGGCGATCATGCCCGGCAGGTGAGCCGCACCACCGGCACCGGCGATGATGACCTTGTAGCCGTTTTCATGGGCACTTTTGGCGAAGTCGTACATGCGCTGGGGGGTGCGGTGGGCAGAGACCACCTCGGCTTTCCAGCCAACACCGAACTGGGTCAGGGCGTCACAGGCTTCTTTCATGGTTTCCCAATCGGATTGGGAGCCCATTACCACGGCAACCGGTGTACTCATGCACATCTCTCCATTGCGCCCACCACGGGCCTTTGCGGCGCTTCAGGAGGGTCTGGCACCGCCACGGATAAAATTTGAGGCGCACACTTTACTAATGCCAGCGCCGGAGGCAAGTCTGACGGCGAAAAAACGACCAACGAGGACGTCATTGCCCGACAGGAGGGCGATTTTAGCGTGAAAACGCCGGAAATGCGCTTTGAAGGCAGCGACAAGCTTCAAGCTGCAAGCTACAAGGCGCGGGTTGGACTGGATGTGCACTGACATGTTGTGCCCGCGATCAACGCGGGTGGCAGTGTTTCCCGGCGTAGGAGCCAGTCTGCTGGCGATTGAGCTCCCTTCAAGGCTGGGTTGGCCGCTCGTCTAACTGAAACCTGGAGCGCGGGCAGGGCGCTGGATTCACTCGGGCCCCATCCGCGCCTTGTAGCTTGCAGCTTGGAGCTTGTCGCTCACCTCTCCGCCAGCACCTGAGCATACCCTTCCCGGTAACCGGGATACTTGAGGGTGTAGTGACCTTGAGAGATATACCGACTTCTGACCTGTTTGCCGGCGGGGGGGGCGTCGAGCGTATCGCCGGGAACCTCCAGGCTTAGCCCCTGCTGCTGTGCCAACCACTGCAACACATCCAGATTACGGCCACCCACAGAGTCCGTGCCCACCACCAGCGGCGGCATTTCCTGCCCCTTCAGCCAGCCGCTCACCACACTGTGCAGCAGACCCACGCAGTCATCGCGGTGGATACGGTTGGTCCATTGAGACGCTGGCAGGGCCTCTTCGCCCCTGGCCAACCGCGCCGCCTTGTCGATCTGGCGATAGCGGCCAGGACCATAGATACCGGTGAAACGTACCACCGTGGCCATGCTGCGGGCGCTGATTTCCTCTTCCGCTGCCAGCAATACCTTGCCGTTATAGCGGGACGGCCTGGGCGACGTTAGCTCATCCACCTCGCCGGCCAGTTCACCGAAGACGGCACTGCTGGACACAAACACCACCGGCGGCAGGGGTTGTTGTTGGGCCAGGGCATCCAGCAAGGTCAGCGGCGCCCGCACGAACGCCTTCAGGTAACCCGCTTCGCTGTACTCGGACGGCGTCATGATGATCACCAGCAGATCCACCTGATCCGGCGGCAACATGACCGCGCCCTCAGTGAGGTCCTGGCTATACAACTCCACCCCTACCGGACACTGCTGCCCGCGGCGGATGGCACTGACCCGATGCCCCTCGGCCAACAACACTTGCGCCAGCCCCGAGCCCAAATCCCCAAGACCCGCAATCAAGATATGAGACATATCGCTCCAAATTTAAAACGCGCTTTTAACGACCGCTGGCCACAAGACATTCTGCAACCGCGGCACAACAGTCCAAAATCTGCTACCACACCCGCTCCGCGAGCTGTTAACTATTCACTGTTAACTGTTAACTGCCTGACCCTCTAGCATCGAGGTTCTACGAGGTGCACAATGGGCCATCATCGACTAAACATATCGACGCCATGACATTAACAGAACTTCGCTATCTAGTCGCCCTGGCCCGTGAACGCCATTTCGGCCACGCCGCCCAGGCCTGCAACGTCAGCCAGCCCACCCTCAGTGCCGCCATCAAGAAGCTGGAAGAACAGCTCGGCATGCCCCTGTTCGAGCGCCGTCCCCGAGAAGTGGTGGTGACCCCGCAGGCGGAGCCCATCGTCACCCAGGCACAGCGGGTATTGGAGCAAGCTGACCTGCTGTCGCAAATGGCCCTGAGTCAGCGTGACCAGCTGGGCTCACCGCTGCGTGTTGGCGCGATCTTTACCGTGGCACCGTATCTGTTCCCGGCCATGGTGCCACAGGTACGCAAGGCGGCCCCGGACATGCCCCTGTTCATCGAGGAAAACTACACCCACGTACTGCGCCGCAAGCTGGAACACGGCGAGCTGGATGCCATCATTGTGGCGCTGCCGTTCTCCGGTGGTGGTCTGGTGCGGGCACGCATGTACGAGGAGTCGTTCTCGGTATTGCTGCCCAAGGACCATGCCTGGTCCTCGCAAAAGAAAATCGCCCCGGAACAGCTGCTCAACGAAACCCTGCTGCTGCTGGGCGAAGGCCATTGTTTCCGGGATCAGGTGCTGGAGCTGTGCCCGGCCATCGATTCTCAAAGCCAGAAAAACCTGGTGCAGATCGAAGGTGGCTCCCTGGAAACCCTGCGCCACATGGTGGCCGGCGGTCTCGGGGTCACGGTGTTGCCCAACACCGCGCTCTATCAGCACGGCTATGACAAAGACACCTTCACCGTTCGCCCCTTCGAGGAGCCGGTCCCGTCACGAACCATTGCGCTGGTCTGGCGTGACAGCTTCCCGCGTCCCAAGGCCATCGAGGTACTGCGCCAGGCCGTGCCCAAGGAAGGACTGTCGGGGTAAACGTGTCGACACGCGAGTGACGGGTGACGAAGTGCAAAAGCGGTTTTGCCTTTCGACACTCGCTCCTCGCAACTCGCTGACGGAACGCATTATTGATGGCCAGTGATTCTCTCTCCAGCCTCCCACTGAATCGCCTCAAGGGCGTGGGACCGGCTGCGGCCGAGAAACTGACCAAGCTGGGGCTGCATAATCTGGAAGACCTGCTCTTCCATCTGCCCTTTCGCTACGAGGACCGCACCCGCATTACCCCCATTGGCAGCCTGCGACCGGAAACCGGGGTGGTCATTGAAGGGGAAGTCATGGCCGCCGATGTGGTCTTCGGCCGCCGCCGCTCCCTGCTCTGCAAGGTGGCAGACGGCACCGGCATGGTCACGCTGCGCTTCTATCACTTTACTGCCGCACAGAAGAACAATCTGGAACGGGGTCGGCCGATCCGGGTATACGGCGAACCCCGCCCGGGAGCCGCCGGCCTGGAGTTCTATCACCCCGAATACCAGATCGCCCATGGCCACCAGCCGCTACCGCCGCTGGAAAAAGCGTTGACACCGGTATATCCCACTACCGATGGCGTCAGCCAGAAAACCCTGCGCAACCTCACCACCCAGGCTCTGGCGTATTTGCAGGCACACCCGCCCCGCGAGCTGATTCCTTCCTCCCTGCTGGATCAGAGCGGCCTGCCCAGCCTCACCGACGCCTTGACCAAGCTGCACAACCCGCGCCCGGATGACCCGGTCAATCTGCTGCTGGAAGGCCAGCACCCGGCAGTGCAGCGCCTGGTGATGGAAGAGATGGTGGCCCACCAACTCGGCATGCTGCAAAAACGGGCCGGGCAGAAAGCCTTCCATGCCCCCCGGCTCACCGGCACCACCCTGTTCGATCGCTTGCAAGGCAGCCTGCCCTTCGCTCTGACCGGGGCGCAACAACGGGTCATCGCCGAACTGATGAAAGACATGGGACAGCCTCATCCCATGTTACGGCTGGTGCAAGGGGACGTGGGCTCCGGCAAGACACTGGTGGCCGCCGCCGCCGCACTGGCCGCCATTGAGGCCGGCTACCAGGTGGCACTGATGGCCCCCACCGAACTGCTGGCCGAACAGCACCGTGACAACTTCCGCCAGTGGCTCTCGCCGCTGGGCATCGAGGTGCACTGGCTGGCCGGCAGCCTGGGGGCAAAGGCACGCCGCGAGACCAACGCCGCCCTTGCCGATGGCAGCGCCAATATCGTGGTCGGCACCCATGCCCTGTTTCAGGATGCCGTACAGTTTCATCGCCTGGGCCTGACCATCATTGATGAACAGCATCGCTTCGGCGTCCAGCAGCGTCTTGCCCTGCGGGAAAAAGGCCGCTTCGATACCCGCCACGGGGTACAGGTGCCCCATCAGCTGGTACTCACCGCCACCCCCATTCCCCGCACCCTGGCCATGAGTGTGTACGGGGATCTGGATACCTCGGTGATCGACGAAATGCCGCCGGGGCGCAAACCCATCGATACGCTGGTGCTGCCGGAAGGGCGTCGCCCCCAGGTGATTGAACGCATCAATGATGCCTGTCAGGCCGGCACACAAGCGTATTGGGTTTGCACTCTGATCGAGGAATCCGAAGAACTCCAAGCCCAGGCCGCGGAGGCCACCTACGAGGAATTACAGGCGGCGCTGCCTGAGCTGACCGTGGAACTGGTGCACGGACGCATGAAGGCCAAGGAAAAGGCGGAACGCATGGCGCGCTTCTCCTCCGGCCAGGCCCAGTTACTGATCGCCACCACCGTGATCGAGGTCGGCGTGGATGTGCCCAACGCTACCCTGATGGTGATGGAAAATGCCGAACGGCTGGGACTGGCACAACTGCACCAGCTACGGGGTCGTGTAGGCCGGGGGGGCGAACAGAGTTACTGCCTGCTGCTCTACAAGAGCCCGCTATCGCTGACGGGCAAACAACGCCTGGCGGTCATGCGTGACACCACCGATGGCTTCGTGATCGCTGAAGAAGATTTGAAACTGCGAGGTCCCGGCGAGTGGCTGGGCACCCGCCAGACCGGTGACCTGGCGTTCCGGATTGCCGATCTGGTGCGTGACGAAGCGCTGATGGAACCGGCCCGCGAGGTGGCCGACCGACTACTGCAGGAGTGCCCCTCGCTGGTCGACCCACTCCTGCGGCGCTGGCTCAAGGGCGGCCAGGATTACGCGGATATTTAGACAAGAGAGTGGGAGCGGTCGTCCGACCGCGATGGTCATGCCCGGCACTTTATTCGCGGTGGAACCACCGCTCCCACAGTTCGGGCCTATCACCGCCCTGTAGGAGCTTGCCTGCAAGCGATGCGCCCTCCCCCAAACTCAATCGCCAGCAGGCTGGCTCCCACAGCAGAAGGCCCTGCCAGATTTGAAGTCCCCGGCCTTCATTCATTCCCCGGAAAGAATCTTCACCGGTATCCACTGATGCTTCATGCGCATCAGCTCACCGTTGTTCATCCATGCCTTGAGCACCTCGTCCACATCGCTCTTCAGTTTCATGTTGTCCTTGCGCATCACCCATGCCAGCGGTTCCTGGGTCAGCGGCTTGTACAGCCCCAACAACTTCACCGGGTACTCATGGCGATTGGCCAGGTTCCACACCGTCGGGGCATCGTGGATGTAGACATCAATGTCGCCTTCCACCAGGGCCTCGGTCGCCTCATCATTACTGTCAAAGCCCACGGTTTTGCCATCCACCCGCGACAACACAAAAGCCTCACCGGTGGTACCGCTCTTGTAACCTACCCGGTACTGGCTATGGAACAGCGCACCCGGGGTGGACAGCCGAGCCGCATCGTCCAGGCGAATCATCGCCATCTGGCCAATAGTCGTATAAGGCAGACTGAACAGGTAATGACGCTGACGCTCGGCCGTCACCGACACCCCGGACATGATGATATCGATCTCACCGCTATCCAGTGCCCGGAACAGCCCGGCAAAACCGTATTCCTGAAACGTCACCGGGCGCCCAAGGTCCTCACCCAACTGACGGGCGAAATCGACCTCAAGACCGGCCAGTTGGCCATCCTGATGAAAGACCAGCGGCGGATAATCCGCCATCACCCCCACACGCAATGGCTCACCCTGTAGCCCGCCCTTGCCTGAACACCCGCTCAGCAGCACCGACAGGGCCACCATTACCACGGCGAATAGACGCATTACTGCTCCTTAGTGATTGCTCTCGACAAAATCCATACCCGGCAACACCATGCTGCCTTCCAGCTTCTCTGGTGCTGCCAGGCCACGCATCCACTTGATGCTTTTTACATGCCAGCCGGCATCGGCTTCCTGCAGCAGGGCCACCACGCCCGGCAAGTGGGCGGCCCCATAGGTGATATAAATACGATCGCTGCTGTCGGCCAGAATCCGCTCCACCAGTTTGCGGTTGCGGAAATCCAGCACCACACGATCCAGTGGCCGCGACGATTTTTCCGCTCCGTCACCCAGAGCCAGCGCAAACACCCCACGACACAACACCCCCAACATTGTCTTCTGGGAATCCGTGGCGTCCTGATAGTGCGCCAGCAGCAAGTCGATGCCGTCCTCGCCACCCTCTGCACTGTCCGCAAAATCCTGTTCTTCCTGCGCCTGTACCGCCCGGGCAAATTCCGCATCCGAGGCCATCAAGCGATCGTATTCCTGCTTCATTTCCAGACTGGTGACATCCGCGGCCACATGTTGATCCGGATGCACGCCGGCATCCGCCGCCAGCAATTCAAAATAATCGTTCTGGAATTTGACCCCGCAGGCCTCAGCCAGCATATGGTAATTCTCGGCCAGATCCCCACCGCCAGCCAGGTGTTCGGAAAACCATTCATCCCCCTCGCCAGGAGACGGCTGCACCCCTTCATAATACAAGGTATAACCCTCTGCCAGCGCCGCTTCCAGGTCGTATACCACCGACTTGTAGAAGCTTTCCATCCCCACATGCACCATCCCCTGATACACCACGGTGCGCTCACCATTGGCCAGCACAACGGTGGGTAACAACGGCGGGTCGGCCTGCACCTTGTACACCAGAAAATACACTGGCAGCGCCAGTAACACCGTCAACAGGGCGAATGCGATGACGGTGTTGCGCAAGCCATGCCGCCACAGCCTGCGACCGCGCAACATCGCCATCAATGCGCCCCAAACCAGCGCCAGTAATAAGGCGAGCACAAACACCGCCACCCCTACCCAGGCGGACCACACCACCAGCACCGGCATGCTGATCAGAAAACTTGCCAGCAAAACGAACCCTGCAATCGCCCCAAGACCAATCCGCCATCGCTGTATCAACGGCACTCTTGTCGCTGTCAGATTCAAAACATTCCCCCGAAAGTTTTTAGCCTGTCAGTGGCGTGTTGGCCACCCGGTTTCTGCCCAGTTGCTTGGCAGCGTACCTGTGACGGTCTGTGGCATCGAGAAAATCCCGCAGAGATACTGTCCATGTCGCGTCACGGTATGCACCCCAAGGCTGGTGCTTGTTTCCCGTGATAGTCGCACCCTCCGAGAGGGGCAAACAATGCAATTATTTGAATTTTTTCTGCCCATTTTTATTCTTCTCGTTCAGGATGTCGGGATTGGAGTACGCAAAAAAAGGATTTGTTCATGCGCGCGACGCTCAACCCAAAGCTCATTCTGTCACTTCCGCCTCTGCTGCTTTCCGCCAACACCCTGGCCGACAGCCTGCCCAATGACGAAACTTTCTCTATCACCGCCGGGGGATATCACGTGTTTCGCGCTGACACCACCCTCTCGCTGGTCAGCCGAAATGCTGGCGCAGGGGCGGCAATACGACCGGCGGACACCCTCGGACTGGATCTGGAAAACACCGTTCTCAAAGTGAATGGTCGTTATCGATTCAACCCCAAATCCCAGGTGGTTCTATCCTGGTTCAAGGTGGACTCCAGCGCGAACCGCCATCTTGAATCCGATGTGGAATGGGTCGACCCGGACGGAAACGATATCACCATTTCCGCAGGAAGCCGGGTAAGCAGTTCACTTCAGTATGAAATTTCCAAAGCCAGTTACTACTGGTCTTTTTACCATAATGAGAAAGTGGAACTTATGGCGGGGGCCGGGCTGCATGTATCCCGGTTTGCTATTGACCTGGATGTACTGAACACCCCCGCAGGCAGTCCTGCGACCCAGCGCACTGAGAATGCTGCAACAACCCTCCCGCTACCCACTCTGGGCTTTGGTCTAAACTACCAGGTCAGTCCCAAACTACACTGGTACCTGCGCGGGGAAGGGTTCTATCTGGAGTACGACGATTGGCGTGGAATGTTTACCGATCTTGAGGTCGGCATGGAATACAGGGTATGGCAAGGCCTCGGCGCGGGGATCGGACTGGCCACCGATAGCCTGATCGTTACCGAAACCACAAATGACTACAAATTCCGCTACGACAACCGTTTAAGCGGGGCACACTTTTACTTGTCCTGGACACACTGATTTCACTGGCACGGGGTGCGGGGCAAGCGTATGATCGCGCGCCCTCGCCAGACTGGCTGGCGGGTTTCATTCATCTTCAGGAGGTACTCCCCATGGCCAAAGGCCCGAAACCCCTGCGCAACTGGGCGGCAATGGACCCATTGATGCGCAAGGGGGGTGCCCATCAGGCACCCCGCGAACAACTGCGCCCGCGACTGGACTGGCGTCAGGCTCTGGACGAATTCGATGACTGGCAGGCTCCCCTGCACAGCGACGATATCGAAGGGCCGAAAGGCCCTTCGTGCGTTATGGGCAGCCGGCTGCGAAGAAGCCGGCAACGTGCTGCACTTCGCCAGCAAGTGGGAAATCGAGCAGCACATCGAATCCCTGTCACTCCCCTTCACCATGCTCCGCGAAGTGTTCTTCATGGAAAACTTTTTCGAACCGGTGATGGGCAACAAGGGCAAAAAAGCCATAAACCCGGCCCTGGTGCTGGCCACTCTGGACGGCTGCCTGAACAAGGATGTGCCATTCCACATGGTGACCGTGGAAGACATTGCCCGCGTCAGCGCCGCGATTTTCGCCGCGCCAGAGACCTGGCTTGGCCAGAAACTGGACCTGGCCAGCGATGTGCTGACCGTGGCGGACATGAAAGCCATCTACCGCAATGTTACCGGCAAGCGACCGCTGCCGATCAAGGTTCCGTTGTGGGCCCTGCGCCTGAACAACGCAGAAGCCGCACGGCAATATGTCTGGAATAACGAGGTACGCTGGCGCTTCCCGCTGGCGCCACTGCAACAGCAATTCCCGTTCCTGACCTCGTTCGAATCTTTCCTGCGCCAGCGCCTTGACACGCCGGCCTGATCACATAACGGAGACCGCCATGCCTGCCATTCATGCTGAACACCGCTACCCGCAGAGCGCCAACACCGTGTGGCAGCGCATCCACGATTTTGCCGATCTGCAGAGCTGGTTGCCCGGCGTTACCGGCTGCACTGTAGAAGGGGAAGGTGTCGGCGCGATCCGCACAGTGGCCACGGCCACCGGGGATGAGGTGGTGGAGGAACTGGTGGGGTATGACGACGATGCACGGCAGTTTTCCTACCGTATCCTCAGGGCCCCGGGGGTCAGCGCCAGTGCCGATTTTGTCGCCACGGTCACCGTATTGGGTGCCACCGACGGTGGCTGCAAGGTCACCTGGCAGGCCGATTTCCGGGCCGGCAACGCCCCGGCAGACAAGGTAGAAAAAGCCCGCCAGGGCGCCGAGCAAATGTACCGTTTTTGCCTGTCACACCTGGCGGGCTTGCTGGACGGGGAATAATCCCTCATTAGGGCCTGATTCAGCCCTCGCAAATCCAGTGCTTGGCGGCATCCTGCTGGTCGCGGGGAAACACCTGAACGTCGATGCCCGGCAGCAGCTTGTCGGCCAGCACGCCCAGCCGACGCAGCCAGTCTGATTCGGTGACCACGGCCTCACGCTCAAACTGCTTCCAGTGGCGAAGACCAAACTTCAGGTCTTCAAAGAGGGCGTCCATGGCCACACCACCGAAGGTTTCCATTTCTGCGTAAAACCGCACCTTGTCGTGCTTTTCCAGCGCCGCCTCCAGTGCGGCAGCCACCGTTTCGAATTCCGGGCGGGTAATTTTTCCGGAAATCCGCGCACCTACCACCCGGCTATCGTCGAAGGGAATCAGCGTCAGCATGCATGCCTCCCTGGCGTAACTGTCGTGGCGATCACCCCATCAGGATTCGTTGTCTGCCGTCAGGGCTCGCCAGTTTTGTTTGGCCGCCGCCCAGCTTTCCTGAAATTGCTGCTTGGCCGCATCCCAGTTTTCCTTGCCGGCTTCCTGCATGGACTGATAGCTCGCTTCCAGTTCCTTCTGCTCCTGCTTCAATGCCGACAGAGCTTCCTGCTTTTGCAGTCTGGCATCCTGGGAGAGTTCCTGCCACTGGCTGTCGATATCAGCCTGCAGCAGGGTCATCTGCTGGTGAAGGTCATCCAGCGCATGGCGGGCCACCTGCATGGCCTCATTTTTCTGCTCAACAGAATACTCGCGGATGTCCTCCATGGACTCTTCCATCTGGACTTCCACTTTCTCCGGTTCCGGCGTCTTGATATTGGGCACACCTTCGGTGCTGTCCGCCCAGGCAGCGGCCGTAGTCACTAGCATCAGGGTGGCGGCGGCCAGAATCTTGTGGGTCATGGGAGCTCTCCTTGATTCTTCGCTTGTCTTCACTGTGACAGACAAAAGGCGAAGATGACTCCCGGGAAGTTGCAAAACCAGGTTAAAGGAACCGGTCCGTGCCCGTGCAACACCCCGCAGACACTGGCCTGCGGGGCGACAGAAAGGCAAACAATCAGGCGTTAAGGATGTAGGCAAGCATCTCCACGACCTGTTCCGGTGTGCGAGCCACTGCATCCGCCGCGGCGTCTACCTCCTTGAGAGGGTGATCGTGCTCTTCGTCATGCAGGATAATCATCGGGGTGCCCAGCGCTGCGGTGTAGCCTGCGTCAAACGCCGCATTCCACTGCTTGTACTTGGGCCCAAAGCGCACTACCACCAGGTCCGCTTCATCAATCAGTTTGCGGGTGCGGATACCGTTGATACCTGCGCCCAACCGGTCTTCCCAGAAGCGCTTCTCTTCGGCGCCCAGGATATTCACGCCTACCTTGTCACTGGCTTCGTGATCCGTCACCGGACTGCTGAACTCAATATCCAGCTCCTTGTCAGCACAGCCCTGAATGATACGCTCACGCCAGTCGGTATGAATTTCGCCGGAAAGATAAACAGTCCAGAAGCTCATCGCGGTTTCTCCCATGGGTTTCAGTGCGAGGCAGCATAGTGACAGCCGCCCGGGGTTGCAAAACGCCCCTTGAACCCGCCCGGTGGCTGCCGTTAAATGCCAGCAGGTTTATCGGGTAGGAAGAAGGGTGCCCCATGCGTATGACAATTGTGCTCCTGCTAAGCGTAATACTGCTGGCGGGGTGCGACAGCAATAATGATCCATCACCGACGACCACTGGCGACACGGCCAGCCCCTCTGCTGCGGCAAAAGCCCCGGACAAGCTGGTGCGGGTACTGCACAACCTGGACCGTACCGACCCTCAGTGCGATGGTGAGCATTGCGCTCGCGTCAGCATCGAATGGATCACCTTCGAAGACCAGCCCGAGCTGAACCAGGCGATCGAAAACCGTCTAGTCGCCGTGCTGGTGCAACAGGAAGGCAACGCCACCCATGACGGGACCATTGAAGGACTGGCCGAGGCCTTCCTGGCCGATGCCGCCGACATGGCCATGGGCTCCCAGGGCTGGAGCCTGTCCGCCAGGCTAAGCAAGGAATCCCGACGTGGCGACCTGCTCACCCTGCGCATCGAAAGCCATGAATACACCGGCGGCGCCCACGGCAACCCGGCCGTCACTTTTTTCCACTGGGATCTGGCCCGCCAGCAACGGCTCGCCCTCGACGATCTGATCGTCCCCGGTCAGCAGGACACCTTCTGGGCACTGGCCCGTGACGCCCACACTCAATGGCTGGACCAACAGAAACTGGACCAGAACTTCCGCGACAGCTGGCCGTTTGACCAGACCGACCAAGCGTACTTCAGCGAACAGGGACTGGTGCTGCTCTATAACGTCTACCACATCGCGCCCTACGCCATGGGGCAACCGGAGCTGACGCTGCGCTACGACGCACTGGAAGGCGTGATCCGAGACACATATCTGCCTTGACCTTGCCGGGTTCAGGACAAGAACCAGCCGGTGGGAGCGTGCTTGCACGCGAAAGGTTTCAAGACAGAACTCGCTGGCGCTCGATTCGCTTGCAAGCAAGCTCCCACTGCAGGCCGCCACACACTGTGGGAGCGGTGGTTCCACCGGGAATAAAAAACCGGGCAAGGCCATCGCGGTCAGACGGCCGCTCCCACTCTCATTGCCCCGCTTGTGGGCGTAGAATCACCTGCAAGGCGCCCTAGAACCGTCCTTCCTGGCCCTGCGCCAGCATCAGCAGGAAAACCAGCTCTGACAGAATCACACTGGCGCCGAGCGCATCGCCGGTGTAACCGCCCAGGCTGCGACGCAACATGACGCCCCACACCAGCACAACGGATACCACCGCCACCAGTGCTTCCAACGCCACGCCGGCCACCAGTGCCAGCGCCGCCACACCGGCCACCGCCACCCCCAGCCGCTGGCCACTGAAGCCTTCTGCCACAGGCTTGCTCTTGCTGGTGTCCGGGTCACTGACATAGACCAGTGCTCGCATCAGGCACAACGGCGTCAGGCGACTGATAGCCGGGGTCAGCAGCAGGGCAAGCCACACCGGCTGCGTGTCGGTCAGCAAGGCGACCTTTAATGCCAGTGTCAGCCCCAGCGCAGCCGCCCCGTAGGTGCCGATCCGGCTATCCTTCATGATCTCCAGCCGCCGCGCCACGGTATAGGCACCGCCCAGCCCATCAGCACAATCAGCCATGCCATCTTCATGGAAGGCGCCGGTAATCCACAGGTGAAAGCCCAACACTAGCAGCACACACACCAGCGGCGACCAGAACCCGGCCAGCAGCGTATAGAGCGCCGCATACAGCCCACCCAACAACAGCCCTACCAGCGGAAAATAGACACTGCACTGGTTCATCAACCGCTGACTGTAATCCACTGTCACCGGCACCGGGATCCGGGTAAGAAAGCCCATCGCCAACCAGAACGCCTGCCATTCCCGGCGCAGGGAAAAAGAAGAATGCGTCACCGTCTTTCCTGTCGTTTAGTCATCGCTGCGCCGAAAGTAGCGCGTTGGGTCCAGGAAGAACATCTTCTTCCAACCCTGCGGAGCCTCAGCATCCAGCCGCCACGGCATCGGCAACAGGCTGAGCAGGGAATAGTGGAGGTGCGGCGGCTTACCCGCCGCATTGCCACTGTCCCCCACCGAACCCACCGGCTCACCCGCTGCCAACCACACCCCACTGTCAGCAATGCTCTGCAAGTGGGCGTAGTAATGCAGGCGCCATTTCGGCCCCAGTATCAGCACCACCTTGCCACCGCGGGACAAGTCACCGCGATACAGCACCAGACCGCCACTGCTGGCGACCACCGGGGTACCCGCCGGGGCAAAGATATCCACGCCCTTGTGGACCCCGGATTTCCCCCAGGGGTGGTACCAGAAGGTTTGCGGATGCCAATCGTGACGGCCCGCCCCCTGCACGGGAATATGCCGCCCCTCTGGCAGCAACAGCCCGATGATCAGCAAGGCCAGCAGCCCCCACAGGCCGCGCCGGCTTACCGTACGGAATCGCGACACAGTTCCAACCACCGTTCAATGCCCGGGCTACGGTATTTCTGCCGGTGCAGGACAAAGTAGAACTCCCGGCTGAAGTCCCGGTGCGGCACCGGCAACTCCACCAGCGAGCCCCGTTTAAACGCTTCCTTGAGGCAAACCCGCGACAGGCAGCTGACCCCCAGCCCGGCCTCCACCGCCCGTTTGATGGCCTCGGTATGCTCCAGCTCCAGGGCCAGATCCAGCTCTGGCACCAGCCCGTGCAGCGCCCGCTCGAAGGTCTGCCGGGTGCCAGAGCCGGATTCGCGCACAATCCAGTGGGCCGCTCTGAGGTCGTCGTCTGTAAGCGCTCCCTTACCCGCTAACGCATGATCCGGGCTACAAAACACCACCAACTCATCATCACACCAGGGCAGCAATTCCAGATCCGGGTGATTCAACTCCCCCTCAATCAGGCCCAGATCCAGCTCGAAGGTAAGCACCCGGTCGACGATGGCGCGGGTATTGGCCACCTCCAGATGTACCCGTGCGCCCGGTTGCTCTGCCATGTATTCGGCCATGATGGCCACCGCCAGATAGTTACCGATCGTCAGGGTCGCCCCCACATTCAAGCGCCCCAAATCCCGGTGAGACTGCAAGTCCGACTCCAGTTCCCGGGCCTGGGCCAGTAGCGCCTCTGCCCGTGGCCAGAACTGGCGGCCCAGCTCATTGAGCTTGAGGCGCTTGCCGGCACGCTCGAAAAACTTCACCTCGTAGAGGCTTTCCAACTCCTTGAGCGCACCGGACGCCGCAGACTGGGACATATTCAGATGGCTGGCCGCATGGCTCACATTCTCTAAATGCGCAATGGCCAGAAACACTTCCAGCTGCCTGAGGGTGTAGCGCATGATTGCTTTCCGTGATTAAATGATAATCGTTATCGTTAATGGATATCGATTTTGCCGATATCAAATATCGAAACAACCCATTTTACCGATAAATCCATTTCGATTAAATTTCCACCAACTGGAATTTTGGAATAAGCGCTGATTTAACTATGTCTAATCTGAATACTGAAACCGTCACAAGCGTTCGTCACTGGAACGATACCCTGTTCAGCTTTACTACCAGCCGGGACCCGGGTTTCCGTTTCAAGAACGGGCATTTCACCATGATTGGTCTGGAGCAGGACAATGGCCGCCCGCTGCTGCGCGCCTACTCCATTGCCAGCGCCAACTATGAAGAAGAACTGGAGTTCTTCAGCATCAAGGTGCAGGACGGCCCACTGACGTCACAGCTGCAGAAAATCCAGCCGGGCGACAAGATCTATGTGAGCCGCAAGCCCACAGGCACCCTGGTGGCAGACCACCTGCTGCCCGGCAAGAACCTGTGGTTGCTGTCCACCGGCACCGGCCTGGCCCCGTTCATGAGCATCATCCGTGACCCGGAGATTTACGACCAGTTCGACCGCGTGATCCTGACCCACGGTGTGCGTCATGTCTCCGAACTGGCCTACCAGGACACCATCGAAAACGAACTGCCCAACAATGAGTTCTTTGGTGAATTCCTGAAAGGCAAGCTGCTGTACTACCCCACGGTCACCCGTGAGCCGTTCCGCAACCAAGGCCGCCTCACCGACCTGATGACCAGCGGCAAACTCTTCGAGGACTTGGGCCTTTCCAAGCCAAGCCTGGAAAACGACCGCTTCATGCTGTGCGGCAGCCCGGCCATGCTCAAGGACACCACCGCCATCCTCGACGACTGGGGGTTCAAGGAAACCCGTGGCGGCGAACTGGGTGAGTACGTGATCGAGCGGGCGTTTGTAGAGAAGTAGACAGCACGCGTCACGACAACACGCCAAGAAAAAGGGCCGCATTGCGGCCCTTTTTTATGGCTCTTTATCTAGTCCCGGTTTGCTGTAAGAGCGTCGCTATCGGCGCGATTCCAGGCCTGGATCAAAAGCGTTTTCACCACAGAGAATTCTGAGATCACAGAGAAAAACCGTCTTCGCTCCCTCGGCCTTGCGCTGTCGATAAACCTGTAGCAAACAACGATGATCGCCTCTCACGGGTGGATGCACCGCCTGTCACGCTCCGTTCTGTTGCTGGAAACGGCAGGGGGACACACCAAACTGGCTGACGAACCACCGCGAAAAGGACTTCGCACTGCTGAACGCCAGCGAATCCGCCAACGCTTCAAGATTGGCATGACCGTCGCTCAATGCTGCGACCGCACGTTCGGCACGCACTTCGTCCAGTAATTGCTGGTAAGAGGTTTGCCGACTTTTCAGTTTACGGTGCAGGTTGCGGTAGCTGATGCCCAATCTTTCACACAGCGCTTCACGGCTGATCATGCCTTCCGACAGCATTCCGTCCACTTCCTGTTTTACCCGGGCAACCAGATCCGGGCTGCTGATGCGTTGAAGCATCCGGCTGGCTTGCTGGGTGAGCGCGCGAAACACCACCGAGCTGCCACTGAAGGTCTTTCGCTGCACCGATTGCGGATCCAGCTCCAGCGCCGAACAGGGCCGGCCGAAATACACCGGGCAGTGGAACACCTCCTGATACGCGCGACTGATGGTCCCATTGATTTGCACCGGCTGGTGCCGAAAGCTCACCTGCCGCAAAGCCGCCGGATTCATCTTCTGGATCAGAATCGCCATGGCGCCCAACACCATTTCGGTACTGTCCTGATGCAACACCGGATCGCGGTAACCCAGATCCACCTGCCATAGCAGCTTGCCGGGATGGTGTTCACTGCGCGGCTGAAACAGGTTGCTGACCAGCGGCCCGAACGTCTCCAGTGAATGGAACAGGTCGTTGACGTTGAGGCAACTCAGGCACAGATACCCGAGCAACCCGGTATTCGCCGGGTCCAGCAGGCCCATGATGCTGAGACCGTGAATCGGCTGCGAAGGGTGTCCGATCCGGTATTGAAACAAGGCTTCCACGGTGCCCTGGCTAACCCAGCCATCCACCGGATTCACATGGCGCTCGCGCAGACCGGTGGCTGCCAGCGTATGCTCACGAGGGTGGCCAAAGCGCTCACAGATCTGCAGATAGAGATCGATAATCTCCGCACGCACCCGACCGGGTGTGGACACCGCCAGGCACTCCCCTGCCCGGGCGTCCAAATTCGCATCCTTTCTCATTCTTTTTCCTGACTTTCTGATTTCTTGTTGTCCGGCAGTTCTCTGCCTTATTGTCGAAAAATCAGCCAGTTGGCATTACGAAAACTCTCTTAGTCGGCTTTCGACATCCTTTCACAAACACGAACAATAGCGTCACTTTTAACGCAGTTAGGCACTATTTGATGCCACTTGTGTCACTTTTCGGGGTTATCGACCCTGTCGGCCAGTGACATGCTCTCCCGGCGCTAATAACAACACCCCTTTCTGGCCCTGCCAGAGAAAAGGATTTCAGGAGAGCTCAACCATGTCATACCCACAACACCGTATTGCGCCACACCATCTCGGTTTGCTGCTGATGATGTTGATACTGCTAATGCTGGCCGGCGTCGCCTCAGCCAACACCACAACCCTGGGTACCCGCACCGCCCTGAGCGACGCCAACCCACCCCTCACCGACAATGCCAATGCCCGCTGGGACGGCTACTGGCGGCCGCTGCAATACCCCCGCGCCGTCACCCTGCCACTGCAGTTCATCCCCACCCAGTCCGGCAAAAAAATCGCGGTGCTGGTATCGGTGCCCGCCGACATTTTTGGCAACCCGATTCCGGGGCCGTTTCCGGTGATCCTGACCCAGACGGCTTACCGCATTGATCTGGGCTCGCTGCTGGGCAGCATTCTGCCCTCGCAAACCACCCTGCTGATCGGCGGCAAGGACAAGGCCATGATCCGTCGCGGCTACATCAGTGTAGCGGTGGATGTGTATGGCACTGGCATGTCCAGCGGTGTCAGCAAGCTGCTGGGCGAGGAAGAACAGCAAGCCTACAGCGATACCGTCGACTGGATTACCGAACAGCCCTGGTTCGATGGCAACCTGGGCCTGGCGGGCACCTCTTATCTGGGGATTGCCACCCTGCTCACCGCCGAGCAACGCCACCCCGCGGTGAAGGCGGCCTTTGCCGAAGTGCCCATGGGCGACCCCTATCGCGCCACGGTGGCACCGGGCGGCTTGCTGAATGCCAATTTCATCAACACCTGGTTGACCCTGACCCACACGCTCAGTGTCAGCAACGATGCCGCCCTACTGTCGTACCCGGATCACAAGGACCAGATCAATCAGGCCACCGCCGACCATGTGGCCGCCATTGATGAATGGTATCTGCCCACGATCAACGGCGGGCTGGAGGGCGACGACGGTATCGCCACGGACGACGGGGACTTCTGGGCCGTGCGCTCTGCCCTGGAAGACGTGGACCAGATCAACGTACCAACCTTCATCATTGGCGGCAGCAACGACATCTTTCAGCGCGATCAGCCACTGCTGTACGAGCGCCTGAAAAATCGCGTCAACACCAAGCTGCTGATCCTGCCGGGCGCCCATATTCAAGCCATCCTTGATGGCATTGTTGGCCACGACAATTATTTTTCCCGCGGCGCCCCCGGCTCCCAGGCCCTGTTGTTGAAATGGTTCGACAAATACCTAAAGGGCATGAACAACGGAGCCGAAAACCTGCCCAACGTGACCCAGTACGTGGAAGGTCATGAGGTGTTCGGCAACCCGCGTTTTGACGTGTCCAGCGACTGGCCCCACCCGAAACTGCAACCGCAGCGGCTGTACCTGCGCGGGGATGGTTCACTGACCCGTGACATGCCGGGCAACAACGAAGCGAGCCACGAAATGCATGAACCGCAGGCTCCCCATGTGGATATCCAGCGCAACGGCGATCTGGTCGATGGTACGGTGGAATTTGCCGATTACAGCGAATGCTCCGCCAGCGCTGTACAGTGGTCACTGGGGCTCGACGGGTTGCTGCCCAAGGCCTGCCACAAGGACAACCGCACGGTGGAAGAGGCCCAGAATGCACTGATCTTCGAGACCGGCAAACTGAAATCCGACACCTACATCAACGGCCCCATGCAGGCCGACATCTGGATGTCGGCCACCCAGCCCCATGCGGCGCTGGCCATCCGCGTGTCCGTGGTGGGCAAGGATGGCAAGGCCACACCGGTGTCCACCGGTATTCAGTCCGCCGCCTTCCGCGCCGTGGACGAACAGCGCTCGCGCTTTATCGACGGGGTGATGATGCAGCCCTGGCACCCCTTCACCCGTGACTCCATGCAGCCCCTGATTCCGAACCAGCCGGTACTGGTGCCGGTGGAAATTTTCCCGGCCGCCGCACTGGTCAAGAAAGGTGAGCGCCTGCGCGTTTCCATCGCGCCCAGCAATCAGGTGCAGGGCATCTGGTCCCTGCCGCAACAGGCGCAAGTCAGCGGCAATGTCACCACCCTCTATAACCAGACGGACCTGCCTTCCAGTGTGGTGTTCCCGGTGGTGCCCACCCGCGAACTGGACTGATCACATAAGGCCTTGGTGGGCGCCCTGCGCCCACCTCATCCATTTGCGTTCCCCACCCCGCAAGCCTCAACCACAGGTTAGCGGCACATATAGAGGCAATCCCATGAAGAACAACAAGGTCACTCGCCGACGCTTTCTGAGCCGCAGCGCCACCGCCGGTGCCGCCGCCAGCATCGCCAGTCTCAGCCCGGCCAGCCACGCCGGGCTGTTCACCCCGACCCGGCGCAGCCGACAGAAAGCGGTGGTGATCGGCTCAGGGTTTGGCGGCTCGGTCGCCACTCTGCGGCTGGCCGAGGCCGGCATCCCCGTCACCCTGGTCGAACGCGGCCGATACTGGCAGTACCAGGGCGAAGACAGCTACCCCACCCTGGGCGGGCTGGGGCTACATGAACTGCGCTACGACATGCTCTGGCAGGAGCCGGGCCACATCATCCCCGGCTCCACCGGCATGCTGCAGTACCATCTCGGCGGCTCCATCGGCGTCGGCGTGGGGGCCGGCCTGGGTGGCGGTTCACTGGTGTATGGTGGGGTTCTGCTGCAGCCTCGACGGGAGGTGTTCGAACAGGCGCTTCCCTTCCTGTCTTATGACGACATGGACCAGATTTACTACCCGCGCCTGTTGGCAAACGTCAGCGGCGGCCCAATCCCCGACGACATCCTCAATACGCCGAATTACACTTCCATGCGCACCTTTATCGATAACGCCACCCGGGCCGGGCTCGACGTGGTGCGTAGCGAAGTGGGCTTCGACTGGAACGTGATTCGCGAAGAAGTGCAGGGCAAACGTACCGCGTTTGCCTCCATCGGGGAGTACGTATTTGGCTGTAACAGCGGCGCCAAAAACACCCTGGACCGTAATTACCTGGCCGCAGCCCAGGCCACCGGCAACGTCACCATCGAAACCTTGCACAACGTGTCGCACATCCGCCGTGATCGCTGGAACAAGACCTATGAAGTCCACTGCGACGTGGTGAACGACAAGGGCTACATCGTGGGCAATCACATCATCGAGTGCCAGTCGCTGTTCATGGCCGCCGGCTCCATCAACACCACCAAACTGCTGCTCAAGGCAAAAGCTCTGGGTGACGTGCCGCTCAATGAGGGTATCGGTCAGCAGTGGGGTACCAACGGCGATGAGCTGATGGGCCGCAACGATATTGATGCCAGCACCGGCGACGTTCAGGGCGGCCCGCCCAGCATTGCCGCATTCGACATGCACAATCCGATCAAACCGACCGGCTTCATGCACTCGCCTTCCCCCACCAGTGGCGATGGCACCCAGCTGCAAATGGGCATGTGTGTGTCTGACCAAATGAGCACCGCCAGCTACAACCGCTTTACCGATCGCATCGATTTCAACTGGGATACCGGCGCCAACCAGCCCTCACATCAGGCGCTGGTCCACACCATGGACAAGATACTCGACAGCGGCGGCGGCTCGTTACTGGATCTGGGCATCATGGGCACCTGGCATCCGCTGGGCGGCGCGGCCATGGGGGTGGCGTGCGATCACAACGGCAAGGTGTTCGGCACCGATAACCTGTTCGTCGTGGACGGCGCCTGCATCCCCGGTTCCAGCGGCGCAGCCAACCCGTCGCTGACCATTGGCGCCAATGCCGAGAGGATGATGGAGAACATCATTGCCGAGCTGACGTAATACCGTTCGACCCTGAGAGCAAGAGGCCCCCCCTCTTGCCCAACTCAACATCCGCCTTTCTGCGAGCGGCATGCAATGGCTGTTTATGTATACGCGGTGCAATATTGGTCATTGCTGGAACCTGCCACTGCCCCAACACTGTGCCTATTCGCCGCCACCGCAGAGAGCCCGATCCATGGCAAGGCCAGGCAAAATCAGAACCCTGATCAAGCTGTTTGATGTCCGCTACTTCAACGGCTTCAACAGTCTGCGCAGCAGCCTGGGCTTTACCCGTACCCTGTTTCGGCCGGGGCCCCGTGCCGTGCGGCTGGAGCAGATCTTCAACTACCTTCCAATCAGCTCCACGTTGTCGAGTTCTGGCCAGCCCACCGTGGCCCAGTTCACGCGCATTGCCGAAGCCGGCTTCGCCACCGTGATCAATCTTGCTCCCCACGGCGCAGAAAACGCCCTGGAAGATGAAGCGACCGTGGTCAGCCGACTCGGCATGCGCTACGTGCATATCCCGGTGGACTTCAAAAACCCGGCGGAATGGGACTATCTGCGTTTCTGTTTTGCCATGAAAGAAGTAGGAACGTTACCGGTGTGGGTGCACTGCGCCGCCAACATGCGCGTGTCGGCCTTTGTGTATCGTTACCGGATCGAGAAGCTGGGAACGGGCAGGGAACAGGCCGCCGCCGACCTGCTCCGCATCTGGACCCCTTTCGGGGAATGGAAAACCTTCATTGAGCGAACCGGGACCGGTACAACAGAGTTCCGGTCAGGCCGCTGACGAAGCATTATTGCTTGGGCGGCAACAGGGTGACCGGCCTGGCCAGGGCATCGCTCGCTTCAGGTGGCTTGGCATCCAGGTCCTTGCTGGCACCACAGGACACACACTCCATCCACTGGCGATCGCCTTCGATGACGCGCTGAATCTTGTCCTGCTGACCACACTCCGGGCACGTGGCCCCGGCAATAAACTGACGTTTCATGTTGCTCCCCCTCTTACACAGGGGCGGCGCAAGCGCCGCTCCTGCGGTGAGGCTCCCTAGCCGTTGATACCGGAATGACGCAGCAGCGGTTCCACACTGGGCTCGCGGCCCCGGAAGGCCTTGAACAGTTCCATGGGTTCGCGGCTACCGCCCTTGGCAAGAATTTCGCTACGGAAAGCGCGGCCAGTTTGTTCGTTGAACTCACCGTCTTCTTCAAAGCGCGAGTAGGCATCGGCAGACAACACTTCCGCCCACTTGTAGCTGTAATACCCCGCCGCATAGCCGCCCGCAAAGATATGGCCAAAGCTGTTGGGGAAGCGGTTAAACGCCGGCGGCTGAATCACCGATACCTGTTCACGCACATCCTTCAACACGTCATACAGGTTCATGCCCGGCTGGTACTCAGCATGAATCCGCATGTCGAACAACGAAAACTCCAGCTGACGCACCATCTGCATGGCGCTCTGGAAATTTTTGGCGGCGAGCATTTTTTCCAGTTTTTCCTTCGGCAGCGGTTCACCGCTTTCGAAGTGACCGGAAATCAGGGCAATGCCTTCTTCGGTCCAGCACCAGTTCTCCAGAAACTGGCTGGGCAGTTCCACCGCATCCCAGGCGACACCATTGATACCGGAAATTCCGGACACATCCTGCTCGGTCAGCATGTGATGCAGCCCGTGACCGAATTCGTGGAACAGGGTGACCACTTCATCGTGCGTCAGCAGGCCCGGCTTGCCTCCCGCGGGCGGCGCAAAATTACAGGTCAGGTAGGCCACCGGCGTTTGTACCGATCCATCCGCCAGGCGGCGGCGAATGCGCGCATCATCCATCCAGGCGCCACCGCGCTTGCCGGTGCGGGCGTACATGTCCAGATAGAAGGCCGCACGAACACTGCCGTCATCATCCACCAGCTCATAGAAACGCACATCGTCATGCCAGGTTTCCACGTCCTGGCGAGCCCGGAACTGAATACCGAACAGTTTGCCGACAATCGCAAACATGCCGTTGATCACGGTATCTGCCGGGAACCACGGACGCAGTTCTTCTTCGGAAATACTGTAGCGTTCCTCTCGCAGACGCTCGCTCCAGAAACCGATATCCCAGGGCTGCAGGTCATCCGCCCCCTGCTCTGCGGCGTACGCTTTCAGTTCAGCCAGTTCCTGTTCTGCCTGCGGCTTGGCCCGTTTCGCCAGGTCTTCCAGGAAGGTCATGACTTCCTGTACATCGCGGGCCATTTTTGTCGCCAGGGATTTTTCGCCATAGTTGGCAAACCCCAGCAGCTGGGCCTGCTGATGCCGCAGCGCCAGAATTTCATCCATGATCGCGGCATTGTCGAACTTGCCGGCATGGGGGCCCTGGTCCGACGCCTTGGTGGTCCAGGCGGTGTACATTTCCTCTCGCAACGCAGCGTTCCTGCAATGGCTCATCACCGCGATGAACACCGGCGCATCCAGTGTCAGCAACCAGCCTTCCTTGCCTTCCGCGTTGGCGCGATCGGCTGCCCCGGCACGGGCGCTTTCAGGCAACCCCTCCAGCTCGGCCTCATCGGTCACGTGCTTGCTCCAGGCCTGGGTGGCATCCAGCACGTTGTCTGAAAAGGTGCTGGTGAGCTCGGACAACCGTTTGGAATTGGCCATGTACTCGGCTTTCTTGTCTTCCGGCAGGTCCACCCCGGACAAACGAAAATCCCGCAGGGTATTGTCGATATCTTTCTGCTGGGCCTCGGTCAGCGAATCCCATTGCGCACTGTCGCGCAGGGACTGATAGGCGGCACACAAAGCCGCGTTCTGTCCCACTTCGGTGCCGTATTCGCTGAGCAGGGGCAGACAACTATTGTAGGCATTACGCAGGGCCTCATTCTGGGCAACGGCGTTGAGGTGCCCGGCCGGGCCGAAGGCCTTGCCGAGACGGTCATCTTCCTCATCCAGCGCCTGCACCAGACTGGCGTAATCAAATTGTCCCGCCGCCAGCACCTGCTCGATACGGGCACGCCCCTGCGCGACCAGCTGCTCGACAGCGGGCAGCACATGCTCCGGCTTGATCTCGGAGAAGGGCGGAAGGTCGGTGTAATCAATCAGCGGATTGTTGTTGCTCATGGAGTTTGGGTCCTGCCTCGGTGGGTACTACAGATACACGGTGACGGGCAGTGTCATCCGGCTGCAGCACCGTCTGGAATATCAGCCACTTGCTCAGCAGAAAAACGCCAAGCAAGATCAGTACTATCATCAGTATAGGGGTGGGCGGCTTGCGCATGTGCCTCCCTGACCATGAATTTGAACTATCGAGTGTATCAGTGATGGGGATTCGCCGCTTTGAAGACAAGGCCCCGCAGTTGGGTGAACGGGTATTTGTGGACAGGGATGCCACCATCATCGGGGAGGTGCACCTGGGCGATGACTGTTCGGTGTGGCCCCGGGCGGTGATCCGGGGCGACATGCATCGCATCGAGATTGGCGCGCGGGTCAGCATTCAGGATAACGCCGTGCTGCACATCACCCATGCCTCCACCTTCAATCCCGGTGGCTACGGGCTGAAGATCGGCGACGATGTCACCATTGCTCATCAGGCCATGCTGCACGGCTGCACACTGGGCAACCGGGTCATGGTGGGCATGCAGGCAATTATCATGGATGGTGCGGTGGTGGAAGACGAGGTGATCGTGGCGGCCGGTTCTCTGGTGGGCCCGGGCAAGCGACTGGAAAGTGGCTATCTGTACCGCGGCCAGCCCGCCCGGCAGGCGCGCCCGTTGACCGGGGAAGAACGGCAGTTTCTGACCTATGTGGCGGGGAATTATGTGCGCCTGAAGGATCGTTATCTGGAAGAAGGGGGGCATGTGTAGGGGGCTCGTTTGAGAGGCGAGCTATGTAATGTGAGACGGCAGTGGGCTCTTAAGAGGTTTGATGGAGGGCGCGCATCGGGTCGGAGGTCGGACGTCAGAAGTCTGACGCTCAAGCCAAGCCCATTCCAGGCCCAGCTTTTCAGCCTTTCGTGTCAGACGTCCGACTTCAGACCTCTGACCCGCCAACTTTTCTGCTAGTCCGCGAAGAACCACTTTAGAAACCTGCCGAGCCCGGAACTGTTGGGGTTTTCGCAGTGGAACCATCGCCCACAAGGACAATCAGATCTGCCACATGAACGACATGTTGCCAAAGCTCAGCGGTTCATTGCTGTCACGCAGTGGTGAGCTGGAACCTTGCAATGTCAGGGTGAAAGAAAAGCGGTCCCAGCGAACGCCGCCGCCAATCACCAGACCGAGAATGCCGTCGCGGGTTTCTACCTGATAGGGCCCACTGTGCTCTTCCAGATAGGAATAACCGATATATTCCCCAAACGTGGCAACAAAGGCTTCCCAGCCAAAACCGTGTCCGTCGAACAACCCCACCAATGAACCCGCCGTGCCGATACCCGCATAATCCGGTATGAAATTACGCGGCAGGTTTCTGCCAAAGCGCAGGAAGCCCCCCGCCGAGGCGGTGGCATGGAAATTATTGGCATCCACGCCAGCGGCATATCCCAACTCGGTCTGCCAGCCACTGTCAGAAACCCGCTGCCAGGCCCTGCGTGCATGGATAACGTACGCGCCACCAATCACACCCGGCCCAAGCTGGTGTTCCCAGCCCTGCGGCTCGGTAGAACCGGTGATGCGATGCACCATTTTCTGGCTCTGCTCCGAACCGGAGTCTTCTCCGACCACACCGATGCGCACGCCATACCCGGTAAGACTGTCTGCCCCCCAGCTGAACAGGCCGGCTTCCAGGTTGCTGTAGCCGATGTAGGGCAGGTCCTGATAATCCGGCGTACGACGGCTGATATCGGAGGGGGTGATCATGACCTGCTCCAGGCTCAGGGTCACTGCATTTTGCCGATCGGTCAGCCCCACACCCGGCAAGGGCGACAGTCCGCTTGCCAACGTACAGGTTACCGAGTCCGCCTGTTCGCAATCGTGGCCATCCCCTACCCAGCTAAGGCGCACACCATTGGTATATTGCCCATCGGAACCGACGAACAGATCGTTATCCCAGGAAAACCCCAGCGTGGATCCCATCGCCATGGCCGGCAACGCGATAATAAAAAGACTCAAGCCCGACAAACGGGCCAACAGCGGCGAGGACATAACCTTCTCTCAACAGATTTTGTGGTTGTCCCCCGAAAACACACCCCGGCAGCGATGTCAGAAACGCCAGCGCCGCTGCATGACCAGGAAGGCAAACGATGCCGACCAGGTAATCAAGATCAATCCATTGAGAGCTTCCACCCCTGCCACTAACCGCAAGGTGCCCATGGGATAGAGATCCCCGAGCCCCAGAGAGGTATAACAGGCAGCCGAGAAATACAGGTGATCCAGGAAACTGCCATCCACGGCACCTCCCAGATTCATGGCGGTATCGTTATTGTCGATCCACAAATAGGTGAGGCCGTAGAGCGAAATTTCAACCATATGGGCGGCAAACATGACGATCACCACCACCAGAATTTCACCCCGTACTTGCTGTTTCCAGCGTTTGAGCAATACGGACAGGCCGGCCAACGTCCAGAAATGCAGGGTGACGGTAATCAGCACCATGCCCAGCGAGACCACAGAGGCATAGATCACCTCATACATCACCCCACCTTCTGTCATGCGCGCATCATCCTCATGACCGGAGCCGTATCGGGCCGCCAACCCCGCCAAAGCGCAAAGGCTTCTGCGGCCTGTTCCACCAACATGCCCAGTCCATCCGCGGTGGCCGCCGCGCCCTGCTGCTGCGCCCAGCGCATGAACGGGGTGGGCTCGCTGCCATAGACCATGTCGTAGGCCACGGCCCCCTCGGCCAACAGCCCGTCGGGCAAGTCAGGCATCTCGCCGTGCAGCCCGGCTGAAATGGCATTGATGACCAGATCAAACTGACCCATCAAGTTTTCCAGGCCACTGCCGAGCACCGGTGAGTTGCTGCCGTCCATAAACTGGCGGGCCAGAATCTCGGCTTTCTTTCGGGTGCGGTTGGCGACCCGCACCAGGGTCGGTTTTTCTGCCAGCAACGGCCCCATGACACCCCGCACCGCACCACCAGCACCCAGGACCAGCACGCGCTTGCCCTGAATCGCCCAGCCCAGATTCTCGCGGATGTCGGTGACCAGCCCGACGCCATCGGTGTTGTCACCGTTCAGTTGATCCCCTTCCCACCACAGGGTGTTCACCGCGCCCGCCAGATCGGCACGTTCGGTGACCGCATCGCATAACTGATGGGCCTGCTCCTTGAAGGGCACGGTGACATTGGCCCCCAGCCCGCCATCGGCGCGCAGCGCGTTCACCGCCCCGGCAAAATCGTCCAACGGCGCTTCGCGTTTTTCGTAACGCAGGTCGTCACCCTGCTGGGCGGCAAAAGCATGGTGGATATCCGGCGAGCGGGAGTGCGCCACCGGATTGCCAAAAACACAGTACAAGGCGGTCATAGCCACTCCCGCTGAATCAGGAATTTGTCATACAACTCGGCTTCTGCACTGCCGGGATCCGGATGCCAATCGTAGTCCCAGCGCACCAGCGGCGGCAGTGACATGAGAATGGATTCCGTACGGCCACCGGATTGCAGACCAAAGATGGTGCCGCGGTCGAAGACCAGGTTGAACTCCACATAACGGCCACGGCGATAAAGCTGGAAATTGCGCTCGCGCTCACCGTACGCCAAGTCCTTGCGGCGGGCCATGATCGGCCGATACGCCTTCACATAGGCATCGCCAACACTGCGCATCAGGGCAAAACTGGTATCAAAATCGAAACGGTTAAGATCATCGAAAAACAGGCCGCCGACACCACGGGGCTCGTCCCGGTGCTTGAGATGAAAGTAGTCATCACACCAGCGCTTGAATTCCGGATAAATGTCATCGCCAAAAGGGTCACAGGCCGCCTTGGCAGTGCGATGCCATTGCGTTACATCCTCTTCAAAACCGTAGTAGGGCGTCAGATCGAAGCCACCGCCAAACCACCACACCGGTGGTTCGCCTTCCTTTTCGGCCACGAAAAAACGCACATTGGCATGGCTGGTGGGGACATAGGGGTTTTTCGGGTGAATCACCAGAGACACGCCCATGGCCTGAAAGCTGCGGCCGGCCAGTTCAGGCCGTGCGGCGGTAGCCGACGGTGGCAACTGACTGCCAAACACGTGGGAAAAATTCACCCCGCCCTTCTCAATCACGGTGCCGTTTTCCATCACACGACTGCGGCCTCCGCCGCCCTGTTCGCGATCCCAGGCATCTTCACGGAACTCACCGCCGCCATCTTCGGCCGCCAGTTCCTCACAAATACGGTCCTGCAGGTCCAGCAGGTAGTCTTTTACCGCCTGCAGTGAAACGTCTGACATGCTTTTCTCCCCGGGAATGACAGAGGCCAGGCACACGCGTCAGGCGCGCAGGGTCTGGCCGCTTTCCAGATCGATAATGGTAGAGGGTTTGCTCGCGCGGTCACAGGCGCCGGACACAATAAAGTCCAGCCGATCCCCAAGCTGGCGCGCCACCTGAAACCGGTTTCGGGTAGACGGACGCCCGGACAGGTTGGCACTGGTAGAAATGATCGGGTGCCCAACCAGCCGACACAACTCCCGTGCCAGCGGGTGATCCGGCACCCGGATCGCCACCTTGCGATGCTTGCCGGTCACCCACGCTGGTACACTGGGACCCGCTTCTACCAGGTAGGTACGGGGTGCCGGCCATTCACGGCCCAGCTGCTCGCACTGGCGTGCATCCAGTACCACATGGGGCGCCAGCTGCTCCAGATCCGCGCCGATCAGAATCAGCCCCTTGTGCTCCGGGCGTTGCTTGATCGCCAGCAGGCGCATGACCGCCGTCCGGCTGAAGGGGTCACAACCGAGCCCGTAGACGGATTCGGTGGGGTAAGCCACCACACCACCCGACTGGATGATGTGTGCGGCACTGAGAAGATGCTGATACATGCCAGGCCCTGCAGGGAAAAACGCGAACTTACCCTGCCCGCAGGCCTGACTCAAGACGTATGGCTGGCAGAGCGCTTCAGGTAACCACCGGACACCCGCTCCACCCAGCCTTCCAGCTCCAGATCCGACAACTGCCCGGCCAGCTCCTGCATGGGCAGGCCGGTACGCGCCTGCAGCACATCCATGGAATTGAGCCCCGAGGTCAGATGCTGCAGCAAGGCGGGCTGCGCCGCGTCTTCGCGGACACCGCTGGCCTCCACACTGCGCCGGAAATCCCCAAAGGCCTGAAAGATATCGTCCACGGATTCCAGCCAGCTGGCCCCATCACGCAACAGTTGGTGGCACCCCTTGCTGAGCGGATTATGAATGCTGCCCGGGATGGCAAAGACCTCACGGCCCTGAGACAAGGCTGTGCGGGCAGTGATCAACGAACCACTGCGCAACGCGGCTTCCACCACGATCGTCCCCAGCGACAACCCACTGATAATACGATTACGCATGGGAAACTGGGACGGTAGCGGAGCCGAGCCCGGTGAGAATTCTGTCACCACGGCCCCGCCACCCTCGACGATCTGACCCGCCAGCATGGCATTGCGGGGCGGGTAAATCCGGTCAGGACCACTCCCGAGCACCGCTACGGTCTTGCCGGTAGCCAGCGCGCCGCGATGGGCTGCGGCATCCACGCCCAGCGCCAGACCGCTAACCACCACAAAACCGGCGCCAGCCAGCTGGCGGGCAAACCGGCGGCTGTTATCGAGCCCATCGGCAGAGGCGTTGCGGGCACCGACGATGGCCAACCCCGGCGCATTGAGGATGCCGACGTCGCCCCGCACGGCCAGCACGCCGGGAGCATCCTGAATATCCGCCAGCAACGACGGGTAGTCCGCATCGCCCAGGGCGACCCAGCGCCAACCCTGCTCTCGCAGGTTCTCGTAATGGGCAGACAGAGTGCCGGTGTTGTCCAGCAAGCGAGCCCGTTCTTTCAGGCCAGCGGGCAACATGGGCAGAAAATCGGAGACCGGTGCGGACCCGATACGGTGTTGTTTCAAGGCGCGGCCCAAGGCCGCTGATGACGGGGAAAACAACGCCTGCAACAGCAGGCGTTTGAATTGTCCGTCCATCGCCCACCTCCTTGTGTGCGTTGACGGTTATCAGGACTGAAAGCAGGAGAGCGCAGACGCCGGTTTACGGTATCAGTAGCTTCCTGCCGGGCTTTCAGCAGCGTCGTTCATATAAATAGGACGAGTGGATTCCATAATCAAGCCGTAGCTGACCTTGTCGAACACCCGGAAGATCACCAGCGACCCGGTCTTCTCGCGGGGCAGCTGAACGTTATCGCCAAGCTGACGGTCACGCACCACTTCGCCGGCACCAAACACGTCCAGCACGTTGCCTTCCTTCAGGCCATCGCGCAAGCCCTTGTTCAGCACTACCACGTCGTTACGGGCCACACTGTTGATACGGTCGAAGAAGCGGATGATCTTGGCTTCTACCTTGGTATCCGGTGCAGACGGATACAGCACTGCGCGCACGCGACGATCTTCCGTGGAGAAGATGCGGTCATCGATGCGAATGTCTTCGGTCGAGCTGGTGACCCGCAGGCTCAGCATCTCGCCTTCGTGGTTGGATACGCGGCTCAGGCCTACCTGGCGGGCTTCGTAGCCCAGCACTTCATTGGTGTCAGGGTCCACATACTGCTCACCGGTACGGTAAATGCCGTAGCCCTGATCCAGCTCTTCCCACTGGGTACGGCTGTCACGGGCATAGACCGTATCGCCTTCACCAAACACCACGCGGCGGTCACGCCCACCGACAATGTAGGGGGCTTCCTGGATTTCCTGACGGGTAACCACCAGGCCTTCCTTCAGGTAGGCCGCAATGGCACTGGCAGGAATCGCCGGGATCGCTTCGTCGTTGGCAATCTCACGCACCTTGGGGGTGAGCTTGACCACACCGTTGTCCATGACCTGCTCCTGCACGCCGCGCTCAACGCTCAGCCGGGGCTCACCGTTAACGTAGGACAGGCGGATCTCATCGCCGGGGTAGATCAGGTGAGGATTGCTGATCTCCTCGTTGATCTGCCAAATTTCCGGCCATTGCCAGGGTTCTTCGAGAAAACGGCCACTGATATCCCACAGGGTGTCACCGTTTTTCACGTAATATTTGTTGGGATGCCCCTCTTTCAGGGTGACGGCGGCGGAGGCCAAAGTGGCAACCGATAGCATCAACCCGACAGTGAAGGCGCGCTGGACCGATTTCATCATCATCGGATTCCTTTTATCATTATTGGACTCATCCCCAAGAGCTGCCGTGCGTCCTTGAGGCAGGCACGGTTTCTTTTGGATATTAGCAATGCGATCATATATTTAGCAACCAAATTTCGAGTGCTATCGCAACTGCCGAGAACGTACATGGCCAAACTGGAAATACTGGAATTCCCTGACCCCCGGCTACGAACCGTAGCAAAGCCGGTGGAAAAGGTGGATGACGAGCTTCGCAAACTGATCGACGACATGTTCGAAACCATGTACGACGCCCCCGGGATTGGCCTGGCCGCCACCCAGGTGAACGTACACAAGCGTGTCATCGTCATGGACCTGTCCGAAGACAAGTCCGAGCCACGGGTGTTCATCAACCCGGAAATCACCCCGCTCACCGACGATCTTGCCCCCTACGAGGAAGGCTGCCTGTCGGTCCCCGGCTTCTATGAGAAGGTCAAGCGCCCGGCACGGGTGAAGATCAAGGCGCTGGACCGGGACGGTAATGTTTTCGAGGAAGAGGCCGACGAGCTACTGGCCACCTGTATCCAGCATGAAATTGATCACCTGGAAGGCAAGCTGTTCGTGGACTACGTCTCACGCCTGAAGCGCGACCGGATCAAGAAGAAGCTGGAAAAAGTGCACCGGCTGCAGGGGTGAGTTGAAAGTTCAAAGTGTAAAGTTGAAAAGCGCGAGCACAGACGGTGCCAGCTTCAAGCCCATCACCCGCGCCGAAGCGTTGCGGCGCGGGGAAAGCGTCCATTCGCTGGCTGCAACAGTGATCCGCGTTTGAACTTTCAACTTTAAACTTTCAGCTAATCTCCCTCCCCCACCATCACCAACCCAGAGGCCGTTCATTGAAACCCCTACGTCTCGCCTTCGCCGGCACCCCGGATTTCGCCGCCGCCAGCCTGCAGGCCGTACTCGACAGCCCGCATGAAGTGGTAGCCGTACTCACCCAGCCGGACCGCGCTGCCGGTCGCGGCAAGAAGGTCCAGATGAGCCCGGTCAAACAGCTGGCCCAGGCCCATCACATAGACGTACTGCAACCGGAAAACCTCAAGGGCGAGGCCATTCGCCAACAGCTGCGCGACCTGAATCTGGATGCCCTGGTGGTGGTCGCCTACGGCCTGATCATTCCCCAGGCCGTGCTGGACATCCCACGGCTTGGCTGCCTGAACGTGCACGGCTCCCTGCTGCCCCGCTGGCGTGGGGCAGCGCCAATCCAGCGCGCCATCAGCGTGGGCGACACCGAAACCGGCAACACCATCATGCAGATGGAAGCCGGGCTTGATACCGGCCCCATGCTGCTCAGCGAAGCGCTACCCATCGGTGACAGCGAGACCGGCGGCGAGCTGCACGACCGGCTGGCCGCCCAGGGCGCTCGCCTGCTGGTCACCGTACTGAATGATCTGGAGCCGTATCTGGCCAACGCCACCGTGCAGCCTGACGACGGTGTCACCTACGCCCACAAACTCAGCAAGGCCGAGGGGCTGCTGGATTTCCGCCTGCCCACCCGCGCCCTGTATAACCGCATTCGTGCCTTCAACCCCTTTCCTGTCGCGTGGGTGCCTTTGAAAGGCCAACCCATGCGCATCTGGAAAGCCAGCGAAAGCCCCCTGCCCGGCAAGGATGACGACGAACCCGGCCATATCCTCAACGTGGATGACAACGGCATTCAGGTGGCCACAGGTGATGGCATCCTGACGCTGGAAGAGCTGCAACTGCCCGGCAAACGGCGCATGGCCGTGGCCGACCTGTTGCGCGGCAACCCCGACCTGTTCCAGGTGGGCGAGCCTCTTGGTGATCCGCTGGATGCAGACCGTGGCGACGCCTGACCCGCGGCTCAGCGCCGTGCGTGTCCTTGACCGGGTGATTCCCGGCAAGGGCGACGGGGAAAGCCTGCGCGAGGTGCTGCGGGACTTCCCCCTGGCTGGCAGCGACGGCGGCCTGATGCGCGACATCAGCTTTGGGGTCTGCCGCCATTTGCGCCCCCTCAACCACTGGCTCAACCAGCAATTATCCAAGCCCCTCAAAGCCAGCGCCCAACCCGTGCGCCTCGCCCTGCTGGCCGGACTGTACGAGCTGTGGTTCACCGAACGCCCGGCCCATGCCATCGTCAACGCGTACCCGGCCCTGTGCCGCAAGCTGAAAGCCCCCTGGGCCGCCGGGCTCAGCAACGCCGTGTTACGTAAAGCCAGCCAGCTACGTGCTGAGCAAGCGCTTGCCGACGCCACCCCGAATATCCGCCTGAGCCTGCCGGACTGGCTATACAAACGCTGGCGCCAGGACTGGCCGGATCAAGCCGACGCGATCGCCCAGGCCAACCTGCACACGCCCCCCTTTACCTTGCGGGTCAATCGTCAGCAGCAACAGCGCGCCGGCGCCATTGCCGCCCTGGGTGAGGGCGCTCGCCCCGGTGAACTGTCCCCCTGGAGCATTTATGTGACGCCGGCCCGGCCGGTGTTCGATCTGCCCGGCTTTGACGAAGGCGCCCTGTCGGTACAGGATGAAGCCGCCCAACTGCCCGCAGAATTACTGCAGGCACCGCCCACTGGCCGCATTCTCGATGCCTGCGCGGCCCCCGGCGGCAAGACTGGCCAGCTGCGCGAGAAATTCCCCAACGCCGAGCTGGTCGCGCTGGAGCTGGAAGACAAACGGCTACGCCGTATCGAAGAGAATCTGGCCCGCCTCAACGCCACCGCCACCCTGTTGCAGGGCGATGCCAGCCAGCCCGACAGCTGGTGGGACGGCAAGCCGTTCGATGCCATCCTGCTGGACGCCCCCTGTTCCGCCACCGGCATCCTGCGCCGCCAACCGGATGTAAAGTGGCACCGAAAGTCGTCGGACATTCCGGTACTGGCCGATTTACAAGCCCGCATGCTGGATGCACTATGGCCGCTGCTCAAACCCGGCGGCATGCTGGTGTATGCCACCTGCTCGGTACTGCGCGAAGAGAATGATCACCAGATCAGCGCCTTCCTGCAGCGCCAGCCACAAGCCCGGGATGTGACGCCGCGGCCGGAACAGGCCACAATGGTCGACGCGGGATGGCAGTTGTTTCCGCAGCAAGACGGACCGGATGGCTTTTATCTGGCTTGCCTGCGCAAGGGGGCTCAGCAGGATACATGAAGATCATTATTCTCGGTGCCGGTCAGGTGGGGGGTACCCTGGCGGAAAACCTGGCCAACGAGCGCAACGACATCACCGTCATCGACACCGATGCGGAGCGTCTGCGTGAGCTCGGCGACCGGCTCGACATCGGCACCGTGCGCGGCATGGGCTGCTACCCGGCGGTATTGAAAGAGGCCGGCGCCGAAGACGCCGACATGCTGATCGCCGTAACCAACTCTGACGAGGTGAACATGATCGCCTGTCAGGTGGCTTACTCCCTGTTCCGCACCCCCTCCAAGATTGCCCGTATCCGCACCGCCCACTACACCAGCCGATCGGAAAAGCTGTTCAACGAAAACGCCCTGCCCATTGATGTGATCATCAGCCCTGAACAGGTAGTGACTGACTACATCAAGCGCCTGATTGAACATCCTGGCGCCCTGCAGGTGGTGAACTTCGCCGGTGGCCGGGTACAGCTGGTGGCAGTGCGCGCCTATTACGGTGGGCCGCTGGTGGGCAACGAGCTGCGCGAACTGCGCAAGCACATGCC
>PAJO01000053.1 GCA_002706085.1 Alcanivoracaceae bacterium | reverse complement strand
TCGGTACGCAGGTTGGTTAATGCAACCACCACCTTGTCTTTACTGTCAGTGCCAATTTTCAGATACTTTTTGCGTCGCTTTGCTTTCTTATCGCTGGCGCCATGTTCCGCTGCCAAAAGAGTGGGCTTTATCCAAACGCCACGCAAAACTTGAGTATATTTAGCCCATGTTACAGCTGGGCTGAAATCCGGCGTTTTGCCTGAAGCGGATGGCAAGCCAACGCATTCGGGGGCTAATTCCGATATTTCAGCCGGAGATAGAGGTCGAGTTGGGAAAAGATAAGGCAGGTAGCTGTCATTTTTCTTTTGCCCCCTAGTTACCTTACCTAATCTGGTTTTTCGCGTAGAATTGATAAACTGTTCAAATATTTCCACGTCGAGAAGCTCGGCGCTGCCGAGCAACTTCAGAATTTTCTTCTCTTTCTTAGTATCACGTTTGCCAACCAGCTCCTCAGCAGACTGGCTATTCAAAATGTACTTGTAAGCCTCTTTCGCAAGATCTGCTGACGCAACAAGCGGTGCTTTATTCTCGAAATCAGCCACATCAAAGCGCAAATCCAGAAGCGCCTCAAAATCAGTCAGATTTGCCACAATTTGATTCAGAAAGAGATCTGCTAAGCGCTTCTTCTTGCTCGATCGTTCACCCAGAAATAGCTTGCTCGGATCATGGAAGCGAGTGGCCGCATCAATAAAGAGCCAAGTTAAAGTACCTTTGATATAACCCCAAAGATCTTTTAATACTTTGGCATCGCATCCATTAATACGAACCGTTCTTCCTCTGCCGACCTCAGAAGCTAAGGTATCGATCGCTCGATAGGACTTCATTGCTATTTGCTCGGCCTGCTCCCACTCATTCATGCTGATTGCAAAGCCGAGTAGTCTCGGTAAGTAGGTAAAATGAGCAAAGAGATTGTCTGCCCGTAAGATATGGTTATGGGCAAACTGATAAAACTCTTCGCGCTGCTCCTTCCATTGATTTGGAGGCAGATCACGAGCCAGGGTTTCTACGTGACGCAGCTGTAGTGACCATCCTAACCGGCGAATAGTCAGGCCATCAGCTCGACGCAAAGTATCTGCATTTTCGCCTACGCTTCCCGCAGCAGAGAGCACTTTGGCTGCCGTGGAGTGCTCCAATTGATCTGGCGATGGCATCAAACGGTGCTCGCTGGAAAGTTCGTATATCTCCTTTTCAATACTGTCGAGTAGGTCAAGGCCTGCACGCCCTTGTAATACAAATAACTTTTGCTTGTCAGACTGAAGCGATATTCTGGTCTCGCCTTGGATATCCGATCCCTGATTAATCTCCCAAACCTTATCGTTCTTGGCGTTCTGTGAAATGTAGTTTTCGCCCATTCTGGACTGAACCATGTTCATCAGATCTAGGCTATTGGTGATCGTGCCCGTATCACGCAGTACCAAGAACATATCATCTACATAGCGGCCATAGTGAATCGGCGCTAATTTTTCCAGAACAAGCTTGTCCCACCTGTGAAGCAACGCATTGGAAATAACACGGCTGCATGTCAGACCTATCACCAATCCTCCGCTTATCTTGGCTTTATTACCACCAACCGACTGGCCGAATTTTTCAGCACCTTCAGCCCAGGCACCTAAAAAGCTTGCGAGTTGTTCGGTAAAGGTCTTCTCTTCATCTGTCAGCTCCAGATCAAGTGCTTCAAGTAACGCTGTACCAGAAATCGCCATCGGGTCAATAAAGTGGTAGTAGCTCTTCAAGTCGAGAGAAACCGCAATAACGTCGCGATCCTTTTCCAGCTCATCACGAATGGCCTTTAAACCATCGCTTCGCCACTTTTGATATGGCTGAAAATAGGGCACAAACGATCCTATGGAACTGATATGAAATGGCTTTTCATCGTCCTCTGTGAATAGTTCATCGTTCCGGATGCGCTTTAGCCGAGCGCCATAGCAGCTGTCGTCGAGTTTGGCATCAAACTGGTGGCCAATCATATTGATCCACAAGGCTGAGATGATGTGGGTATCAACCGGAAAGTCACCCACAATTCGGAATTCAGGTGTTATATCGTAATTCTTGAACAGACTTTCGACTGCCTGCTCTGGTTTGGAGAAATGCACATGACCATTTTCGCTACTATCTTGCTTTCTATCAGTAGATAGCTTCTTTGGTAGTAATCGAAAATTTCCAAGCAGATCCTTATCGTCTTCAAAGCCTGAGTTGCTCTTCAATCGGCTTAATAGGCTATTTAGGTTGGCCAGCAAGTCTTGTTCGTATTCTGCAAACTTAATCGCAGTGGGGAAGGTGTTTTCGAAAAAACAGTCGGCTTTGGCTTTTCGGTATGCGACGAGAAGATCTTCTATTGTTAGTGAACCCCATCCCGTAAATTCTGCTTGATAACTCATGATGGGTTCCCTTGATTTTCAGCTGCCGATGCAACATTTGAAACTAGCTGCTTAATTGTAGGGTGGTTCAGTTTGGATACCAGTGGAGATACATAGTCACGCCCTTGGTTCCAATGTAAATTGGTATTGTAGATTATGCCAAGCAGGAAATAGCTTTCAGGAATATCAACGCCAGCGCGAGAAGCCACTTCAAGTTTGTTGGACGTTCCATGTTCCGCAATAAATTTTTCTTGCCAATCAGTATCAGGTAAAAGGAAATAAACCATCTGCTCGATAGCAATCCTTACAGCGAAGCAAACTGCGACGGCATCATAGTTTTTGTTGGTCTGATATCTTTCAAGTTCATTATTGACATAATCCTTGAATGAATCAGAACTTTTCCATTCATTGCGAAGAAAATTGGGCCACTCATCAGCTATTTCATGTGCATCAGGATGGAAATGGAACCAGTGCTTGTCGAGAAAATCCCTAATTGGTCGCACCATATCTTCATACTGATCAGAATCTCTGAACTCTACTAACCTCAAAATATCCTTAGACTTGCCAACGGGCTTCGATGATAGGTAATTAATTTGGATCTTATGTTTGTTAAAGCAGAAATCAAAGAATACGCCGGGGTCTAAGTGTGTCAGTATTATTGGATAAATTACTTGGTTGCGTGCTTTGTATTCTTCAATAATTGAAGTGACGTAGTATTGGAAGGCTACTAGATTAGCGTCATCCAAGTAATCAAATACCTCATCGATGACCAATATGAGCGGTTTCTTGCTGCCTTCGTATAAGGTTTTATGAAGCTGAACCACAAGCGTGATGATGTCTCGCTGTCCGTTCGATAATTGGTGGGCTTTGGGGAAGTTGATAACCAGCTCTTTCTTTTTTTTGGTCTCTTCAACTTTGGCCCATTGCCAAGTCGAGCTTTTGAAGTTGGCCAGCAAGTTTTGATAATGTGCTTTGACTGTAACGTAATATAGCCAGTCTGTTGCAGCAGAAAAGGCTTTAGGATCGGCTGTATGTATGCACGCAATCTGGTAAGCCGCGAAGAAGCCTTCAATCTCAGAATCAGCAGCACCATACTGGACTAATCGTTCAGAGATGCTATTTAAAATTGTCACAGCCCTGAGATCTTGAATACAGTTATCTAATATCCATTGGGATATGACGGCCGCACTTCCATTCTGCTGGTTCACCTTGTCGACTATGGATTGAACTGCTGTCTGAATGCGAACCTGGGTGGATTTTGATAAATCGACGCCCTGAATAGCATCCAAAAATCTTGGGTCTTTTAATAAGCCAGAAATGTTAGAAAGAATTTTTCCGTTTTGACCAAAGTTGGCCTTAGCATCAGTAGGTTTATAGGAAAATTCTGCTTTCGGGGGAATTTTACAAATTGTTATAGGCTTGATTTCAAGGCTAGCGGATGGATTTCGACCGTAATTTTTCTTTGCTTTAGGAATCAATCCACTATTTACCACTAACACATCAAACTGTTGTCGAATCTGATTTTGGGTTCTGTCAGCAGTAAACTTCTGTCCGTCAATGGTAATGCTCAGCTCAGGTAAAAGCGTATCGATTCCTTTATGTTGGTCGTTCTCCGCGAGATCAATTCGTTTGGTATTCATAGATGAAAATGCGGTAGCGATTGAAGTTTTGCCAGAACCATTGGGCGCAACTAAAAGGTTGGGTTTAAAGGCTTTTATTTGCACCTTAAAGCATTCATTTGAAATGCCTTTGATATTCCTTATCTCGATTTGGCTTATGTTCATCGCAAAATTTCCTTATTTTACTGTTACCTGGCCGTTCATCAGCATGGGCAGGAGCCAGTCGCGAAGACTTACAAGCTCTCTATTCTCAAGACTTCGCTCAAAGATCATTTTGTTGTAATTCGTGACAACATCATCATACTTCTTGAGCAGATCTGGCGTTGGATAAGCCAATGATAGTGAGTGCAAGTCGTTTTTTGTTATGGAGCCGAAGGTCGTGCCTTCAGAGTTTCGACGGTCAAAAATCTGTTTGAAATACTTCATAACATAGAACAAAAATCCATCAGACCCTGTTTTGCTATTCAATGCAGCTAAACCTCGGCCAATACAACAATCTGTATTTGCGATATTCATATCACCCACGGGTGCACGAACGCTTAAAAGAATTTCGCCTTTCTCAGCCATGCGACTCGGAGCTGTCGTGTATTGCCGGGTAGTAGGAAATAACCATCCAAAGTCAGTGGAGCCTTGATAAAAAATGGTTCCAACACCTTCATCGTTATAAGAGCTACCCTCGGGAGATTGTCCCATCGTAATGTTCGCTATTTGAGATAGCGTTTTGTCGTTCCACCCCTCCGGAATTTCCCGCTTTAGGGTTGGGTTGTAGGCCATTTTGCCGCCGGAGGTTTTGTAGGGCTTTCCGTTGGCGTCGGGGAAGTCGAACTGTACAAACCAATAGTCGTACAGGGTTTTGGCCATGGCTTCCAGTTCTGCGTTGATACGGTTGTTGAGTTCGATTTTTCCTGTTATCGACTTAAGTATTGCTGCAATCCCATCTGTGTTGAAAAGAATCGGTATTCCTAAAGCTTTTAGATCAGGTATACATAGATTGCTGACAGTTGAACCAGTTCTATCACTTTTTCTAATCTGCTTTTGCACAAACTCTGATTGCAGTGCAAATAGCAAGTATTGGCTCGATACTTTAGTTGGATCGACTTTTAATAAAACCATACGCTGACCAAGACAGCATTTTAGGCCATCTGGGATTAAGCATACTTCTCCCATGGGAGCTTCTCTGGTGATTACGATGTCGCCTGCTTCAGGGGTAGCTCGCTTAATTCTTTCTTGGAACGAGAGTGGATCTGTATAAGATGGAGCTGAAAGGTCTAATGCTCCACCTTTTATATTGTTACTTCTTAAAACAATGAGACCATCATCAGTCCATTTAGGGGTTGAGTGAGGGCAATCTGTTATAGAAATGCATAAATCTTCAAGCGGTACCGTATTTCCATTAAAACTGGCTTGATAGGATGATACTTGCGAGAAATCACTCATACCTTAACCCCGCTAACTGCTTTTTTATCTCAGTTTCCAAATCACGTGACTGGCTAAACAGGCTATCTAACTTGCTGGAAAAGCCCTGTATTTTGTCAGCAAACTGCTCTGGGGAAATATCCGCATATTCGATTTTGACATCAAAGTATTGGCCTGCACTTAACGAGTAATTTTTAGCTTCGATGTCGTCATAACTGACCGTTACCGAAAGATCTTCGATGGTTTCTTTGGCATTAAAGACATCAATAATTTGTTGTTCTTCAACTGCTGTTAATACGGTTTTCTGGTTCTTACCGTCTTTAATTTTTTCGCCCAGGTTGGAGGCGTCAATCAGTACCACCTTGTCTTTGTTGCTGTCATCCATAAACAGAATGGAGACGTTGGTACCTGTGGTGGCAAAAATATTCGATGGCATAGAAACCACGCCAGAAACAAGCTTGTTCTTAACTAGATGCCCAAGGATTTTGTTATCAATTCCTGTTTTAGCGGTTATAAATCCGGTGGGTACTACCACTGCAGCTTTGCCGCCTTGCTTAAGAGAGGAAATTATATGCTGAAGGAAAAGAGAATAGATTTTCATCTTTTCTTTTTCTTTTTTTGGTATTGTCGGGATACCTGCAAAGAAGCGCTCTTTGTTCTCTTTGCTGTCCAGCTCATCGCGGAAGTCACTGAAATCCATCTTGAATGGTGGATTGGAAACGATGTAGTCAAACTTCTTCAGGGCTTTTCCATCTTTATGATACGGATGTAATACGGTATTACCCTGAATCACATTGGGGATAGAGTGCACCAGATTGTTAAGGATCAGGTTAAGTCGCAGCAGGTTAGATGACTTTTGCGAGATGTCCTGGGTATAAATGCTGCATCTATTTTCACCAATGGCGTGGGCCACGTTCATTAACAATGTGCCGGAACCTGCTGAAGGGTCGTAACAGCTGACGTTCTTCACTTTGCCTTGCTGTTCGGCAGGCACCAGAATCGCCGCCATAATGCGTGCCACCGCATGGGGTGTGTAGTACTCGGCGTATTTGCCACCGGAGTTGCTGTTGTAGTCTTTGATCAGGTATTCAAAGATGGTGGCGTAAAAGTCGAATTTTTGCGTAAAAATACGCTCGAAACTGAATTCGACCAGCTTGTTGACGATGGCGCGGCAAAAGGCATCGCGTTTCGATTCATCGGCAATGTACTCACTAACACGATCAAACAGTACCACCTTAGCGCCGCCATCTGTCTTTACAGCAAATACGTCGTTATTGGTTTGGGCAATGTCGCGCAGGGTGTCGTCAAACAGCTTGGCAAAGTCCGGTGCGTTCTGCTGGCTGAACAGGTAGCTGATAAAGTGATGAGGCTTTAAACGCGCGGTATCACCGCCCATTTGCAGTTGAAGCATTTCCAACTCGTCTTCGCTCATGGCGACCAGGGCTTCTTCCCACTTCTCCGAGCTGGCGACCTTTTCGTCTATCTGCTTTGCCTCATAAGCGAACTTGTCGTTCAGAAATTTGTACAGGAAGGTTTGGGTAATGATTTTGAATTCATTACCATCGTTACCCAACCCATAGTGGGCGCAGATGTTCTTCAGGCTGTCGATCAGCGCTTTGGTCTTTTGTTGAAATTCTAGCTCTACCATCTTTTACGGCTCTTAAGGTTTACCGGCACTCATGTGTGAGCATTACCATGCTCGGCTGCCAGTATTGAATTCTTTCAGGTACTCTGCGACCACCAGGTGATTAATGAATCTTGAGGCGTCGGCGTTGAGTGGTATGTTTTGCTCACCTTTGAAACGTCGAATGACTAAAGGCATCATCTGGCGTTCAAAGTAGCTTTCGTTATCCAGTATCTGGCTGTTGTTCAGCACCTGCTCGTCGGCGTCTTGTTTTACGCCGGTCAGGGCTTCAAAAATCTTGCGTTCGTTCTCTGATATATCGCTCTTATTCTCTTGGCGCTCCTGCAAGCGCTTGTGAATACGGGTGTATTTGGCATCGCCCAAGTACTTCTGGCGCAACTGATTGTTCTGGCGGTTTAGCTCTTTAACGCGATCGTGAATCTTATTGAGCGCGTCGATATTGGCGACCATTTCATCCTGTGTGACCTCGCTGAGGTTCTTTTTCTTGAACAGCCTTTCCAGTTCTTCTTTCAGGCTGACAAATTTAGGGTCCTGCTGATCAAAGTTGCTGGCCAGGGCTTCGCGGGTTTGGCGCAAGGTGTTCTTTAACTGATCAGCCAATACCAGCTCTTCTTCGCCTACCTTGATAAATCGGAACACCACATCTTCAAGGGCGACATTCAGCAGGTTGGCGGTGTCGGTGCCTTGTTCGATGCTGTCTTTCAGGTTGAGCATATCGAGGTGGTTGCAGGTTTCCCGATAGAGGATATTGAGCTTGGCAAAGTCCAGCTGTTCCAGTAACTCGTAGTCGCCTTGCAAACGGATCAAGTTGTATAGGCTTTTGGCGTTTTCCAGCGCCTTTTTCAGCGCCAGTACGGTTTCACGATCCTGAATCTGGCTGATTTGGTCGGTGAAGATCTCGGCGTTTTCGGTATCAAAGCGGAACAGTACGTCTTTGATATGATCTATCTCTGCCGCGATCTCTTCCTGTGATTTGAACAGATTGGAGTAGTGCTCCATTTCATCGCCCAGCTCTGACTGAAGCTCGTCGAAGTAGGCTTTGTTAGTAGCATCAAACTCTTTACGAATGTCGGCAAAATCCACGACGTAGCCGTAGCGGAAATCCTTATAGGTGCGGTTAACCCGTGTGAGTGCCTGCAACAGGTTGTGCTTACGGATGACCCGGCCCAGATAGAGCTTTTTCAGGCGTTTGGCATCAAAGCCGGTGAGTAGCATGTTATAGACGAAAAGGAAGTCTATCTTCCCCGCCTTAAAGTCTTCTACCCAGTCTTTGCGCTCTTCTTTGCTGCCGATGTCATGCAAGATTAGTGCTGCGTTCTTGACTTTATTGCCCTGTTTTGCTTTTGCGGCATAGCTGTCTGGTTTTGCTGCTGCAACCAGGGCTTTTGCAGAATCCTTCAGTTCATACGGTTGGCTAGCGGCTTCTGCGTAGACGCCATTGAAGATGTCAAACATCTGCTTGGCCTGATTTGAGCTGTCACAAATCACCATACCGCCGATACTGGCATCATTAAGGGCTGCACGGCTTTTCTCAAAGTCGGCAACGATGTAATCCAGCATGGGCTCTACAAAGCTCGGATGGGCATAGATGAGCTTGCGATCGACATCCCCCATTTGGACTTCTACATCCTCTAAGGCCTGTTGTAGCACCATCCTGTAGTTGGTGGAGATCTCTTCGCGGATCAGTCTCAGGGTGTAACCATCGGCGATGGAGGCGTTGTAATAGTACTTGTGGATATAGTCGCCAAAGATCTGCTTGGAGCTGATGGCTTTGGAATCCGGGTTCTTTCTGGTTTTGTCCTCGTCAACGATCAATGGAGTCCCCGTTAGAGCGATCTTGATGGCGTTGGGATCGGACTGATAAAGGTTAGCCAGAAAGCTTCCTTTGGGGTTATAACTGCGATGGGCTTCATCCAGAACGAAGATGCGCTGAATGTTGATGTCATAGTCTTTGGTGGACAAGACATCCGGGTCGTCCTGAAACTTCTGGATGTTCACCACGGTTATTTCCGGCTTGCCGGAATGGTTGTGAATCACTTGTGTGGCTTTAATGTCTTTGGCAAAGGCATCACGGGAGTTGATGGTATGTACCGTAAGCCCTCGCGCTGTGAATTCCCGCTGAGATTGTTGTAGAAGGTCAAGCCTGTCCACGATGAAGTAGAACTTGGGAATGACCTGCCGATTTTGGTAATAGTCCGTTAGAAAGCGCACGTTGTAATAGGTCAGCGCCGTTTTGCCGCTACCTTGGGTGTGCCAGATGATGCCTTTCTTTACGCCCTCATTAAGCTTGCGTTCAATGGCCTTGGTGGCAAACAACTGAGGGTAGCGCATGATGTGCTTTTGCAGGCCATCAGTCTCAGCTACATAGGCCAGTGCATAACGCAGGATGAATGATAAGCGATCACGGCTGACCAGTGATGTACAGATACGGTTGGTTGGGCGTTCAGGCTGCTTGTTGGTCTGAAACTCTGGGTTGCTGCGTATAACTTCCAGATTGTTGTCTTTGAGTACCCTTAGTTCGTCTTCATCGGATAATGGCTTCAGAAGTGCAGTGAGGTTCAGTATTTCTTCCTCGCGGAAGTAATTGAATACGGGGCCGTGGTAGGAAGTGCTGGCGTAGAAAGCCCCTTGCACAGGTTCCGGTTCGCCGTCGTCATACTCCATGTTGTTAGAGAAAATCATGAACTGGGTGATGTTGGCGAAACGCTTGAACTTTGGGTTCTGGAAGCGTTTATTGATGCGGTCGCGCTCAGCAAGAATGCCTTCCCGGTTGTTGGGCTTTTTTACCTCTATAAAGACCAGCGGCATGCCATTGATCAACAAAGTGATGTCAGGCCGGAATTCCTCGTCACCATTCTGACAGGTCAGCTCGGTGACGACATGAAAACTGTTATTGTTGAAGTTTTCAAAGTCGATAAGTTTTGTATTCGATCGGTCTGTCAGGCGCTCAAAGAAGGCTCGACCAAGGTCTTCGTTGTCGAGTTCCAGCTTTATATCCTCGAGCAGGCGACTTACATCGTCGGTCTCAATGCCCGGATTGATTCTGATAATCGCCGCAGCAAACAGCTCCGGGAATATATTGGTATCCAGGTCCCTGTTTTGACCTTTAAGTGAGAGATACTGATAGCCCAGCTTCATCAGATGAAGGATGGTAGGAATCTTTACGCGAGTGTCTTCGTTAAAAGGAGAGCCATTAAGCTTCATAACATTCCCTGTTTATTCTTGTATCAGTTCAAGCAGCTCGCCTACCTGGCAATCAAAAAGCCGGCAGAGCTTCTCAATGGCGTCCAGATCCACTTTCTGTGCTGTCTCTTTATAAAGTAGGGTCACTGTGGCGCGGCTTAACCCCGTTTCTCTGGCGACGTCGGCAATACGCATCTTGTGCTCGCCCATCATGCGGGCGAGATGGCAGCGGATCATGGCTGTGCCTCTGGTACTTTTGTTTTAGGGATAAAGCCCGAGAGTACCATGTTTTATGAAAAGGGGTGGCAATTTGTCAGTTTGACTTAAATTATGAGAGGTCGGGCAGTGGTTGGTGTGGCGATGAAAGGCGGTGCGGACAAACTATGCCTGCATTATCACCATAGTTTGTCCAAAACGGCCAAACTATGGTTACAAGAACAGTTTTTTCTGGAATTAAAAAGAAATTGGTGGGCCCACCAGGACTTGAACCTGGGACCAATCGATTATGAGTCGACTGCTCTAACCAACTGAGCTATAGGCCCGGAGAAAACAGAGGGGCAATAAAATGCCGGCCGCCGATTATTCGGGGGCCGGCATTTTTTTGCAAGGCTTACAGGTCGCCGTCCAGGAAGCTGCGCAGGTGTTCGCTGCGGCTCGGGTGGCGAAGCTTGCGCAGGGCCTTGGCTTCGATCTGACGGATACGCTCACGGGTCACGTCGAACTGCTTGCCCACTTCCTCAAGGGTGTGGTCGGTGTTCATGTCGATACCGAAGCGCATGCGCAGGACCTTGGCTTCACGGGCGGTGAGGTTGGCCAGCACTTCGCGGGTGGCTTCTTCCAGGCCCAGCGAAGTGGCGGAGTCCACCGGGGATTCCATGTTGCCGTCTTCGATAAAGTCGCCCAGGCTGGAATCTTCATCGTCACCGATGGGGGTTTCCATGGAGATCGGCTCTTTGGCGATCTTCAGTACCTTGCGGACTTTGTCTTCCGGCATTTCCAGGCGCACGCCCAGTTCTTCCGGGGTCGGCTCGCGGCCCATTTCCTGGAGCATCTGACGCTGTACCCGGTTGATCTTGTTGATGGTCTCGATCATGTGTACCGGAATACGGATGGTGCGCGCCTGATCCGCGATGGAGCGGGTGATAGCCTGACGGATCCACCAGGTGGCGTAGGTAGAGAACTTGTAGCCACGACGGTATTCGAACTTGTCCACCGCTTTCATCAGGCCGATGTTGCCTTCCTGAATCAGGTCGAGGAACTGCAGGCCGCGGTTGGTGTATTTCTTGGCGATGGAAATTACCAGACGCAGGTTGGCTTCCACCATTTCTTTCTTGGCGCGGCGGGCTTTCGCTTCACCAATGGAGATGCGACGGTTGATTTCCTTGATGTCGCCAACCGGCAGACCGATCACTTCTTCAATGGTGATGATCTTGCGCTGGGCACGCTGAATGTCTTCTTTGACGACGCTCAGCTTGTCGGCAATGGCTTTGCCTTTTTTGGTCTTGAGCTGGGTGTCTACCCAGCCCATGTCGGTTTCATTGCCCGGGAACTGCTTGATGAAATCCTTGCGATCCATGCCGCCGCGGCGGATGGCGCTGCTCATGATCTGACGCTCGAACTTGCGCACCAGATCCAGGTTGTTACGTGCGCCGACCAGCATTTCGTCATAGATGCGTGGCACCAGCTTGAACAGGGTGAAGTGTTCAGCCAGGGCTTCCAGAGCCTTGGCGGAGCTGGCGTGGTCGCGGCCGTTGCGCTTCAGGGAGCGCTCGGCTTTTTCGTGGAGCTTTTTCAGCAGCTCGAAACGCTCGGCAGCCAGTACCGGATCGAGGCCGCCTTCATCTTCATCGGAATCATCGTCGTCGTTGCTGTCGTTGTCGTCAGCATCGTCGTCTTCTTCTTCCTTGTTCTTTTCCTGTTCCTTCTTGGCTTTTTCCGCGAAGGTAGGTTCCTTGTTGGCGTTGGTGGCAGCTGCCCCATCGTCATTGGGATCCAGGTAACCGGCAATGATGTCGGTCAGCTTGCGTTCTTCGTTTTCCACGCGGGCGTATTCGTCGATCAGCATGTCGACGGCACCGGGCCAGAAGGCCAGGGCGTGCATTACTTCACGGGTGCCTTCTTCGATGCGCTTGGCGATTTCAATTTCGCCTTCGCGGGTCAGCAGCTCCACGGTGCCCATTTCACGCATGTACATGCGCACCGGGTCGGTGGTGCGGCCGGGTTCGCTTTCTACGGAAGCGAGTACCGCGGCAGCTTCTTCAGCGGCAACCTCATCGGTGCTGTCGGCACTTTCATCGATCATCAACTGGTCGGCGTCGGAGGCCTTTTCGACCACGGTGATGCCCATGTCGTTGATCATCTGAATGATGTCTTCCACCTGGTCGGTGTCGGTAATGGACTCCGGCAGATGGTCATTCACTTCGGCGTAGGTCAGGTAACCCTGTTCCTTGCCGAGGGCAATCAACTGCTTCAGCTGGGATTGTTGCTGCTGCTTCTGACTTGTCATGCAATTAAGCCCGTCTCGTCGTGCTGAATGGCCCGCCGCTCCCTGCGGGGTGCCTCCAGCGTGATGGTGGCGTGGGAAAACGGCGTATTATACCGGGAGATGGGGATTACGGCCAGTAATTGCAAGGGGTTGGGTAGTTGGCAGTGGACAGTTGATAGTTGATAGCCAACTGAAAAAACAAGGGGTTAGGCTTGGGGCGCTAGTGGAAGGGCTTGCGGGCGTGCTGGCGGGCTTCGGCCAGGGCTTTGTGCAGTTCCTGCCAGTGTGAGGCGTCGGGGATGCCGGCTTGTTCGACCTCTGCCAGCGCCGCTTCGAGGCGGGCCACTTCCAGCTGAGAGAGGGCGTCCTGCCACAATCGGGTCGCCATGGCTTCTTCCATGGGCGGTTTGAGGCTGGCCTTGAGCAGCCTTGCCATGGTTTCGCCCTGTTCCAGGGCCATGAGCGCGCCCAGCAAGGCCGCAGGGCGATGGTTCTGGCGGCACAGACCCGCGACCTGGATCAGCAAATCAATGTGCGGGATGGGGAGCTGCTCAACCCCGTCGGGCAGCGGCTGTGCTTCGATGAGTTGCGGGTAGTCCAGCAGTACCAGCACCAGGCGTTCCACCATGGTCAGCGGTCCCTTGCGGCGGCCGCTGGTGTGACGAGGTGAGTGACCCAGATCCTCCATGGGAGGCAGGTCATCTGCAGGGTAGAACGCGTCTTGCTCTGGTGGCGGCATGGCATCGCCCCACTCGGCGGGAGGGGGTTCCTCGCCCCAGCTCTGCTGGGTGGCTTGCGGGCGTGGCGTGGGAGCTGCCGGGGTCGGTTCCGGCTTGGCCGGTTTGAGCTGACTGAGCGATTCCTTGTCCAGCCGGGTGAGGCGGGCCAGTTCTTCTGTCAGCAGGGCGCGATAAACCGGGCCGGCTGGCTTGTCGAGATAGGGCAGGGCGAGCCGCGCCAGTCGTGCCCGGCCATCCACGGTATTCAGGTCCAGCCCTTCGGAGAGGTGGCGGAACAGGTAGGTGGACAGGGTATCTGCCTGGTCGGTGAGTGCGCGCAAGGCTTCGGGGCCCTGGGCTCTGACCAAGGTGTCAGGATCTTCGCCGTCGGGCAGAAACAGGAAGCGGACCTGCTTGCCGTCGTCCAGGGCCGGGAGCAGGGATTCCAGCGCCCGCCAGGCGGCGCGTACCCCGGCCTTGTCGCCGTCGAAGCAGAGGATTACCTCGTTGACCTGTCGGAACAGTTTGCGGGCATGATCTTCGGTGGTGGCGGTGCCCAGGGTGGCTACCACATTGGGCACGCCGTGCTGGGTCAGGGCAATCACATCCATGTAGCCTTCCACCACATAGAGGCGATCGCTGCGGTCGCGGCTCTGGCGCCATTCCCACAGGCCGTAAAGCTCCTGGCCCTTGTGAAAGACCGGGGTTTCCGGGCTATTCAAATATTTGGGCTTGCCATCGCCCAGCACCCGACCACCGAAGCCGATGGTGCGGCCACGGCTGTCACGGATAGGGAAAATGATGCGGTCGCGAAATTTGTCGTACACCCGGCCGGTGTCTTCACGGCGCACCAGTAGCCCGGCGGTCAGGGCCTGCTCCAGCGCGGACTCGGTGAGCGACAGGCCATTGATCAGGTTGTCGTAGCCGGGTGGGGCGAAGCCGATCGCGAATTTCTTTGCGATTTCGCCACTCAGGCCACGATTTTTCAGATAGCTGACGGCCTTTTGTTTTTCCGGGGCCTGGCGGAGCTGCTGGCTGTAAAAACGCTCGGCGCGGCTCAGCAGGTCGTAAAGGGACTGTAGGCGGTCCTTGCGTTGTTTGTCGGCCGCGGTTTCTGGCCGGCTTTCCGGCACTTCCATACCGGCCCGGCTGGCCAGCTGCTTGACGGCCTCCGGGAAGTTCATGTGCTCGTATTCCATCAGAAAGCCCACCGCATTGCCGGACGCTCCGCAGCCAAAACAGTAGTAGAACTGCTTGTCCGGGGCGACGGTGAACGAGGGGGTTTTTTCCTGATGGAACGGGCAGCAGGCGCTGTAATTGCGTCCGGTTTTTTTCAATGGCACACGGGCATCGATCAGTTCTACCAGATCGGTGCGAGCGAGAAGATCCTGAACGAAATTTTCCGGGATGCGGGCCATGGGAAGAGTTTGCGCCAAAAGACTGTGTATTCAACCAGAAAGTGTTACAAGGGGGTAGTCTGACAGGGAGGCGAGACCGTCTCCCTGCTTTCCCCAAAGGGGGTAGAGAAACCGGATTCAGACGTGAATAATACCGTAAAATCAGTGATTCAAGGCAGGACTCCATGGCAGAGGGAAGTTCTCAGGCTGTACAGGCATATTTGCAGCTGAATGGGGTGGTCTGGAAACTGCTGGACGACGGTACGCTGGTGCCGTTGGGCCCGGATGAAATCCTGGACCCCGATGTGCCGGTACTGAACCCTCCCAAGCGATGGTTCGCTTAACGATCTGGCTTCCTCTGGCAGCCAATCCTCACTTGCCAGTTTTTTCACCAATGTGCTGCGCGATGCCCCCGAGATAACGCCGGATTCGGGGCATGATACCCGCGGCATTGCCAATGACGCCGGTAGCGACCGCACTGTCAAACAAGGGCCGCCAGCGGATCTGTTGCCCAACAACGCTTAGATCAGTATCGATATCCTTGATGGCGGAGATGGCTACATCAACCGCTTTGAGCACACAGAGGTGGATCTGGTTGGCACCACGTTCAACATCATGGACGAGATCGTTGTCGATGTCGTGGTGGTCGATTCTCAGGGGAATAGCCTGACGTTCCAGGCCACGGTGATGGATGACCGTTTTGAGATCCCGAGTGCGGATCTGTCTTCCCTGGCGGAAGGGCCCATTGTCGCCATTGCCACCTATGCCGACCCCTACGGCAACCGCGTCAGTGGTGCCGATAACAGCATTATCGATACCCTTGCCGAAGGCATTACAGTGCAAGCTGACACTGACGCCGATACCCCGGATGCGGTGATCAATGCCATTGAGGCGGTAGAGAACACGCTTTCCGGCACCTTTGTCAACGTGCAGGAAGGGGCGCAGGTTGCAGTCACGGTCAGTGGCGGAAGCCATCCGGATTTGACCTTCACCGCGCAACTGGATGCCTCCGGTGCCTGGTCGGTGCCGGATGTGGATCTGTCGGTGTTTGACGATGGCACCCTAACTCTGACGGCCGAGACGGTGGATCAGGCCGGCAACCCGGCCGCGATTACCGATACCGTAGAGATGGACACTCTTGCGGCCATCACCGCGGAATTTGTGGATGCAGAATTGCCAGGCGGGGTTGCCAACTACCTTAATGCCAATGAAGGCCTGAACGCGGGCTTCACTGGAACGGTATCGGAGGTGGAGGAGGGTCAGCAGGTCACCGTAGTGGTGATCAGAGTCTGGACGGGGTGAACGACTGGGCCCTCGATGGGGTAGATCTGTGGACGCTGGCGGATGGGGAGTTGACCCTGACGCTTACCGGTACCGACATTGCCGGTAATGAAGCTACCCAGACCTTTACTTTCGATAAGAACACACAAGCCACGATCACCGCACGCTTTGAAGATGCGGTGGTGTTCGAAGGCAACACCTGCGTCCTTAATGACGCGGAAGATCAGGTATCTATGTGGAATGTGGTTGGCTGCAGGGGCGGTTTAGCTGTTCAGCTTGGCGCGTACTTTGCCACTGGCGGCGCCCATGTCGGCACGGCCTTGCAGTTGCGGCTTGAGAATGCCCATGACCTTGCCCATGTCCTGCATGCCGGCGGCACCGGTGCTGGCAATGGTTTCATCGATCAGGGTCTCGATTTCCGAATCGGTCAGCGGTTCGGGGAGGAATTCCTGGAGCACGGCCATTTCCGCTTCTTCCACCTCGGCCAGATCGGCACGGTTGGCGTCACGGTATTGGGTGGCAGAGTCCTTGCGCTGTTTGATCAGCTTGTCGAGCAGGGCCAGCACACGTTCGTCATCGGGCTCGATGCGCTCGTCCACTTCGATCTGCTTGATGGCTGCCAGCGCCATACGAAAAACGCCAAGACGTGCCTTGTCTTTGGCACGCATGGCGTCTTTCATGGCTGCAGTGAGCTGCTCTTTGAGCGCACTCATCAGACGTCTCTACTCAGCGGTGCTTAGTAAAGGCGCTTGCGAGCGAGTTGCTCACGCTGCAGTTTTTTCAGGTGACGCTTGACGGCTGCGGCACGCTTACGCTTACGCTCTTGAGTGGGCTTCTCGTACTGCTCGCGACGACGCACTTCAGACAGGATGCCCGCTTTTTCACAGCCACGCTTGAAACGGCGCAGGGCCACGTCAAACGGTTCGCCTTCTTTCACCTTCACCTGAGGCATGAAGAATCACCTTCCTAGAAATTAGAGTTTATGG